>NZ_AKJK01000048.1 GCF_000282375.1 Pseudomonas sp. GM50
AACGGATATGTACACAATCAAAGACCCCGGTTGACTATCAGGCCGCCTTCGCGGGCAAGCCTCGCTCCTACAGGGCGGGCGATAACCGCCAGCCGGCGCTACTGCAGCAACGGATATGTACCCCCTCAAAATCGGCCTTACCCTGCACAGCACCAGACCCGGCGCGGCGGGAAAACTAACAGAGAACGCCCCCTAGCGATGCGTCAGCAAGGCATCGAGATAGGTCTTCGCCGCGCAGGCACTCACGAAACGGGCAGCGGCATCGATGCGTGCCTGGCGGTTCGCATCACGCGGCAACGTCAGTTCCACGGTGATCGCCCGTGCCAGTGCATCAGGGTCGTCGACCGCCACCAGCGGGGCGATCGCACCATTGTCGAGAATCTCTTGCGGGCCATAGGGGCAGTGGGTCGATACCACCGGAGTGCCCGTGGACAGGGCCTCGACCAGCGCGTTGGGACTGCCCTCGAAACGCGACGACAGCACAAAGCAATCGGCCGCTGCCACTTCCGCCAATGGTTCGCTGGTATAGCCCGGCAGATCGAAGCGGCCGGCCACGCCGAGGGCGACGGCCTGCTCGAGCAACTCGTTTCTGAGCGCGCCTTCGCCGAAAATGATCAATCGAACACTGGGGTCGGCTAAGCGGGCAAAGGCATCGAGCAATACGTCAAAGCCTTTTTGCTGGGCCAGGCGACCTACGGCAACAATTACCGGAGTGGTTTTTTTCAGCAGCCAGCGGTGGTTCGGACGTCCCGGCGCCTTGTCGCGAAAATCATTGTCGAGCACCGGGTTGTCAGCAATGGTGACATCCTGCGGGCGCGTGATGGTGGTGTCGACCAGATCCTGCGCGACACCGCGCGAGACGCAGATCACCGGATTGGGAATGAGTCGGTACAGCAGCGGTGCCAATAGATAGGCGGTGCGCACCATCAACGCGGGATTGACGTGTTTGTCATGGGAAAACGCATTGCGTTCGCTGACATGCAGGCGCGCCAGCGTACCGGACAACATGGCCGCGGCGATGGCCACCACGTTGACGTGGGTGAGGGCCGCCAGTAGCGCGTCAAAGCGATTGTGGCGAAGAAAGCGTGCCAGCGCCGGCACTGCTCTGGAACTGCGCGTACTGTGCAACTCCACCTGTTTGACCCGGGGGTCCAGGCGCGCCGAATTCACACCTGCGCCGGTGAGCATCAACAAGGTGACGTCATTGCCTGCTTCAGTCAGCGCACTGGCGAGGCGCACCATCATTTTTTCGGCGCCGCCTCCGCTCAGGTCCTGCAGAATAATCAGCAGCCTTTTCATTGATTCCATACCTGGTAGTACGCCTGCGCGGCGTATTGACTGGTGTACTGTCGGACGGCTTCAACGGCAACTTCCCCGCTTGGCGCAGCACGGCGTTGCGAGGTCACGCTGCGCAGCATCCCTTCGGCCAGCGCCGCTACATCATTGACCTTGACCAGATCGCCGAGTCGGCCGTTATCAAGCAGTTCCCTGGGCCCGGTTTCACAGTCGCAGGCCAACACAGGGGTGCCCAGCGCCAGGGCTTCGATCAGCACGGTGGGCAAGCCCTCATGAAACGAACTCAGGATCAGCAGTCTTGCCTGCCTGATCAATGGGTAGGGATTGCTCAGAAAACCGGTGAAATGCACTCGGGCGTCGATGCCCAGGCGGCGGGCCTGTGAGGTCAGCGCGGCGAGTTGCGGGCCATCGCCGATGATCACCAGATCGGGCAGCGCAGCCCTGCACAAGGCCATGGCATAGGCGTCGAGCAGCAGGTGGAAACCCTTCGGTTCCACCAGCCGGCCTACCGCTAACCAGAACTCGGCCGGCAAACCCGTGAGCATGGGCATCTGTGCGGCACTGAGCAGTTGTTCGGTGACCACTGCATTGGGGCAATAACGGATTCGCTGGCGGCCCCAGGGCACCAGGTCAGAGAGGGACTGGCGCAGGCCGTTGGAAACCGTCACTACCCGGCCGTTGCCACAGAGGTACAACGCATAGAGCAGACGCAGAGTGACGAGGCTGATTTTTTGTTCGCTGCAATCCAGTGCTGCATGACGGCTATAGATGACTTTGCATGGGCTACCCAAGGTGGCAAACCAGGCGCAGAGGTTGGCCCGTTCCTTGGCTGCGATGAGGTGGGTCACCCGTTCACGCCGAATAATCCGGCGCAGCAATACGATGGACTTGCACAGGCCGACGATTCCATTGCCGCCGCCATTGAGCGTGGCAGCGCCTTCATCGTCTGGCGTGTCGCCGTTCATGACAAAATAACGGACACGCTGGCCATCCTTGAGAAACTGCCTGGCCAGGCGTTGCTGAACACGCTCGAGGCCACCATCGGGCTTGAAGTCCTTGAGGATGAACAGGATATGCATGGTCAGTGCTCAGTGATCAATGCCGGGTGCTCAGGGGAAAGTGATATTGATGGTCACTTTGCGCCGAACGATCATCACCCATAGATGAACAAAATTGGTCGGATAGTCGATCAGGTAGCGCTTGATGGTGTGCGGTTCGCGGTACATCCGATAGAACGCGCGCAGATGCAGGCGGTTGATCAGCTCAGGGTAGTAATGATGAGTGGCCGTGGCCTCTTGGCGAATGAAGCCACCACAGGTGAATGCAACACCGGTGAAGCCGGCGCGCAGGGCGTCCTGCTCGAACTGCTCTTGAAGCCCGGCGCCCAGGCCTACGATCAGAATGTTTGCTTCGCTGCGGCAGATATCTGCATGAATGCACACGGCCTGCGGTGCATCGAAATAGCCGTTGTGATGACCGGCGATCATCAACGCCGGGTAGCGCGCCTTGATCTTGTCGAGAAACAGGTCCAGTTCGGTTTGCCGGGCACCGACAAAATACACGCGCTTGCCTTGTTGTTCGGCGCAGCTGAAGACAGCGTCGGCGATGGACGTGAAGTCGAAGCTGACCCGGCCGATCGTCCGGCCGGTGATGCGCGACATGAAGGTCGACATCAGCATGCCGTCGCAAAAATAGGCGATGGAAGTCGGGTGTCGGTCGAACAGACTGCCGACGGACGCAAAATTGATGAAGGAAAACGCTTTGTTGGCGTCCAGCAGATTCGGCGTGTAATGCCCGATTAATTCCAGACTGATCATTGCCTGACTCCTAATAAATGTCTTTCGAGAACAACGTAAAAGGGGTCTTGACCAGAATCTTGATGTCGAGCCACAGCGACCATTGATTGATGTATTTGAGATCCTGGGCGACGCGCTCCTGCATTTTTTCCAGCGTCTGGGTTTCACCTCGATGCCCGGTGATCTGGGCCAACCCGGTGATGCCCGGCTTGAGGCGATGACGGGCCATGTAGGCGCGGACCTTGCCGGTGTAGTAAATGTTGTGCGTGACGGCGTGCGGTCGCGGGCCGACCAGGGCCATTTCGCCGCAGAGCACGTTGAATAGCTGCGGTAACTCGTCGATGGAACTACGGCGCAAAAAACGCCCAAGCGGGGTGATGCGGTCATCCTCGCGGGTAGCCTGACGGACTTCGTTGTCGTCGTGCACACGCATCGTCCGGAACTTCCAGACCTTGATCACCTCAGCGTTACAACCGTAGCGATTTTGTTTGAACAACACCGGGCCGGGCGAGGAAAGCTTGATGGCTGCCGCCACGATCAGCAGCAAGGGGCTGAGCACAATAATGCCCACGGCGGCCAGGCTGCGTTCGAACAGCTCTTTGCAGAGCAGGCTGCCGGGGTGCGAACTGATAAGGCTTTCATTGAGGTAGATGGCCGGCATTCGCTCTATTTCCGAGATCGACTGATTGAGCAGCACCATGCTGCCGAAATCGGGGATCCAGACCACGTCGACATTCATGTCCAGAAGATCGATGTACAGCGCTTCGATGATGGCGGCTTGTGCCATCGGCAAAACGATATAGACGCGGCGTACGTGCAGGCGGGTGATGATTTCGCGAACCTCGTCGATGCGCCCCAGCAGCGGCAGAATGCTCGGGGCCGGGCCGGTATGTTCGGCGGTTGCGATAAAACCCAATAGCGGTACGCGATTGCGCCTGGACAGTTTTCTCGCCAGCGTATGGGCGGTTGGACACGTCCCGATGATCACCGCGCGGCGCTCGTTGCAGAGCTTGTGCGAATGCAGTCGGGCCAGGTAATGCAGGGGCAAGAAGCTCACCGCCTGGACCAGGTAACCCAATACGGCCCAGACGATGATCACCTGACGCGAGAAAATCACGCTGGTCTGGGTGACGAAAGCAATGCTGATCAACACGGCCAGCAGGATCATCCAGGCCGCCAGCAGCCGAGCGAGCCCTGACAGCCACTCATGGCGCTTGTGGTAAACCTGCATCACGCTGTAGATCGGTACCGAACCGAGCACGGTGAGAATCATCAGAACACGGTATTCACTGGTCAGGCTGCCGACTCGCCCGTACACGAGCAACATCAGCAGCAGGTTGACCAGGCTGAGTGCACACACCCATTGGCCCCAGAAGGTCAGACCTCGGCGGTGCGTCATTTGAGCGGTGTATAGCGATGTCATCGGCTCAACCTCCGGGCATGGATTGGACATCGGCGCCGAATGCTGCACGCCCTCGTTCCCGCACGCTGGAATAGCTCGACTGGGATGAAGCAACTTTTTGATGAGGTTGGAAGGAGACTACTGCACAGACAGATGCCAGCGCTTACCTGGACATGTAGTCGTAGTTCTGGAACGTATCGGAATGGCTGTAGCCCTGTTTGCGAGCCTTGTTCAGATCAACCTGGTTAAGCACCACACCGAACACCGGGGCATGGCTCTGCTGCAGTATTGCAAGGCACTTCTGCACCTGGTTGACCGGTGTGCTTTCGGCCTTGATCACATAGATCACCGCGTCCGAATGCTTGGCCAGCAACAGCGCATCGCTGACCATTTGCGCAGGCGGTGAGTCGATGATGATGCGTTGGTACCGCGACTTCAGCGCCTCAAGCATGGGGGCCAGGCGCGGCGAGCTGAGCAGATCCAGCGGTGGCGGCGACAGCTTCCCGGCCGGCAACATATCGAGATTGCCGACGGTCCGGATGCAGTCCTCGAGTCGCGCAGTGCCTGCGAGGACATTGGCCAATCCGGGGCTGTCTGCCGGGAAATCGAAGTTGAGCGACAGACTGGGTTTGCGCATGTCTGCGTCGATCAACAGGACACGCTCGAGCATTGTGAGCGAGTACGCCAGGTTGTTGGCGATGGTGCTTTTGCCTTCTTCGGCCATGGTCGAGGCAACGAGTACTACCTGTGACGGCATGTCGCCGCCGTGCAACATCAACCAGGTGCGCAGGTTGCGAATGGTCTCGCAGAAACGCGGATGGTCGTTGTCGTCGAACAGTCGCGCCAGTTGCCGGCGGCTTTTCTTCGTGACCAGCGGCACTACGCTGAGCAGGGGAACGTCAAGCGTGCTTTCGATAGCTTCGTCGGTCTTGAATGTTTTGTTCAACGTTTCGGACAGCAATGCCAGCGCTACGCCGATCAGCGCCGCCACGATGGCGACAATCGCGATAATCAGTGTTTTACGAGGCTTGCTCGGTTCCAGAGGAATAATCGCAGGGTCGACGATGCGCGCCTTGGTGGAGTCCATGTCGGAGGTGGCCGCGGTTTCCTTCAAACGGGTGACGAAGGTTTCATACAGCGCGCGGCTGCTGTCGACTTCACGCTGGAACTCACGCAGCTGGAACTCCTTGCGCGAAATATCCTGTAGCTGCGCCTTGTTGCTGTTGAATGATTTACGCAGTGAGCTTTCATTGGCCTGGGAGAGCTGATATTCGCGTTCGATGCCGGCAACCACCTGTTGAACTTGCAGGCGCAAACTGTCGGTGGCCATACGCAGCTCGGCGCGAGCGGCGATAAGGGTCGGATGTTTTGGGCCGTAGCGCCCGGAAAATTCCTCGACCTTGGCTTGGGCCTTGGCCTGTTGCGCCTGGAATTTCTGCACCAAAGGGTTACTCAAAACGGCCGGCACACTGGAGAGCTTGCTCAGGTTGCCATTGCTCAAAGCCTGTACCTGGCGGAACTGGCTTTCGGCCTCTGCCAGATTACGGCGGGCATCGATCATGCGGTTGCCGGTCATTTCCAGTTCATTGGCGCTGATGGTGGCGACACCGCCGACGTCGACCAGGCCTTGTGCTTCGCGGTAGCCCTGAAGTTTGTCTTCGGCACTGCGCAGGTTATTGCGTAGCTCGATCAGGCGTGAATTCATCCAGCTGGTGTTGGTCTGCGAGGACTTCAGGCTGTTGTCGAACTGACTATCGATGAAGCCCTGGGCAATGGCATTGGCGGTAGCGGCAGCCAAACCAGGGTCGGGCAGCTCCACTTCTATTTTGATCAACTGGCTCTTGCCGACGAATTTGACGCTGGTGTGCCGCATGAGGTTCTGCGTGACTTGATTGAAGATATCGACTTCGGAGGGCATCACCTGCACGGGGGCCAAACGGCCCAGTACTGGCAGCCATTGACCAAGCTCAAGCGTTGCCAGCCATTTGCGCGGCGCAAACCATGACTCCGGTTGTTGGCGTGGATCGGTTACCGGATGGGTGGTGAGGTTCAGCTTTTTGACCGCACGTTCGGCCAGGTCCCGCGATTGCAAGAGCGCCAGTTGCGTCTGCAAGTAATCGACGGTACCGGAGCTCGAATCCGTTACTTGCTGGAAGGACAACAGCGGTGGCGTTTTTTCTTTGATCAGGAGAGTGGTGCTGCCGATGTATTGCGGGGGAATGAATGACAGCGTGGCCATCGCCAGCGCACAGCCGAGCAGTATCAACCAGCCGATTTTCCAATGGGCGCGCCAGATCACCCTCCAGTATTTGAGCAGGTCAATGGTGTCCTTTTCCTCGCTGTACTGCTGATGCTGCGGCACATGCGGCTGGAGCGGACGTTCGACGTATAGGCTTGGGCTGTTGTCCATGATTAGAAAAAGCCTTGTGCGATGGAAATGGTGTCACCGGGGGCGATGGCGGTGCTGCGCGTGACCGTATCGGTCAGTGGTGGGGAGCCATCGCCGCGTACGATGGTCACCCGCTTGATCGAGGCTCGTTCGGTCAGGCCGCCACCCAGGGCGATGGCTTTCTCCAGTGTCAGCCCGGGCTCGAATGGATAGCTGCCGGGTTTCTTCACCTCTCCGTTGATGTAGAACGAGCGATAGGTAATCAGGTTGAGGCTGACTTTGGGGTCGACCAGGTAACCTTGCTTGAGCCCGTCAACGATGAGCTTTTCCACCTGATTGGGGGTGAGCCCCTTGGCGGCAATCTCACCCAGAAATGGATAGGAAAACATTCCGGCATCGTTGAGACGGATTTTCTCGAAGCTCAGGTCCCGCTCACCGAAGACCGTGATGCGCAATACATCGCCGGCTGCCAGTTTGTACTGGGCGCCGGGGTCTGCTGCAAAAGTCACGGGCAACAGCCACGGCACGAACAACAAGCCAAGCATTCGCGAGTTCATGGAGAAAACCTCTTAGAGACTTACGTTGAAGCTGAGCAAGAAGATGTTGCGTTCGAAACTCTGATTGTCGGCATCGGAGTCATCGTTGCGGTAGCGATAGCCCAGCTCGATATCCAGCCAGCGGCGCATTGCGTATTCCACGGCGAGGTTGTAGTCACGAAGGTCATCGGTACGGTTCTGGCCCTCGTACTCATAGCGGGACAGCCCGACTTCGGCCACCGTGGTGATGCGATCGGTCCAGCCATGACGCCATCCGACCAGCGCCGAGGTGGTCTTGACGGCATCGGCACCGTCGTCGCCCTCGGCCATGGCCTGGCGGGCAACAAACGAGAAGGTCGAGTAGGTTCGTGGTTTCCATCGCAGGTCCACCTGCCAGGTCGGATTACTGAGGTCATCGACGCTGCGATCATCGAAGTTCTTGCGCTCATAACCCACACGGACTTTGCCAGAGGTGCGGGCGGTGAAGTCCCATTCGGCGCCGGCAAGAACCGCGTCGGATGTGCTGTCGAGGCGGCTGTCGGATTGCAGGTAATCAAAGACGGTATGGTCGTACTCCAGCAGCCCACGCGTATTGCTGCCGATGCGGTGGTACCAAGTGGTGGTCAGGCCGCTGGTATTGCGCTCTTTGTCGTCGTTGATGCCGCCGGAATTGCCGTAGCGAAGTTGAGCGTAACTTGCGCCCAGGTCGATCTGATTGGCAGCGCTTCTGGCGCCGTAGGTATAGAGGCCATTGACGCGGTTACTGCGAATCTTGTCATTAATGCCATCGACAGCTGTCGACGTCGTACGCTCGTATTTACGTGCTTCCGCTTCTAGTTTCAGTCGATGGCGGTCGGTGAACTCCATGATGCTGTTGAGTCGTACGCGTTGTGCGGTATTCGAGGCATCCGATTCGTCATGATAAATGTACCGTGTAGGCTGCCAGATAAGTCGGGTGGCACTGTTGCGGTCTTCAGCCTTCAGTTCGAAAGAGGGCGCCAACTTTGTCACCATGGAAGACTGACGCCCCCGTTCCAGTTCCCGGAAGTTGTCATCATAACTTTCTGAAAACAGCAGGGTGGGGGTGAAGTCGAACCCATAGATATCAATGGACTGGGGATCGAGACTCCAGGCCGTTCCGGGACAGAAATAGATAATGATCAGTGCGAAAGGGCCACGGGTCTTGAAGGTCATATCATTGCTCCTGGGGATGAATCCAATGACTATAGACCGGAAAACAGTGGGTGAATGTGCTCGGTGTAATGCGGGGCGCTATCAGTGTTGTTTTGTTGGGTGAAGTTTATAAGTTCAAGTAGTCGCCGGCCAAACAGCAGGAAATCAAGAAGGCGGCTGGTAATAACAGGTTGGGTGTAAATGAAGGTTTAAAGGGTGGGAGATTAACTGGCTTGTATTTTAAGTGCGCCGCTACATAAGGGCGAAGATTAAGTTTGTAGTCGTTCAATATCAGTCAATGGAACACGAACTTGCTGTTCTCTATTTAGAAAGTGAAGCAGAATCATGACTCGCTCGTCACCCAACATGGTCAGGAAAATACCTTCCAGGGTCGACAGTGGTCCTCGGGTTATTTGCAGTGTTTCGCCGGGCTTGAATTGTTGGGGAAACGGAGTTTTTGATGGCTTGAAACACCGGGTACGCAAATGCTCGATGACGTCGTCAGGGACTATGGCCGGGCCGTGATTGAAATCGACGATGCGGCTGACGCCGCGGGTAGAACGCAAAGGTGCCCATTTGTCGTCACGGCTCAACTGAATGAAAAGATACCCCGGGAAGAGAGACTCAAGGGATTGATGGGGTTTGCCATGAATCAGGCGCTCGCTAATGATTTGCGGGCAAAATATGACGTAGTTTTGGCGCAATAAATTGATTTGTGCCCGTTCGTCCTGACGCGGCTTGCACTGCAAAAGATACCAGTGGGAACGGTTAGTACTCGTCAGCATTCTGGCAAGCTCCGTCGTAGCATTGGTTTAAGCATGCCTGTTCGCGTATCAGCGATGCTCTTACACTTTCAGTGAGCTCTATTGAGGTCGTGGTGCCGCGACAGTGTTAAGTTTTTAAGACGGTGTATCAATAGTGAAGCATGTAAGGCGCGTGTAACAGTAAAGCCGAAACTCAGGTCAATAATTTGGCGTGCATAACGTTTGGGCCTGGGTGGCAATCAAGCTTGTTAATGGAAAGTGTAAAGCAGGCGAGACTGTTACTTGATGCTGCGCATAACATCGCTTTCGACATTTGATGGAAAATGTCCTTTGCGGTGGCCAAAGCTACCGCATGGTCCGAACCTTCGGCCCTTTAAAAACAAGTCCTTTCGAGCATGACCCTTGAATGATGGGTGGCGGCAGATATCCACTAACTGCACTTTCGCCGTTATAGGCAGTGACCCTGTTAGGTATTGATCACTCCAGACGACCTGTCAAATGTCACTAGTCAAAAACATAACCTTTTGTCCAATAGTCTGTTAGTGGGTTTCAACCTATTGTTTTTAAGGTGTTTTATCGAATCCGTACTGGTGCGCGCTTTGGGTGAAAGGCAAGGGGTTGCACCCTATCGCTTTATCTCCAAAGCGTAAGCACCTCTGGTTCAAATGTAATGCGCCGCTGATTTGTCAGCGACGTTTGCCGAATACCGATTTGGGTGGCTTGCCGAAAAACCGGGTAAAGGCCGCGCTGAAGTTGTTGGGGAATTTGTAGCCCACCTGATAAGCCGCCTGGGCCACCTGGCAACCGCTCTCGAGCAGGGTGTAGGCCTTGCGCATGCGGATCTCGTGAAGCATGCGGTGCGGGGTGGAGTTGAAGCGGTAATGGAGGCCTTCCTTGAGTTTGAACTCATTGAGCCCCACTGCTGCGCACAGGTAGGGGATGGTCAGCGGCTGGTCCATCTGCTCGATCATGATGTCCCGGGCGCGGTCGAGTTTCTCGATGTCGACGGTGCTGAACTGCAGGCTTTCAGGACTGGCCGCGGGGCTCAGTAGTTTCAGCTGCTCGGAGAGCAGGCTCAGGGTGTGAATGTGCATGTCCAGGGTGCCAGTCACCCCTTGGTTGAGGTAACGGGTCAGGGCGGTGGCGTGGCTGGCGCTGGCCGCCGAGGTCTTCTGGAACGCCAGTTGGCGGACGTTGCCATTGCCCAGCAATTGGCGGGTGCGCTGCTCGCCAATGTACTTGTTGAGCATGCTTTCGCCGATCAACAACCGCAGTTGGGACACCGTTGCCCCGGCTTCGTAACAGCGCTCGCCGAGGCTCAGCTGGAACGAGGTGATGGTGGTGTAGCCGGCGCGAAACGACACCGCCGAACCGTCGGCGCCCTTGTACCCGGAATCGCCCTGCATGCCGAAGGTGATCACCAGCATATGGCGATTGTGCGGGCTGACGGTTTCCTCGATCAGGTTGCGCGTGGGGCGATAGCGCGAACGCACCACCATCAGGTCGTCGTCCAGGCACAAGCGTTCGGAATAGCACTCGCCCAACTCTTCCGGCAATTGCTGGCGCATCCAGCCGCCGGTGTCGTCGCTGACCAGCCGCGAGTGCGTTGACGCGACTCGATACGACTGGGAAATCCTCTGTAAGGCCGCCACTTTTACTGTCCTCCTTGATTGGGCTCCGGCTCGCATATGGATTGATCCAGAATCCATACGTACACACATGATAAGCATTCGCATTAATGAATAACATGTTTCCAAGTCAACTGCCATCTCCGGCTGTGGCAGTGCGCCGATTCATTGATGGGGTCAGCAATGAGCAAGCATGTTTGGAAAGCCAGCGGTTATACGCTGTTTGTTGGCTGTTGGGTGGGCGGCGCGACGACTGTAATCGCGCAGACAGAACTGCCGTCGGTGATCGTCACGGCGAACAAGATCGAGCAGCAACAGGAGCAGGTCCCGGCCAGCCTGTCGGTGCTCAGCAACGAAGACCTGCGCAAAGGCGCCATCGATGACCTGGAACGCCTGGCCCGGGTCACTCCCGGCTTCACCTTTCAGCCCTTCGGCCAGTCTGGTACCAACCTGCCGGTGGTGCGCGGCCTGACCTCCAGCCCCACGGCATTTTCGTCTTCGATGCTGATGCTGGTGGACGGCGTGCCGACCCTGATGGGGCAGGGCTTCGACCACAACCTGCTGGGGGTGGAACGCATCGAGATCCTTCGTGGGCCACAGTCGACGCTCTATGGCCGCAACGCCGAAGCCGGGGTCCTGAGCATTTATACCCGCCAGCCCGGTGCCGAGCCTTACGCCCGAATTGAAGCCGGTGGCGGCAGCCGCGACCAGCGCACCCTGAGCGCCGATGCCAGCACCGCGCTGGTGCCGGACACTCTCTATGCCGGGGTGTCCGGGCAATGGCTGGAGCAGGACGGTTTTATCGACAACGCCTGGCGCGGCGGCCAGGCCGATGACCGCGAGCGGCACAGTGCCCGAATGGTCCTGCGCTGGACCCCGGGTTTGGCCACCGACGTCAACCTGCGTTACAGCCGCCAGGATTATCGCGATGGCGGGGCGCAGTGGGGCGCGGTGAATTCATCGCGGCGCGAAGTGCGTTCCGGCACCTCAAGCTGGAACCACTCCAGCGGCCGCAGCCTGTCCCTGGACGTGGTGCATGAGTTCGATTCGGGCCTGAAGCTGCGCTCGATCACCGCACGCAATGACTTCTACGACCGGGTCCGACAGGACACCGATTTCATGCCGGCCGACCTGTTCCACGTGGGCCGCGACTACCACATGAACACCTTGTCCCAGGAGTTCCGCCTGGAAGGGCAGTGGCGCGATAACCAATGGCTGCTCGGCGCCTATGCCGACCGTGATGATCACGACTTGTCCTATGAGCAGAAGCTGCCCCTGAGCCTGACCCGTACCGATGTGCAATTGGGCGGCAACACCATGGCGCTGTTCGGCCAATGGGTGATGCCCCTGGCCGAGCGCTGGACGTTGACGCTCGGCGCCCGGGCCGAGCAGGACAAGGTGCATCTCGACCCGGCGGTCGGCAGCCGCCAGAGCGCCAAATGGCAACGCTTCACCCCCAAGGCAGCGCTGCAATACCAATGGCAGCCCGATTCCTATCTGTATGGCAGTTACGCCGAAGGTTTTCGCGCCGGCGGTTTCAACGCCTTCTCCAGTGCCGCCAATTACCCCGGCTACGACCCGGAAAAAGTCAAAACCTACGAGGTCGGGGCCAAGGGCTGGCTCGACGACAAACGCCTGCGCTACTCGGCGGCGCTGTACTGGATGGACGTCCGTGACATGCAGGTGCAGCAGATCACCCAGCCCGGGGTGGTGCACATCACCAACGCCGCTTCGGCGCGCTCTACCGGGCTCGACCTGGAAGCTGAATACCTGTTCGCCGACAACTGGCGGGTGGTCAGCTCCGTGGGCCTGAACCGCACCCGTTTCGAACGCTTCAGCGAAGGCAGCAACGACTATCAGGGCAACCGCAACCCATACGCGCCGGACCTCACCGGCCACCTCAGCCTGCGCTATGACGCTCCCGCCGGTTGGTACGCCCAGGGCGGTGTCAGTGCCGTCGGCAAGACCTACCTGGATTCGGCCAACCAGTACCGCCGTGGCGGCTACGGCCTGATCGACCTGAACGCCGGTTACGACTTCAGCCACTACGGCATTTCCGCGTACGTGAAAAACGCCGCAGACAAACGCTACGACGCCGTCGGCTACCTGAATGGCACCGCCCGGGTCTACAGCCCGCCACGGGAGATTGGTCTGCGGGTCAGCTACGAACTGTGAATGATGAAAATAATGAGTGGCGAACTATGAACGATATCAACCTGGCATCCCCCCATCCCCTGCAACCTTATTGGGACCTGACCCTGGCGGGGGTGCGCGCCGATGCCTTGCGCATCGCCCTGGACTGGAAGCTGTTCAACCTGCTGCAAGTGCCGACTTCGGCCTTGGCGATTGCCCGGCAGTTACAGCTCGACCCAGCCAATACCGGTTACTGGCTGGAGGTGCTGTGGAGCATGGAACTGCTCAAGCGCGACGATCGCCAGCCGCCCCATTACCGCAACACCGCGGTAGCCAGCGATTACCTGCGGGCCGACGCCGCGGATTATTGCGGTGACGCCTGGGCCTTTCGCTTGCGCGGCTTGCGGCATTTCGGCAGCCAGCTTGGCGACCAGGTGCGCACCGGCCAGCTCAGTGGCCAGGCGCCGAATATGGCGACCACCATCGACAACTGGACCATGGCGGCGCGCTTGCAGATCGCCCAGGAGCAACGGGCAGTTACCGTGGATGTGGCGTTGCGCCTGATGGCTCAAGTGCCGGAGTTCCCCGCTGTGCGGCGCATGCTCGATCTGGGCGGTGGCCCGGGGCTGGTGGCCATTGCCCTGGCCCGGGACAACCCGATGCTCACCGGCGAGGTGTTCGACTTTGCCCAGACCGTGACGGTGGCCGCGGATAACATTCGTCTGGCCGGCCTGGAGCAGCGCCTGGAGGTACGCGGCGGCGATCTGGCGAGCGATCCGATCGGTGAAGGCTACGACTTGATCTGGTGTTCCTCGGTGCTGCATTTCGTCCCGGACATGGCCGCGGCCCTGGCCAAGATTCATGCTGCATTGCGTCCCGGCGGCGTGCTGGTCAGCGCCCATGCGGAAATACCCGCAGACCCGGAGCTCGCTCGGCGGGTCATGGCCTATTACCTGTCGATGCAGATGCAAGGACGTCAGGTGACCTGCGCCGGCGGCTTGAGCGAAGCCTTGCAGCAGGCCGGTTTCGTCAACATCGACAGTTACCCCGAAGTGGCTTTCGCCATGACCCCGGTGTCGGTGCTGGTGGCGCGTCGGAGTGCTTCATGAACCGGCGGGACGCCACCGGCGCCTGGCGTTTGCAACTGCTCTTTGGCTGGCTGAGTTTCGTGCTGGCGGTGCCGAGTATTTACCTGCTGCTCGGGTTGCCGCTGGTGATGCGCGAGCACGGCTGGTCTGGCACTGACATCGGCCTGTTCCAGCTGGCCGGTTTGCCGGCGGTGTTCAAGTTCCTGCTGGCCTTGCCCGTGCAGCGTTATCGCTGCGAGCGCGGGCATTACCGAACCTGGGCGCTGGTGCTGTGCCTGTTGTTGGCGCTGTTGCTGGTGGTGGTCAGCCAGCAGGCGATCACGGCCCATCGCGGGTACCTGTTCGGCCTGGCCTTCGCCGCCGGGGTGCTGGCGACTTGGGCAGACATTCCGGTCAATGCCCTGGCGATCAAGTTGCTGCCACAGTCCGAGCGGATTCGTGCCGGCGGCATCCGCTCGGCAGCGCTGTTTCTCGGCGCCATTGTCGGTGCCGGAGTGATGTTGCTGGTGCAGAACCGCTGGGGTTGGCAGGCGCCGTTTCTGCTGATGGCCGCGGGTCTGTTACTGGCGTTACTGCCCTTTGCCTGGCTGCGCGAAGGCCGCGCTGAAGGTGCCACTGCCACACCGGCCAGACCTTGCCTGGCCGACTGGTCGGGCTATTTCCGCCAACCCGGTGCACGCCTGTGGACCTGGGTTTTGCTGAGCAGCTTTCCCTTTGTCGGCGCCGCCTGGCTGTACCTCAAGCCCTTGCTGCTGGACCAGGGCATGGCCGCGCAGCAAGTGGCCTTGATTGCCGGCGTTGGCGGCGGCGTGGTGGGGGCCTTGGCCAGCCTGCTGGGGGGGCGCCTGGTTCAGCGACTGGGGCCGGGGCGAGCGATTCCGCTGTTTATGCTCTGGGCTTTGTTTGCCCTGTTGATGCTGACAGCAGCGGTGGGGTTGCAGGCCGGGATGGCCTGGCTGGTGGCCGCGGCTTTCTTGTTGGCCACGGCCATGGGCGCGGTGTCGACACTGGTCTTCGCCCTGATGATGTTTTTCTCCCGCGAGCATCGGCAGGCCGCCGACTACGGACTGCAAGCCAGTCTGTTCGTACTGACGCGCCTGCTGGTGCCGATTGCCGCCGGGGTGCTGCTCGACCATAGCGGCCATGTGGGAATGCTGGCCGGTCTGTCCCTGGCGATGTTCGTGGTCTGTGCCCTGGCCCTGGCGGCCAGGCGTTCGATCGCGGTGGCCACGGCCGGTATGGGTAAAGGGGCGCCGACATGGCGGTTGGCGCCCGGTCCGGCTCGGGTTGAGGGCCATGGGCCACAGCCGCGAGCCATTCAATCGTAAGTCCGACTTGAGTAAGGATGAGTTCATGAAGGCAACCTTAGGTATCTGTCTGGTTACCCAGACTCTGCCTCTGATCGAGGATGTGACCTTTGTCATTGAGCAGTTGCAGGCCGGCTTGCAGCCACCTGCCACCGCCGCTGACTGGCCACTACCGATCGGAGGCTGCGAAGAAATGCATGGAGCCCTGGGGCCACGGCCCAGCAGCGAGGCGGTTCTGGAAACGCTGATGGTCCAGGCCCAGCGCTATCTGCAGGGCAACCCGGCGCATGCCGCAGCGCTGCCCGATCTGTGGTTGATGACCTTCGATTCGGTCGAGGCGGCGCAATCGCGGTTGCGTCACCTCGACCGGCAACTGTCGAGCGAGCTGTTCATTCTCGACCTGAGTGAGCAAACGCAGGCCGGCGTCGAAGACCCTTTCGACGAGCTGATCGCCGCCGCGCCCAATGCACGCCTGTCGCCCCATTCGGCGCTGTTGTATTGCGCCTTGCCGGCCTTGCCGGGATGGATGAACCGCATTGGTGGCAATCGCCATCTGCGAGTGGCGGGGGAGGACCGCGCGGCGCGGCGCGCGGATTTGTTGCGGATCGTCCTGGATCACCTGGAACACGCCTACTTCAACCGCCTGCTGGCGCGTTCCATCAGCGGCCCGCTGCTGTCGGTGAGCCTGGCCACCGAAGTGACGCGTTTTATGCGCAGTCGCTGGCAGGAGCGCTGGGACTTTCATTCCTACACCGGCTCCATGGTGGCGGGGTTGATCCAGTCCATGCAGCAAAACGTCGCCGGCACCGGCGTGCGTTGCCTCAGTGGTTGCAACGAACACAGCTTGGCGGTGAGCGCCATGGCCGGCTGGCAGTTGTTTGGCCGGGCCTATGTGATCACCGTGACCTCGGGCATGATCGATGAATTTCGCGGCACCCTGGCTAACCTCAAACGTCTCGGCGCGCCGGGGCTGATCATCTGCGCCGACAGCCCGGAAAGCGTTTGGTACGCCTTTCAGGGCACCCATGACGGTGATAACGACGGGCGTCGGGTGATCGAGGCCAAAGGCTTGCGCCAGGTGTTCATCCGCAAGGTCGAGGACATCGCTGCCGGCCTGGAGCAGGCCTTCGCCATGCTCGCCGAACGGGCCGAACCGGTGTTTGTCCTCGCCACTCAAGGGGTGCTGGAATCCCGGCCGCAGGTGCCACTGGATGTGCGCTTGCCCGAGCCGCCAGCGCCTCCGGCAACGATCCTCAGCAGTACCCAGGTCGAGGCCCTCGAACAGGCCCTGGATCTGATCAACCACCAGCCGCTGCACCTGCTCTGGCAGTGCGGCAAACTCAGCGATCAGCAGCGCCAACGCGTGCATGCCCTGGCCGAACGCGGTGCGATCGGTCTGGCTGATAGCATCACCCAGCCCGGCAGTGTCGGCCCTTACCACGAGGGGCGGCCGGTGCCGCACTATCTGGGGCCGTTGTCGTTGTACGGTTTCAGTCGACGGGTCTATCAGTTCGTGCACACCGACCACGAGTTGAATGGGCCGCAAAGCCATTGTGTGTTCTTCCTCAAGGGCAAGGTCGACCAGGCCGCCACGCCGTTTTCCGAAGGCAAGCTCAAGCGTCAATTGCGGGTGGTGCAGGTCAACCATGAGCCGCGGCATCTTTCACCCTTTACCGATCTGGCGCTGGATGTGCCGCTGGATGTGTTCCTTGATCACATCGAGCGGGGCTTGCAGGTCGAGCCGCAGATTCTCGCCTTGCGCCGGGCCAAGCTCGAGGTGCTGTCCGCGACCAGCGAGAGCGTGGCGGCGGACCACATAGAAACCCTGCCGATGACCTCCAACTACTTCTTTCGCCGCCTGGGCAACCTGGTGCGCGAACTGATCGAGCAGCAGGACTATCGCTACATCGGCGTGTATGACGTCGGCCGTTGCGGCATCTCGGCGGTGCGTAATGTGCCGCGCACCGATCCGGGTTTTTCCGGCTGGTACGGGCGCGCCTTGATGGGTGACGGCCTGATGGCCTTGCCCTATATCGCCATGACCGGCACCGGCAATGTCCTGGCGTTTGTCGGCGACGGCGCCCGGGCGCTGGTGCCGGATATCGAGGCACGGCTGGCCCAGGGGCTGGCCGAGGACCCCGGGGCGGCAAAGCGTAACGTCACGCTGTTCTACCTCACCAATGGCTTGTTGTCGTTGATTCAGACCTACCTCGACAAACGCTACGCCCATAACGGCGCGCAACAGGTCGCCGTGACCAGTGCTGCACCGTTGGCGGCACCGCTGGAGCGAGTCGGGCCGATCAGCCTGCATCGCGAGCGTCTGGTGAGCTTCGATGAAGCGAGCCTGCGCAGCGCCCTGACGCGCCCCGGACAATTGAATATTTTCGACGTGTTGCTGGCCCATAACTCGGAAGGCGATGGCTTGAGCCTGGTCTCCGAAACCGCCTGGAACCGTCAATGAACCTGCACCCAGGACAACCCCCCATGAAATTCGGTTTTATCGCTCACCCGACCTCCATCGCCCTGCAACGTCAGGTGAAAATCATCGACCTGTTGGACCGCACCCTCGCCGAGCAGGACCGTGGTTATCAGGCCCAACTCTGGCAGCCGCGCAACCTGGTGCCGTTCGCCGATTTCGGGCGCATCGTCAGTGCCAGCGGCGCGACCTGCGAAGGCATCTTGCATTACCTGCCGCTGACTGCCGAGCAGATGCTCAGCCAGCCGCGAACCATTGCCGGGCGTGTGCTTGAAGGCGTGCAGAGCCTGAAAGAGCAGGGCGCGCAATTGGTCGGCCTGGGTGGTTTTACCGCCATCGTCGGCAATCGCGGTTTACAGACCCTGGACCGCAGCGGCGTGCCGGTGACTACCGGCAACTCGCTCACGGCCTACGCCGCCTACAAGAATGTGCTGGAAGCCATGGCTCGCCTGGAGGTGTCCCCAGCGGACACTGAAGTGGCAGTGGTCGGTTACCCGGGTTCGATTGCCATGGTCATCGCCAAGCTTCTGGCCCGGGACGGTTGCCGCCTGCGCCTGGTGCATCGCGGCAGCGTCGAGCAAGGCCGCGAAAGCCTGGCTTATCTGCCGGCGCAAATGCATGGCCAGGTACGCATGACGGCAGACATCGACAGCTGTTACGACGAGGTACGCTTCTACGTCGCCGCGACGTCCAGCGGTGGCGTGATCGATCCCTATCGCCTGGCACCGGGTTCGGTGGTGGTGGACGCAGCCTTGCCGCGTGATGTGTTGCCGTTTCAGCATGATCGCAAAGACATCCTGATCATTGATGGTGGCCTGGTTTCGGCCAGTGAAGCCCTGCGTTTCGGCACCGAGACCCTGGGGCTGGCACCGAAGAAATTCCTCAACGGCTGCCTGGCGGAAACCCTGGTGCTGGCCTTGGAGGGGCGTGCCGAGGCGTTTTCCATCGGCCGTGAACTGCCCGAGGAACGCGTGCTGGAAATCGGCCGGATCGCCGAGTTGCATGGTTTCTCTCCGTCACCCATGGCGTCCTATGGCGAGCGGTTGCGCGAAGAAGACTTCCAGGCCTTGCACCGTTTCCATCGGCGCAGCGTGGCCCCGTCACCGGTCGATACTCCGGTGGCATTGCGCGCCGAAGCCCTGCGTTGTTTTGGCGAGCACATCAATCCGGTGTTGCGCGAGTTCTATCAGTTCAACCATATCGAGCGAGTGTTCACCCACGGCAGCGGCTGTTGGCTGACCGATCTGGACGGTGGCCGCTACCTGGATTTCGTCGCCGGTTATGGCTGCCTGAATACCGGTCACAACCACCCGCGGATCAACCAGGCGCTGCAGGCGTACCTGCAACAGCAGCATCCGACCTTCGTCCAGTACGTCTCCGTGCCGCTGCAAACCAGCCTGTTGGCGCAGCGTCTCAGCGAACTGGCACCGGGCAATCTGGAGCGGGTGTTCTTCAGCAACTCCGGCACCGAGGCGATCGAGGCGGCGTTGAAACTGGCCATGGCCGCCATGCAGCGCCCCCGGGTGCTGTATTGCGACAACGGCTATCACGGCAAGACCCTGGGCGCGCTGTCGGTGACCGGCCGCGACAAACATCGCGACCCGTTCAAGCCGCTGTTGTCGCGCTGCGATTCGATTCCTTTTGGTGATCTGCAAGCGCTGGAAGCGGCCTTGAGCCGGGGCGATGTGGGTGCCTTTATCCTTGAGCCGATCCAGGGCGAGGGCGGGGTGATACTGCCACCTGCCGGCTACCTGAAACAGGTCCGGGAGCTGTGCAGCGCCCATGACTGCCTGTTGATTCTCGACGAGATCCAGACCGGTCTCGGGCGTACCGGCAAGCTCTTCGCCTGTGAGTGGGAGGCGGTGGTGCCGGATATTCTGGTGCTGTCCAAGTCGCTCTCCGGCGGCGCCGTGCCTATCGGCGCGACCCTGTCCAGCGCCGCGCTGTGGGACCGCGCTTACGGCAGTATCGATACCTTCGCCCTGCATACCTCTACCTTCGGCGGCGGCAATTTCGCCTCGGCTTCGGCCCTGGCGACCCTGGACGTGATCGCCGATGAAGACCTGGCCGGCAATGCCGCGCGGGTCGGCGGGCAACTCAAGGAGGCGCTGCGCGAGGCGGTCAGCGGCTATCCGTTTATCCGCGAGGTGCGGGGCATCGGGCTGATGATCGCCATCGAGTTCGAGTACAGCTTCCACGGTGGGGTCGAGGCTTTTGTGCGTGAGTTCGCCAGCCGTATCCCGGGGAATGCGGCGGGCACCTATCGCATGCTGTCGGGCAAGGCCAAGCGGCATATCGAGGAGGCCATCAGCGAGGTGGAGAAAAACTTCGAGGAGATGTTCGTGCTGCGCTTCGTCAGCAAACTGTCGAGGGAGCATGGGGTGCTGACGTTCGTCACCGCCAACAATAACCGGGTGATGCGCATCCAGCCGCCGCTGGTGCTCAGCGACGATGAGGCGCGGCATTTTGTCGAGGCTTTCAGCGCTGTGTGCAAGGACATGTCGACCTTCCTCGCCTGACGCTATTGACGACCTTTGAAAGCCCTCGAAAGAGGGCTTTCATCTATTCGTCATAAGTTGCCGACGATTGTTTAAATGCATACAAAAACGTGCCTTCTGAATATGAAAATGCAGGCCCGTTGAATTGATTAATTGAAGTTGCTGCTTGAGAATCGGTTGCATTCAGTAACAGGTATTCGCCATGAAACTCCCCGCTCTTGTAGAACCACTCGCCAGCCTAAGTAATGAAGAAATAACCCGCTACAGCCGACACTTGTTAATTCCCGATGTGGGCCTTGAAGGTCAGCGTCGCTTGAAGAGCAGTAAAGTACTGGTTATCGGTGCGGGCGGTCTGGGTTCACCGGCCTTGTTGTATCTGGCGGCGGCTGGCATCGGCACTTTGGGTATCATTGATTTCGACCGGGTGGACGAGTCCAACCTGCAGCGCCAGATCATTCACCGGGTGGCCACGGTCGGTCAATCGAAGGTTGAAAGCGCCGCTGCGGCGATCCAGGACCTGAATCCCCATGTGCAGGTCAACCGCTACGACCAGCGCCTGGAACCGGAAACCGCGGTGCAGTTGTTCAGCCAGTACGACCTGATCCTCGACGGCACCGATAACTTCGCCACCCGCTACCTGGTCAACGATGCTTGCGTGCTGGCCAACAAGCCCTATGTCTGGGGTTCGATCTTCCGCTTCGAAGGCCAGGCCTCGGTGTTCTGGGAAAACGCTCCCGGCGATGTCGGCCTCAATTACCGCGACCTGTACCCGGAGCCGCCACCTCCGGAGCTGGCGCCATCCTGCTCGGAGGGCGGGGTGCTGGGCATTCTCTGCGCCTCCATCGGCGCGATCATGGCCACCGAAGCAGTCAAACTCATCACCGGTATCGGCGAAAGCCTGCTGGGGCGCCTGATGGTTTACGACGCTCTGGAAATGTCCTACCGACAGATGCCGCTGCGCCGTTCACCCGGGCGCCAGCCGATCACTGCCCTGGGCGATTATCAGGCGTTCTGCGGCCTGACCGCGCCCAAGGGCGTGCAGCCTTCGGACATTCCGTCCATCAGTGCCCGGGAGCTACAAGCTTTGCGCGAACGTGGCGAGGATGTGTTGCTGATCGATGTGCGCGAGCGCACCGAGTGGGACATCGTGCGCATCCAGGGTGCCCAGCACATACCCAAGGGACCGAAGACCGCCGCGCTGATCGAGACCCGCTTTGGCAAGCACGCCAACCTGGTCCTGCACTGCAAGTCCGGGGCACGCTCCAAGGCTGTCTTGCTGGAATTGCAGCAATTGGGCTTCAGCAATGTGCGCAACCTCGACGGCGGCGTACTGGCCTGGGTGCGGGACGTCGAGCCGGCGTTGCCGAGTTATTGAACGGAGGCGATGGACAAGGATGTTGAGAATTCGTGCCGGCCTGCTGGAGGCCATGCTGGAGCAGGCGCGGCGGGATCATCCGCTGGAAACCTGCGGCATCATCGCCGCACCGGCTGGCGCCAGGACCGCCGAACGGCTGATCGCCATGGACAACGCCGCGCGCTCGCCGACCTTTTTCAGCTTTGCGCCGAAACAGCAACTGGCGGTCTGGCGTGAGCTGGATGAGCGGGACGAGGAATGCCGGGTGATCTATCACTCCCACACCGCCAGCGCGGCCTATCCCAGTGCCGAAGATGTGCAGTACGCCGGCGACGCGTCGGTGCACTACGTGATTGTTTCAACCCTGCCGGACATTGATGTGGCAGTGCGCAGCTTTCGAATCGTTAATCGAAAAGTTACCGAAGAAAGTATTTATGTAGTTCGCTGAAGCTTTAAACAAAAGATCAATTAATTAATACACGGGCCTTGTTAAGGCTCAGGGAGTTCTGCATGTCGATTTCCGTCATTGTGCCAACTTTGTTGCGCTCTTTTACTCAAGATCAGAAACGCGTCGAAGTTCAGGGAAGTACGGTGCTTGAAGTAATCGAACAGATGGAACGGGAGTACCCGGGCGTTAAGGAACGGCTGATTGGCGACGGTCAGGTGCATCGTTTCGTGAACATCTACGTCAACGATGACGACATTCGTTTTGCCGACAACCTGGCCACAACCCTCAAGGCCGGCGATGCCATCACCATCCTGCCAGCGGTCGCCGGCGGCTGATTGCTTGCCGATGGATTCTGGCCTGCGCGGCGTACCTCACCCGAGGCCGTTCGCGCAGCGATATGCAACCACTCTGGCGTAGGTTTTATGTCTCGTCTTTTACATGGATGTAGCCTCAGCGGCTCCTTTGCCTCTTCACCTGCCGGGCTCGCACCATTGGCCGCGTCACTGCGCTACCAAGCAACGGCGCTGGGCCTGAACCCACAGGCCACGGTCGATGATCCGGTGCACGAGGGGTTGAGCTTTACCCTGCGTCACCCTGATCTGAAACCACTCAATGGGCTGATTCATGGCTGGCCCGACGGCAGCTGCGCGGGCGTCACCGAACATACCGTGCAGGCAGCCTGCGGGCTGATGTCGGTGCATGGCCGGGCCAGCGGCAAGGCCCAAGGGCTGGGGGTGAATTATGTCTCGACCCTCAGTGCCAGCCTGGCCCTGCAAGGCGCGTTTGCCGCAGCGCTTGGGCAGTTGCGCGGTGGCGACTTCAACACTGTAACCACTTCCATGGCCGCGGCCGGGGTACTCGGTATTGCCCAATACCTGGCGGGTGCGACTGCGGGCGCTGAAGCCGAACGTCTGTTACCGGGGGCCACGTGCGCGAAAAATCGTCCGCCCTTTGTGTCGGCCGATGGCGTGCACTTCGAACTGGAAACCCTGGACGCCGAACCCTGGCGGCGCTTTTGGGCGGAGGTGGGCATCGACGGCGAACTGGCCGGGCAGGGCTGGAAGGCCTTCCTGCTGCGTTATGCCAAGGCTGTTGCGCCAATGCCGGCGGTGTTCCGTCAGGCCTTGGCGCGCTTGTCCATGGCCCGGATCAGCGCCCTGTGCGCGTTGAACGGAATGGCTGTGTGCCCGGTGCGCAGCCTCGCCGAGCGTCGGGCTGACCGCGATCTGCCCGGCCAACTGGAACAGGGGCCGTGGGCCTTCGACGCTGTCAGCGCGGGCGGCAAAGCATTGCCTGACCTGAATGGGCAAGCACTGCCCTTGAGTGGCCTGACGGTGATCGAGTCGTGCCGGCGGATCCAGGGCCCGCTCGCCGGGCATCTGTTGGCGCTGCTGGGTGCCGAAGTGATCCGCATCGAGCTGCCCGGTGGCGACCCGCTGCGCGGCATGCCGCCTTGCGTCGATGGGGTGTCGGTGCGCTTTGACGCCCTCAATCGGCACAAGCAAGTCCGTGAGCTGGACATCAAGTCCGCCGCTGGCCGCGAAGAACTGTACGAGCGAGTCAGGGACGCTGACGTGTTCCTGCACAACTGGGCGCCGGGCAAGGCCGCCGAACTGGCTCTGGATCGCGCCGACCTGATGCGGGTCAATCCGGGGCTGGTCTATGCCTACGCCGGCGGCTGGGGCCATGACCGTCCGGGGGAACCCTTGCCGGGCACCGACTTCGTGGTCCAGGCGTGGTCCGGTGTTGGCGAACAAATCGGCCTGGCCTCGGCGACGCCCGGCGGTTCGCTGTTCACCGTGCTGGATGTGCTGGGCGGAGTGGTCGCCGCTCAAGGGGTCAGCGCCGCTTTGCTGCATCGAGCCCTCAGCGGGCAGAGCGTACGGGTCGACAGTTCGCTGCTCGGCGCCGCCAACCTGCTGTGCGTGCAGCCATTGCAAGAAGAGAGATTCGCCGACAGCAGTCTGCTCAAGGGCGTGTATCCGACGCTGGCCGGGCTGCTGGCCATCGACTGCCAGACCCCGGCCCAACTTGAGCAACTGGAAAATATCCTCGCCTGCGATCTGCACAGCGACCCCGAGGGGGGTGATGCGCTGATTCGCAGTGCCTTGGCGTCGCAGTCCGCCGCTACCTGGCAACAGGTGCTGGGCGACGCCGCCATACCGGCCTCCGTGGCCGTAGAAGACCTGTCGCAGCTGGCTCAAGACAGGCGATTGAAGACGTGTTTAAGCGTGAATACCTACACCTCGGTCAACGCTCACTGGAGTTTTCGATGAACAACGCAGGCATTATTGATCTGGTCCCCGCTGACGTTCGCAGTGTTTGGGAGCGCGACGGCACCTACCCAAATCGTTCGGTCTACCAACTGTTCCGCGAGCACGCGCTGCATGCGCCGCAGAAACCGGCGGTGCTCTCACCCGAAGGCACACTCAGCTATGGCGAGTTGCATGATGCCGCGCTGCGCATGGCCGCGAGCCTGCGCGCCGCTGGCATCGTCGCCGGCGATGTGGTCGCTTATCAACTGACTAACAGTTGGCGCAGTTGCGCCATCGACCTCGCCGCCGCGGCCCTGGGGGCGGTGGTCGCGCCGTTTCCACCGGGACGCGGCAGCCTCGACATTCAGGCCCTGGTGCGCCGTTGCGATGCGCGGGCGGTGATTGTTCCAGCGGAATATGCCGGCATCGATTTGTGCCAGGTCATCGAGGCCCTGCGACCGAGCCTGTTGTCGCTGCGGGTGCTGATCGTCGAGGGTTGCGTGCGCGATGGCTGGTTGAATCTGCAGGACATGCTCCAGGCCGAGCCGTTGACCGAAGAGCAATTGCCCAAGGTTTGCCCCAACTCGCCGGTGCGCTTGCTGGTGTCTTCCGGCACCGAATCCGAACCCAAGCTGGTGGCCTATTCGCACAACGCCCTGGTGGGCGGGCGCGGGCGTTTCCTGCAGCGCATCCACCCCGAAGGCGAGAGCTTTCGCGGGCTGTATCTGGTGCCGTTGGGCTCGTCCTTCGGTTCCACCGCGACCTTTGGCAGCCTGTCCTGGCTCGGCGGTTCGATTGCCGTGTTGCCGCAGTTCGACGTAGGGGCGGCGATCGAGGCCATCGAGCAGCTGCGTCCGACCCACATTCTCGGGGTGCCGACCATGCTCCAGCGCATCGCCGCCGATGCCCGCCTGGAACAGGCCGACAAGTCCAGCCTGGTGGGGCTGATCTGCGGTGGTTCGTTGATTGATGAAGTGACCGTGCGCCGCTGTGTCGAGGCGTTCGGTTGCGGTTTTATCAGCCTCTATGGTTCGGCGGACGGGGTGAACTGTCACAACACCCTGGACGATGCTCAGGACGTGGTGTTTTACAGTGTCGGCCGGCCTAACCCGGCGGTGTGCGCGATCAAGATTTCCGACGAGCAAGGCATTGAATTGCCCCAGGGCAGCGTCGGCGAAATCAAGGCCCGCGGCCCGTTAAGCCCCATGCAATATGTGAATGCCCCGGAACTCGACGCGCAATATCGCGATGCTGAAGGCTGGGTCAACACCGGCGACCTGGGCTACATCGATTCCGACGGCTACCTGGTTCTGGCCGGGCGCAAGAAGGACATCATCATCCGTGGCGGTGCCAATATCAGCCCGGTGCAGATCGAAACCCTGGCCACCGCCCACCCGGATGTGGTCAGCGTCGCGTGCGTGGCGGTGCCAGACCCGGACCTCGGCCAGCGGGTGTGCATCTGCGTGACCCTGCGTGACGGCGCGCCGCGCTTCTCCCTGAGCGAGCTGACCGACTACCTGCGCGAGCAAGGCCTGGAGGTCAACAAACTGCCGGAGTACCTGCGCTTCTACCGACAGCTGCCGCTGACCCCGGCAGGCAAGATCGACAAGAAATCCCTGGCCGCCGAAGTGGCGTTTCTCGAGTGCGGGGCGGGCATCGCATGTTGAGTGCACAGCCATTGGCCGCCACCCGGGACAGCGCGGAGCTGGCCCGGGCGGTGCGACGTTTTGTCGACGAGCGCATCATCCCGCTGGAGGCCGAACTGGCGGGGGAGCCCCGGCAGGCCGCCCAGCGTATGGCCGAACTCAGCGCCGAGGCACGGGCGGCCGGGCTTTGGGGCAGTTTTTACCCTCAGGCCCTCGGCGGGCGTATCACCAGCCTGCGCGACTATCTGGCGGTGGCCGAGCAGGAGGGGCGATCCGAGTACGCCCCGGCCATTTTCGGTGACGATGCCACTCTGGATCTGTACATGCTCACCCGGCATGCCCGCGAGGACATTCGCCAGCGCTTTCTCGAACCTTTGGCGGCGGGGACGCTGGTCTCCAGTTACGGCATGTCCGAGCCCGACAGCATCGGCTCGATCCCGGCAACCCTGAACAGCCACGCCGAGTTTGTCGACGGCCAGTGGTTGTTGAGCGGGCGCAAGTGGTTCATCTGCCGCGCCGAGCGCGCGGGGCTGATCACGGTGATTGCCCGCACCGGCTCCGGCCCGCTGGAAAATGGGCTGTCGATGTTGCTGGTGCCCAGTGATGCGCCGGGCTTTCGGGTCGAGCGACCGTTGTCGATCCTCGGACGGTTCTCTGGCCAGGGCGAGCTGTCTTTCGACCAGGTGCGGGTCCCGCCCAGCCATGTGTTGGGGCAACCGGGGCAAGGGCTGGCGCTGATGCAGGAACGCCTGGGGTTGGGGCGGATTTTGCGCTCGGTGCATTGGCTGGGCCTGGCCCAGCGCTGTTTCGACCTGATGTGCGCGCGTATCCACTCGGCCCGTGGCCAACAGGCGCGGCTGGCGGATAAACAGCTGGTGCGTCAGCGGGTATTCAAGGTCTATCAGGCCATCGCCAGCGCCCGCTTGCTGCTGCAGGACGCGGCCGGTAAACACGATGCCGGGGTGGCCAACAGCATCGAGGTCAACATCGCCAAGGTCGCCGCGTCCCAGGCCTTGAGCGAGGCCGTGGATTCGGCGATCCAGATCATGGGCGCCGAGGGCCTGAGTGAGCTGTCGCCGCTGTCGGGGATTTACCGCACCGCACGCACCACGCACATTCTCGACGGCACCGACGATGCGCTGATCAGTGCGGTGGGCCGACAACTGCTGGACAGTTGTGGCGACGCCGGACTGGATTTCGACTGGCCGTCGGTGACGCAGGGAGCGGGCCGATGACTGAGCCAAAAGCCCCGCGAGGCTGGTGGCTGCGGGTGGTACTGACCGCAGCTATGGCCTTGCCGATGCTGATCTTTTACGCCGTCGGCACCCTTGGCCCATTAATCGTCGCCGACCTTGGCGTGCCGACCCATTGGCTGGGTTGGCTGATCACCAGCGCCTTCGGTTTTGCCGCGCTGTTGTCGTTGTGGGCCGGGCCGCTGGTCAACTGGCTGGGCACCCGGCGGGCCATGGCGATGTTGTTCTGGAGCACGGTGGGCGCCTATGGCTTGCTGGCCAGCCTGCCGGGATTCGTCGGCGTGGTACTGGCCCTGGCAGCGTGCGGGATTGCCCAGGCGTTGGCCAACCCGGTGACCAATTTGCTGATCGCCGAGCGTGTCGAACCCCGGCACAAGGCAGCGGTGGTCGGCTTGAAACAATCCGGGGTGCAGGTCTCGGCGCTGTTTGCCGGCTTGTTGCTGCCGACTCTGGCCGTGATGTTCGGCTGGCGTATGGCCTTGGCGAGTTTGCTGGTGCCGGCCTTGTTGCTGGCGTTTCTCGGGCCGCGAGTGGCTCGCCGTGAGCACCAAGGCAAACCGCTGAGTTTTGCCGTTACCCGTCCCAACGGTCGGCTGGCGCTGTTGATGAGCGTGCAGTTGTGCGTGGGCATCGTGCTTTCGTCGTTCGTGACCTTTCTCGGGGTGTTCGCCGCGGGGCAGGGGATGCCGGCGACGTTGATCGGCGGCCTGATCGCCGGCTTCGGCGTGATGGGCATTGTGGCGCGGATTTTCCTGACACCGTTGGGCGCGCGCATGGTTGATGAGTCCTGGCTGCTGCTGGTGTTATTGCTGCTGTCGAGCCTGGCCTTGTGGCTGACTTCCCTGGCCGTGCCGGGCAGTCACTGGCCGTTATGGGCCGGGGCTCTGGGCATGGGGCTGACCGCAGTTGCGACCAACGCCATTGCCATGAGCATGGTCCTGCGCGACCCGGGTTTCGGCAGCCCGGCGCCGGCCGCAGGTTTGCTGTCGGTGGGTTTCTTTGGTGGTTTTGCGCTGGGCCCGCCATTGTTCGGTCTGGTGCAAAACGGGCCTCGGGGGTTTGCCTATGCCTGGCTGGCGTTGATCGGGGTGTTGCTGGTGGGCTGCCTGCTGAGCCTGTTGTTGTCGCGGGTTCGGCAACGCCACAGAAGCAGCGCAGTCGAGTCATTCTTGAGGGTGGTCAAATGAGTCACTTCGAAGTCCTGGATCATCCCCTTGAGATCGCTGAAAGTCAGCGCGCCATCAACGCCATCTTCACGCGACTGGAGCAGATCGATGCCGCTTGTGGCCAGGCCTTTCCCCTGTACTGCACGCAGGACAGCGGGGTATGGAAGGTTTCTGCCAGCGGCTCCTGGCTGGGTGGGTTCTGGGCCGGGTTGTGGTGGCTGCGAGCCCATTGCCGTCGGCGTCAGGAATATCTGCAACAGGCGCGGCGCATCGCCGAGCGGTTGCGGGACAAGCTCGATAGCGATACCCATCATCGCAGCCTGATTTTCTGGTACGGCGCCGGGTTGGGCGCACGCCTGTTGGCCGATCCCCAGGCCGAGGAACTGGCAGATGAGGCGGTGCAGCGTCTGACCCAGGCGTTCGATCCGGTGCTGGGCTGCATCCCCCTCGGCCGCGAAATGGGTGGCGGTGAACACGGTGACAGCTGTTTGAGCATCGATCCGCTGGCCGCGACCCTGCAGCTGTTTGCCCTGAATGCCGAACCACGACTGCTGGGACTGGGCCGCCAACAGTTGCAAACATCCTTCCGTGCCTGCGCCGGCGCGCACGGTACCTGGAGCAGCCATGCGCGTTTTGATCAGGGGCAATGGCAGGCTGGCGATGATCTGGGCAATTGGTCTCGGGGTCAGGCCTGGGCCATGCTCGGCCTGGGCACGGGCGCCTGCTTGTACGGTGCGCCGTTCAGCAGCGACGCCGAAAGGGCAAGCCAGTACTGGCTGCGCAGTCGAGGTGTGTGCGTCCCGCTCAATCGCCTGGATCAGCCCCAGGGACTGAACGACCCGTGCGCCGCGGCGATGACGGCCTTGGCCCTGCTAGGGCAGGCGGCGGGTGTTGTCGAGGTTGAAGGTGCCGTCGAGGCTGAGGTGCTGTGGCAACAGGCGGGCCAGTTACTGGCGGCGATCGTGCGCAGCGCCGACTTCAAAAATGGGCGCTTTATCGGCCATTGCTATCGCACCACGACGGTGGAGCAGAAGGTCGAATCGGCCTGCGGCAGCTTCTTTCTGTTGGCGGCGCTGCTGGCCTGGACCGGGGAGATCGATCCGCGCTGGATCTGAGCAGAGCCTTCATAGCGACGCCCTGACCACCAATGGACAATCAACCGGCTGGGCTCCCTCTACCTCAAGGGCTTCGATCAAGTGCCGGGCCGCATTGCGACCGATCTCGTAGTACGGCAATTGCACGGTGGTCAGCGGCGGGATGAACAGTTCAGCGATACCGATCATGTTGTCGTAGCCGAGCACCGCGACGTCGCCGGGAATTTTCAGGCCACGGCCCAACAACAGCTGATAAGCACAAAAGGCAATACGGTCGTTGCCACAAATCAGAATGTCGAATTCCGGGCGACCTTCAATAATGTGCCTGTCGAGGATGGCTGCGGTTTCACCATAGGCGTCATGATCGGAAAGGTCGTATTGCAGGAGTGCGTCAGGCGCAAGGCCAAATGCCTGACAGGCTCGCTGCAGGCCTTTTTGCCGCAGCTCCCAGGCCAGACTCTGTTTGGGCAGATTGATGCACAGAGGGCGCCGATAGCCCTGGCTCAACGCGTGATGTACGGCGCGATACTGCCCGGTTTCGTCGTCTGGCACATAACTCACCAGGCGACTGTCATCCGCCAGGCAATTGGCGAGTACCAGGGGTTTGCTCTTCAAACGCTCGGGAATGCACACCTGGCGAAACCCCATGGCGCTGAAGATCAACCCGTCGGGACGGTGCGACAACATCAGGTCGATGTTCTGATCGGTGGGCGGGTTGCTCAACAGGTTAAGGATGAACACATTCCAACCCGCCTGCTGCGCGGTCTGTTCGATGGACAGCAGCAACTCGACCGCGAACGGTGTGGTCGCGGTGTCCAGCGCGAACACACCGATGGTCCGCGACTGGAGGTTGTCGCCGCGCATCTTGCGCGCCGACAGGCTCGGTACGAATTGCAGTTCATCAATGGCGCGACGCACCCGCTGAAGGGTTTCGGGGCTCAGTTTTTCCGGGTTGTTGAGCGCGCGAGAAACCGTCATCAGGGACACGCCGGCCAGTTGTGCAACGTCTTTCACTGAAGTCATGCGAGGCGAGGCCGGTCAGGTTGACGCAGAATCATGACACAGGCCCCGGGCTTCTCGCGACTCGAATGACGCTGCTCATAGCCATCCCGAGGCCAGAGGCCATGCCTTGGGAATGCAGACACGCCCGCCACTTCCGCTGGCCAGCAGCTTCACGCCCAGGCTGTCGGGCCGCGGATAGAGGCGACTGCTGAGGCTGAAGCGCCCGTTTTCGTCGAACACCTCGATGGACGAGCGATCGAGGAACACCCGCAGTTCCAGTTGCCCTTGTGTCGGGTCTATCGCCACGCTGCGCTGGCCGGTGACTTGAGCACCCGAGCGGCTACGGTCAAGCACCAGGCGCTGCAGCGCAGCATCGTAGTAAAGCAGGGTTTCTTCATGACCATCATCGCTGCAACGCAAGGCGATTCCGAGGTGGCCGTCGGTGCAGCCGAGCAGATCCAGATGCACATGGATTTCGAGCATATCGCCATTCACTTCCGGCACCCACCGGGTTCCCGACTCTCCCCACCAGAGCGTGCCCGGCAATGGCGCCTGGCGCAGAGCGGTGAGCTCCCGTGCCGGATACACGCAAAGGCGATCGGCGCACAGTTCAAGTTCGCGTGGCACACCGAGCATGCCACACCAGTGATGGGCCTGGCTCGGCATCGGGCTTTCCCACATGTCGAGCCATGCCCACACAAGACGCCGGCCATCGGCGGCCAGTAGCGTTTGCGCGGCATAGAAGTCGTGGCCGTTATCCAGCTCGATAAAAGGCCCGCCGGTGAAGTGCCATTCGCTGTCGAGTCGACCCACTCGATAACCGGTCTGGTACTTGTTAAGTCGTTCGTACCCCTGGGGTTGCATGCCTTGAGGGGAGTACAGCAGCACATCGCGCCCGTTCAGCCGGAACAGATCCGGGCACTCCCACATATAGCCATCGCCCTCGCTGCCGCTAGACACATAGTCGAGGAACTCCCAGGTGTGCAGATCGGTGGAACGGTACAGCGGCAGCAGCGGTTTATCGCCCAGGCGTGCGCCGGCAATCAGATACCAACAGTCATCCTCCTGCCAGACCTTGGGGTCGCGAAAGTGCATGATCGTGTCTTGCGGCGCGGTCTCGATGACGGCGCCATGCTTGACGAACCGGATGCCGTCGGTGCTGGTGGCCAGGCACTGGACTTGACGGATCGAGCGCTCGTCACCCACTTCTCCCAGCCAGGTGTGCCCGGTATAGATCAGCGCCAGGGTATCGCCACACACCACCGCGCTACCGGAAAAACAACCGTCACGGTCGAAGTCATCGCCGGGCGCCAGTGCAATGGGCAGATGCTGCCAATGGACCAGATCGGCACTCTTGGCATGCCCCCAATACATCGGGCCCCATTTCGCTTCGAAAGGGTAGTGCTGATAGAAAACGTGGTATTCGCCACGAAAGTACACCACCCCGTTTGGGTCGTTCATCCAGCCCGCCGCAGGGGCAAGATGATAACCGGGTTGGTAATCGTGGATGACGCGAGACAGGCCATCATTCAGCGCTTGCTGCGCAAGTTCAAGGGTAGCGGACATCGGATCGTTCATGGAATTCAAAGCCAAGGTCATAGGGCTGCTTCTCGTACCGAGTGCAGCAGGACGCCGTGCGGGTAGCGTTTCAAGGCTGTGCCGTCGGCGTCGAACAGGTGCAGGTTGCCGGGGTCCAGCTGCAACTCGACCTGATCGCCCACTCGCCATCCGGCGTTGACTTCACAACGACAGATCAGTGGTTCGTCCTGACCGGTATCGAGGTGCACATAGGTTTCGCTGCCCAGATACTCGACCCCGGTGACGACGACGCCGGCGGTTCCATCCGCTGCCTTGAGCGACACGTGTTCCGGGCGGATTCCCAGGCTCAGTTGAGCGTCCGCCGCCAGGTTCGAGCTGTCGAAGGGCAGGGAGCTCATCCCCAATACGGGGGTATGAACCAGGCTGGTTTTACCTGGCGCATGCAGGCGCGCCGCCAGAAAATTCATTCTGGGCGAACCGAGGAAACCGGCGACAAAGCGACTGGCCGGGCGTTCATAGAGTTCGCGCGGTGAGCCGACCTGCTCGACGCGACCGCCATTGAGCACGACAATTTTGTCGGCCAGGGTCATCGCTTCAACCTGATCGTGGGTGACATAGATCATGGTCGAGCCCAGCCGATCATGCAGCCGGGCGATTTCGTTGCGCATCTGCACCCGCAAGGACGCATCCAGGTTGGACAGCGGCTCATCGAACAACAGAATGTCCGGTTCCCGCGCCATGGCTCTGCCCATGGCCACACGCTGACGCTGCCCACCGGACAGTTCCTTTGGCTTGCGTTGCAGCAGTTTGTCCAATTGCAGGATTTGCGCGGTTTTCAGCACGCGCTCGCGCAGGCTGGTCTTTTCCGTCTTGGCCAGTTTGAGGCCAAAACTGATGTTGTCGTAGACGCTCATGTGCGGGTACAGCGCATAAGACTGAAACACCATGCCGACGCCACGCTCGCGCGGCTCCAGGTCGTTGACCCGACGCCCGTCGATCAGCAGGTCGCCGCCGCAGATCGAATCCAGTCCGGCGATCAGTCGTAGCAGGGTCGACTTTCCGCAGCCCGAAGGGCCGACGAACACCACGAATTCACCCGCCGCGATTTCCAGGCTGACGTCGCGAAGAATCCGCGCGCCGCCCAATTGTTTGTTCACGTTGTCCAGTTTCAATTTGATCACGATGCTGTTCCTTGTCTTTGTTGGGCATCAACCCTTTAACGCGCCGGCAGTGAGACCGGAAACGATTCGGCGCTGGAAGATCAGCACCAGAATCACCAGTGGGACGGTGACCAGCACCGAGGCGGCCATCAACAACCCCCAAGGCAACTCATGAGGGCTGCCGCCGGAAATCAAGGCGATGGCGACCGGCACCGTGCGTTGGGTGTCGGTGAGGGTGAAGGTCAGGGCAAACAGGAACTCGTTCCACGCGGCGATAAAGGCCAATAAGCCAGTGGTGACCAGTGCGGGCCAGAGCAGCGGCAACAGCACTCGGGTCAGCGTGACCCAGGGCGACGCGCCATCCATGATTGCCGCTTCTTCCAGTTCATGGGGCAGCTGCCCCATGAACGTGGTCAGCACCCAGACGGTGAAGGGCAGGGTGAAAATCGTGTAGCTCAGGATCAATGCCCAGGAGGTGTTGTACAGACCGAGGGCGCGGATCACTTCGAACAACCCCGACAGCACCGCGACCTGGGGAAACATCGACACGCCAAGGACCATCATCAAGACCGTGCCACGCCCACGAAACTTCACCCGGCCCAAGGCATAGGCGGCGGTCAGGCTGAGGAACAGCGCCAGTGTCACCACGCACAGCGCAACCACCAGAGAGTTGCCGATAGCCCGCAGGAATGAGGCTTGATGGAGCACCGCCGCGTAATTGGAGAAGTCGGGGTTATCGATCCAGTAGCTCACCTCGAACAGGGCGCTGGACGGCTTCAGCGACGTCACGATGGCGTAGTAGAAAGGGAAGACCGCATACAGCAGCAGAACCCCGATCAGGCACCAGAATCCGAGACGCAACAGCGATTTTTTCAGTAGGCGCAGGTTCATGACCGGACCTCCAGTTGACGGCGTCCGAGGTAGAGATAAAGCATGGCGATGACTGCAACCACCAGAAACAACAGCGTCGAGGCCGCGCTGCCGTAACCGACGTCCTGGAACTCCACCAGGTGCTGGCGGGCATACACCGACATACTCATGGTGCTCGATGAGTTCGAGGTCAGCACGTAGATCACGTCGAATACCCGCAGGGAGTCGAGGATGCGGAAGATCGCCGCCACCAGCAGTGCGGGCATCAACAGGGGAAGCGTGACACGCCAGAACACCTTCAGCGGATGAATGCCATCGACCCTGGCGGCTTCGTAGCAATCGCTCGGCAACATCTGCAAGGCCGCCAGCATCAGCAGCGTGACAAAAGGCACGGTCTTCCAGACGTCGACGATGATCACCGCCCACATCGACAGATCCGCATCTGCCGTCCAGGCCAGGGGCGCGTCAATCAGGCCGAGGCTCAGCATCAGGTGATTGATGATGCCGAACTGGTCGTTAAGCATCCATGACCAGATCTTCGCCGAGACAATGGTCGGGATCGCCCACGGAATCAGAATCAACGCACGCACCAGCGAGCGGCCGGTGAACTTGATGTTCAGCAGCAACGCCACCAGCAGTCCCAGTACGACTTCCAGGCCCACCGACACCACGGTGAAATGCAAGGTGTTGCGCACCGCGTTCCACCATTGTGGATCGACCAGAATGCCCGACCAGCTGGAACCGTTGTGGAACAGATAATTGGCAAAGCCTATGAAGGTTCCGCCACCGGTGTCCGCCAGGTTGGCGTCGGTCAGGCTGAACCAGAATGTGCGCAATAACGGCCAGGCTGCCACCAGGGCCAGACACAGCAACATCGGCGTCAGAAACAGCCAGGCAGCGCGCACTCGGCGACGTTGTACGGGCGTTTCCCTGGTGAGCAGAAGCTCGTCACAGGGGACATGGGTAGAAGAGACAGACATGGTGATTTCCTTCCTTGTGGCTTACCAGTTCCGGCGTTTGATGCGCGTGAGTTCGCTTTCCAGTTCGGCCAGCGCCTGATCGACAGGCAACTCGCCCGCGAGCACGCCATGCACTCGATCGAAGAACGCATTGGAGACCCGTGGATAGCGATCGGCAGTGATGGAGGCGGGGCGCATCACCCCATCGTTGAGAATGCTGTGCAGCTGAGCGTAGTAAGGCATTGCCGCGAGCAATTCGGGGTCTTGATACAGCGACTCGATAACCGGGTTATAGGCGCCTATCAGGGCACGATGTTTTTGCTCTTGGGCACTGGTCAGGTAGCTCACCAGTTCTGCGGCAAGTTTTGGGTGGGCGCTGTAACGCGATACCGCCAGACCCCAGCCACCGAGGGTGGATGCATGGCTGCCGGTCTCGCCGCCGCGGGGCAGGGGAGCAACCCCGACCTTGTCTTTTACGGCACTGTCCTGGCTTTGGACCAGGGCCCAGACATAAGGCCAGTTACGCATGAACAGCGCATTGCCCGACTGGAACACGCCACGGCCTTCCTCCTCGGTGTAATTGAGTACGCCACGCGGGGAGATGTCGCCGACCCAGCTTTTGGCCAGGGTCAACGCCGTTCTTGAAGCCTGACTGTTGACCACGATGTCGCCTCGTGAATTGACCAGCCCACCTTGCGGTTGGCTGCTGATCCACTCCAGCGCATTGCACGTCAGGCCCTCGTAGGCGCGCCCTTGAAAGATGTAACCCCACGCATTGGGATTCCCGGCAGTGCGCTCGGCCTGTTGAATATTCCTGGCGGTAGCGGTCATTTCCTCCCAGGTCTGGGGAACCTGCTGGTTGTACTTCTCGAGCAAGTCCTTGCGGTAATACAGCAGGCCCGAGTCGGTGAACCACGGCATCGTCACCAGCCGCCCGTTCACCGTGGCGTTATCCACCTGTGCCTGGAAGTAGCCTTGGGTCGCGTTGGCGGGAAGCACCTCGCGCAGGTCCATCAGGTGTTTAGCCAGCATCCCCGGCCACACCATATCGATTTGAATGATGTCGATGTCGGCGGACTGCGCACTGAGGATCTGTTGGTAGAACGACAATCGCTCGGTCGCCGAGTTAGGCGTGGAAACCACCTCGACGTTGTTGCCGGTCTGTTTCGACCATGCCTCGACAGCCTCCTTGCAGAGTTGTAACTCGGCACCCACCGCACCGCACGAGATCGTCAAATTGGCTGCGCTCGAGAGGGATGAAAGCCCGGCACAGAGGGTGAACAGTGCTGCTGGAAGAAGAGATTTGAGCTGTTTCATAAAGCCCTCTTTATTTTTGTTTTTAGAAAAGTTAACGTTAACATCGTCAATGTAGCAGCGTATTTGCGATGAGGCATCCTTTTTTTTGTCGATTTTGGCAATCCGCGAATCACGGAAAAAAGGCTCGGCCACTGGAACAAAACAATAAAAACAAAACAGGAAATCCACATGCAGAAAGCATCAAGATGGCTACTCGCAGGCGTGCTCAGCACCTCGGCGGCGACCACTCAGGCCGCGACCCTGGAAGAGCGCATGGCTGCGTTTGAAGCCCGTGCCAGCGCGGCGGAAAAACGTGCCGCCGCAGCCGAACAGCAAACCCAGGCACTCGCCAGGGAGTTGCAGCAAATCAAACTCGCCACCCCCACTTTGCAGCCGGCAGCATCCACGGCGACAACCACTGCGGCCCCCACACTGGACACCCGGCTGGCAAAACTCGAAGCCCGTCAGCAAAGCATGGAAAAGCAGGGCAGCAGCGGACACCTGACTGACGGTTTCAGCTTCAAGGGCTACGCCCGCTCCGGATTGCTGATCAACGATGGGCTGGGTGGTGGTCGTGGCGGCCCTTATACAACCCCGGCCGGTTCAGTCGGTGGTGCCGTCGGGCGACTCGGTAACGAAGACGACACCTACATGCGCATAGACCTGTCGAAAGAGATGTATGCGCAGAACGGCACCCGATCCAAATTCACCGTGTCCATCGCCGACGGTGTGGAAAGCTCCAACGACTGGACCGCCGACGAGAGCAACCTGAACGTGCGTCAGGTATTTACCGAACTCGATCATCTCGCTGCATTCAAGGGAAATTCAGTGTTCGAAAACTCCACCCTGTGGGCAGGCAAACGATTCGACAGGGACAATTTCGATATCCACTGGCTGGACTCGGACGTGGTCTTTCTGGCGGGCACCGGGGGTGGTATCTACGATGTGCAGATGAACAAGGACTGGCGCTCGAATTACTCCCTGATCGGGCGCAACTACGGGGATTTCAGTGAAGGCGGTGTCAATGCCGATGTGGAAAGCTACATCCTGACCTCCAACCAGTTCTTCGATAACGGTCAGTGGCAGTGGATGTTCAATGGCATTGGCTCAAAGAAAAACGACTTTGGCACCCGCAGCAATGCAGCGGGCCTGACGCCTGCGGATTCCGGTTTGCACAGCATGGTCGCGAATCATCAGAAAAACTTTTTCGGCAGGGAAGGTTTCTTCAAAACGGCGCTGCTCTACGGGCAAGGTCTGGGGGCAGAGGTCAAGAACATCGGCTCGGATGGCGAGCTGATCGACGACGCCCGCGCGCTGCGTTTGGCGCTTTATGGCGAGACCCCCATTGCACCCGGCTGGCGCATCGGCCCCAGCTTGTTGGCCGAACAAAGCAAGGACAGGTACGTCAAGGGTGACGATTACCGCTGGATGACCCTGAACGTGCGATTGGCCAATGAAATCAACAGCAATTTCGAGATGGCCTATGAAATGAGCTGGCAAACCATGGACCTCGACCCCAAGGGCTACATGCAACGTAATGCGGTCGACGGTAACTTCTGGAAATTCACCATTGCCCCAACCTTCAAACCCGACGTTGGAGACCTGCTCACACGCCCCGAATTGCGCGTGTTCGCAAGCCTGATGAACTGGTCTTCGGACCTGGACAGATACAGTTCCACAGATAACTTCGGCAAGTCGGACTTCAACGCCGGCGGTGTGTGGCAATACGGCATACAGATGGAAACCTGGTTTTAATGTGAGAGCGGGCTTGCTCGCGAAAGCGGTGTGTCAGTCAACATCAAAGCTGAATGACACACCGAATTCGCGAGCAAGCCCGCTCCCACGGGGTTTGCGTCAGGCCGCTCCTACACGTCCATCCTTACCTGGACTTCAACACCTTGGGATTTGAATTACCCCAGATCGTATAGAGGTCGGCCAACAACGCGCCGTTGATGGTCTCAAGCTCAGTCTGGGTAATTTCTTCATCACCCTGTTTGCCATACAGTACCACTTCATCCCCCGCTTGCACGCCCTTGATCCCACTGACGTCAACCATCAGCGTATTCATGGTGACCTTGCCGATCACCGGGGCGCGCTGGCCGTGAATCAGCACTGAGGCTTTGTTGGAGAATGCCCTTCGATAGCCGTCGGAGTAGCCGGCCGGGATGTTGGCGATCAATGAGTCTTTGCTCAGGGTAAAGGTGCGGTCGTAGCTGATGGTGCTGCCCGCCGGGTAGGCATTGACCGCCGCGACCCGCGACTTGAACTGCATCACCCGTTGAAACTCGTTATGCCCGCCCACTGGATAACCATAAAGCGCAGCCCCCGGGCGAACCATGTCCAGCCAACCTTCGGGCACCTCAAGGGTGGTGAAGGTATTGGCGCAGTGCAGGGTGATCAGGCTGCGGTCCAGTTTGGCGTGCTCGATCAGCCAGCCGGACTGCTCCTTGAATGTGGCCAGCCCACGGAGAACATCCTCGCGTTCCTCGACGGGAAAGTGAGTCATGATCCCGACGATATCCAAGTGATCCAGCCGCGTCACATCCACTGCCTGTTGTTGCCCCTGCGCCGTACTCATCTCCAGGCCATTGCGGCTCATGCCCGCCGAATTCAGCGCCAAGTGAACCGGCAGCTTTACGCCCTTGCGGGTGGCCAGTTCATTGAGCTGGCGTGCAACCTCCAGGTTACCGACCAGTTCCTCAATGTTGTAGCGCAGTGCACCCTCGACTTCTTCAACGGTAGCGCTGCGCAAACGCATCAGTCGGCCCTTGAAGCCTTTTGCCCGCGCAACGCGTGCCTCCTCGTTGCTCGCTACGCCGATACAGGTGATGCCCATCCTGATGGCGGAGGGGATCAGTAAACCAATGCCGTTTCCATAAGCGTCGGCTTTCATCACGGCGCACATCTGGCTTTTACCCGCCAGCCGTTGCTGGAGCTTGGCGATGTTTCCTTCGAAGGCCGCCTGATCAATCTCAAGCCAGGTGTTGGCCTGGCCTGATTGATTGTCGGCGCGAGGATGTTCAGGTGTGGGATCAAGTAAAGGGGCGGCGTCGACCACAGGCATCATTGCCGAGAAAGCCAGTGCGAGTGTCAGCGTGCTGAGCATAAAACGTGGCATATCGAGTCTTCCATACTGGATGAGGAAAGGCCCCATGCGCACGTGGATCTGGCATCAGCCAGATCCCTGTGGCATCGAGCGAACAGCCATGGAATTTTTCAGCAAAGCCATCGTTTGTTTATGTGGAGTGACAGGCCTGACACAGCGGATGACGCTGTTAAACGGGACCAGACAACAGAGAATCCATCTGCACACTGGCAAGCACGGAATCGGCTGCCGAGGTGAAACTTTCAGCATTCTGAGTCGAGAGTCCATTGGATAACAGCCGAGTCGGCCGCTTGAGTGGAGGGAGAATAACCGCACTCACTTCCCATTCTGGAAAGGTTCCCATGCAAACGACTAATACGGTGTTGATTCAGCCTTCGCGGTTCCCCGACCTGCAAAAGCCGCAGGAGGAGGCGGTCGATCGTGGAGATTTCGATCGTGTCATGGTCCCCAACTACGCACCTGCACCGTTTATCCCGGTCCGCGGAGAAGGATCGCGGCTCTGGGACCAGAGTGGTCGTGAGCTGATCGATTTCGCCGGCGGGATCGCCGTTAATGTGCTCGGCCATGCTCACCCCAAACTGGTCAGTGTGTTGACGGAGCAAGCGAACAAGCTCTGGCACATCTCCAACGTATTCACCAACGAGCCCACACTGCGTCTGGCGCGCAAGCTGGTGGATGCAACCTTCGCCGACCGCGCGTTCTTCTGCAACTCGGGTGCCGAGGCGAATGAGGCGGCGTTCAAGCTCGCGCGACGGGTGGCCCACGACCGTTACGGCGAGGAAAAATTTGAAATCATCGCCGCGGTGAACAGCTTCCATGGCCGAACACTGTTTACCGTGTGTGTGGGCGGCCAACCCAAATACTCCGACGGCTTCGGCCCGAGAGTCGAAGGGATCAGCCATGTACCGTTCAATGATCTGGCGGCATTGCAGAACGCAATCTCGGATAGAACCTGCGCGGTCGTCCTTGAGCCGATACAGGGCGAGGGCGGTGTGCTCCCGGCTGAACGTGCTTACCTGGAAGGTGCCCGCACGCTCTGCGATCAATTCAATGCGCTGCTGATCTTTGACGAAGTACAGACAGGCATGGGGCGCAGTGGAGAACTGTTCGCTTACCAGCATTACGGCGTTGAACCGGACATCCTGACCAGTGCCAAGAGCCTGGGGGGCGGGTTTCCGATTGGCGCGATGCTGACTCGCGAAGCGCTGGCTCAACATTTGGTGCCGGGCACCCATGGGACGACCTATGGTGGCAACCCTCTGGGTTGCGCGGTGGCCGAAGCGGTGTTTGACCTGGTGAACGATAGGGCCCTGCTCGATGGCGTCAAACAACGCGCAGAGCAGTTCAAGTCTCGCCTCGCGCAAATGGCCGGGCAATATGGCGTGTACAACGAGATCCGTGGGTTGGGGCTGCTCATCGGTTGCGTGCTCAGTGACGACTGGCGCGGGCGAGCAAAGGAAATACTGAGTGCGGCCGCCGGGCAGGGGCTGATCTTGTTGCAAGCCGGTCCCGATGTTCTGCGCTTTGCCCCCAGCTTGATTGTGACCGAGGCGGACATCGTCGAAGGGTTGTCCCGGTTCGAGCGCACGCTTGAGCTGCTGACCCGGGCTGCAAATCAGCCATGAATATTCACCTTAAGTTCAGCCACAAAATCCTGCTGGCCGTCTCGCTGATTGTCGTCGCCGCGTTCGCGTTATTCACCGTCTACAACGACTATCTGCAGCGCAGCGCGATTCGTAAGGACCTGGAGAGTTATCTTCATGAAATGGGCGATGTCACCGCGAGCAACATTGCCAACTGGCTGAATGGCAGAGTGTTGTTGATGGAGACCCTTTCACAGACGGTGGCGATCAATCCAACTCCGGAGAACATCGCGCTATTGCTGAAGCAGCAAGTCCTGGCGTCGACGTTCATCGCCACCTATGTAGGGGATAAAGAGGGTAAGTTCATGACTTACCCTGATGCCAGGATGCCGGAGGGTTACGACCCGCGTGCGCGCCCCTGGTACAAGGATGCCGTCAAGAGCAATGGCCCGACCATCACCGAGCCGTACCTTGACGCCACGACCGGTAACCTGGTGATCACCGTCGTCGACGCCGTCAGCAAGGCCGGGCAGACCCTGGGTGTCGCTGGCGGTGATCTGGGCCTGCAGGCCATTGCCGAGAGTATCAATGCGCTGGACTTCAACGGGATGGGGTATGCCTTTCTGGTCAGCAGCGAGGGCAAGATTCTGGTTCACCCGGACAAGGCGCTGGTGATGAAGACGCTCGCCGATGTCTATCCGCAAGATACCCCGCGCATCAGCAGCGACATCAGTGAAGTGCGGGTTGATGGCAACACCCGCATCGTTACCTTTGCACCAATCAAAGGTTTGCCCTCGCTGAATTGGTCTATCGGTTTGTCCGTGGACAAGGACAAGGCGTTTTTGATGCTCAGTGAGTTCCGTGCTTCAGCACTGGTCGCCACCTTCATCGCTGTGCTGATTATCATCGCGCTACTCGGCATGCTGATTCGCCTCCTGATGCAGCCGCTGCGGGTGATGACCGGGGCCATGCAGGATATCGCCGAGGGTGAAGGCGATCTGACCAAACGCCTGACCATCCAGACCCAGGATGAATTCGGCATCCTCGGTATGGCGTTCAACCGCTTCGTCGAACGGGTTCATGGTTCGATCCGCGAGGTCTCCTCGGCCACCGAGCAGGTCAACGAAGTCGCCCTGCGGGTGGTCAGTGCTTCCAATTCGTCAATGCTCAACAGCGATGAACAATCCAGCCGGACGAGAAGCGTGGCCGCCGCCATCAATCAGCTTGGTGCAGCCGCGCAGGAAATTGCCCGCAACGCAGCGCAAGCGTCGCATCAGGCCAGCGATGCCCGGGGGCTGGCTGAAGACGGTCAGCAGGTGGTCGATAGAACTATCCAGGCGATGAACACGTTGTCCGAGATGCTCAGCACCTCCAGCGTCAACATCGAAACCCTCAATAGCAAAACAGTGAATATCGGGCAGATTCTCGAGGTGATCAGCAGCATCTCCCAGCAGACCAATCTGCTGGCACTCAACGCCGCCATCGAAGCTGCCCGCGCCGGCGAGGCCGGGCGCGGTTTTGCCGTGGTCGCCGATGAAGTCCGTAACCTGGCCCATCGCACTCAGGAATCGGCGCAACAGGTGCAGACCATGATTGAGGAGCTGCAAGTCGGCGCCCGCGAGTCGGTCAGTACCATGAGTCAGAGCCAGCGCCACAGCCTGGAAAGCGTGGAGGTCGCCAACCTGGCCGGCGAGCGCTTGAACAGCGTGACACTGCGCATCGGTGAGATCGATGGCATGAACCAATCGGTCGCCACCGCCACGGAACAACAGACCGCCGTGGTCGAGTCGATCAATACCGACATCAGGGAGATCAACACCCTTAACCGGGACGGCGTGGAAAACCTCCATTCGACCTTGCGGGCCTGCTCCGATCTGGAGCAGCAGGCGGCTCGTTTGAAGCAATTGGTGGGCAGTTTTCGGATCTGAGCGGATGCTGATGCCAGTCAGTCAAGCTCAACCCATTGTGGGAGCGAGCCTGCTCGCGATAGCGGAGTATCAGATGCAGAAATGTTAAGTGGGCCGACGCCATCGCGGGCAAGCCCGCTCCCACAGGTATCTGCTTTGACCAACGGATGTGTGCCCGACATCAATCCCTTGTGGGAGCGAGCCTGCTCGCGATAGCGGTCTGGCAGTCACCGGAATGTTGAAGGTGCCGGCCTCATCGCGAGCAGGCTCGCTCCCACAGGTATCTGCTTTGACGAACGGGTGTGTGCCCGACACTAATCCCTTGTGGGAGCGAGCCTGCTCGCGATAGCGGTCTGGCAGTCACCGGGATGTTGAAGGTGCCGGCCTCATCGCGAGCAGGCTCGCTCCCACAGGTTGCGCCTAAGCTTATTCAGAGCTGCACCCGTCGCAGTCTGCCGCTCAACGGGACGACGTTGTTGTCTGGCGTGGGCAGCGGCCGGCCGGTTAATCCCATGCCTTCGCTCACCAGTACCGCATCCTGCAACAGGCACAGGTTGGAAGGGGTATCCAGGCCGCGAGCGAGCACGACGACGTGGGCTGTTTGCAGGTTGCAACTCAGCAGTCGACCGGTGAAACGGGTAAAGCCGCCATGGAGCGGTTCGCCGTTCCAATCCGGCGGCAAGGGTTGCTGCAGGCGGTCGCAGAGTTCCAGGACCAACACGTTGCCCTTCGGACACAGCGCCAGTCCGGTGGGCAATTGCAGGCCGCGAATCAGGACTTCGATCTGCCCGCTGGCCGGCCAGGCCCGAATCACCTGGCCTGCCTTATCGGCAAAGTCGATGCCTTTGCGCGTCGGGTCGCCTTGCAGTTCTCCGGAGAACAGGCTGATCAGCACGGCATCTGTCGCCGGTTCGTACACCAGGGTCACGGGAACGGCTTCCTGGCCCTGGTCCAGTTCGGGTAGCTGAACCAGCACGCGTTCGTCCTGGCCGCTGGTGAACTCCACCAACTGATTGGTATCGGGTTTGACCGCCAGCCAACTGCGGCGAGTCGGGTGGTAACACAGCGCATTCAGATTGCCACGGCTGTGAAACACTGGCTCGGGCGGGGTGTATTGCAGGTCCAGCAGTTTGGAGCCCTCGACGTAATCGGTCTGGCTGACCAGGCAGCGCCCGTCACCGCAGGCGATGTCCGACAGCCCCATGATTTCATCGCGCAGCATGCGGGCCTGCATGTTCATGGCGCGAAAACCTTGCGCCAGTGTTTCGCGGGGCAGGTAGGCGCCGGGTCTGTGCGGATCCGGTCGCAGTCGACTGATACGGCCGCTGAAGGGCTGGTCCGGCAGGCCCGAACCGGCTTCGGTCAGCAGCAGGCTGCCATCGCTTTGCAGACAGACGCCGCGAGGGTTGAGCAGGCCCTCGGCGATGATCGTGCTTGGGCGCAACGTCTCAGTCGGTTGCGCCGGGATATGAACGGGAACGGGCATAGGGTTTCTCTCCATGGACAAGGGGCACGACTACTGCGGCGGTTGCCACGGTTCACCGGTGAGAAAGGCTCGAAGCAGCGCCCGCTGGCAAGGCGACATCGAGCGCACCACGGGCATGAACAGCGTGGTGCCTTTGTAGGCGTCCGAGGTTCGGGCGAGGATGGGGTTCTTGGCGGCCATGATCGCGTCGCGCTGATTGAGCGGGATGTAGCGCGACATGGCGGGGAAGGCCAGGTAGTGAAAACGCAGGACGTTCGGATACATCAGCTCCCAGGTAATGGTGGTGCCCGCGGGGATGCCGAAGTCGGTCTGTGCGTATTTGCGAAAGCTGGTGAAGTAGCCACTGCTTGGAAGGCCATTGGCCGTGCAGGTCAGGGCGACAAAACCGGCCTGGGCGGCACTGCCCGGTTTGACGGTGACGGGGAAGCTGACGGCGAGCTGGCCGGCGTCCACGGTCAGCGAAGCAGGGAAGTCGAGGAAGTCCCAGTATTGCGGTTCATCGTATACAGCAGGCGCAGCGGCCTGCAGGTCGATTTCGGTGGTGCTTTGGACCGGACCGCCCAGATACCTGACCTGCAGGGTGAGCGACAAGCCATTGGGGTAATCCTCCAGATAAACGTTGCGCTGGTCGGCATAGACCCGATAGGTCGATTCGGTGGCTTGCAACGTGCTCCCGGCGACTTTGCCGGGCGCGTTGATCGCCAGGGCGGCGGTCCGCACCGCCTGTATCTGGTTGGCGGTCAGGGGCAGGTCGACGATGCCGCCATACACGTAGTAGTCGAATAAAAAGCGGTTGGTCGGCTCCAGGGTGGCCAGTGTGGTGGTGCCTGCGGTGATAGTGACGGGGCCGTAGTTCGCGTTGGGCCCGATAGGGCTGGTGATGTCGTCCCTGACAGCCCTGAAGGTTTCCTTCGGAATGACGTTCACCATATCGATGCTCAGGTAACCGTTGTTGCCCAGGTCGGCATAGCCGGCATTCCCCGTGCTCTGGTTGACCAGTTGCCGGCCCGGCTGGCAGTTCAGCGGCTCATCGGCGAAGGCCGGGGCCAGCGTTCCGATGACCCGGCCGATGCTCGGATTGGGGGTGTATCGACCGGCGCCATAATCGGCGTCCAGTTGTTCGGTGGTCATCGTGGGGCACATTTCGAACATGACGAAACGCAGCACGATGCCTGTCGCCCCGGGTGCCTGGATGATCGATCGCAGGCCAGCGCTGTTCTGATTCCAACTGACGATGCTGCTCAGGGGAAAGGTCAGTTGAAACGTGCCGCTGGCGTGGAAGGAGCCCGGCGCGTCCATTTTCGCGGGCAACAGCACACGCCCGGCGACGTCGAAACTGCTGCACACGGTATTACTGCGAATCAGCAATTGGATGTCGCTGTTACCGCCAATTTGCAGACCGCCGACGAAAATCTGGGTGGTCGTTGAGGAGGTGGGGTCCAGGTCCACCATCATCGGGCCGGACACAGGCCCTTGTCCGGTCACCGGGTCCACCGAGCCGAGCAGATAGACCGGCTGGCCCACCATGTCGCCGGTGGTGCTGATGCCGCCCGGATTACCCTGGGAACTGATCAGGGCGTTCTGTATGTCGACCACATGCTGCCCGTAGTGATTCCAGCCGCCAGCGGTGTAGTAGTCGCCGTCAGGCGCGTTGATCATATTGTTCAGTTGATCGTCGGTGTAAGACTGGGCACCCGGTGCCAGGGTCGAGGTGGTCAGGTCGAAGAGCGGCCATTCATCATTGCCGTCGTAGGGAATGGTAGGGGAGTTGTTCGGCAGGCTGACGTCCGTGCGGATACCGCCCCAGAAATTCAGTCGTGGTCCGTTCAGGATGCTCATGATTTATTCCTCGTCCTTGATGGTTTTACCGACAGGCGCATTGGCGAATTTGAACAGGTAGGAGTAATCGGACTTGTAGGGGCTCTTGACCGGTGTCGCCATGGAGTGGCAATTCATGCAGCTGCTGTTGGGCTGGATGTAGCTCTCCATGGTCACGTTGGCCGAGAGCGCCGGTGTCGGCTGGCCCAGCGGATTACTGGGGTTATCCGGCATCAGCGGGCGCTGGGTGGTGATGAGCTGGTAGTACTTCAACACGCTTCTTTGCAGGTCCGGGTCGGTGCGGTATTGGGTGTTGACTCCATTGGTGACCTCGGCAATCGGGGTAAACCGGTTCAACGGGTTCGGCGTCTGGAACGTGGTGCCGGGTTTGGGCACGCAGACCAGATGCGCGCCCTGAGTCTGCCAGTCGCAGGGCGACTGGTTGAGGGTGGCGGCGGGGGCGGTGGAGTTGAAATAGGAATAGGCCGTGCCGGACGTCGGCTGGTCGACCCACACGCCGTTCACCAGCACCTTGGGCGGAACGTTGTCGATCTGCTCGAAAGTCGACCAGATCCACTGCGGGTAACCGTTCGCCTTGGTGATGATGTGCAGGCCCACCAACCCCAGGTAAGCCTCGGTGACACCGGTGCGCTGGCCCTGGTCGTCGAACGTGGCCACGCGCGCGAGCATGGTCAGGTAACGGCTGGCATTGTCACGGGTGGTGAGGATGCGCCAGCTCGATTTAACCTCGATGACCCCATAGGGGAAGTTGATGTTGTTGGCTTTGGAAACCACATCAGCGTTATAGAAACTGTTGGCGACGATGTAGTTGTAGGAGGTCTCGTTGGCCGAGATGTCGTAGTAGGTCGGGTTACCGGCCTGGTCGATCAGCCAGCCGCCGACGGCCTGGTCGACGGCATTCACCTGAGAGCTGTTCTTCAGCGCGGCAATGTTGATGATGCCCAGGCTTTTGGCGGCTTGCCGGGTATTCCACGGGCCAGGGTTGGCCCCTTGCGGCAGAAAGATTTCCTCCACGGTCTTGTAGGTCTGCCAGACGGTGTAGCCGGGATCCCCAGGCTGTTTGCTGCAGTCGGGATCACCTCGTTGCCCGTTCTGTGCAGGCCAGTTCAAGGCGATGAACATCTGCCAGCTGTACTGATCGAACAGGTCCTGGCTGGCCGTGGCGGCCGGTGCGCTGCTGGGAGGCTGGCAGCTGAGGCTGGTGGCCAGCGTCGACGGCATGGGCTGTTCCCGAGCCAGGCCCGGCAGGCTGGCCAGGCCCAGTAACATCACGGTGAAACGGAGTGTGGTTTTCATGGCGATCCTTCGTCATTGGTCAGGGTTTGCGCTGCATGAGCTTGTTCCACTGCGCCTTTTGGCCGTTGCTCTGGGAGGCCGGTGGCTCGAACAACTGGCAGGGCGGCGGATTCGCCGGGCACATCGCGGCCACCTGCGCCCAGGTCTGGGCCGGGTCCGGTTTGGCGATGCGGAAGTTGGTGTAGTTCTGGCTGACGATGGGCGCATTGGCGACGCTGGTGTCACCGGAGAAAAAGAACGACTGGGGATGCCGGTAGGGCGGTTGTCCCGACAGTTTTTTGTAGAAGGCGTAGCCGAACAGGATCGGACCTTGCGGCGATTCGAGGTCCAGTGCATAGGCCTGCACGCTGCCATCGAGGTTTTTGCTGCGCTCGGCGCTGTAGGGCAGGTGCTGGATGAAGTCTTGGCGCGGCGGATGATTCATCGGCGAAAACATGCAACAGGCCGGCATGTCCTTGGGGCGATCTTGCGGATAAGTCAGGAAGTACGCCTTGTTGCCCAGGGACACGAAGGAGCAGGTGTAGTTGTTGTTCTTGATCGGGAAGATCGGCAGACAGTACTTCTCGTAGTGCTCCATCATGGCGCCGAAGCCGTCGCCATCCGGTGGAATATAGGCGGTGTCGTAATAGCTGGTGCCGCGGGAGACGGTGTAGTCCGCCGGGGTGAGGGTGGTGGGTGGATTGCTGTAGGGCGGCGGGTTTTTTTCGTAGTTGTGCATCACCCGGTACATGGTCCAGTCGCTGATCCAGAACGCCGGAAAAAACGGATCGGAAGGGTCGCCCGGTGCGCGTTTGGCGATGCAGTTGCCGTTCTGTTCGTTGCACCCCTCGGTGTTATGCACCCCCATGGTGAAGTAGACGGCGCCGCTGTCCGCCTGGGCGAAAAGGAACGGGTTGAGCAGCAGGGTCAGCAGCAACAGTCGGTTAAAAATGCTGGCTTTCATATGACACTCCTGTGAAGTACCGGGTGACAGGCTCGTCACCCGGTGGTCCTGCTTGAAGCGTTGTGGTTTTAGCTTTGTTCGTAGTCGCTCATGCTGAGCGGGACGGGTGGGTAATTGCGTTTCACCAGCGACTGTGCCCAGAGCTCCAGTACTGCGCGTCGGCTTTGCGACATGTCACGGGTGATGGGCATGGCGAGCGTGCTTTCCTCCTGGTACTCCTTGCTGATCAGCACAATCAGTTGGTCAATGGCGCCTTCGATCCGCTCCAGGGAATTGAGCGGCATGTATTTGCTCATGATCGGGTACAGGTAATAGAAGGGTTGCAGGATGCGTGGGTAGATGAAGGTCTCCCAGATCAGGACCCGGGCTTCGGTTTTCGTGTAGATCTGGTTCCACTCGTTGACGAAGTCCTCCTGCAGTTTCGGTTCCAGCGGCAGCACACGCAAAGGCGCCATGAAGTCGGTATAGGCATCCGTGTAGTTGAAGCTGAAAGGGATCTCGGGAGGCTGTTCACCTTCCTGCACGAAGAAACGCAGGGTCGGGAAACCAGGAGCCTGACCTTTGACGGTCAATCGTGCGATGCCCTTGGCGTCGGTCTGTATGTGCGTCACGCAATAGTTCACGGTACTGCTTTGAGGATCTTGCAGTTTGCCTTCCATGGCGATGGAATTACTGAAGCCCAGGCTGGGGGCCAGGGCGACCGAGGCGGGTGTCGACAGGTATTGTTGATAGGTGACGGGGATCGACACATCGGCTGGCGCGTCGACGTGTAACGCCATGAGCCGGCGGCCACTGCCCGTGCTTGCCAGGCTGTGTTCGCTGGGGCTATCGATAAATTGCGGCAGATTGGATTTGTTGTTTTTTCGGTTAAGGGGATAGTCGTGGAACAACGTGAAGTCGGCCTTGTTGCTGAACGCCAGGTAGTAGTTGCTGGTACTCAGCATGAAGGCGTTGTCGTACTCCGCTACCCAGAGCACGGTGCCGGCCGGAGCCGGAAGACCATCGTATTGCACCATGATCTGCAGGGTTCTACTGTCGCCCACATCGATGAAGCTGGCGCTCTCCACCACTTCGGCCGTCCACATCTGCTGGGCGGAGGCTTGCACCGGTGTTGTGCCTTGCAGTTGCAGTTCCAGCGATCCGGTTTGCAGCTTTTTCTGCGCGTCGGCGCTCAGTGGCAAGTCGAGGATCCCTGAACGTTTGTCGAACGCTGCCTGTCGATAGTCCTCAAAGCCAAAGCTGGCCAACGGGCTGAATTGCCCGTCCTGGCGTATGCCCAGTTGGTAGTTGCCGGCATTGTATTTTTCCGCCACCGGGATGTCGGCAGTCTTGTCGAGCGGATAGAACGGGAAGGTGTTGGAAAGGTCCAGCGACAGGGTATTGGCATGCGCCTGGACCGAGATCACACCCAGCGTCATGTTGGTGGGGGGGGAGCCGGGTTTGCAAAGCGGAACGGAACCGCTCGGAACGGGCACCAGGCGCCGACCTGCCGGTGCGGTCGGGAACTCATCCGCAAACCACAGACCCAGGGTGCCGGCGGTGCGACTGTAGGCCGGGTTGAAGAAAATATCGGCAACGTTATCCAGGCCTTTTTGATACATCGCCTGCACGTTGGCCTGTACCTGCGGGTCTGTGGAGTGGGTGTTGATGGGGGGGTAGTTATTGAATATGCCGTTTCTGTCGTAGCAGGTCAGGTAGGTGGAGAACCTGAACATCAGCCCCTGGGCTTGTTGTTGCTCCATCTGGTCCTGAAGATCTTTCAACAGTTGCGAGTTGCCGATCACCCACTGCAGGTTCTCTTTGGGGAAGCAGGTCTGCCAGGTCGTGGTGACATAGAACAGGCCACCCAACGCCCCCCAGTTGAAGTTCAGGAAACGATCGAGCATCCGGTGTTGACGTTTGAGCGTCAGGCCGCATTGATCGTCACCCAGCACCAGCTTATCGAAGTACAGCGCGGTGAACGTATTCTGCCAGGGGCTGACATCGACGAACCGGGCAGGGGTGGGGTTAGTGCTGCCAAGGGGGTTGCCGAACAGCTGGTAACCCTTGTCGATCAGCGCATCCTGGTCGACGTATCCACCGCCGGGAAGTTCGCCGCCGATGATCACCGACCGGGTCTGGTCATAGTTGACGGTGCCGCAGGCGTTGTCGCCGAACAGGTCCCATTCGGCGGGAATCATCGGGTAGTTACCCGGATCGGCGTTGCCCGGGACTTGCTGGGCATAGGCCGGTACATCGCTTAGCGGCAAGGGCGCGATGGTCCAGGGCATCAAGCGGCTGGCGGCGTTCTCGGGATTGATGCCGTACTCAGCGAGAAACCGCCAGTTCATCTGCATCTTGACCGCGTCATAGAGCGGCAGCACATCGTTGTTGTTGGCCGTCGGCGGGTTCCAGAACATATGGCCGTTGAGGTAGATACGGGGGAAATTCAATACGCTCATGTCATGCTCCTTAGCGTTGCCACTGGGCGCGTTTGAGCGACCAGACAAAGTCCAGTTTGTTGTAACCGGCAAAGGCCGAGTCCGGCAGAGGGGCGGTGGGGTAGACGATGCCGCCCTGTTCTTTCATGGCGAAGTTGAAATAGCCCTTTTTCGCCGAATAGGCAGCGGTGTCGTGGCAGGCAAAACATGACGACTGGCTCTGAAAGGCGGACTCCAGCTGAGAATTGGCCAGCAACGTCGGGTTGGTTTTGGACTGGACGGCGATCAGCTCGTACTTCGACAACCCGGGGTATTGGGCCTGGAATTGGCTATTGACGGGCTTGGCAGCGGCTATCGGCCCGGTGCTGTTGGTCATCGGGGTGGGCGGGATGGCGTTGGAGACGGTGTACTTGCTGTTGTTGATGTTTTCGAAAGTGGTCCAGACCCAACCGGGATTGAGTTTGTTGATAATGTGCAAGCCGCTCAGCGCTGCATAACCGACCTGGTATTTGCCGTCTTGCAGGTAATAGGCCTGGGCGATGTAGTAACCGTCGTTTTCCAGTGTCTGTTTGTAGGTCGCGTCGGAGCCGATCCACAGCCAGGCGGATTTCAACTCCCAGGCGATGGAGGGGAACTCCAGATTGCTGGTCAAGGCGGCCTGGCCGTTCATGTTGTAGACCTGGCGTTGCACCACATAATCGAAAGTGCCTTCGCCCATCAGCAACTGAAAACGCACGGGTTTGCCTGTTTCTGACGCTGGCACCGCACCGCCCATTTCCAGAATCATGCCATCGACCTGTTGCGTGGCATTGAGGTTATGGAAGGTTCGGGAGAGGTCCATTCCCTGCGCCTTGGCTTGTGTAAGCACGGCGTCCGGTGGCGGCACGGACGTGCCATAAGGGGCGGGCTTGGCGCCATTGGCCAGGTAGACCTGGTCGGAGGGCTTCATGGATTCCCACTCACGGTTGGGGCTCCCCGTGGCGGCAGGCTGGTTCAGACAGACGAACCAGTTCCAGGCCAGGGTCTCGGGGCTTTGGACAAACTCGGCCCGGGTCTTGTCGACGTTTCCTCCAAACTGCAGGAAGTTGCTGCAGTCGAAGTTGTTGGTGTTCTCGGCCTGGGCCAAACCGGCCAAGGCACTCAGAACTGTTATAGAAATGGCTCGCCGCATGGAAGCTCCTTGGCATTGGCCGGGTCGGTGTGTGGGTGCCCCAGGAAGTGTTCCAGGAGCAGTTGCTTCACCGCCGTGGCCGCAAGGTGCTGGGGCAACGGCAGATCGCAATTGGTGATGAGCAGCGGCCCGGTCTTCTCGCTGGCGGGCAGCCGACCATGGCTGCCGCGGACCAGTCCGGTGTCCAGCGGAATCAGGTCCATGTAGTAGCGAAAGCCGAGTTTTTTCTGCAACAGACGGCGCGCCACTTTCAGTTTGGGGAAGCGAATGGCGGGGTCGATGAACAGCTCCAGCGGGTCGTAGCCGGGCTTGCGATGGATGTCCACGGTGCGGGCAAAGTCGGGTGCCTTGCGATCGTCGAACCAGTAGTAATAATCGAACCAGTAACCCGGCGCCGCCACAGTCACCAGCTCACCACTGCGGGGGTGATCCAGCTGGCAGGCCCGTTGTTCGGCTTTATCCAGCACCTGCTCGATGCCGGGCTGGCGCTGCAACAACGCTTTGACCCGAGGGATGTCTTGCGCCTGCTTCACGTAGATGTGTGCGATCTGATGATCGGCCACGGCAAAGGCCGCGCTGGCGCCGGGGTCGAGCAATTCCCACGTCAGCGATTGACGCACTTGCAACAAGCCTTCCGAGCGCAACAAGCGGTTGATGGACACCGATTGCTGGACGGCTTCGATCCCGTATTCGGATAACAGCATCACCGCCGCGCCTTGCTCCTGGGCAAAAGTCAGCAGGCGACCCACTTCACTGTCGATGGCCCGCACCTCGTCGGCAATCGACGGATGATCGGGGCCCAGACGCTGCAGGCTGTAGTCGAGATGGGGCAGGTAGACCAACTGCAGGTCGGGTCGGTCGAGCTGGAATTCGGCGATGGCGCAGTCGACAATCCAGCGGCTCGATGCGATGCCGGCCGCCGGGCCCCAGAAGCTTGGAAAGGGAAACTCGCCAATCTGCTGCTCGATACGCTCGTGCAACGCTGCCGGTGCCGAATACAGGCCAAACATTTTGCGGCCATCGGCCGGGTAGTGAGGGCGTGGGGTAATGGCGGCATCCACGTCCGCATACATGTTGTACCACCAGAACAACTGGCTGCAGCGAAACCCGGGAATCTCACGCTTGAGCTGCTGCCAGACCTTTTCACCCTGGATCAGTGCGTTGGGTTGCAACCAGAAGCGTACTTCGGCCTGATCGCGAAAATACCAGCCATTGCCGACGATGCCGTGCTCCGACGGCGACAGACCGGTGAGGATCGAGGCCTGCACCGTAGAGGTGACGGCCGGAAACACCGGTTGCAGGCTGGCCATTTTTGCCGTTTTCAACAGGGCATTGATGTGGGGCGTCGCCGCTCCCAGCAGCGCCGGTGTCAGCCCCACCACGTTGATCAGCAGCAGCGGTTGACGCGGGTGATCAGAGGGCATCGGCGTACGCCTCCCGCACTTGGGATTGCAGCAATTGGCGCTGCCGCAATTGGTTTTCGACCCAGTGCAGTTCGGCGGCGATCCCCTGGAGTTGGGCGTGCTCGGTAGTGGGCCGAAGCGTGGCGGGCAGGACGCCCCAGCTATAGGTTTCCACTTCCAGCACGGGACGAAAATCCGCATGGTCTGCGAGAAAATCGAAGGTCTGCGACAGGGCGATCTGACTGCCGCTGAGCTCGGGCAGCAGCAAGTGTTCGCTGAACAGCGGAATGTGGAAATGAATCCTCAACTCGGGGTATTGCCCCGGGCGCTTAGCGCAATCGTCGAGCGCGGCGGGAAGGTCCGCCCAGCTCAATAATCGCTCTTGCGTGTCACGGGCTTTCACTTGATGCAGATAGGTGGTTTCGGCAAAGTCGCCCAACGTCTTGAGCACGTGTTCGCGTCGGTTATCGTCTTGGGGCAGGCGGCAAATCAGCGCGTTGGACAGCTGAATCTTGCCCACGGGCACCCGGGCCTCGCGCAGCCTGTGCAGCGACTGATAACAGTCTTCAAACATCACGGCCTGGTGGCAGACATCAAAGCACAGCGCCAAATATTCATGGTGCGGGTCCGTGGCTTGGCAGTGGCGGAAGAAGGCGATGGCCTGTTCGGTATTTTCCAATACGCAATCCGGCTCCATCTCCAGGCAGAACACGATCTTCTTGCCCGTCTCCCGATGCAGCCTCGCCAGTGAGGCAGTGAGCTGGCGCAACTGATGCTCGGCACGCTGCTGTAACTGCGGACTCCAGCTGGCGGCATAGCCCAGCGGCACAGTGGAAATCACTCCCTGGTCACAGTCAGCCGGCAAGGCATCCGTGAGGACCCTGGCCAGATTCAGGCTGTACGCCAGCCGTTCCGGATCGGCCCAACTGGGCAAATAGACCTCGGCTTTCACCGCGCCCTGATGAAACTGGCCGTAGGGAAAGCCGTTAAGCGAGGTCAGGCGCAGGCCGCTGTGTTGCAGCAGGCTCAGGAAGTCCTTGCGCGCCGATGCCTCCTGTAATTCGGACGCGGCGAGGGCGCTGATCCACAGTCCGCTGTCCTGCTCGTTCAGCCCGCGCAGGGTTCGCACGCCCTGAAAATGCTGTTCGATGGATGACCGTAGCCCAGCCAGATCACGGGTCGGGTGCACGTTGCTGCAATAACTGACCTGCGCGGCAGCCCAACCCGTGACGGCACTCATTTGATCACCGGTTCCTGCCCGCGTAGCGCGGAATTGTCCTGCCACTGCCGACGCTGATCGATGGGCAGCGGGGTGCTGACCACGGCTTTGTCCAGTTGGCCGCTTTGGGCAAAAAAGTCCACCGGGTTGTGGAACAGCACCTGTTCGACCTGGGCCTCGCTGAAGCCGCCATCCAGCATAGCCTGGCCGGTTTTTGGCACTTTGAGCGGATCGCTGATGCCCCAGTCGGCGGCGCTGTTGACCACCATTTTCTCAGTGCCGTATTCCTTCAACAGGGCGACCATGCGCTGCTCCGACATCTTGGTGTTGGGGTAGATCGAATGGCCGCGCCAGCAGTCGCTGTCCAGCACCAGCGGCAGGGTCAGTTCATTGAGGTGGTCGATGATCACCAGATGCTCGGCAATCCCCACTTCACGGATCACCGCCAGGGTGCGTTTGGTGCCACCGATCTTGTCGCGGTGCGGGGTGTGCACCAGCACCGGCAAATTGAATTGCTTGGCCAGCTCCAATTGCGCGGCGAGAAAGCGGTCTTCCTCGGGAGTGATGTCGTCGTAGCCGATTTCGCCGACCGCCACCACACCGTCTTTCACCAGGTAGCGCGGCAGAATTTCCAACACCTCGTTGGCCACTGACAGGTCATTGGCCTCCTTGGGATTGAGGCCGATGGTGCAGAAGTGATGGATGCCGAACATGCTGGCGCGAAAGCGCTCCCAGCCCAACAGGGTGTCGAAGTAGTCGATGAAACTGCCGACACTGGTCCTGGCCTGGCCCTGCCAGAAGGCCGGTTCGATCACCCCGGTGATGCCGGCGGCGGCCATGTTCTGGTAGTCATCGGTGGTGCGGCTGACCATATGAATATGCGGGTCGAAGTACTTGAGCATGGTGAATCCTCGTCAAGGGGAGGGGGTGGTTGAGCATCAGTTCGGTGAGGTGCCGGCCAGGTAGTCACACCATTCCGGCGGCAGGCGTTGCTGCTGATTCAGGCCTATCAGGCGCTGGTGTTGCGCCGGGCTGAGGAGGTTGAAGGCAATCACCCGGGGCAGCCCGACAGACACCGTTCGTTCGGCGGCGAGCTGTTCGTCCAGCAGGTCGAGGGCCAGTTGGTTGAGGGTGACGCTGTGTCGTTGCGTCAGGCCGATCAGGCGTTTTACGTCGAGCCCCATGCCCAGTGCCTTCAGCACCAGTTGATGGAAGGCCCGTTCGCTGTAGTGCCGCGACGGGTAGAGGGTGTCCAGGGCAAGGGCGGCAAACACCAGGCTGTTACTGGTGCGCCCGGCCTGCAACGCGAGTTCCACGCACAGCCCACGGCTATCGAGCCAGTCGAGGGCCTTCAAGGTGGCGATTTTTTCCTGATCGTCGCCCCACAGAAACAACTGGCGCAGCAAGGGCAGTTGCCCGGCGAGGGGTTGTTGTTCCAGTACTTGAGCCTGCAACAACGCTCGCGCCAGCTGGACGTTGCTCCAGCCGCAATTGTTGGGCAGTGCAGGCTCTTTGAGGCTGCGCTTGCACTGGCTGCTCAAGAGCGCGGCGGTATTGGCGTCCGGGCGTTGGTCAAGCCGCGCCTGTGCCTGGCGCCACCACTGCAGTTCGGTGTCATCGAGCTGTTGGGTGAAGGCCTGGCGTTGTTCGGCGAGGCAATCGTGGCGCATGTCGAGGGCCGCCGATGGCGGCGCTGTGACGTCCATGTTCATGTCGGTTTGATCCAGCGCTGGAAGTGTGGAAGCAGGAAAAACACCAGGACACATAACAAACTGCCCAGAGGCTGGTTGGCCACAGCCAGCACCAGGGCATCGAACAGCGGCAGGGCCGCCAGGCCAGCGCCGATAAAGGCGCGGACCTGCCGTTGCTGCGGGTTGGCCAGGTGGTGCCAGTAGTGCCAGCCCAGCCAGCCAAGCCAGAGCAGCAGCACCGGCCAAAACCAGACGTTGTCGGAATAGATCGCCAAGGCCAGCGGGCTCAGCATCAGGATCAGTGGGAGGCGGCTGAGCAATTGATTGCGGTGTTCCTGGCGGGCCAGGTAAGTCAGGCCACTGATGTAGACGCCGAGCAAAATGGCGCACAGCCAGATCGGCTCCGGTGGCACCGCCAGGCTGGCCGCCGCCGTGAGGTAGAGCGCCGAGCGACAGGCACCCATCAGCCAGACGCTGTGGGCATACTTCTTGTGCAGCAGGTTGTAGCCGAGGATGCAGCCCACCAGCAGAGTGGCGCTGCCCAGCAGCCACTGCGGCTGGTCGATCAGCTGGCTCAGGCCCAGCACCGAGGCGCCGGCCAATATCAGCAACAGCGCAGTGGCCAAGCCCACCTGCTGTCGACTGACCAGACCGAGGGTGATGGGGCGGGGGTTATCGTGCTGTTGGTCCCAGTCGGCGTCGAGCAGGTCGTTCAACAACATGCCGGCCAGATACAACAGCGACAGTGCGGCCAGCAGCAGGATCCACACCAGCGACGACGGCGGCGCCAGGGCACCGGCGCTGCTGGCCAGCAGGGCGGCGGCCAGAGTGTTGGTCCACACCGTGGGCAAGTTGGATACCCGGCCCAGGGTCATCCAGGTCTTGAGGTTCAGCGGTGTCTGGCTCATTGCGCGCAGCCTTCGCTCAGGGTGAGCGCCGGACTGCTGCGGGTGGACAGTCGTTGCAGTGCCTGCTCCATCCGCGCGGTATCGATTTCATGCAAGTCCACCGATTCGCCGATCCGGCTGAGCATGGGGATAGAGAGTTGCCCGCCCAAATGCTGGCGGAATTCCTCCAGCCCGAGCAAAACCTGTGAGCGCCCCTGGGCATCTTTCAAGCTCAGTTCCGGTGGGCACAGGTTGAAGCCGAGCTTGAGCAACAGGTTCAGCACACGTTCAGTGTCGGCATCGCTCAACAGCCCGAGGGCATTGGCATAGAGTCCATCCAGGGCCATGCCCACTGCCACGGCTTCACCATGGCGCAGCCGGTGGTGGCTGAGATTTTCCAGTTTGTGCGCGGCCCAGTGCCCGTAATCCAGTGGCCGCCCGTTACCGCGTTCGAAGGGGTCGCCAGCACCGGTGATGTGCGCCAGGTGCAGTTCGGCGCAGCGGCGGATGGCGTAGCGGCTGGCCGGGTGATCGAAGTGGGCGAGGGCGTCGGCCTGTTGCTCCATCCATTGGAAAAACGCCTGGTCCTTGATCAGCGCCACCTTTACCGCCTCGGCCAGCCCGGCGATCTGGTCGCGACGGGTCAGGCTGGTCAGCAGCTGGAAGTCGTTGATCACTGCGGTGGCGGGGTAGAAGGTTCCCAGCAGATTCTTCTGGCCGAAGGCATTGATGCCGTTTTTCACACCGATACCGGCATCGTTCTGCGCCAGCACGGTACTTGGGATACGAATCAGGCGAATGCCGCGATGGAAGGTAGCGCTGGCGTAGCCCACCGCATCCAGCACCGCGCCGCCTCCCAGGGCCAGGACATAACAATGCCGGTCCAGCCCATGTTGCAGCATGTCGGTGTACAGCTGCTGCAGCACCTGTGAATCCTTGCTCAGCTCACCGGCCGGCACCGCAATTGGCGCGGCCAGCAAATGCAGATCCGCCGCATGGGCGGCAAAGTAGGCATCGATTTGTTCCAGCAGTTGTGGAGCGCTTTGCAACAGTTGTTCATCAGCGAACACCAGCACTGTCACCGGGCCCCGGTGCTGTGGGGTGAGTCGTGCAGTGAGCTGGTGGTGCAGACAGGGGTTGAGCGGATCGAACAGGTGATCGGTGAACACCACCGGGTAGTCATAACTGACCTCGAAACGCCCGTGCAGCGGTTGTTCAGTGATTTGTTTGCGCAAGGTCTTGAACAGGCTGTACCCGGCGATAAACAGCGCGGGCAACACCATGCTGGCGAGGAGGGTCACCAGCAGTGCGTTTTGCTCGACGAGGAAGGTGCCGATGGCGCTGTAGGCCAGTGCCAGGCCGGCATTGGCCAGGGTGGTGACCAGTAGAAACGCGCGCAGCGGATAACGTTGCATGCCGGCGGCGACCACCGAGGTTTCCGCCAATACCGGCACGCCGCGCAGGCAGATCAACGACAGCGTGCCCAACCGATACGCCAGTTGCCCCGGTTGGCGCTGATGCAGGCCCAGGCGGCCGGAAAGCAGGCGGAAATAGCCGGCGCCCAGCGCATAACCCAGCCCGGCTCCCAGGCACAGGCCAATGAAAATCACCAGATAGCCGCCGAGACTGCCGAGCATCGCCACGGCCAGCAGCGCGACCATGCTCGAAGGCACCGGCAGCACCACGTCCAGCGCCAGCAGGGCGATCAGCAACAGCGCCAGGTTGAATTTCTGGGTGGGCGTAGACGGCAAGTACAGGTTGAGATGGGTCAGGAAGTCCTGGAGCTGTTGTTCGAACAACAGGAAGCTGGCGATCACCAGGCCGGAGAAGCAAAACAATGACAGCCAAAAATGCCCGGCTGGCCCTCTTTGCGAGAACGCACGATACCCACGGCTGCGCTTCATCAAGCATCCCTCTTGTTATTTTTGACTGATTCCGTGTCAGTTATCAAAAGCAGCGTCTGGTGTGTTTCAGGTCAATAGACTCTCTCGCCTGAGGGGCTGGTTGATGGGCGGTTGATTGCGCCTGTGAAGCTAGTCTTGAACTTAGACGGTCGCGGTGTTTTTGCAAGGTCGCCTGATGGCAATTTGACCTTTTCCGCGATGCCCTCTGAAAACACCGGTATTCAGTCGCTTGGGTAATGCCTGTCAGTCAAGCCCGCTCCCACAGGTTTTGCGCAGTTGGCATGTTAAAAAATGTTATTTTAAAAAAAGACTTCACATAATCCGTTCATTGGGAGATTATCTGCTCAACCTGTATGACAACCTGATAACAAGACAAAAACAGGATGGCTACGATGTTCGACAAGGTCCCGACTCACGTGCTGAGTGACAGCGTCGCTCAGCAGCTGCTGGACAAGATTGAGAACGGTGTGTTCGCCACCGGCAGCAAACTGCCCAGTGAAGCCATGCTCTCGGAAGCCTTCGGTGTCAGTCGCACCGTGGTCCGCGAAGCCATCTCCCGTCTCAAGAACGAAGGCGTGCTGCAGCCCCAACAAGGGCGCGGCATCTTCGTCACCGCCAACGCCAATATCCGCCCGCTGCGTATCGATTACACCGAAGCCAATCTGCCCGGCAGTGTCTTTCACCTGTTGGCGCTGCGACGTGCCATAGAGGCAGAAATCGCTTGCGAGGCGGCGCTCAATCGCAGCGAGGCCGATCTGGTGCAGATTGACGAGGCGCTGGCACACATCGATGAAGAGGTCGATGAGGGGCTGGACGGTGTTCGCGCCGATGTGGCTTTTCACCGTGCCATCGCTCGAGCCACGGGCAATCCCTACTTTCTCAAGACCCTGGAATTCGTCAGTCAGTACCTGGAGGCCGCCACCCGCATCACCCGCACCAACGAGGCGGGCAGGGCGGATTTCTCCCGTCAGGTACACGAAGAACATCAAGCGATCGTGGCGGCCATTCGGCTGCGCGATCCGCTCGCCGCCGGGCATGCCGCCCGTGCCCATATCTACAACGCGGCCCGCCGCCTGCGCCTTGCCGGCGTGGAATAGGCCGCTGTTTTCCTCATAAGCCGGTCACTAAGGAGTACCCCCATGAATAACAAAAATGTCGGTGTTGTCGGTCTGGGCGCGATGGGCCTGGGCATTGCCCGCTCACTGTTGCGCAGCGGCTTCAATGTGCATGCCTGTGATGTGCGTGCGGCGGTGACGGAACAGTTTGCCGGCGAGGGCGGTGTGGCGTGTGCTTCACCCGCGCACATGGCAGCTGAGTGCGACGTGATCATTACCGTGGTGGTGAATGCCGAGCAGACCGAAACCGTGTTGTTTGGAGAGGGTGGTGCGGTCGCTGCGTTGCGCCCTGGCAGCCTGGTGATCGGTTGCGCCACCGTGGCGCCGACCTACGCCGTCGATCTGGGCCAGCGCCTGACTGCGCAGGGCTTGCTGTATCTGGATGCGCCGATTTCCGGTGGCGCGGCCAAGGCCGCTGCCGGTGAAATGACCATGATGACCTCTGGCCCGGCCGATGCTTATGCCAAGGCCGAAGCGGTCCTCGCGGGCATGGCCGGCAAGGTCTATCGCCTGGGTGACACTCATGGCCTGGGCTCGAAGGTCAAGATCATCAACCAGTTGCTCGCCGGGGTGCACATCGCGGCCTCTGCCGAAGCCATGGCGCTGGGCCTGCGTGAAGGGGTCGACGCCGATGCGCTTTACGAAGTGATCACCCACAGCGCCGGTAATTCCTGGATGTTCGAAAACCGCGTGCCGCACATTCTCAAGGCCGATTACACGCCGTTGTCCGCGGTGGATATTTTCGTCAAGGACCTGGGCCTGGTGCTGGATACCGCACGGGCCAGCAAATTTCCGCTGCCGCTGTCGGCCACCGCCCACCAGATGTTCATGCAGGCATCCAGTGCAGGTTTCGGTCGTGAGGACGACTCGGCGGTGATCAAGATTTTCCCCGGCATCGAGTTGCCGACTGCCAAGACTGAGCCGGTTTGAGGAACGCCCAATGAACACAACCACCGCACGCCCATTGCTGGGCTGCATCGCCGACGATTTCACCGGTGCCACGGACCTTGCCAACATGCTGGTGCGCGGCGGTATGCGCACCGTGCAAAGCATCGGAATTCCGAGCAGCGAAGTGGCTGCCGGGCTCGATGCCGATGCGATTGTCATCGCGCTGAAGTCGCGCACCATTCCCGTCGCCGAAGCGGTCGAACAGTCCCTCGCCGCGCTGGCCTGGCTGCGTGAGCAAGGCTGCGAGCAGATCTTTTTCAAGTATTGCTCGACGTTCGACTCCACCGCTGCCGGCAATATCGGCCAGGTCAGCGAAGCGTTGCTGGCGGCACTGGGTAGCGACTTCACCCTGGCGTGCCCGGCGTTCCCGGAGAATGGCCGGACGATCTTTCGCGGCCACTTGTTTGTGCAGGATCAGTTGCTCAGCGAGTCGGGCATGCAACATCACCCGTTGACGCCGATGACCGACGCCAACCTGGTTCGGGTGTTGCAATCGCAGACCAGCCTGAACGTCGGTTTGTTGCGCTACGACACCATTGCCCAAGGGGTCGAGCAGGTGCGTGAGCGGATCAAAGAGCTACGGGCTCAAGGTGTCGGCATGGCGATTGCCGATGCCTTGTCAGACCACGATCTGTACACCCTCGGTACCGCCTGCGCCGACTTGCCGCTGCTGACCGGCGGTTCGGGGCTGGCCCTGGGCTTGCCGGAAAACTTCCGTCGCGCCGGCAAATTGCGCGATCTCGACGCCTCGAAACTCCCGGCAGTATCGGGCGGTGAAGTGGTGTTGGCTGGCAGCGCTTCGATCGCTACCAATGGACAAGTGGCGGCCTGGCTCGAAGCCGGTCGGCCGGCGCTGCGGATTGATCCGTTGGCCCTGGCTGCCGGGGAACCGGTGGTTGCCCGGGCTTTGGCCTTCGCCCGTGATAACGAACAGACCGTATTGATCTACGCCACCAGCACCCCGGACGAAGTGAAGGCGGTGCAACAGCAACTCGGCGTCGAACGGGCCGGTACCTTGGTGGAGAATGCGTTGGGTGAGATCGCTCAGGGCCTGCGCCAGAGCGGCGTACGACGCTTCGTGATCGCTGGCGGTGAAACCTCGGGCGCTGTGGTTCAGGCGCTGGGTGTGCAATTGCTGCAGATCGGCGCGCAGATCGATCCGGGTGTGCCAGCGACAGTCAGCAACACGGATGAGCCGCTGGCCCTGGCGCTCAAATCGGGCAACTTCGGTGGTCGGGATTTTTTCAGCAAAGCCTTGAAGCAACTGGCCGGGGGTGCTCAATGAGCGACGAAAACGCCCTGCGCGAAGAAATCTGCCAGGTTGGCCGCAGCCTTTATGAGCGCGGTTACACCGTCGGCAGCGCCGGCAACATAAGCGCACGTCTGGACGACGGTTGGCTGATCACGCCGACTGACGTCTGCCTCGGCCGCCTCGACCCGGCGACCATCGCCAAGGTCAATCTGGCGGGCGAATGGGTCTCTGGTGACAAGCCGTCAAAGACATTGGCGCTGCATCGCCAGGTCTACGACCGCAACCCGGGCGTCGGTGGCGTGGTGCATACCCATTCCACCCATCTGGTGGCGTTGACGCTGGCGGGTGTCTGGCAGCCGAACGACATCCTGCCACCACTGACGCCGTATCAGGTGATGAAAGTCGGGCATATCCCGTTGATCAGCTACCAGCGTCCCGGCTCGCCGAAAGTGGCCGAACAGGTTGCGCAACTGGCCAACAGCGTTCGCGGTGTGATGCTCGAACGGCTGGGACCGGTAGTTTGGGAAAGTTCGGTGTCCAGGGCCAGCTACGCCCTGGAAGAACTCGAGGAAACCGCACGGCTGTGGCTGATGAGCAATCCCAAGCCCGAGCCGCTCGATCAGGCAGCACTGGACGAGCTGCGAGTGACCTTCGGCGCGCACTGGTAGCGCTCTGATTTTTTAACACGATAGACCGATAAAGCAGGCCCTGTTCGGGAGACGCGCAGCGACTTCCCACGACCCCGGCTTGCCTGAAAAATACAATAACAAGAGGACATCCAGGCATGACTCACCTTCACTGCGGCAGTTTCAGAAAAACCCTTTCGTTCACCCGGCGTGGAGGGCTTCTGAAATGAGCCCGTTAATCCTGATGGTTACCGCGGGGCTAGGGATCGCTCTGTTGTTGTTTCTGGTGCTCAAGTACAAGTTCCAGCCTTTCGTGGCCTTGATGCTGGTGAGCATTCTGGTGGCGCTGGTCGCTGGGGTGAAACCGGCCGATCTGGTCGCCACCATTGAAGGCGGCATGGGCAAGACCTTGGGCCATATCGCGATCATCATTGCCTTGGGCGCGATGATCGGGCGTATCATCGAACTCTCCGGCGGTGCCGAGGCGCTAGCCAAGACGCTGATTACCCGCTTCGGCAATCGCCGCACGCCACTGGCGCTGACGATTGCCGGGTTCATGGTCGGGGTGCCGGTGTTCTTCGAAGTCGGCGTGATCATCCTGATGCCGCTGGCCTATGGCGTCGCTCGCAGTGCGCGTAAACCGTTGTTGGTGTTCGCGCTGCCGATGTGCGCTGCGTTGCTGACCGTACACGCCTTCCTGCCACCCCATCCGGGTGCAGTGGCGGCTGCCAGCCAGTTGGGTGCCGACCTCGGCCGCGTGCTGATGTTTGGTCTGCCAATCACTGCGTTCCTTTGCTATGTCGGCTACCGCGTGGCCGGGCGCATGACCCGTCGGGTGTACCCGATGACTGACGATATTCGGGCCGAGGTCTACGGCCCGCATGTCACCAACGAGGACCTGGCCGCCTGGTCCAATGGCAACGACAAGAGCCCTGAACGATCAGCTGTGGCCGCGTCGCACATGGGGCTGGAAGAAGCCACCAGCAGCATCGTTTCCAAGTTGCCGCCGGCTCCACCACCGGGTTTTGGCCTGATCGTCAGCCTGATTGTGTTGCCGATCATTCTGATCCTGCTGGGGACCCTGTCCACCTCGTTGCTGCCTGCCGACTCGGTCCTGCGCGGCATCATGACGGTGCTCGGCGCGCCGCTGGTGGCGCTGCTGATCGATACCTTGCTGTGTGCCTGGTTGCTGGGTTCGCGTCGGGGCTGGAGTCGTACTCAGGTGTCTGACGTGATCGGTTCGGCCTTGCCTGGCGTGGCCATGGTGATCCTGATTGCCGGTGCCGGCGGTGTGTTCGGCAAGGTGTTGGTGGATACCGGAATCGGCGCCGTGGTCTCCGATATGCTGCGCACCACCGGTCTGCCGGTACTCGCGCTGGGCTTTCTGCTGACCATGCTGTTGCGTGCGGTCCAGGGTTCGACCACGGTGGCGCTGGTGACCACCGCCGGCATCATCAGCCCGCTGATCGCTACCCTCGATCTCACGGCGAATCACATGGCACTGTTGTGCCTGGCCATGGGCGGTGGCGGGTTGGCCATGTCCCATATCAATGATGCCGGTTACTGGATCTTCACCAAACTATCCGGGCTGAACGTGGCCGACGGCTTGCGCACCTGGACGGTGTTGACCACCTTGCTCGGTACGTTGGGTTTCGGTATTACCTTGTTGATCTGGCCGTTTGTCTAACGAAAATTGTCGATCCGATCGAACACCTGCAGGAGCACGGCTTGCCGGCGAAAGCGTCCTTGAGATCGCCTTCGCCGGCAAGCCTGGCGCCTACAAAAACATAGATAGGAGCTACCATGCCTCGTTTTGCCGCCAACCTCAGCATGCTCTATCCGGAACATGAGTTTCTGGACCGCTTCGCCGCCTCTGCCGCCGATGGTTTCGAAGCCGTGGAATACCTGTTTCCCTACGACTACAGCGCTCAGGAACTCAAACAGCGCTTGAGCGACAACGGCCTGGTGCAGGCACTGTTCAACGCACCGCCCGGCGATTGGGCGGCGGGCGAGCGCGGCACGGTGTCGTTGCCGGGGCGGGAAAGTGAATTTCGTAGCGGTTTCGATCGCGCGCTGGAATACGCCGCGGTGCTGGGCAACTCGCGCATCCATGTGATGGCCGGGCTGCTGCCGTCGGAAACTGATCGCCCACGGCATCACGGCGTGTACCTGGAGAACCTGGCTTACGCCACCGCGCAGGCCGCCAAGGCTGGCATCACGGTGCTGCTGGAACCGATCAATACCCGGGACATGCCGGGCTTTTTCCTCAACCGGCAGGATCAGGCCCAAGCCATCTGCAAGGAAGTGGGCGCCACTAACCTGAAGGTTCAGTTCGACTGCTACCACTGCCAGATCGTCGAAGGGGACCTGGCCACTAAATTGCGTCGGGACTTCGACGGCATCGGTCATATCCAGATCGCCGGCGTGCCGGATCGACATGAGCCGGACCTGGGAGAAGTCAATTATCCCTATCTGTTCGAGTTGATCGACCAGTTGGGTTATGACGGCTGGGTAGGGTGCGAATACCGGCCGCGTGGTAATACCTCGGCCGGCTTGCAGTGGCTGCGGGACTGGAAGGCGCGATAACGCCTTACACGTTGTTATCGCCGGGCAACAACAGTTCGACACCCTGCTTGCGGATGCTATCGGCCGCGGCAGGGGTCAACGCGTCGTCGCTGAGGATGATGTCGAACTGTTCGAGCCCGGCAATCCTGTACATGCTGAACGTGCCGTACTTCGAACTGCTCGCCACCAGCACCACTTGCGAGGCCGATTGCATCGCGACTTGCTTGACCTCCACCTTCAGCGCCGAAGGCGTGGTGAGGCCGCGACGTAAATCCCAGGAGCTGGTGGAGATGAAGGCGACATCAGTGACGACCTGGCGCAAGGTGGCCACCGCCAGACCGCCCACGCACGATTGATTGGAATGATCCAGTTGCCCGCCAGTGTGAATCACCGTGACCTGAGGCGCATCGATCAACGCCTGGACAATCCCGAAATCGTTGGTCACCACGGTCATGCCCGACAGCGCCTTGATGTACGGGACGATCTCCAGCGTGCTCGTCCCCGCATCCAGATAAACCGTCATATCGGCATGCAATAGCCGCGCGGCCAGCTTGGCCATCGCCTGCTTCTGCGGCAACTCGACCACCGCCTTGATCTGATGGCTGGGCTCGCTATGGAGCTGGCTGGCGATTCGCACGCCACCGGTGACCGAGTAAGCACGGCCTTCCTGTTCCAGCAGCGCGATATCGCGGCGGATGGTCATGTGCGAACAGTCGAACATTTCCATCAACTGATGAACGCTCAGCACCTGATGCTTGCGCAACTGGCGCAGCATCAATTCACGGCGCTGTTCAGGGATCATCGGTGCGCCGCTTTCGGCGGCGATGTCCTTTTGACTAGGCATTCGGGCTCCAGAATGAAGAAAACCGCAGACAAGGAAAGCGGGGGCAAACATAGTAGCGAATCTACGGTGAAGGGACGAGGTGTTGCGGATCACTGTTCCCATGAGGAAACCCGCCAGCGTTAGTTCATGAATTTCTGAACTAACTATTTGCTGCAGCCTATTCAATCGTTTGTCGCCGTAGCCTTAGGATTCGTCGCACGGGACCGCAGCCATCAGAGCAGCAGCCCGCAGCATCCCCTTTCGACTGCCCAGTAATGCCACCAGCCCAATCCGCTAGTGGCCCGACGCAGCCGAGAGGAATGCATGAAGCTAGAGATTTTCCGCACATTGTGGGGCTATACCGCCGGCAAGGCACAGGCCCTGGATGAATTGCTCGCCGCCGGCTTCGATGGCATCGAAGCACGCCTGCCGCTGCAGGCCAATGAGCGTGGCGAGTTCGGCGCTTTCCTGCGCAGCAATCGGGTTCCCTATATCTGCACGCTGTTCAGTGCCTACGATGTATTGCCCGACCAGAACGCCACACCCGCCCAACACTTGGCCGACATTGACCGCAAGCTGGGCTGGGCCTCGGAGCTGACCCCACGTTTCGTCAATCTGCTGGCCGGCAACGACCGCTGGCCGCAGGCATTGCAGGTCGAGTTCTTTGGCCAGGCGATGGAATTGGCCGCCAGGCATGGGGTGTTCTGTAGTTTCGAGACTCACCGCGCCCGTTCCCTGTACAGCCCTTGGGTAACCCTGGAACTGATCCGCCAACTGCCGGGACTGCGTTTCACCAGTGACATCAGTCATTGGGTGGTCTGCTGTGAGCGATTGCTGGACGACCCGGCCGACGATCTTTCGACCTTCGTCGAGCGTGTGCATCACCTTCAGGCCCGGGTCGGCTATGACCAGGGCCCGCAAGTCCCCCATCCCGCTGCTCCGGAATATGCCCGTGAACTGGCGTTTCATCAGCGCCACTGGGAGGCCGTCTGGGCCTCTCAGCTTCAGCGCGGCTATTCGGTCAGCACCCTGACGCCGGAGTTCGGTGCCGACGGTTATCTGCATCACTTGCCCTTCACCAATATGCCGGTGGCTGACCTCTGGACCTTGAACCAGTGGATGGCCCGGACCGAGCGCGAACACTTCGACCGTTTCACCCGTGAAGGAACCCGCCATGAGTAAAACCTCGTCAACCCAGGCCAACTTCAACAGCATCCCGGTGGTGAACATCGCGGGACTCTTCAGTATCGAGCTGGAGCACCGCCTGGCCGTGGCCGAGCAACTGGGCCGCGCCGCCAGCGATGTGGGCTTTCTGTACATCACCGGGCATGGCATCGATCCGGCGCTGATCGAGGGCCTGCGCCAGGCGGCCAGGGATTATTTTGCACAGCCGCTGGAAGCCAAGATGCGCCACTACATCGGCACCTCGCAAAGCCATAAGGGGTTCGTGCCCGAAGGTGAGGAGGTGTATTCCAAGGGCAAGCCGGATCATAAAGAGGCCTTCGATATCGGCTTCGAAGTGTCAGTGGATGACCCGCTGTTCCTCAACCGTACGCCGCTGCTGGGACCGAACCACTGGCCCGACGTGCCGGGCTTCCAGGGCGCGGTGCAAAACTACTATCAGGCGGTGTTTGCCCTTGGCCGCCGGCTGTTCGATGGCTTCGCGTTGGCCCTGGGGCTGAAGGAGGGCTATTTCGATGCGCTAGTGACTCGCCCGCCCTCCAAGCTGCGACTGATCCATTACCCCTTCGACGCCGATGTCGTCGACGCTCCGGGCATCGGCGCACATACCGACTACGAGTGCTTCACCATCCTGCACGCCGATCAGCCGGGGTTGGAGGTGCTTAACGATCAGGATCAATGGATCGATGCACCGCCGATGCCCGGGGCGTTCGTGGTGAACATCGGCGACATGCTGGAAGTCATGACCGCAGGTGCCTTTGTCGCCACTGCTCACCGGGTGCGCAAGGTCGCTCAGGAGCGCTACAGCTTCCCGCTGTTCTACGCCTGCGACTATCACACGCTGATCAAACCGCTACCGGCATTCGCCAGGGATGCCGGGGATTACGAGGCACTGGCGATTGGCGAACACATGTGGAGCCAAGCGCTGCAGACCTACCAGTACCTGCGCAAACGCGTGGAAAACGGCGAGCTTGAGCTGCCGTCCCGGGCTCGAAAGCCATCGAGCTTCGGCCGCCTGAAGAACACCACCACTCATTCCTAAAAAAACAACCAACGGAGCTTCCCATGATGAAAAGCCACTACGCCCTGAGCAAACTGAGCCTGCTCGCCGCCGGCCTGTTCTGCGCCAACGCCGCCTTCGCCAGCACCGCGACCCCCGGTGTGTTGAAGGTCGGTATGGAAATCACCTACCCGCCGTTCGAGTCCTACGACGCTGACAAGAATGTGGTTGGCTCCGACCCTGAGTTGGCCCACTCCCTGGCCAAGGCGATGAGCGTCAAGGCCAACTTCGTCGACACCAAGTTTCCCAATCTGATCAACGGCCTCAACGCCGGGCATTACGACGCGATCATTTCCGGTATGTACATCACACCCGAACGCCAGCTCCAGGCCCGCACCATCGCCTATGCCAACACCGGCGCCGCGATCATGGTGCCCAAGGGCAGTGAGTTGACCCCGCAGGTTCCCGAGGACTTGTGCGGTCTGAAGATCGGCCTGGAGCAGGGCACCACCTGGGTCGCCAAATTCACCCAGTTGTCCAGCGACTACTGCGTACCGAACAACAAAGGCGCCATCACCGTCAACGAATACCCCTCGGCTCCCGAAGTGACGCAGGCGCTGCTCTCGAAGAACATTCAGGCGCAGGTGGAAATCGCCGGTGCCGCGCACATGATTGCCCAGCGCACCAACGGGCGGGTCGTGGTCAGTTCGCAGAAGCTGGTTTATCCGCAGACCTTGGGCATCTACGTGAAGAAAGACGCCGACGCTACCTATCAGGCGTTGGTCAAGGCCCTGGCCGACAGTAAAGCCAACGGTGAGTACGCCGCCATTCTCAAAAAATATGATCTGGAACCGGTCTCCGAGTAATGGCTGAAACCGCGCCCTCGGTCGAGGGCGCGGCTCGCACGAGGTGTCTATGCAATTCGACTGGTCTTACTTTATTTCGCTGTTCTCCAAGACTGACTTCTGGGCGGCGAGCCTGACCGTCATCGAACTGAGTGCCCTGGCCTGGTTCCTGGGGATGGTTCTTGGCTTCGTTCTGGCATCAGCCAAGTTGTCCAGCTTGCCCTGGCTGCGCATGCCGGCGTCACTCTACATCTGGTTCTTTCGCAGCATTCCGCTGCTGGTGCTGGTGGTCTTCATCTACAACCTGCCGCAGTTGTTGCCCGGTGCCGGGCCGATCCTGTCGGTACCGTTCTATTCCGGCCTGTTGGCGCTGGTGGTCACTGAGGCCGCCTACATGGCCGAAATTCATCGTGGCGGACTGATCTCGGTCGCCAAGGGCCAGAAGGAAGCCGGCCGTGCTCTGGGTATCGGCCTGTTCGGCCTGCAACGGTTGATTGTGATTCCCCAGGCGTTTCGCATCTCACTGCCGACGTTGATCAATGAATACATTACGGTGGTCAAACTGACCTCGTTGATCTCGGTGATTTCACTGACTGAGCTGCTGACGGTGGGTCAGCGCCTGTATGCCCAGAACTTCCTGGTGATGGAAACCCTGGCGGCCGTGGGCGTGTACTACGTGCTGATCGTCACTGTGTTCGGCTTCGCCCTGCAGCGTCTGGAGCGCTACCTGGACCTCAACCTGCGGACACCGCAAACCCTCGACAGCGCCTCGGCAAAAGTGCTGCGTGACAGTCTGGCGCCTGTCGCAACGAGCACGTTCAAACCCCCGGCCAAAGGCGCCGCCCCGGCCCTGCAACTGCAGGGCGTGCACAAACGCTACGGCGATCATCATGTGCTCAAGGGCATCGACCTGAAGGTACAAAGTGGCCAGGTGATTTCTATCATCGGCCCGTCGGGCTCCGGCAAGACCTCACTGATTCGTACGATCAATGGCCTGGAGCACATCAATCAAGGCGAAATCCTGTTGTTCGGGGAAAGCTTCATCAATGCCGGGGACAAACCGGATGGCCGTCGAGTTCGTCAGGGCGTACGGCGCATCGGCATGGTGTTCCAGAACTTCAACCTGTTCCCGCACCGGACACTGCTGGACAACATCAGCCTCGCTCCCCGTTATCATGGCGTCGGCCGCGCACTGAGCGAACAACGTGCCTGCCAGCTACTCGACAAGGTCGGCCTGCTGGCGCACGTCCACAAATATCCGCATCAACTGTCCGGGGGCCAGCAACAGCGCGTGGCTATTGCCCGGGCCATGGCCATGGACCCGGACATCCTGTTGTTCGACGAACCCACCTCGGCGCTGGATCCGGAGCTGGTTGGCGAGGTGCTTACGGTCATCAGCAATCTGGCCCGGGAAGGCATGACCCTGCTAATCGTCACCCATGAGATGGACTTTGCCCTGTCGATTTGCGACCGGGTGATCTTCATGGACAACGGCCACATACAGCTGGATGCCTCGCCACGGGCGATCCGCGAGGAGCCTGAGGCTCATAGAGTGCGGCGGTTCATGGGGTTGCAGGAGCCAGAGGAGGAGGGATGCCTGTCTTGAATGCGTTCGGCTGAGCGCCATCAGAACTCACCCGTCAGATTGGCGCGGCGGATACTTTGCGGGCCTGCAACGGGCCCGTGACTGATCGATATGATCAATCCTGGCAGCCGATATCGGACATAACGTTATCATTTGAGCAGATGGCGTTGTAGCGACCCATCAGCGAGATGGCTGACCAAAACATTGTTGCTTCGCTTGAGCCTCCACACCAGAGCCTTCATCCTCTAAAAGACCACACATCAAAGGAAATCGGCATAGCCCTTGCTTCGGCGTTCTGATTCATAGGGTCAGTCAGTCAAGCAATTACAGCCGCACCGTACTCTTCGCATTACGGCTTAACTGACCGGTCGATCAGATATTAACTTGCTCCCGCTTCGGAAAATCTCCCCTCGTGCGCATCGCGCGATGCCCGAGCATAGAGAGAGTTTGCCTGTTCTGGTTATTGAATAAACACAACCACTCAATAGGTAATGTTCATGATGAGTGCCGATGATTTTGGCGGTAGGGTGATCGATTATAAGTGCCTGGCTTGTTCCTGATGAACAATGTTGTTCGTTAGGTCAAAAAAATGGCTCGATCTGAATGGACGGCGAGGGGGGAAGACACAGGGGCATTTAAAAAAATGCTGACAAAAATTAACGCTTATTCACCCATTCAAGCGCGACGTCCATTTTACTTCTTCAGACGTTTGTCTTTTTTTGCGGATATCAAGACGCCGGGAAGAGAGTCTGATTTATTGACGTATTTATTCGGGCTGGGGGTTGAGTTGGGTACGACGCTGATTTTACGAGAATTAATGAGGTGGCGATTGTTGCGGTAGGTTAACGTGCGTAACTGTATCTGTCGTGAAGGGTTGGGGTATAGATTGAAGTTTGCTTATCATGTTCCCCTGCTGCACACCCGAGAAAGATAAATGGACTGGGTTTGCGGCAGTTAAAGCACACGATCGTATAAAAAAAGCCCAGGCGGAATAGGAGTGTTTGTCATGGTTAATGAAAAGGATGGCGGGGGGCGATATGGAAAATAACCATCCACAACAGGTACATGAAGTACTAGACATTTGGGGAGCGTTACAGTCATTCATCCGAACGGCCGCTCCACTCAAAGTGGATATGATTCTTGAAGGAGAAACCGGTACCGGGAAAGACACGTTGGCGCGCCGTGCCCATCAACTCTCCGGACGATCAGGGCCGTTTGTCGCTCTGAACTGTGCCGCAGTGCCCGAGCAACTGGCGGAAAGCGAGTTGTTCGGGGTGATGGCAGGGGCTTTTACCGGGGCGCATAAATCTCGATCCGGTTACATCGAGGCTTCTGACAAGGGCACATTGTTTCTCGATGAAATCGACAGTATGCCGCCGCTATTGCAGGCAAAACTGCTCAGGGTGTTGGAGATGCGTGGTATAGAGCGATTGGGTTCGACGCGTTTCGTGCCCTTGGATCTGCGCGTTCTCGTAGCAACGCAAACGCCACTGAAAACGCTGGTCGAGCAGGGTAAATTCCGTCGCGACCTGTATTTTCGCTTGAATGTCATCACCATCAAACTTCCCACTCTGCGCTCTCGACCCGACTTGATATTGCCCTTGTTCGAACGCTTTGCCGAGGATGCGGCATCCAAGCACACCAAACCCATGCTTGAAGCTCCGGCCGAGTTGCGCAAGCAACTGCTCAGCCATCATTGGCCGGGTAATATCCGAGAGCTCAAGGGCGCTGCTGAACGCTTCGTTTTGGGGGTTTCGCCCTTGCAGGGAGAGCATCATGCCAGCGGTGAAAGCACGGTATTGCTGAGGCCTCAGTTGCGTTCGTTCGAGAAAGCCCTCATTCAGGACTCGCTTTTTCGCCACGCCAAGTGCATCGAGGCGGTGGTCAGTGAACTGGGGATTCCCAAGCGTACCCTTTACCACCGCATGAAAGCGTTGGACATCACCTCTGCAAGCGAGTGGATGGGGGTGTAGTGGGTTTCTGAGCGATTGCCGGCACAGCATCGAAAATCGTTCATGCACTGTTTTGGTTCTAAAGCCTGGTGTTTATCAAACTCCCATTAGAGGAGTTCTGGAACCCCCCACGGGATATGACAATCGTTAGAAATGCTTTTTCTGACGGGATGAATAAGGCGTGCAGACGGGAATCACCCTGACACGCACTGATCGTTGGCCCGACCAGATGACCTGTTCGATGGCTGATGATGGAGGAAAGTGCCCTGGCGGATTATCGGTATTTTTGTCTCTGAGAAACTTTGGAACCATTTTCTACGCACCTCCACTCATTAAGCGAATGTCATGTCGATGTTCAAAAAAACCTTCAATGATCAGGAGTAATAACTATGGCTGGTGGTGCTTCCCTTGGCGCTTCGATGGCTGCAATGACTAAGATGGACGCAACTTCTGCTGCGACCACCACAATGAATGCTGAAGCGCAATCCAACAAAATGATGACCGATACCGTGAACGGCATTTCCAGTGCCTATCAGGACTCGGCAACTAAAGCCCAGAACGCGATGCAGCAAACCGGTAAGGCCATCAACTACTAAGTTGACGACAGCCCTGCCCGTGTCAATGGGCAGGGCTGTATGGGTCATCACTTTCAAGGAGTAGAGCATATGATTTCTTCTTCGCTTAGTACCACGCCCAGTGGCTTCAATAATGTTGCCGAGTTCGACAGTAAGAGTAGCGATACGGCCAGTAGCATCGCTTCTTTGCTGAGTGACGTGTTACTTGAAAAGAAAGGCAGCGGCGCGAAGTTCGATCAGAAAAATCCGCTGGTCGCCATGGTCGCGGAACATATGGACAAGAACCCGGAAAAGTTCGGAAAGCCCGACGATGCCAATGGCAATGTGAACGGCTGGAAGGATGAGCTGGGCGAGGATGATTACCTCAGTGGTGACGAAAAGAAAGCCTTTACCAAAGGGCTGGAGAGTCTGATTCAAGAGATTCTCGGTGGTGGCGTGGGCAATGACTCCGGTGGTTTCGGCAGCAACGGCACGCAGAATTCCTCAGGCTCGCTGGACACCAACGACTTGTTGTCGGCCTTGCTCGGCGATCTGGGTGAAGAGACGCTCGACAATCTGCTCAAGCCGACTGGCGATCCTGCTCGCGACAAGCGTGGAGAGGTGGCGTTCAACCCTGAGGACAAGGATGTACTCAAGGAAGTGGCCCGCTTCATGGATATGCACCCGGAAGAATTCGGCAAGCCGGACGGCAAGTCGAAGGACTGGATGGGCGAACTGTCCGAGGGCGATACCTACATGTCCCGTGCCGAAGGCGAGCAATTCCAGAAGGCCATCGACATGATCAAGGGGCAGGTCAAAGACAACGCTCAAGGTAACTCCCTGGCGGCAGACATGCCGAATGCCGGGCAGAACTTCTTGAACGGTGGCGCTGGCAATACGTTGCAGACCGACGCCAGCATTGCGGCCGGCAACGTACTTTCAGTGCTGGTCCAGCAGTCTTCCACCAACGCCCGCGGTTGAGGGCAACACCCATGCCTTGGCAGGAGGAGCGTGATGGCGATTACACGCATAACAGGTAGTCATGCAGATGTATCCGGTTCTGCAATAACGCCAGACGATGCTCCTGCCAAGGCAGACATCGCTTGGTTCAACGCCACCTTGCACCGGCCCGTCGAGAAACCGGCAAGCGCCGATCAGGTGGCTATCCCGGCCTCGCAGGCCTCGCTGTCGCTACAGCGTTTCAGCGATCGGGCCGCACGGGATCTGGATCGGGCGTCGAGGTCCATTGACCCGCAAGACGCGATGAAGGCCAACCGCTCGTTGTCCTCGTTTTATCTGGAGAGTTTGCTCAGCGCAAAAATCGTTAGCAAAGCCGCACAGAGCGTGGAAAAACTCACCAGTCTGCAATAGGCATGAATATGCGTCTTAGAGTAGTGAGACTGGCAAGCGTCCTGCTGTTGTCGATGTCGATGGCTGCCTGTGGCGACCGCATGGAATTGCATCGTGGCCTTTCCGAACAGGATGCCAATGAAGTACTCGCCGAGTTATCGAACAAGCACATCGATGCACAAAAGCGCGTAGACAAGACCAGCGTGGCAGTTCTGGTCTCTGCGCAAGATATCTCGCGCGCCGTCCGGGTGCTGAGTGCCGTGGGTTTACCGCGCGACTCGCATTCGAGCCTGGGCGATATTTTTCGCAAGGAAGGGGTTATCTCCTCGCCGCTGGAAGAACGGGCACGCTACATCTATGCGCTGTCGCAGGAGCTGGAGCGCACGCTTTCACAGATCGATGGCGTGGTGGTCGCGCGAGTGCATGTCGTGTTGCCTGAGCGCATTGCACCGGGAGAGCCGGTACAACCTGCCTCGGCGGCGGTCTTTATCAAACACCGTGAGGATTTTGATCCGGACAGTGTTGTACCGCGCATTCGCAGTATGGTCGCCAGCAGCATTCCGGGTATGGCGGGAGCCGATGAAAAGAAACTCTCGGTGATTTTCGTGCCTGCTGAAACCTATCAGGCGCAGCCGGACATGGTCAGTTTCGGGTTGTTCGTCATTGCACGCGATCGGCTGGAATACTGGCAATTGATTGCGCTGCTCAGCGCGGTGGGGCTGTTGCTGTTTCTGATCGGGCTATTCGCGCTGAACCCCGGCTGGCGTCAAACCATTGTTGCCCGACTCAAGTCTGGCAAAGAACCCTTGAGCGACCCTCGATGAACGTCGCAACAAGTGCCGAGCAGTCGCTCTACTGGTTGCGCTGGTGGGCCTATGGATGGTCGCACGCCCATCCCAGCTGGCAACTGCAAGCGCGTATCGGGCTGGATCCCGAGCTGGCCGCGACGGTTGGCAAGATTCGCTATTCATGGCTGAGCCACAGGCTGGAGGTTACTGCGCTGCCGGCACAGAAACCGCGTCCGGCTTTATTGCGCTTGCTCCAGCTTGCGCCAGAGGGCCGACAACGGGCCCTCGATCTGGCGATTGCCATCTGCAGCGGGGGAGCGTCGGGCCCGGACCTGGATGAAGCCGGGCACACTTGGTGTCGACGCATGGCCAAGGCTTTGCAGCCTGGCTATTGGATACCCGAAGGCTGGCGCCAGTACCCGCCCGAGGAGGCGGGTCTGTTGTTACTCAAGGCCTGGGTCGCGGAGCCCACTTGGAGAAAACTGCGCCTGGGATTTCCTCGGCCTGCCATCGAGGCGGTCGAGCGGATCACGCTGCCAGCGATGCCGTCGCCCAGGCTGGATGCCGTGTGGGAGGCGGTCAGTTGGCATGTCTTTAACGTCACGGAGTAAGGGGATTTCGACATGCTGGCCGTTCGCAAACTCATGCTGGCCGGTGATCGCCAACTCATCGGCGAGCCACTGTTGCGTCGCGAAACGATAGAAGACTGTTTGCTCGCCGCGCAGGTCCTGGAGGTTGCCCGAGAACAGGCGCAAAGCATTCTCGACGCCGCGCTCACACAAGCGCAGGCGTTACGCGAGGACGCCGCCGAGCAAGCTCAGGCGCAAGTCTGGGGGCAGGCTCAAGCGCTGTTCGACGACTGGCAAACGCAGCGCAAACAGATGTGGGAAGGCCTGAATGAAACGGCGCGGCAGTTGCTCGACGAGGCATTGCGCACGTTACTGGGCGAAGTCCCGGAGCCGACTCGTATCGATTCCTTGCTGCGCCATCTGAAGGCTGCCCAGCCTGCTGACGAAGCCAGTGTGCTGCATTGTCATCCGGACCTTGCGCAAGTGCTTGCCGAGCGCTTGCGTGTGCTTGGCCATTCGAACTGGACAGTGCGCGCCGACCCGCAACTGCCCGCGCAGGGCTTGAGCCTGCGCACCGGCAGCGGTGACTTCAATCTGAGTTGGCAGGCCCTGCAGCGCTGGATTCTGCCGGAGCAAGAGCGTCTCCAGAGCTGCGCTTGAGTTTCGGCTGATTGATCGAACGTTCGACGGAACCGAAGTGAGTGCCGTACCACTCATCAGAGAGTCAAGGACCAGGAGTATCACCATGTTTTCTTTGGAAGCAATCCGACACCGTCTCGATAGCAATTTCGAGCGCACGCAACAACAGTTGGACAAATCTGCCGTAGAGATGGATGGCCTTTCCCCGGATGACTGGCACGCCTTCAACACCGCGATGCGTCAGACATCCACCGCCTCCTGGGCGGCGAATCAGGAGGTTGTGGTCAAGCACAACCTGGCCAAGGCCATTATCAATGAAATCCGCTGAGCTCAAGCTGACGGTCGAGCGTTGGCTGGACAGTGGCGAGCATGAGCTGAGCCTGGCGGTCGATGGTGCACGGATGTCCTTGCAGCGCCGTGGGGGCGGTGTGCTGTGTTGCGCGATGCTCAGCACTGTCTGGCGTGGCGACGATGCTTCGCTTGAAGCTGCGCTGCGTCTTTGCGGCCCCAGCCTTGGACGCTTTGCCGGTGCACTGGCGCTCGATCCGCAGGAACGTCGTCTCTGCCTTTTACTGCGTCTGATGAGCGATGACAGTTCGGCAATCATCCGTGCACTGGAGTCATTGGCCAATCAGCGCGATGTCTGGCAATCGTTGCTCACTGAAGCCAGTGCGCCAACCCCTCGACGGCCCGAGCGACCTACCTTGATGGGGAGACCTTATGTTTAAGCGACTTTGCTGGTTACCCCTGCTGGGGGCCCTGGCACTACCGGCGTTGGCTGGCGTCCCGGAGGATTGGCGCCAGTCGGCCTACGCCTATGAAGCGGTTGAAACGCCCTTGTCGACGGTGCTTGCCGACTTCGCCGAGTCGTTCGGCGTCAAGTTGAGCCTGCATGGGGTTAACGGTGTGGTGAACGCGAAGATACGTTCAGCCAACGCCGAAGAGTTTCTCAACCGGTTGGCGCTGGAGCATCAGTTCCAGTGGTTTCTGTATAACGGCAAACTGTACGTGAGCCCTCAGGCCGAACAGGTTTCTCAGCGCCTGGAAATTTCCGCCGATGCCGCTCCCGACTTGAAACAGGCCCTGACGGACATTGGTTTGCTGGATAAACGCTTCGGCTGGGGCGAGCTGCCCGACGAAGGCGTGGTGCTGGTCAGCGGCCCCTCGAGTTACATCGAGTTTATCCGCGGCTTCAGCAAAGAGAAGGTCAAGCCTGAAGAGAAGCAGCAGGTCATGATGTTCCCTTTGCGTTATGCCTCGGTGGACGATCGGGAGGTTCGTTATCGCGACCAGAGCCTGGTGATTCCTGGCGTGGCCAATATGCTGAACGGTTTGCTCGACAGCCGACGAATTCCCGTTTCGCCGGTGGGTTTTCAAGACAGCATTCAGGCCTACCAGGGGCTGGCAGACATGGCCCGGGGGAAAATCCAGAGCCTGGCGGGCGAGCGGGAACCGGTCAAGCCGCGATCCGTCGGCGTTTCGGCGAGTAAGTCGAACAAAAAAGTGGTGGCTGACTCGCGCAACAATGCGCTGTTGATTTACGACGATCCGCAGAAGCGCGATGTCTATGAAAAGCTGATCGAGCAGCTGGATGTTTCGCGTAATCTGGTGGAGATCGATGCGGTCATTCTGGATATCGACCGCACCCAGTTATCGCAGCTGGAGTCGCGCTGGAGCGCACAGGCAGGGTCAGTCGGTTTCGGCAGTTCATTGCTGACGGGCGGTACGTCGACCCTGTTTATCAGTGACTTCAAGCGTTTCTTTGCCGACATACAGGCGCTGGAAGGTCAGGGCGTCGCGTCGGTGATTGCCAATCCTTCAGTGCTGACGCTGGAAAACCAGCCGGCGGTGATCGATTTCAGTCGGACCGTGTACATCACTGCCACCGGCGAGCGGGTGGCGAACATTCAACCCGTCACCGCCGGCACCAGTTTGCAGGTGATCCCTCGAACCATACCCAATGGCGCGCAGAACCGCTTCCAGTTGATCATCGATATCGAAGATGGCCAGATCGAACAGAGCGCCGACAGTACTACGCCAGGGATCAAACGCAGCAGTGTCAGTACCCAGGCAGTTATCAGCGAGAATCGCTCGCTGGTCATTGGTGGGTTCCATGTCGATGAAAGCGGCGACCATGAAGACCGGATTCCGCTTCTCAGCGATCTGCCGCTGGTGGGGCCGTTGTTTTCTTCCAAGCGCCGGGAAAATTCACGACGCGAACGGCTGTTCATCCTGACCCCGCGGCTGATTGGCGATCAAGTGGACCCGGCGCGTTACCTGGCGGCGGAGAACAAGCCACAGTTGGCTGCGGCGCTGGCGCACACAACATCGCCGGGCAAGGACGCACTGTTGCGTGATGTGCTGGGCACTGCCATGGGTGAGTTGGTCAAGGGGCGTATTCCTGCCGGAGTCAACGCTCTATCTTCCGGCGTGGCAGTACGGGATTTGTGCAAGGTCGGGGACCAGCCTTTGGCGTTCAGACCCGAAAAGGGGCAGTGGTTCGCGGGTATCGACTACAGTGTTGCAGTGGGTGTGGTGCGCAACACCGGCAAGCGGCCACTGCAGTTCGAAGAACAATCCTGTGCTGGCCCGCAGACGCTTGCGGTGACGGTCTGGCCGGATACGTTGTTGCAGCCTGGCGAGTCCGCTGAAGTGTTTATCGCCTTGCGTCCCATTGCCATTACTGGAGTGCCGGCAAAACCATCGAGAATGTCACTATTACCGCTTTGAGCAGAGAACAATATTGAGTTAATTAATTAATCATGATTCTCTGTTGCTGCCTGTCTGATGGAGGCTTCAATCATTAGTCTTACTATTGCAGGCGGCAGGGAGCGATGAAGGTAAGGGATATAAATATGAACGTTAATTATTTTTCTTTTTTATTGATCGGGAGTCAGTTGCTTTTGAGTGGGTGTTCCGCCACGGGTACAACGAACTGCAATTCATCTGATTGCGCAAGACCTGTGTCTAATGAGCAGCAGTTGAGTGTTTGGTGGTCACCGGCTTTACGCGACGGACAAAGTGATTACAGTAGGGTGCCGCTGCATGAATGAAGTGATTATCCGCAGTACCGATCAACAGGACTTCATGACCCATGTCGGTGAGGGACGAGCCAGTGCCTGGCAATGGGCTCCGGGTATTGAACTGGTCTTTCGCGAGGAGGGCGTCGGTTGGGGCATTGCCTTGAATATTCAGCGCAGTGCGCAGCGACCGAATCTTTTTTCCGATACGTTGAAGCGCCGTTTTGAGGACATAGAATCCTTCGACGGTTATTACATTTGTCTTGATGGCCAGCATACGTTCGTGATCTGGCATGCGCTGCCCGACGAGTTGCGCTCCAGCGATACGCTGGAACAGATTTTGACTCAGGTGCTGGAACTGGCAGGTCTGAAGCACTGAGTCAGGCTCGGTTCCACAAGGAACCGCATGCCATTGTTTTTCCACTCATGAAGTGAGCCAGGCGAGTGCCTGGCAGAAGCTCACATGAGAGGATTAAAAATGGCGGACTCCAATAAAACTATCCAGCGCTTTCTCGACCGAATGGGTGAACGGTTGGGGCTCCCCTTGGCTTTACAACAGGGAGTATGTGCACTTTATGATAACGACGATAATCAAGTGGCTGTTATTGAATTTCCGGAACACAGTGAAAATATCGTACTTCACTGTCGGCTCGGAAGTGTTCAAAAACGCGCTGATAATTTTCAGCGCTTGCTTGATTTGAACTTCGACGTCTCGGCCTTGCGCGGTTGCTGGCTCGCGCTGGATCAGGGTGAGGTGCGTCTGTGCACTCAGCGCGAACTCGAGTATTTGAATGAAGACCACTTCTGTCATTGGGTGACCGGTTTTATTGCACAGGTCCGGGAAACCCGTACTTCGCTTGGGCGACTGTTGGCGTAATACAAATAACAGGGAACTGGCTGTTATTGCGCGCCACTTAGCGAGGGATGGTTACAGTCCGTAACTATCCCATTCACTTTCAAGCGAGGCTACAGATCATGGCAGATTCAAGTATTTCGCAAAGTTCATTGGGCTCTTCCGGCCTGGGCGGTCTTGGCGGCGCGGGCGACACGGGGCTGGGCCAGACAGGCCTGGGAGGCGGTCAATCCGCTGGTTCATCGCTGGAAGACTTGGCGGGTGCACTGTCCGAACTGCTGCTCAAGTCGTCCGAGGGTTCGGGGCAACAAGGCGCAGGTGGCGCCGGGAGCGGCAGTGGTGCGGGCTCGGATGCCCTCAGCAAGTTGCTGGATCAGTTGAAGAGCGGCACTCAAGGCACTCAAGGCGCCCAGGACAGCGGTCAGAGCGACGCGTCCAACAAGGATGCGCAAACCAAGGGCGGTGAAGACGCATCAACTCAGGAGTTGCTCAAACAGCTTCTCCAAGCGCTCCTGAAGCAATTGCAGGGTGGTGAGAGTGGTGACAGCGCCGGCCAGGGCAAGGGCGTCGATGCCGCGGGCGGCGCAAGTGGTGCCGGTGGCGCTAGCCCGGGTGGGGCGGGTGGAGCAGGGGGTGGCCAAGGCGTTGAAGAGTTGCTCAACACCTTGATGAAAAGCCTCGGTGACAGCTCGTTGTCGAAGTCGGTAGCACCGACTTCCGATGGGGGTGGTCAGGTCAGCAAGGACGGTACCTCGCAGGAGACGTTGGGAATGGTTGGCCAGCTCATGGACACCTATCCGGAAACGTTCGGCACGCCAGGCCAGGGCGGTGGCGGTACTTCCGGTTCGGGCGACGCGCCGAAAGTCTAAAACGCCTCCGCAATACGCGGAAGCGTTGGCGAGTGTCACTTCTTGTTATTGATCAATGAGGCTAAAAATATGGCGGACTTAAATATCACAATAAACCTTGGCCAAAGTGCTTCCGGTTCCAATGGTATCGGCACTCAGGGCGACACCGGGCTGGGGCAGACTGGTGCCAATGGCAGCCAGTCCGGTGCTTCAGCCCTGGAGGACCTGGCAGGCCTGCTGTCTGAGATGCTGCTCAACTCGTCTTCAGGGCAACAGGGCGCAGGCAGTGCGGGCAGTGGCGATGGCTCGAATGCCATCAGCGATTTGCTGGAAAAGCTGAAGAGCGGCAACAACGATGTCCAGGGCGGCGGTCAGGGCGGTACGTCCGATAAGGGCGCGACTCAAGGCGGTGACGAGGCTGCGGACAAAGAGCTGCTCAAGCAGGTGCTGCTGGCACTCTTCGAGAAGGTCCTGGGTGGCGATAATGCCGAAGGGTCGAACCAGGGCAAGGGCAGCGACGCCCTGGGTGGTGCGGGTGCCGGCGGCAATAAACTGAACGCGCTGGGCGGCACCAACGAGTTGGGGGGTGGCACGGGCGTGGGTGGCACCAGTGGATCAGGTGACAGCCAAAGCACTGAAGACCTGGTCAACAACTTGATGAAAAGTCTTGGCGACGGCTCCTTGAAAAACTCGGTATCGCCAACCGCCGACGGCGGCGGCCAGGTTAACCAGGATAGCAACCTGAAAGAACTGCTGGAGTTGATCAGTCAGTTCATGGACAGCCACCCGGAAACCTTCGGCGACGCGGCGAAAGGCGCTGATACATCGTCCGGCGGGGGCACTTCGCCGGTCTCGGCGGGCGGCAGCCCATCGCCGGTTTCCGGTGGCGGAGGAGGGGGCGGTGCTGCTCCAGAGGCCGGTGGTTCCGAGGGCGCAGCGCCTACGGTCACCGGAGCGGCAGGCGGCGGTGGCGGTGCATTGGCGCCGACGGGCACTGACTCGAAAGGTCTGGCGCCGTCCTCCAATGCGACTTCAAGCACGGGCGGGGCTTCGAACATCGACTTCCCGACCGCATCGAGCAATCCGACAGTGGTCAACGAGACCATCAAGGTCGGTCCTGGCGAAACCTTTGATGGTGGCGGCAAGACCTTCACCGCAGGCTCGGCCCTGGGTGATGGCGGTCAAGGCGAGGGGCAAAAGCCGCTGTTCGAACTGGCCGAGGGCGCCACCCTGAAGAACGTCGTGATCGGTGAAAACGGCGCGGACGGTGTTCACGTCAAGGCCGGGAGCGAGAAGGCGGTCAACGTCGATAACGTGCATTGGACCAATGTCGGCGAAGATGCGCTGACCGTGAAGGATGGCGGTGCCAAGACCACCAACCTGAACATCACCAACAGCACCGCCCAGGGCGCCAATGACAAAGTCTTCCAGCTCAATGCCGATGCCAACGTGAAAGTCGATAACTTCAAGGTCAAGGATTTCGGCACCTTCATGCGTACCAATGGTGGCCAGCAAGGTAACTGGAATCTCGACCTGAATAACATCAGTGCCGAGAACGGCAAGTTCTCGTTCGTGAAAAGCGACAGCGAAGACCTGAAGCTGAAGACCCATAACATCGACCTGCAGAATGTCGAGAACGCCTACAGCAAACTGCCTGAATCGACCAAACGGGAGGACGTGTGATGGCAGACGGGCACGCAATGGATCAAGCGCCTGTGAGCTGGAAGAGTCTGGTGCAGGGTGATGGCTACCTTTCGCCGGAGCAACGCAAGGCGTTCGAATATGCGATCGAGCTGGTGCTCGAGCGTTTGCATGCAACACTCGATCAACCGACTCAAGACAGCGGACGCTTTCAGTTCGACCGCTATGTCGACGGTCTGGAGACCTTGTTCTTGCGTGATGCGAATGCTCAAGACCTGCAAAGCGATGCCGCAGTGACAGCCTTCTGGATCGTTCGGCTATTTGCCGACAGGATCCTGCGGGCTGGCGACGCGAGACCCAGCATGCACTGATATACCGCTGGAATCAGGCCCGGTCATTTGACCGGGCTTTTTCGTTTGGACGGCACATCCCGCGAAGACGGAAAAAGAGGGGCAGAAGAAAGGTGACAACTGTGGCGAGAAAGGCACAAGCCCCGCGACGAAAAAACCGTAGGAGCGAGGCTTGCCCGCGAAGAACGATGACGCGTAATACCTGAAAAACCGCGGTGCATTCTTCGCGGGCAAGCCTCGCTCCTACGGGTTGTTCGCGGCGTTCAGCGGCTGGCCATCCTGGCTTTGTCGAACTCAAGGTAAAGAATGGTGCGCTCGACCTCCGAGGCATTGACCACGAAGTGATCGAGCGAACCATCAAAGATCACAGCTTCGCCCATGCGATGCTGATGAAATTCACCATTGACGTTGAGGTAGGCGTAATTGCGCTCATCCGCTGCGCTCAGCGTGATGTGCATCTGCAGCAACCCCTCGCTGAACACTTCCGGATGCCGATGGCAGCTCAGGAAACTGTGAGCAGCCAAGCGTGCCAGGGAGCACACCTTGAGGCCATCAAGAGCGCCGAGCAGCTTGAGCGTCTCGGGAAAAAACGCCCGGGCGGCCTCGATCGGCTGGTTCTGCACTTGCAGGGCAAATTGCACCCAATCACGATTCCCGCCGGCCTGCCCCCAGCCTTTGAGCCAGCCGTAGTCACCGCCCTGAAGTAAGTACTGGTTGAGTTCGGTGAAGACCTGAGCATGGCTCTTGTCGGTCCGGTCGATGTCGAGCAGAGGGGCTTGCAGGCGCGATAGTTCGTCGCGAATGATCTGCCATTTGTCTTTCAGTTCGAGCAGCGGTTTGAACGAGTCCAGCGGATAAAAGGAGGGGCGCACGGCGAGGTACTCCAGATAATCGAGTAATGAGAGAGGCGCGATTGTCAGTGGCCGACTCAGGCGTGGATTCGTGTGAATACACGCCTGGCGAACGGTTTAACTCTTGAGCTGCAGACCGGAGTCTTTCAACTCGGTCAGAAGCGCTTTGGTGCCGGCATCGGTCTTGGCGATATCGCCGGCCAGGGTGTAAGCCTTCGGCGCGCTCTCGTCTTCGCCATAGGTGAAATTGACCTGGCCTACGGTCTTGGTGATGGTCAGGGCCGCTCCGCTGCTGGCGCTGAGCAGTGGGGTGGGGGTGGTGAAGCTGTCCGGCTGGGTGGCGGAGTGATAGACGGTGATCGACTTGAGCCGCATGTTGTCGCGGTTATCGAGCATTTTGGTCAGGTCGCCATGGGTCAGGGTGCCGTTCCTCGAACCGATATCCACGCTGTCGCTTGGCCCGTCCTTGAGCTCCAGGCGGACACGGGCGAGGGTGCCCATGGAGGATTTCAGGTTCCCGATCAGTGCCTTGAGTTTGGGATCCTGCTCCATGAACCCGGCGATTCGCTCGGCATTGCTCTGCACGTGGTTTGGATTCAAACCCATGGTCAGTTGGGTCAGCAGGCTTTTCTCATCCAGGCGCGACATATTGGTGTAGGAGCTTTCGAAACGGGCGCTGTCGAGCATGTTGTGATGACTCTTGGCTGCAGCATGCTGATGGCCGGCTCGGGTCAACGCACGCTTGGCCGCATGTTGCTCATCGTTGTGTGGCGTCTTGTCCGCGAACAAGGTCTGTAGCCCCTCCAGATGTGCGTCGATGGCCTTGTCCGGATCCGCCGCCGGTGCTTTCGCCTGCTCGCCAAGCTGCGCCAAGGCTTTTTCGGTGGCTTTGTCCTTGAAGGCGCTTTTCAAGCCATCAGAAATTTTGTCGACGTCCGAGTCTTTCAACGGCAGCGCTTCGCTGAACTGGAACTTCATGCGCTTGGTGGTTTTCGACTCCACCGTGACCGATTTGCTGTAAGCGGCCGGCAGGTTGATCCCCAACGCACCGGCCTCGGCGGTGCTGCCTGTGGGCGGTGGAATATCCTGACCGCCCACCAGTTGACCGCGAAAATGGGTGCCGGCGGTCAGGCTATTGAGAAAACGTGGGCGGTTCATGCCGCCTTCGCGGCGCACGCGAGTGTCGTCGGAGGTCGACTTCAGCGAGTAGTCGCTGTAGTTCATCAGGTTGACGCTGACGCTGGCGCCACCGGTCAACCGCGCCGCCGAAGACAGCGGCGTGCTGCCGTCTTCGCTGAGGCCGATCCCGGCGCGGCCATCGGCGGTAGCGCTCAGGACGACATCGAAGTTGAAGTTGCGGCCTTTTTCCACTTCATGGGCATAACCGCTTTTCATCAGTTCCATGGGGGTGGTCTTGCCGGAGATCATGCCGTCGACGAATTTGCCGAGGTCTTCATCGGCGATGTTGAACACCAGGGCATTGCGTTCGCGTCCGGTACCTGTCGCGCTCAGTTCACCATCCAGACGAAAGGCCGGCAGGAAACTGCGGTCGGAATCCGTCGGCAATTTTTTATTGTTGGATTCCTTGCCAGTCATGTCGAGCAACAGGTTTCTGCCCGCGCCGAGTCCCCCCGAGCCCGTGAGCGAGCCCTCACGAATCATATAAACCTTCACACCTTCCGCATCACGCTCGGCATTCAGGGTGTAGCTGCGCGAGGCACCAAAACCGCCGCTGGGGAAGGGACCCATGGGTTTGCCGACGGGGGCGATGAAGGGCGTGCTGAGGTTGGCGCCATAGCTGCGCTGAATACTGATTTCATCATCGGAATCGAGCTGTTTCAACGCGGACGTGAGCGTGCCGGCCAGTTCCTTCTGGGTGGTGCTGCCGGTGGCGGCGCGCAGGTTGGTGCTGATGGCATGGTCGGTTTTGCTGAAACCGTTGATGAAGGCCTTGATGCCGTCATAGGTCGATTCCAGGCTGGCATGCCCACGAAAGCCCATGTCGGTGACCTGCTTGACCGGGTGTTCTTCGTACTGCACATCGCGCAGTTGCAGCAACCCGTCGCGGTACTCCATGAGTTGCGCGGTGCGCATGCGCGGTGGCTCATGTTGAGCCTGTTGCGGTTGCGCTTCCTGCGCCTGCTTTTGCTCGTTCTCGATCTTGCCCACCAGGTCGGACAAATCCTTGAGAGCTACCACATCCAGCGCCAGCCGTGCCTTGGTCAGTGCCAGGTCGTCGCCCGGATTGCGCCGACGGCCCAAGGGGATCTCTTCCTTCTGGTGAGAGATATTCATGCCCTTTTCTTCGAGCTTGCCCAGCAGTTCGCCGGTGCGATTCTCATCCGAGGGGGCGATTTTCTTCAGGGCGCCTTGCAGCTCTTGCATCAGGTTATGGTCGGAACTGTTGATGTTGAGCTTACGCGCGACATCGGACAGGCCCATGCTCAGAGCCGTTCGTTTGGACGGCGGATTGAATTCCCCATGCTGATTGAGCAGACCTTCGAACTGGCGGAACGGCACCGCTTTGAGCTGGCCATATTCCTGGCCCAGATGCACGGTGCTCTTGTACGCATGGTTTTCCAGCTCACTGCGAAACCCCTCGAGTTGCTCGACCAGGCCCTTGCCTTCCGGGCCCAGGTCGAGCCTGGCGATCCGTGACTTGAGGTCTTCGCCTTTGGCCGGCACTGGCGTGTTGGCGTCAGCGATGGCCTCCAGGCGTTTGAACACCTTGCCTTCGGCTTGGTAGACATCATTGAGACCATCCCGGCCCTTGGCGGTATGCACCAGGCTGTCGCCCGTGGCTTTCATCCAGCGCGGCATTTCCAGCGTAGGTTTGAATACGTGGGCGGTGATGAACTCACCCGAGCTGGTGCGGTTCTTCGATTCCATGCCTCCCCGGCCCAGCACGGTGGTGCTGAACTTGGCGATCAGGCCGGTACCGGGAATGCGTTTGCGCACTTCGCCGTCACTGATGCGCCCATGCAGTTCGCTCAGGGTATCCTTGGTTTCTGACGGTTCTACCGCTTTCCAGTCATGGTTGTTTTGCCGGGCCAGCGGCTTATCGTCGCCATGCAACAGGGTGGCGTTCAATTGCTGGTCATCACCGGTGCGCAGCGAGCCCAGCGGCGCGTCGTCCGGCGTGGCAATTTTTTTCCATTGCGCTTCGGGACGCGGTTTCGCCTCGGAGGCCTGCCAGTCTTCCTTGTCCAGCTGGAAGGCTTCACCTTTATCGTTCAGGGCGTACAAGTCTGAATTCTGGTCCAGGGCCAGGGACTTGATCGACCCGTTCAAGCCCTCGGTGCTCAGCTCGGTCATCGCGCCTTTTTCGTGGTGGGCGGTGAGTTTGCCGGTGTCGTCCAGGGCGACGAAGTGCTCCGGGTTGATCATGGCAAAACCGGTGATGGTGCGCCCCTCCAGCCCGGCGATATCGCTGCCGGCGCTTACTTGGGTGGTTTGGGTCGCCTGGGACAGCGCATAGTCTCGGCCGAAGGATTGCGGTGCCGGGGCCTGGCTCACCTCGAGCTTTTTCAGCGTACCGTCCTGAATCATGTAGGCCCGGCTATCGAGGCCGATACTCAGATGGCTGACATCCTTGATCTCGGTATGTCCCCAGGCGCGAGTGGCCGCGTCCCAGCGCTGGACTTGCTGGTTCTCCAGGCCGACTTTGCCGTGGCGACCGAGGTCGAAGGTGTTGCTCTGGGTCGGTGTGACGCTGGGCAGGCCGCGGGTGTTGTTCAGCACCATAGCGTCGGTCAGGTTCCAGCCGGCCTTGAGCGAACCGCTGGCGGTATCGACGGGGAGGGCATGGGTGTGGCCGGCCGGATCCTTGATCATTGCATGGACCTGGCCCTGATCGTCACCGATCAACGCTTCGGCATGGTGGGTCACCCCCAGGTTCACGTCCGGGTGCGTGATCGCCTGCTCCGGCGTCAGCGACAGTTCGGTGCGGCCATCGCTCAGTTGCTGGCGATCGACACTGTATAGCCGTCCCTGAGTATCGCTGAGCAGCAGGGCGTCTTTGGTCAGGGCGATGCTGGTGATGTCCGCGTCATCGGCGAGCTTCAAGTCGATGCTCGCGGTGAGCGCCGTGGCCGGATTGGCGCCCAGATCGATCAGCCCGAGGCTTTGCTTATCGTCCTTGACGTTGAGCAGGGCGGCTTCACCCTCGCGGCTGACGGAAAAGGCCTTGATGTTACTGGCCGGGTATTGCCGAGGGCCTTCCGAACTCAGGTCGACCACCGCATTATCGGTCAGGCCATAAGTCCTGCCATTGCCTTGGGTGCTCAGCGCGCTGAACGTTTGCTCGGCAAGCTGCGGGTGCGCTTGCCAGCCCTTGGTGGCCGGGTCGAAGCGATAAAGCTTGTCGTCGTGTAGCCGCAGTTGCTGGCCATTGTGATCTTCGTGCACGCCGGTCAAATGGCTGAACTGGGCCTTGCCGGGTGCGCTCAATATCTCCTTGCCGATCTGGGTGTTTTGTCCGTACAGGCCCAGGCTGCCGTTCTGATTGCGCAGCTGCGGGGCGGCATCGGTGAAGTCCTTGAGGAACTGATGGGCGTCGCTGGTTTGGCTGCTGCGCAGCAAGGTGGTCGCGGTATCGGATTGCTTGAGATGGAGCAGGTTGCCCTTGTTGTCCAGCAGCACATGTTCGTGGCTATCGGCCCCGGACTCGCTGTGCAGGGCGACGAACGAATTGTTGGCGGTCTTGAGCTTCGACTGGACGATGTCGGCGAGCGCCGGCGGGTCCATGCGCCCCACCTGGAGTTGGCCGTCGCGGTCCAGGCTCAGGGGCCGTTTCGGGTTGTTCTGACGTTCCAGCAGCTCGGTGCCATGATTGAAGCGCCCGGCATTGCTGCGTGACAGCTTTGGCCCCGGCTCATTTGTCAGCGATGGTGCACGGGTCGTCTGCGCCAGTTGATCGTTGATCGAACGGCCGAGACCGTCACCTCCCTGCAACCGCCCACCTTCCCGACGGCTTTCCTTGAGTGCTGATTTGATCGCCTGCTCATCCTGCTCCGGGGTTTTTCCGGTTGGCGAGTGATCTTCCTCGCTGAAACCGTGCAGCCCCGTGTCTTCGCCGATCTCTTCGATCTCGCTGACGCCACTGGCCGATGTCCCTGAAGTACTGGCCTGGGTTGTCTGATGTTGCGGGCCTGCGTCGTCGGGTTTATCGCCGTCGGTATCGACCGGTTTTGGCTCTGGTGCCTGCTGCGCAACCTTCTTCGGTTCCGGAGTACTCCGGGCGAGCGCATTATCAAGGTCTGACTTGCTTCTGAACGGTACGGACGGGGTGTTGGAGGCGTCTTCCGGAACCGACTCCATCTTGACCTTCATCCGTTGCTTGGGTTTGGCGCGGTAGGGTTGCGACATCACCAGTTCAAAAGTTTCATGGTTCATCAGTTTTGGCAGAGGTTTGGTCAATTCTTTCGAGGCTTTGCCTGTACTCCCGGAAGTTGAAGCCTCGTCGCTCGTTGGCGAGATGGGCGTCTGGCCCTGGGTCAGCGGTTTTTTACCAGCGACGGCAATCTCCTGCCGGCGCGCGCGCTCAAGTTGTGTGCCTAACGAGTTGCTGCGTAATGGTCTGGTTTCGGCGGGCGTGGCCATGGCTGGCGCGTTGGCTGCGGTAGAGGCGGCGGTGCCGGAAGCC
>NZ_AKJK01000049.1 GCF_000282375.1 Pseudomonas sp. GM50
TTTTGTTTTGTCCGCAGGAAAATCTCGCTTGTAGGGTTTCTATGCAACAGCCCGGGGCATGGCTATCATGCGGGCCTCATTGTGAGGCGAGACTTGCATGCTGACGTTGTTAAAGCTTCTTAAGGATGGTCGATTCCATTCGGGCCAAGCCCTGGGTGCTGCCTTGGGCGTCAGTCGTAGCGCTGTATGGAAGCAGCTTCAGCACTTGGAAGCTGAGCTCGGTTTATCCATTCATAAGGTGCGGGGTCGCGGCTATCAACTGGCTGCGCCGTTGACACTGCTTGATCCTGCGGAAATAAGCGCGCAGGCGCCTTCTTGTGAGTGGCCCATTCTGGTCTTCGACTCAATTGACTCCACCAATGCTGAAGCCTTGCGCGCTATCGAGCGTGGCCAGCCTACGCCATTTCTGGTGCTCGCTGAGCGGCAAACGGCCGGTCGTGGGCGGCGTGGGCGCAAATGGGTCAGTCCGTTCGCGGAAAACATCTATTACAGTCTGGTGCTGCGTATTGATGGTGGGATGCGGCAGCTGGAAGGCCTGAGTCTTGTTGTCGGGCTTGCCGTAATGCAGGCCTTGCGAAAGCTTGGTCTCTCGGGTGTGGGGTTGAAGTGGCCGAATGATGTTCTGGTGGGGCAGCAAAAGATTGCTGGAATACTGCTCGAGTTGGTGGGGGATCCTGCTGATGTGTGTCACGTGGTGATCGGTGTCGGAATAAATGTGAACATGCAGATGACCGATGAGGTTGATCAGCAATGGACGTCCGTGCGCCTCGAGTCGGGTAAGGCAGTTGATCGCAATCATCTGGTTGCGGAGTTAGGGTTGATGCTCCAGGCCTATTTAAATCGCCACCAGTCCGGCGGATTTCCGGCTATCCAGGCGGAGTGGGAGCAAAATCATCTATGGCAGGGGCGGGCGGTATCGTTGATTGCCGGTGTGAGTCAGATAGATGGGGAGGTGCTGGGTATCGATAGTCAGGGTGCCTTGCGCTTGAAGGTGAATGGTGTGGAGAAGGTCTTTAGTGGTGGCGAGCTCAGCCTGAGGTTGCGTGATGATTCTTGAGCTCGATTGTGGAAACAGTTTCATCAAATGGCGTGTGCTCGGCGAGGATGTCCGGCGGGTGATTGGCGAGGGGGTCGTTGATACAGATCTCGCATTGCTGGAGAGCTTGAGAGGGCTTAAGGGGCTCGCTCTCATGCATTGTCGTTTGGTCAGCGTCAGAACCGCCGAAGAAACCAGTGCACTGATTTCTCTGTTGACCGAGGCTTTCGGCGTTTCCGTCGTGTGCGCGGCACCGGCTCGCGAGATGTCCGGGGTTCGAAATGGCTATGAGGAGTTCGAGCGGTTAGGGCTTGATCGCTGGCTTGCAATGCTCGGAGGATTTCATCTGGCTTCGGGTGCTTGTCTGGTGCTCGACTTTGGTACGGCTGTTACGGCTGATTTTATTGCAGGGGATGGTGAGCATCTCGGAGGATTTATCTGTCCGGGGATGCCTTTGATGCGCAACCAGTTGCGTACCCATACCCGTAGAATTCGCTATGGAGATCTTGCTGCCGAGCGCGCTTTGGAGAGTCTTGTTCCTGGGCGCACAACCGTCGAGGCGGTCGAGCGAGGTTGTTTGCTAATGTTGAGAGGGTTTGTCCTGACTCAGCTAGAGTTGGCGCGCAGCTATTGGGGAGAAGATTTCGCAGTCTTCCTGACAGGAGGGGATGCTGATCTGGTCTCCGAGATTGTGCCCGAGGCCAGGGTGGTTCCAGACCTGGTATTTGTAGGCTTGGCGATGGCGTGTCCCTTGTCCTGAGGTTTTTATGCGTTGGTTGTTCCTGCTGTTGCTTGTTCTCAATGTGTTCTATTACGTCTGGCACCAACAGGAGGCTCCGCTTCGCGCGAAAGATGTAACCCCCCTGAGTTTGTATCGCGGCTCGCAGCAGGATATTCGTTTGTTGAGCGAGGCAGCTGATACAGCTCGAGACAAAGGAAAATCTACGCAGACGGATAGCAGTTGTCTCTATCTGGGAGGTTCTGCTCGACAGGAGGTCGCGCAGGTAATCGAGCGTCGATTGAGTGATATGGATATAAAGTTTCAGTCCTTGCCGAAGGATCTCCCCGAATATGCTGGTTACTGGGTGCGCATAGCCCCGGAAAGCCGGCGTTTGCTGGGTGACTCGCAGTTGCAAAACCTTTCTAAAGAATTCAATGAGTTAAAACATAAAATAATGCCGTGCGAGGGGGTTGCACCCGTCGAATAGTTTGCATAGAATGGCGCCCGCTTCGCAGTGAAGACCTTTTAACGGTCAGCAGTGTGAAGCGAGGTCAACGCAGCTAACCTCAGGTTTTTAATGAGAAAATGCTTGACAGAAGGCTGGCATGATATAGAATGCCGGCTCGCTTAGGAGGGGTTCCCGAGCGGCCAAAGGGATCAGACTGTAAATCTGACGTCTACGACTTCGAAGGTTCGAATCCTTCCCCCTCCACCATTTTTAGCGAGAGCTGCAAGCTCCGCGGGTATAGTTTAGTGGTAGAACCTCAGCCTTCCAAGCTGATGATGCGGGTTCGATTCCCGCTACCCGCTCCAAGTTTGCAGGTCCTGCAAAGTGTTACGCTCTTGTAGCTCAGTTGGTAGAGCACACCCTTGGTAAGGGTGAGGTCAGCGGTTCAAATCCGCTCAAGAGCTCCATATGACAAGGCAGATATGAAAATATCTGCCTTTGTTTTAATGGCTGATAGTACTTGCTTAATTCTTCTGCTAGGGGTGATTTCGATGGCTAAGGAAAAGTTCGAACGTAACAAGCCGCACGTCAACGTTGGCACCATTGGTCACGTAGACCATGGCAAGACGACTTTGACTGCTGCTTTGACCCGCGTCTGCTCCGAAGTGTTCGGTTCGGCAAAGGTTGACTTCGACAAGATCGATAGCGCCCCAGAAGAAAAAGCTCGTGGTATCACCATTAACACTGCTCACGTTGAGTACGATTCGGCTGTGCGTCACTACGCACACGTTGACTGTCCAGGTCACGCCGACTACGTAAAAAACATGATTACCGGTGCTGCGCAGATGGATGGTGCGATTCTGGTTTGCTCGGCCGCTGATGGTCCGATGCCGCAAACCCGTGAGCATATCCTGTTGTCCCGTCAGGTTGGTGTTCCGTACATCGTTGTCTTCCTGAACAAGGCTGACATGGTTGACGACGCTGAGCTGCTGGAACTGGTTGAGATGGAAGTGCGCGATCTGCTGAGCACTTACGATTTCCCGGGTGATGACACTCCGATCATCATTGGTTCGGCGCTGATGGCGCTGAATGGTCAAGACGACAACGAGATGGGCACTACTGCCGTCAAGAAGTTGGTCGAGACTCTGGATAGTTATATTCCGCAGCCTGAGCGTGCTATCGATAAGCCGTTCCTGATGCCGATCGAGGATGTGTTCTCGATCTCCGGTCGCGGTACTGTTGTGACTGGTCGTGTTGAGCGTGGCATTGTCCGCATTCAGGAAGAAGTTGAGATTGTTGGTCTTCGTGACACTGTCAAAACTACTTGTACTGGTGTTGAAATGTTCCGCAAGCTGCTCGACGAAGGTCGTGCGGGTGAGAACTGCGGCGTTTTGCTGCGTGGTACCAAGCGTGATGATGTTGAGCGTGGCCAGGTTCTGGTCAAGCCTGGCACTGTCAAGCCACATACCAAGTTCACTGCTGAGGTTTACGTTCTGAGCAAGGAAGAGGGTGGTCGTCATACGCCATTCTTCAAGGGCTACCGTCCACAGTTCTACTTCCGTACGACTGATGTGACTGGTAACTGCGAGCTGCCAGAAGGTGTTGAAATGGTGATGCCAGGTGATAACGTTCAAATGACCGTTACCCTGATCAAAACCATCGCGATGGAAGATGGTCTGCGTTTCGCTATCCGTGAGGGCGGTCGTACCGTCGGCGCTGGTGTCGTAGCAAAAGTCATCGAGTAAGTTGTTGTAATGTCTTTTTCGGGCCGGCATAATGGTCGGCCTGATTTTGTTTTAGGTCAGTAGCTCAATTGGCAGAGCGACGGTCTCCAAAACCGTAGGTTGGGGGTTCGATTCCCTCCTGACCTGCCAGATTCACTTGGTGTGTCTGGCTTTCTTTTCACAGGATCTTCATAGATGACTCCTAAAGCTGAAGCTCAAGGCTCTCGCTTCGATCTGCTCAAGTGGCTAGTAGTAGTCGCTTTGGTGGTTGTTGGCGTTGTTGGCAATCAGTATTACTCTGCTTCGCCGATCCTGTACCGCGTACTTGCTTTGCTCGTCATTGCTGCTGTAGCTGCCTTTGTAGGCCTGCAGACAGTCAAGGGCAAGTCTTTCTTTGTACTGGTTAAGGAAGCTCGCACCGAGATTCGTAAAGTCGTATGGCCAACTCGCCAAGAAACCACGCAGACCACGCTGATTGTTGTGGCTGTTGTCCTGGTTATGGCGTTGCTGTTGTGGGGGCTTGATTCCCTGCTCGGCTGGCTTGTTTCCTTGATTGTCGGCTAAGGGTGTCCCGTGGCTAAGCGTTGGTACGTTGTGCATGCTTACTCCGGTTACGAGAAGCATGTCATGCGCTCGTTGGTAGAGCGCGTAAAGCTGGCTGGCATGGAAGATGGCTTCGGCGAAATTCTGGTTCCCACTGAAGAAGTGGTTGAAATGCGTAATGGCCAGAAACGCAAAAGCGAGCGCAAGTTCTTCCCAGGTTATGTGCTGGTCCAGATGGACATGAACGAGGGTACTTGGCACTTGGTCAAGGATACTCCTCGGGTGATGGGTTTCATTGGCGGTACTGCCGATAAGCCTGCGCCGATCACTGATAAAGAGGCAGAAGCGATTCTGCGTCGCGTTGCTGATGGTAGCGACAAGCCGAAGCCGAAGACGTTGTTCGAGCCAGGTGAGTCGGTACGTGTCAATGACGGGCCGTTTGCTGATTTTACTGGCACGGTTGAAGAAGTTAACTACGAGAAGAGCCGGATCCAAGTGGCAGTGCTCATTTTCGGTCGCTCTACTCCGGTAGAGCTAGAGTTTAGCCAGGTCGAAAAGGTCTAGCTGAGCAAGCATCCCAACCCCGCAGCCCTAGGCTGTGGGGTTTTGTCGTCACTGGGATAAACGCGCAAGTAACCGGGGAGCCTTTCGAGGCGTTCGAACCCGTAATTGGAGTGCCTCATGGCCAAGAAGATTACCGCTTACATCAAGCTGCAAGTGAAGGCCGCTCAGGCTAACCCAAGCCCACCTGTTGGTCCTGCTCTGGGTCAGCACGGCGTGAACATCATGGAATTCTGCAAGGCTTTCAACGCCCGTACTCAGGGTATTGAGCCAGGTCTGCCGACTCCAGTGATCATCACTGTCTACAGCGACCGTAGCTTCACTTTCGAAACCAAATCCACACCTGCTTCGGTTCTGCTGAAGAAGGCTGCTGGTCTGACTAGCGGTTCCGCTCGTCCGAACACCGTTAAGGTTGGCACCGTGACCCGTGCTCAGCTGGAAGAAATCGCGAAAACCAAAAACGCGGATCTGACTGCAGCTGATATGGAAGCAGCCGTGCGTACTATCGCCGGTTCTGCTCGTAGCATGGGCCTTAACGTGGAGGGTGTGTAATGGCTAAGTTGACCAAGCGTCAAAAGGCTATCGCCGGCAAAATCGAAGCAGGCAAGTCCTACAACTTTGTAGACGCTGCTGCTCTGCTGGCTGAGCTGTCGACTGTAAAGTTCAGCGAGTCGTTCGACGTTGCTGTGAACCTGGGTGTTGACCCGCGTAAATCCGACCAGGTCGTTCGTAGCGCTACCGTGCTGCCACACGGCACTGGCAAGACTGTTCGCGTTGCTGTGTTCACCCAGGGTCCAGCTGCCGAGGCTGCTCTGGCTGCCGGCGCTGACCGTGTAGGTATGGACGACCTGGCTGCCGAAATGAAAGGCGGCGACCTGAACTATGACGTAGTTATCGCATCCCCGGATGCCATGCGCGTTGTTGGTCAGTTGGGTCAGATCCTGGGCCCACGCGGCCTGATGCCTAACCCTAAAGTCGGCACCGTAACTCCAGACGTAGCTACCGCGGTTAAAAACGCCAAGGCTGGTCAGGTTCGTTATCGCACCGACAAAAACGGCATCATCCACACCTCCGTTGGCAAAGTCGGCTTCGATGCCGTCAAGCTGAAGGAAAACGTTGAAGCCCTGATCGCTGATCTGAAGCGTATCAAGCCAGCTTCCTCGAAAGGTATTTACGTCAAGCGCGTTACCCTGAGCACCACCATGGGTCCAGGTCTGGTCATCGACCAAGGCTCGCTCGACGCGTAAGACGCAGGTTAGCGCAAGCGATTGCGCCAATTGAAAGATTGGGGTCCCTGCCTGGCGGGGGCTATCCAAGACCGTAGGCGACGCAAGTCTTAAACCACAAGCCTACGCAGATGGTGCTCCCGGTTCCTTACCGAATCAGACACCAAAACGACATCCGGCTTCGGTTGGATGAAACGGTAACAAGCAGGAGTTAAACCCGTGGCAATTAAACTCGAAGACAAGAAGGCCATCGTCGCTGAAGTCAACGAGGCTGCCAATGTTGCCCTGTCTGCTGTTGTGGCTGATGCCCGCGGCGTGACAGTTGGCGCTATGACCGGACTCCGTAAAGAGGCTCGTGAAGCTGGCGTTTACGTACGTGTTGTACGTAACACCCTGCTCAAGCGCGCCGTTGCTGGCACTCAATATGACGTGCTCAACGACGTGTTCACCGGCCCGACCTTGATTGCATTTTCGAAAGAACATCCGGGCGCTGCTGCTCGTATCTTCAAAGAATTCGCAAAAGGTCAGGATAAGTTCGAGATCAAGGCAGCTGCGTTCGAGGGCAAGTTCCTCGCAGCTAATCAGATCGACGTACTGGCAAGTCTGCCGACCCGTGACGAAGCAATTTCTCAGCTGATGAGCGTGATTCAAGGCGCAACCAGCAAATTGGCTCGTACTCTGGCGGCCCTTCGCGACCAGAAAGAAGCTGCCGCAGCCTAAGGCTGAGCGACTCCTTTCAGCGTTTATTGTTTATTTCGATGGCCGCGTAGGCTGTCACCCCAATACAGGAATTTATAGTCATGTCTCTGACTAACGACCAAATCATCGAAGCAATCGGCGAAAAATCCGTTCTGGAAATCGTTGAGCTGATCAAGGCCATGGAAGAGAAGTTCGGCGTTTCCGCTGCCGCTGCTTCCGCTGGTCCAGCTGCTGTTGCTGCCGTTGTTGAAGAACAAACTGAATTCAACGTCATGCTGACCGAAGCTGGCGAGAAGAAAGTTAACGTGATCAAGGCAGTACGTGAACTGACCGGTCTGGGCCTGAAAGAAGCCAAGGCTGTAGTTGACGGCGCTCCTGGCATCGTTCTGGAAGCTGTTTCGAAAGACGCAGCTGACAAAGCAAAAGCCACTCTGGAAGAAGCAGGCGCTAAAGTCGAGCTGAAGTAAGCATCGACTTTGCACCTCCAGCCCGAGCGTTAAGCGAAAGGCTGATGGCTGGTGGCTCTTGCCACCGGCCTTTTTCCGTTATTGGCAGCCGACTGGGTCGGTGCTGGTAACGAGCTGTAACCACCCGATGCGGTGGCGCAAACCATGGGGTTTGCACGATTTTCTGGCTGCTCCCGTCGGGAGGGGCCAAACAAGCAGGTGACCAAGCTGGGGAACGCTGATGGCTTACTCATATACTGAGAAAAAACGTATCCGCAAGGACTTTAGCAAGTTGCCGGACGTCATGGATGTGCCGTACCTCCTGGCCATCCAGCTGGATTCGTATCGTGAATTCTTGCAAGCGGGAGCGACTAAAGATCAGTTCCGCGACGTGGGCCTGCATGCGGCCTTCAAATCCGTTTTCCCGATCATCAGCTACTCCGGCAATGCTGCGCTGGAGTACGTCGGTTATCGCCTGGGCGAACCGGCATTTGATGTCAAAGAATGCGTATTGCGCGGTGTAACTTACGCCGTACCTTTGCGGGTAAAAGTGCGCCTGATCATTTTCGACAAAGAATCGTCGAACAAAGCGATCAAGGACATCAAAGAGCAAGAAGTCTACATGGGTGAAATCCCCCTGATGACTGAAAACGGTACCTTCGTAATCAACGGTACCGAGCGTGTAATCGTTTCCCAGCTGCACCGTTCCCCGGGCGTGTTCTTCGACCACGACCGTGGCAAGACGCACAGCTCCGGCAAACTGCTGTACTCCGCGCGCATCATTCCTTACCGCGGTTCGTGGCTGGACTTCGAGTTCGACCCGAAAGACTGCGTGTTCGTGCGTATCGACCGTCGTCGCAAGCTGCCTGCATCGGTACTGCTGCGCGCGCTGGGCTATACCACTGAAGAAGTGCTGGACGCGTTCTACACCACCAACGTCTTCCACGTGCAAGGTGAAAACCTCAGCCTGGAACTGGTGCCTCAGCGCCTGCGTGGTGAAATTGCTGTCCTGGATATCCTGGATGACAAAGGCAAGGTTATTGTCGAGCAAGGTCGTCGTATTACTGCTCGCCACATCAACCAGCTGGAAAAAGCAGGGATCAAAGAGCTGCAAGTGCCTCTGGACTACGTCCTGGGTCGCACTACCGCCAAGGTCATCGTGCATCCGGCAACCGGCGAAATCCTGGCAGAGTGCAATACCGAGCTGAATACCGAAATCCTGGCAAAAATCGCCAAGGCTCAGGTTGTTCGCATCGAAACTCTGTACACCAACGATATCGACTGCGGTCCGTTCGTCTCCGACACTCTGAAGATCGACTCCACCAGCAACCAATTGGAAGCGCTGGTCGAGATCTATCGCATGATGCGTCCTGGCGAGCCGCCAACCAAAGACGCTGCCGAAACCCTGTTCAACAACCTGTTCTTCAGCCCTGAGCGCTATGACCTGTCTGCGGTCGGCCGGATGAAGTTCAACCGTCGTATCGGTCGTACCGAGATCGAAGGTTCGGGCGTGTTGTGCAAAGAAGACATCGTCGCGGTACTGAAGACTCTGGTCGACATCCGTAACGGTAAAGGCATCGTCGATGACATCGACCACTTGGGTAACCGTCGTGTTCGCTGCGTAGGCGAAATGGCCGAGAACCAGTTCCGCGTTGGCCTGGTACGTGTTGAGCGTGCGGTCAAAGAGCGTCTGTCGATGGCTGAAAGCGAAGGCCTGATGCCGCAAGACCTGATCAACGCCAAGCCAGTGGCTGCGGCGGTGAAAGAGTTCTTCGGTTCCAGCCAGCTTTCCCAGTTCATGGACCAGAACAACCCGCTGTCCGAGATCACCCACAAGCGTCGTGTTTCTGCACTCGGCCCTGGCGGTTTGACTCGTGAGCGTGCTGGCTTTGAAGTGCGTGACGTACACCCGACTCACTACGGTCGTGTATGCCCGATTGAAACGCCGGAAGGTCCGAACATCGGTCTGATCAACTCCCTGGCTGCCTATGCGCGCACCAACCAGTACGGCTTCCTCGAGAGCCCGTACCGTGTGGTGAAAGACGCTCTGGTCACCGACGAGATCGTGTTCCTGTCCGCCATCGAAGAAGCTGATCACGTGATCGCTCAGGCTTCGGCCACGATGAACGACAAGAAAGTCCTGATCGACGAGCTGGTAGCTGTTCGTCACTTGAACGAGTTCACCGTCAAGGCGCCGGAAGACGTCACCTTGATGGACGTATCGCCGAAGCAGGTAGTTTCGGTTGCAGCGTCGCTGATCCCGTTCCTCGAGCACGACGACGCCAACCGTGCGTTGATGGGTTCGAACATGCAGCGTCAAGCTGTACCAACCCTGCGCGCTGACAAGCCGCTGGTCGGTACCGGCATGGAGCGTAACGTAGCCCGTGACTCCGGCGTTTGCGTCGTGGCTCGTCGTGGCGGCGTGATCGACTCCGTCGACGCCAGCCGTATTGTGGTTCGTGTTGCTGATGATGAAGTTGAAACCGGCGAAGCTGGTGTCGACATCTACAACCTGACCAAGTACACCCGCTCCAACCAGAACACCTGCATCAACCAGCGTCCGCTGGTGAGCAAGGGTGATCGGGTTCAGCGCAGCGACATCATGGCCGACGGTCCGTCCACCGACATGGGTGAACTGGCTCTGGGTCAGAACATGCGCATCGCGTTCATGGCATGGAACGGCTTCAACTTCGAAGACTCCATCTGCCTGTCCGAACGTGTTGTTCAGGAAGACCGTTTCACCACGATCCACATTCAGGAACTGACCTGTGTGGCGCGTGACACCAAGCTTGGGCCAGAGGAAATCACTGCAGACATCCCGAACGTGGGTGAAGCTGCACTGAACAAACTGGACGAAGCCGGTATCGTTTACGTAGGTGCTGAAGTTGGCGCAGGCGACATCCTGGTTGGTAAGGTCACTCCGAAAGGCGAGACCCAACTGACTCCGGAAGAAAAACTGCTGCGTGCCATCTTCGGTGAAAAAGCCAGCGACGTTAAAGACACTTCCCTGCGTGTGCCTACCGGCACCAAGGGTACTGTCATCGACGTACAGGTCTTCACCCGTGACGGCGTTGAGCGTGATGCTCGTGCACTGTCGATCGAGAAGACTCAACTCGACGAGATCCGCAAGGACCTGAACGAAGAGTTCCGTATCGTTGAAGGCGCCACTTTCGAACGTCTGCGTTCCGCTCTGGTCGGCCACAAAGCCGAAGGCGGCGCCGGTCTGAAGAAAGGTCAGGAAATCACCGACGAAGTTCTCGACGGTCTTGAGCATGGTCAGTGGTTCAAACTGCGCATGGCTGAAGATGCTCTGAACGAGCAGCTCGAGAAGGCTCAGGCCTACATCGTTGATCGCCGCCGTCTGCTGGACGACAAGTTCGAAGACAAGAAGCGCAAACTGCAGCAGGGCGATGACCTGGCTCCAGGCGTGCTGAAAATCGTCAAGGTTTACCTGGCAATCCGTCGTCGCATCCAGCCGGGCGACAAGATGGCCGGTCGTCACGGTAACAAAGGTGTGGTCTCCGTGATCATGCCGGTTGAAGACATGCCGCACGATGCCAATGGCACCCCGGTCGACGTCGTCCTCAACCCGTTGGGCGTACCTTCGCGTATGAACGTTGGTCAGATCCTTGAAACCCACCTGGGCCTCGCGGCCAAAGGTCTGGGCGAGAAGATCAACCGGATGGTCGAAGAGCAGCGTAAAGTTGCTGAACTTCGCACCTTCCTGGACGAGATCTACAACCAGATCGGCGGTCGTAACGAAGATCTGGATAGCTTCTCCGACCAGGAAATCCTGGATCTGGCGAAGAACCTGCGTGGCGGCGTACCAATGGCCACTCCAGTGTTCGACGGTGCCAAGGAAAGCGAAATCAAGGCCATGCTGAAACTGGCAGACCTGCCAGAAAGCGGCCAGATGCAGCTGACCGACGGCCGTACCGGCAACAAGTTCGAGCGCCCGGTTACTGTTGGCTACATGTACATGCTGAAGCTGAACCACTTGGTAGACGACAAGATGCACGCTCGTTCTACCGGTTCGTACAGCCTGGTTACCCAGCAGCCGCTGGGTGGTAAGGCGCAGTTCGGTGGTCAGCGTTTCGGGGAGATGGAGGTCTGGGCACTGGAAGCATACGGTGCTGCTTACACTCTGCAAGAAATGCTCACAGTGAAGTCGGACGATGTGAACGGTCGGACCAAGATGTACAAAAACATCGTGGACGGCGATCACCGTATGGAGCCGGGCATGCCCGAGTCCTTCAACGTGTTGATCAAAGAAATTCGTTCCCTCGGCATCGATATCGATCTGGAAACCGAATAACACGTGACGCGAATCGAGAGCGGGGCAGGATTGCCCGCTCTCTGCTCCGCCAGGAGGAAAGGCCTTGAAAGACCTACTGAATTTGCTGAAAAACCAGGGTCAAGTCGAAGAGTTCGACGCCATCCGTATTGGATTGGCATCGCCTGAGATGATCCGTTCGTGGTCGTTCGGTGAAGTTAAAAAGCCGGAAACCATCAACTACCGTACGTTCAAACCTGAGCGTGACGGCCTGTTCTGCGCCAAGATATTTGGCCCGGTAAAGGATTACGAGTGTCTGTGCGGTAAGTACAAGCGCTTGAAGCACCGTGGTGTGATCTGCGAGAAGTGCGGCGTTGAAGTCGCGCTGGCAAAAGTTCGTCGTGAGCGCATGGCGCACATCGAACTGGCCTCGCCAGTTGCCCACATCTGGTTCCTGAAATCGCTGCCGTCGCGTATCGGCTTGCTGATGGACATGACCCTGCGTGATATCGAACGCGTTCTCTACTTCGAGAGCTATGTCGTTATCGATCCAGGCATGACCACCCTTGAAAAAGGTCAGCTGCTCAACGACGAGCAGTACTTCGAAGCGCTGGAAGAGTTCGGCGACGATTTCGATGCCCGCATGGGTGCCGAAGCTGTCCGTGAACTGCTGCACGCTATCGACCTGGAACACGAGATTGGCCGTCTGCGTGAAGAAATTCCGCAAACCAACTCCGAAACCAAAATCAAGAAGCTGTCCAAGCGTCTGAAGTTGATGGAAGCCTTCCAGGGTTCCGGCAACCTGCCAGAGTGGATGGTGCTGACCGTTCTGCCGGTTCTGCCGCCAGATCTGCGTCCACTGGTCCCGCTGGATGGCGGTCGCTTCGCGACTTCCGACCTCAACGATCTGTATCGTCGAGTGATCAACCGTAACAACCGCTTGAAGCGTCTGCTCGATCTGTCCGCACCGGACATCATCGTGCGCAACGAAAAGCGTATGTTGCAGGAAGCCGTCGATGCACTGCTCGACAACGGTCGTCGTGGCCGCGCTATCACTGGTTCCAACAAGCGTCCTCTGAAATCCCTGGCTGACATGATCAAGGGTAAGCAGGGTCGTTTCCGTCAGAACTTGCTCGGTAAGCGTGTTGACTACTCCGGTCGTTCGGTAATTACCGTAGGTCCGACCCTGCGTCTGCACCAGTGCGGTCTGCCGAAGAAGATGGCTCTCGAGCTGTTCAAGCCGTTCATTTTCGGCAAGCTGGAAATGCGTGGTCTCGCTACCACCATCAAAGCTGCCAAGAAGATGGTCGAGCGCGAACTGCCAGAGGTTTGGGACGTTCTCGCTGAAGTGATTCGCGAACACCCGGTTCTCCTCAACCGTGCACCGACCCTTCACCGTCTGGGTATCCAGGCGTTTGAACCGGTACTGATCGAAGGTAAGGCTATCCAGCTGCACCCTCTGGTCTGTGCTGCGTACAACGCCGACTTCGACGGCGACCAAATGGCCGTGCACGTACCGCTGACGCTGGAAGCCCAGTTGGAAGCGCGTGCGTTGATGATGTCGACCAACAACATTCTGTCGCCAGCCAACGGTGAGCCAATCATCGTTCCGTCGCAGGACGTTGTATTGGGTCTGTACTACATGACTCGTGAAGCGATCAACGCCAAGGGCGAAGGTCGTGTGTTCGCGGATCTGCAAGAAGTTGACCGTGTGTTCCGTGCCGGCGAAGCCGCACTGCACGCTAAAGTCAAAGTGCGGATCAACGAAACCGTCAACGATCGTGATGGCGGCAGCGTCAAGAACACCCGTATCGTCGATACCACTGTCGGCCGTGCGCTGTTGTTCCAGGTTGTTCCACCAGGCCTGTCGTACGACGTCGTCAACCAGCCGATGAAGAAAAAGGCGATCTCCAAGCTGATCAACCAGTGCTACCGCGTGGTTGGTTTGAAAGAGACCGTGATCTTCGCTGACCAGTTGATGTACACCGGCTTTGCTTATTCGACCATCTCCGGCGTTTCCATCGGTGTTAACGACTTCGTTATCCCGGATGAAAAAGCCCGCATCATCGGTGCAGCCACCGACGAAGTGAAAGAGATCGAAAGTCAGTACGCCTCCGGCCTGGTAACCCAGGGCGAGAAGTACAACAAAGTGATCGACCTTTGGTCCAAGGCGAACGACGAAGTTTCCAAGGCGATGATGGCCAACCTCTCGAAAGAGAAAGTCATCGACCGTCATGGCGTCGAAGTCGACCAAGAGTCTTTCAACTCGATGTACATGATGGCCGACTCGGGCGCACGGGGTTCTGCTGCGCAGATCCGTCAGCTCGCCGGTATGCGTGGCCTGATGGCCAAGCCGGACGGTTCCATCATCGAAACGCCGATTACTGCGAACTTCCGTGAAGGTTTGAGCGTACTTCAGTACTTCATCTCCACTCACGGTGCTCGTAAAGGTTTGGCGGATACCGCGTTGAAAACTGCGAACTCCGGTTACCTGACTCGTCGTCTGGTAGACGTGGCGCAGGATCTGGTTGTGACCGAGATCGATTGCGGTACCGAACATGGCCTGGTAATGACTCCGCACATTGAAGGCGGTGACGTTGTTGAGCCGTTGGGTGAGCGCGTATTGGGTCGTGTCATTGCCCGTGACGTATTCAAGCCAGGTACCGAGGAAATCATCGTTCCTGCCGGCACTCTGGTAGACGAGAAGTGGGTCGAGTTCATCGAGCTGAACAGCATCGACGAAGTGATCGTGCGTTCGCCGATCAGCTGCGAAACCCGCTACGGCATTTGCGCCAAGTGCTACGGCCGTGACCTGGCTCGTGGTCACCAGGTGAACATCGGTGAAGCGGTCGGCGTTATCGCTGCCCAGTCCATCGGTGAGCCGGGTACCCAGCTGACCATGCGTACGTTCCACATCGGTGGTGCGGCAAGCCGGACCTCCGCAGCCGACAGCGTTCAGGTGAAGAATGGCGGTACCGTCCGTCTGCACAACCTGAAGCACGTTGAGCGAGTGGATGGTTGCCTGGTTGCTGTGTCCCGTTCTGGTGAGCTGGCGATCGCTGATGACTTCGGTCGTGAGCGCGAGCGTTACAAGCTGCCGTACGGTGCTGTGATTTCGGTTAAAGAAGGTGACAAGGTCGACGCTGGCGCAATCGTGGCCAAGTGGGATCCGCACACTCACCCAATCGTTACCGAAATGAAAGGTACCGTGACCTACGTGGGCATGGAAGAAGGCATCACGATCAAGCGTCAGACTGACGAATTGACCGGTATGACCAACATTGAAGTACTCGACGCCAAAGACCGTCCAGCTGCCGGTAAAGATATCCGTCCTGCTGTGAAGATGGTTGATGACAACGGCAAGGATCTCTTGCTGCCGGGTACCGACGTAATTGCTCAGTACTTCCTGCCTGCTAACGCCCTGGTCGGTGTAGCGGACGGCGCGAAAATCGCGATCGGTGATGTTATCGCTCGTATTCCGCAAGAGACTTCGAAGACCCGTGACATCACCGGTGGTCTGCCGCGTGTTGCCGACTTGTTCGAAGCCCGTCGTCCGAAAGAAGCCTCGATTCTGGCTGAAGTCAGCGGCACCATCGCGTTCGGTAAAGAGACCAAAGGCAAGCGCCGTCTGGTTATCACCCCGAACGACGGTAGCGATCCGTACGAAGAGCTGATTCCGAAGTGGCGTCACCTGAACGTCTTCGAAGGCGAACAGGTAAACCGCGGCGAAGTTATCTCCGACGGCCCGAGCGATCCGCATGACATCCTGCGTCTGCTGGGTGTGAGTGCGCTGGCCAAGTACATCGTGAACGAGATCCAGGACGTTTACCGTCTGCAAGGCGTGAAGATCAACGATAAGCACATCGAGACCATCCTGCGTCAGATGCTGCGTAAAGTTGAAATCGCTGAATCCGGCGATTCCAGTTTCATCAAGGGCGACCAGATGGAATTGACTCACGTTCTGGTAGAGAACGAGCGTCTGGCTGGCGACGAGAAATTCGTTTCCAAGTTCACTCGCGTACTGTTGGGTATCACCAAGGCGTCGTTGTCCACCGAATCGTTCATCTCGGCGGCTTCCTTCCAGGAAACCACTCGCGTACTGACCGAAGCGGCGGTAACCGGCAAGCGCGATTACCTGCGCGGCCTGAAAGAAAACGTGGTCGTGGGTCGTTTGATCCCGGCGGGTACCGGTCTGGCTTACCACAGCGAGCGCAAGCGCCGCCGTGATGCTGACAAACCGTTGCGCGTAAGCGCCAGTGAAGTGGAAGCTGCACTGACCGAAGCGCTGAACTCAAGCGGTAACTGAGTTCTGCGATAAATGAGCGTGAGGCCCTGGCCGTTCCGTTCATCGAATCGAGACAATTTGTCGAGGTTGGATGAGTGGGGAGGTCGGGGCCTTGCCTTGACTGGGGGCAAGATCCTCTTTAGACTCTTGTACCCCTAAATTTGGCGGGAATTCGTTCCTGCCATTTTGCTTTTCTTGCAAGACAATAGCGTCGCAAGACAACAGTGGAGCTAGTAGATGGCAACTATCAACCAGCTGGTACGTCAGCCGCGTAAGCGTATCGTCGAGAAATCCGACGTGCCTGCGCTGCAGAACTGCCCGCAACGTCGTGGCGTATGCACCCGTGTGTATACCACCACGCCGAAAAAACCTAACTCGGCACTGCGTAAAGTATGCCGTGTGCGTCTGACCAACGGTTTCGAGGTTTCCTCGTACATCGGCGGTGAAGGCCACAACCTGCAAGAGCACAGCGTGGTACTGATCCGCGGCGGTCGTGTAAAAGACTTGCCAGGTGTTCGTTACCACACCGTACGCGGTTCTTTGGATACTTCCGGCGTTAAAGGTCGTAACCAGGGTCGTTCGAAGTACGGTACCAAGAAGCCTAAGTAGTAGTGGCTTTTTGTAAAAACTGATTTTCTATTTTTCTGAGTCGATAAGAGTAAGGTCGGAGGCGTCCCGAAAGGGCACCGATTCCGAGCGAACCTGAAGACCGTTTGAGGGCTTATCCATGCCAAGAAGACGCGTAGCAGCCAAGCGCGAAGTGCTTGACGATCCAAAATACGGCAGCCAGATCCTGGCCAAGTTCATGAACCACGTAATGGAAAGCGGCAAGAAAGCCGTTGCCGAGCGTATCGTTTATGGCGCGCTGGAAAAGGTTAAAGAACGCAAGAACAGCGATCCCCTGGAAATCTTCGAGAAAGCTCTCGACGCCATCGCTCCGCTGGTCGAAGTAAAGTCGCGCCGTGTAGGCGGTGCTACTTACCAGGTTCCGGTCGAAGTTCGTCCGTCCCGTCGTAACGCTCTGGCAATGCGCTGGTTGGTAGACTTCGCCCGTAAGCGCGGCGAGAAGTCTATGGCTCTGCGTTTGGCTGGCGAACTGTTGGACGCTGCCGAAGGCAAAGGTGCTGCAGTTAAGAAGCGTGAAGACGTGCACCGTATGGCTGAAGCCAACAAGGCTTTCTCGCACTACCGCTTCTAATTTTAGCGTCACTAATTTTGCGAGGGCTTTATGGCTCGTACTACACCGATTAACCGCTACCGTAACATTGGTATCGTTGCTCACGTGGATGCTGGTAAAACCACCACCACCGAGCGCGTCCTTTTTTACACTGGCAAAAGTCACAAGATGGGCGAGGTGCATGACGGCGCCGCGACCACAGACTGGATGGTTCAGGAGCAGGAGCGTGGTATTACCATTACTTCTGCTGCCATTACCGCCTTCTGGCAGGGTTCCGAGAAGCAGCACAAGGACCAATACCGCTTCAACGTCATCGACACCCCGGGCCACGTTGACTTCACTATTGAAGTTGAGCGTTCCCTGCGTGTTCTCGACGGCGCGGTCGTTGTGTTCTGCGGCACCTCGGGTGTTGAGCCTCAGTCGGAAACCGTATGGCGTCAAGCCAACAAATACGGCGTTCCACGTCTTGTTTACGTAAACAAGATGGACCGTGCTGGTGCGAACTTCCTGCGCGTGATCGGTCAGATCAAGCAGCGTCTGGGTCACACTCCGGTGCCAATCCAGTTGGCCATCGGTTCCGAAGACAACTTCCAGGGTCAGATCGATCTGATGTCCATGGAAGCTGTTTACTGGAATGATGCTGACAAAGGCATGACTCCACGTCGCGAGCCTATCCCTGCTGAACTGCAGGAACTGGCTGACGAGTGGCGCGGCAACATGGTTGAGGCTGCGGCCGAAGCCAGCGAAGAGCTGATGAACAAGTACCTCGAAGGTGAAGAACTCACCAACGCGGAAATCAAGGCCGCTCTGCGTCAGCGTACTATCGCTGGTGAGATCGTTCTGGCTGTTTGCGGTTCTTCCTTCAAGAACAAGGGTGTTCCCCTGGTTCTCGACGCCGTGATCGACTACCTGCCGGCTCCTACCGACATTCCTGCCATCAAGGGTACTGACCCGGATGACGAGACCAAGGAAATGGAGCGTCACGCAGACGACAGCGAGCCGTTCTCGGCTTTGGCGTTCAAGATCGCTACCGACCCATTCGTGGGTACCTTGACTTTCGTTCGAGTTTACTCGGGCGTGTTGGCCTCCGGCGACGGCGTGATCAACTCGGTTAAAGGCAAGAAAGAGCGCGTGGGTCGTATGGTGCAAATGCACGCAAACGCCCGTGAAGAAATCAAGGAAGTACGCGCTGGTGACATCGCGGCCTTGATCGGCATGAAGGACGTCACCACTGGTGAAACTTTGTGCAACGCTGACAAGCCAATCATCCTGGTTCGCATGGACTTCCCGGAGCCGGTTATTTCGGTTGCCGTAGAGCCTAAGACCAAGGACGACCAGGAAAAAATGGGTATCGCTCTGGGCAAGCTCGCTCAGGAAGATCCATCTTTCCGCGTCAAGACTGATGAAGAGACTGGTCAAACGATCATCTCCGGCATGGGCGAGTTGCACCTGGACATCCTGGTTGACCGGATGCGCCGTGAGTTCAACGTCGAAGCCAACATCGGTAAGCCTCAAGTTTCGTACCGTGAGCGCATCACGAAGAGCTGCGAGATTGAAGGCAAGTTCGTTCGCCAGTCCGGCGGTCGTGGCCAGTTCGGTCACTGCTGGATTCGTTTTGCTCCTGCTGACGAAGGTCAGGAAGGTCTGCAATTCCTGAACGAAGTAGTGGGTGGTGTGGTTCCTAAGGAATACATCCCGGCTATCCAGAAGGGTATCGAAGAGCAGATGAAGAACGGCGTTGTTGCCGGCTATCCGCTGATCGGCCTGAAGGCTACCGTGTTTGATGGTTCCTACCACGACGTCGACTCCAACGAGATGGCGTTTAAAGTGGCTGCTTCCATGGCAACCAAGCAGCTGGCCCAGAAGGGCGGTGGTGAGTTGCTTGAGCCGATCATGGCGGTAGAGGTTGTTACGCCTGAAGACTATATGGGTGACGTGATGGGCGACCTCAACCGTCGTCGCGGCATGATCCTGGGTATGGAAGACACGGTCTCCGGCAAAGTGATTCGCGCCGAAGTTCCGCTGGGTGAGATGTTCGGTTATGCGACCGACGTCCGTTCCATGTCCCAAGGTCGCGCAAGCTACTCTATGGAATTCAAAAAATACAATACAGCTCCGTCGCATATCGTCGAAACTGTTACCAAAAAACAAGGCTGATTCAGCCCCTTTAGGCTAGGAGTTAATTGTCGTGGCTAAAGAAAAATTTGACCGTACCCTCCCGCACGTCAACGTTGGCACCATCGGTCACGTCGACCACGGTAAAACCACGCTGACCGCTGCTCTGACTCGCGTCTGCTCCGAAGTTTTCGGTTCGGCCGTTGTTGCTTTCGACAAAATCGACAGCGCTCCGGAAGAAAAGGCTCGTGGTATCACCATCAACACCGCGCACGTTGAATACAACTCGCTGATCCGTCACTACGCTCACGTTGACTGCCCAGGTCACGCTGACTATGTGAAGAACATGATCACCGGTGCTGCTCAGATGGACGGCGCTATCCTGGTTTGCTCGGCCGCTGATGGTCCGATGCCACAAACCCGTGAGCACATCCTGCTGTCCCGTCAGGTTGGCGTTCCGTACATCGTTGTCTTCCTGAATAAGGCTGACATGGTTGACGACGCTGAGCTGCTGGAACTGGTTGAGATGGAAGTGCGCGATCTGCTGAGCACTTACGACTTCCCAGGTGACGACACTCCGATCATCATCGGTTCGGCTCTGATGGCTCTGAACGGCCAAGACGACAACGAAATGGGCACCACTGCCGTTCGTAAACTGGTTGAGACTCTGGACAGCTACATCCCGGATCCAGTCCGTGTTATCGACAAGCCGTTCCTGATGCCAATCGAAGACGTATTCTCGATCTCTGGTCGCGGTACTGTTGTAACTGGCCGTATCGAGCGCGGTATCGTCAAGGTTCAGGATCCACTGGAAATCGTTGGTCTGCGTGACACTACCGTCACCACCTGCACCGGTGTTGAAATGTTCCGTAAGCTGCTCGACGAAGGTCGTGCTGGCGAGAACTGCGGCGTTCTGCTGCGTGGTACCAAGCGTGACGACGTTGAGCGTGGCCAGGTTCTGGTTAAGCCAGGTTCGGTTAAGCCGCACACCAAGTTCGAAGCTGAAGTCTACGTTCTGAGCAAAGAAGAAGGCGGTCGTCACACTCCGTTCTTCAAAGGCTACCGTCCACAGTTCTACTTCCGTACTACTGACGTGACTGGTAACTGCGAACTGCCGGAAGGCGTTGAAATGGTAATGCCAGGCGACAACATCAAAATGGTTGTCACCCTGATCAAGACCATCGCAATGGAAGACGGTCTGCGTTTCGCTATCCGTGAAGGCGGTCGTACCGTCGGCGCTGGCGTCGTAGCCAAAATCATCGAGTAAGCTCTTTTTTGAGTAAGCTTCGATGAGTTGAAAAAGCCCCCGCTTAGCGGGGGCTTTTTTATTGGGTTGACACCTATATGGGGCGTCTATAGAATTGCGCCTCCTTTTAACGGGCGTATTGCGCTCGGTGGGAATAGCAGCCGGAGTCTGAAATCCAATGCAAAATCAGCAAATCCGTATCAGGTTGAAGGCTTTTGACCATCGCCTGATCGACCAATCCACCCAGGAAATCGTGGAAACCGCGAAACGTACTGGTGCTCAAGTGCGTGGTCCAATTCCACTGCCTACCCGTAAAGAGCGGTTCACCGTTCTGGTCTCCCCGCACGTCAACAAAGACGCGCGTGACCAGTACGAGATCCGTACTCATAAGCGCGTTCTGGACATCGTCCAGCCAACGGATAAAACCGTTGATGCACTTATGAAGCTTGATCTTGCGGCCGGTGTGGAAGTGCAGATCAGCCTCGGCTAAGACTCGGTCTTAGTCGTGTAACGCTCTGAAATGGGCGGCCATAGCGGGTGAAAGCCCCGTACACTCATGAGGTTTACAACATGACTATTGGTGTAGTCGGTCGTAAATGCGGTATGACCCGTATTTTCACCGAAGAAGGTGTCTCCATTCCGGTCACGGTCATTGAGATCGAGCCGAATCGCGTCACCCAGTTCAAAACTGAAGAGACCGATGGCTATCGTGCAGTGCAAGTCACTGTAGGCGAGCGTCGTGCTTCGCGTGTTACAGCTGCTCAGGCTGGCCACTTCGCCAAAGCGAACGTTGCCGCTGGTCGTACCGTAATGGAATTCCGCCTTGAAGAAGGCGAGTACCAGGCCGGCGATCTGATCAACGCTGAAATCTTCGCTGCTGGTCAACTGGTTGATGTAACCGGTCAGTCCAAAGGTAAAGGCTTCCAGGGTACGATCAAGCGTTGGAACTTCCGCGGGCAAGATAATACCCACGGTAACTCCGTGTCCCACCGCGTTCCAGGCTCTATCGGCCAGTGCCAGACTCCTGGTCGTGTATTCAAGGGCAAAAAAATGTCCGGTCATATGGGCGCTGAGCGCGTGACCGTGCAGTCCCTCGAAGTAGTGCGCGTGGACGCTGAACGCAATCTGTTGTTGGTCAAGGGCGCTGTTCCTGGCGCTACTGGCGGCAACTTGGTTGTACGTCCAGCAGCCAAGGCTCGCGGTTAAGGGGAAGCTGACATGCAATTAAATGTAAATGACGCTCAAGCGATCGAAGTTTCCGAACTGACATTTGGCGGCGAATTCAACGAGACGCTGGTTCACCAAGCAGTCGTGGCCTACATGGCCGGCGGCCGTCAAGGTAGCAAGCAGCAAAAGACCCGTTCCGACGTTCGTGGTGGCGGTAAGCGCCCATGGCGTCAGAAAGGTACTGGCCGTGCTCGTGCCGGTACTATCCGTAGCCCAATCTGGCGTGGCGGCGGTACCACTTTCGCAGCTCGTCCTCAGGATCACACCCAGAAGCTGAACAAGAAGATGTATCGCGCAGCAATGCGTTCCATCCTTGCTGAGCTGGTGCGTACTGATCGTCTGGTTGTGGTTCAGGACTTCGCTGTTGATGCACCGAAGACCAAAGATCTGCTGAACAAACTGACCGGCATGGGCCTGACTGACGTCTTGATCGTGTCTGAAGTGGTTGATCAGAACCTGTACCTGGCTGCTCGCAACCTGCCACACGTTGATGTACGTGACGTGCAAGGTTCCGATCCAGTTAGTCTGATCGCATACGACAAGGTGTTGATCACCGTGTCGGCCGTGAAGAAATTCGAGGAGCTGCTGGGATGAACCAGGAACGCGTATTTAAAGTTCTGCTTGGCCCGCACGTTTCCGAGAAGGCTACGGTTCTGGCTGACAAGAAAGGCCAGTTCGTTTTCAAGGTTGCAACTGACGCAACCAAGCTGGAAATCAAGAAGGCCGTCGAAAGCCTGTTCAGCGTGAAAGTAGAGCGTGTTACTACCCTGAATGTTCTGGGTAAGAGCAAGCGCACTGCTCGCGGTCTGGGCAAGCGTAATGACTGGAAGAAGGCAGTTATCTCCCTTCAGCCAGGCCAAGATCTCGATTTCAGCAGCAGTGCTGAGTAAGGAAGGGGTGCATCATGGCAATCGTTAAATGCAAACCGACTTCCCCTGGCCGCCGTTTTGTGGTCAAGGTGGTCAACCAGGAGCTGCATAAAGGCGCTCCTCACGCACCGCTGCTCGAGAAAAAATCGAAGACTGGTGGTCGTAACAACAATGGTCGTATTACCACTCGTCACATCGGTGGTGGCCATAAGCAGCATTATCGTCTGGTCGATTTCCGTCGCAACGACAAAGATGGCATCTCTGCCACTGTCGAGCGTATTGAATACGATCCAAACCGTACTGCTCACATCGCTCTGCTGCTGTACGCAGATGGCGAGCGTCGCTACATCATCGCCCCTAAAGGCGTGAGTGCTGGTGACCAGCTGATCGCAGGTGCTTTGGCACCGATCAAGCCGGGCAACGCTCTGCAACTGCGTAACATTCCAGTTGGTAGCACCGTACACGGCATCGAATTGAAGCCAGGTAAAGGCGCGCAAATCGCTCGTTCCGCTGGTGCTTCGGCTCAGCTGATCGCTCGTGAAGGTGTCTACGTGACCCTGCGTCTGCGTTCTGGTGAGATGCGTAAAGTGCTGGCTGAATGCCGCGCGACCCTGGGTGAAGTCTCGAACTCCGAGCACAGCCTGCGTTCGCTGGGTAAAGCTGGTGCCAAACGCTGGCGTGGCGTTCGCCCAACCGTTCGTGGTGTTGCCATGAACCCGGTTGACCACCCACATGGTGGTGGTGAAGGTCGTACCTCTGGTGGTCGTCATCCGGTATCGCCATGGGGCTTCCCGACTAAGGGCGCGAAGACTCGTGGTAATAAGCGTACCGACAAAATGATCGTCCGTCGTCGCAAGTAAATAGAGGGATACGACAGTGCCACGTTCTCTGAAAAAAGGTCCTTTTATTGATCTTCACCTACTGAAGAAGATCGAAGTGGCGGCGGAAAAGAACGATCGCAAACCAGTTAAGACCTGGTCGCGTCGTTCGATGATCCTGCCACAAATGGTCGGTTTGACCATTGCTGTGCATAACGGTCGTCAACATGTTCCAGTTCTCGTGAACGAAGACATGGTCGGCCACAAACTGGGCGAGTTTGCCGGTACCCGCACATATCGTGGGCACGTGGCAGACAAGAAAGCCAAGCGTTAAGGGGTAAGGAACGATGGAAGTAGCCGCTAAGTTGTCGGGCGCTCGAATCTCCGCCCAGAAAGCCCGCTTGGTCGCCGACCAGATCCGCGGGAAGAAGGTGGGCGAAGCGCTCAACCTGTTGGCTTTCAGCAGTAAGAAAGCCGCCGAGATCATGAAGAAAGTGCTGGAGTCGGCCGTAGCCAACGCCGAGCATAACGAAGGCGCAGACGTTGATGACCTTAAAGTCAGCACCGTTTTCGTCAACGAAGGGCGTTCGCTGAAGCGAATCATGCCACGTGCCAAAGGCCGTGCTGATCGCATCGTCAAGCGGTCTTGCCATATCACTGTCAAGGTTGCTGACAAGTAACGGAGTCGAAGAGATGGGTCAGAAAGTACATCCCATTGGCATTCGCCTGGGAATCGTCAAGGAGCACACCTCCGTCTGGTACGCAGACGGTCGGACTTATGCGGACTATTTGTTCGCTGATCTGAAGGTGCGTGAGTATCTCCAAGACAAACTAAAAAGCGCGTCCGTAAGCCGTATCGATATCCATCGTCCGGCTCAGACTGCACGTATCACCATCCACACCGCTCGTCCAGGTATCGTTATCGGGAAGAAAGGTGAAGATGTTGAGAAACTGCGTCAGGACCTGACCAAGCAAATGGGTGTGCCTGTGCACATCAATATCGAAGAGATCCGCAAGCCGGAGCTCGACGGTATGCTGGTTGCGCAGAGCGTAGCTCAGCAGCTGGAGCGTCGCGTAATGTTCCGTCGCGCTATGAAGCGCGCTGTTCAGAACGCCATGCGCATTGGTGCCAAAGGCATCAAAATCCAAGTGAGCGGTCGTCTCGGCGGTGCTGAAATCGCACGTACTGAATGGTATCGCGAAGGTCGTGTGCCACTGCACACCCTGCGTGCCGACATCGACTATGCCAACTACGAAGCTCACACCACTTACGGTGTGATCGGTGTAAAGGTTTGGATCTTCAAAGGCGAAGTAATTGGTGGTCGCCAAGAAGAACTGAAACCACAAGCACCAGCGCCTCGTAAAAAAGCTGCTAAGTAAGGGGTACGCCAAATGTTGCAACCAAAGCGTACGAAGTTCCGCAAGCAGATGACAGGTCACAACCGTGGTCTGGCTCAGCGCGGTAGCAAAGTCAGCTTCGGCGAGTTCGCGCTGAAGTCTGTAGCTCGTGGTCGTCTCACCGCTCGTCAGATCGAGTCAGCGCGTCGTGCTCTGACCCGTCACGTTAAACGTGGCGGCAAGATCTGGATCCGTGTATTCCCGGACAAGCCTATTTCCAAAAAGCCACTCGAAGTTCGGATGGGTAAAGGTAAGGGTAGTGTGGAGTACTGGGTTGCCCAGATTCAGCCAGGCAAAGTCCTGTATGAAATCGAGGGTGTTTCTGAAGAGCTGGCGCGTGAGGCTTTTGCCCTGGCTGCTGCAAAGCTGCCGCTCGCCACCGCCTTTGTTAAACGGACGGTGATGTGATGAAAGCGAATGAACTTCGTGAAAAATCCGCACAGCAGCTGAACGAGCAACTGCTCGGCTTGCTGCGCGACCAGTTCAATCTGCGTATGCAGAAAGCAACTGGCCAGTTGGGGCAGTCTCATCTGCTCTCGCAAGTTAAGCGTGACATCGCTCGCGTGAAGACTGTGCTCAACCAGCAGGCAGGTAAGTAATCATGGCTGAAGCCGAAAAAACTGTCCGTACGCTGACTGGCCGTGTTGTCAGCGACAAGATGGACAAAACCATCACCGTTCTGATCGAGCGTCGCGTTAAGCACCCGATCTACGGTAAATACGTTAAGCGTTCGACTAAGCTGCACGCGCACGACGAAACCAATCAGTGCCACATCGGCGACAAAGTCACTATTCGTGAAACTCGTCCTTTGGCCAAGACCAAGTCTTGGGCGCTGGTTGATGTTCTCGAACGCGCTGTGGAAGTCTAAGGACTAGGGGTCGGAGAAATTATATGATTCAGACTCAATCCATGCTCGATGTGGCCGATAACAGCGGCGCTCGCCGTGTTATGTGCATCAAGGTGCTGGGTGGCTCCCATCGTCGTTACGCTGGTATCGGTGACATCATCAAAGTTACCGTCAAGGAAGCAATTCCTCGCGGTAAAGTGAAAAAAGGCCAAGTGATGACTGCTGTAGTAGTCCGCACTCGTCACGGCGTACGTCGTGCTGATGGCTCCATTATCCGCTTTGATGGCAACGCTGCTGTTCTTCTGAACAACAAGCAAGAGCCGATCGGCACCCGTATCTTTGGGCCAGTGACCCGTGAACTTCGTACTGAGAAGTTCATGAAGATCGTCTCGCTCGCCCCAGAAGTGCTGTAAGGAGATCCGACATGCAAAAGATTCGTCGTGACGACGAGATCATCGTGATCGCCGGCAAAGACAAAGGTAAGCGCGGTAAGGTGCTTAAGGTTCTCGCTGACGACCGTCTGGTCGTTGGTGGTCTGAACCTGGTCAAGCGTCATACCAAGCCTAACCCGATGTCGGGCGTACAAGGCGGTATCGTCGAGAAAGAAGCGCCACTGCACGCTTCCAACGTTGCCATTTTCAACGGCGAAACCAACAAGGCTGATCGCGTTGGTTTTAAAGTAGAAGACGGCAAGAAAATTCGTGTCTTCAAGTCGACCCAAAAAGCGGTTGATGCTTGAACACTGCTAGGTAGAAGACCATGGCACGACTAAAAGAGATTTACTGGAAGGAAATCGCACCGAAGCTTAAGGAAGAACTTAAGCTTTCGAACGTGATGGAAGTTCCACGCGTTACCAAAATCACCCTGAACATGGGTCTGGGCGAAGCAGTCGGTGACAAAAAAGTCATCGAGCACGCTGTTGCCGACCTGGAAAAGATCACCGGTCAGAAAGTCGTTGTGACTTACGCTCGGAAATCCATCGCTGGCTTTAAAGTCCGTGAAGGTTGGCCGATCGGCGTCAAAGTGACTCTGCGCCGTGAGCGTATGTATGAATTCCTGGATCGTCTGCTGTCGATCTCCCTGCCTCGGGTTCGCGACTTCCGCGGCCTGAATGCCAAGTCCTTCGATGGTCGTGGTAACTACAGCATGGGCGTTAAAGAGCAGATCATCTTCCCGGAAATCGACTACGACAAGATCGATGCTCTCCGCGGTCTGGACATTACCCTGACCACCACTGCCAAGAACGATGATGAAGGTCGCGCTCTGCTGCGTGCTTTCAAATTCCCGTTCCGCAACTGATTGGAGTAGGAAAATGGCCAAGATGAGCATGAAAAACCGCGAGCTGAAGCGTCAGCTCACGGTTGCCAAGTACGCCAAAAAGCGTGCAGCACTGAAAGCTATCATCGTTGATCTGAACGCAAGTCCAGAAGCACGTTGGGAAGCTACAGTAGCTCTGCAGAAGCAGCCACGTGACGCAAGCGCCTCGCGCATGCGTAACCGCTGCCGCCTGACCGGTCGTCCACACGGCGTTTACCGCAAGTTCGGCCTCGGCCGTAACAAACTGCGTGAAGCTGCTATGCGTGGTGACGTACCTGGTCTGGTTAAAGCCAGCTGGTAAGCACTATCAAAGTCTCGGTGTTCGGGATCGCAAGATCCTGACCATCGGTGACCTTGAACTTGAATCAAGCCCCTATTGGGGCTTGATTCATTTGTGGGGTGTGTCTAGAATACCCGGCTCGCCTGAGCCCGTGCTTTTTTCGCGCGGATGTACTCGGCGACACGTAGTAGCCGCAAGGCTAATTTTTTGTGTATTAGGAGCGTCTAGCCCATGAGTATGCAGGACCCGTTAGCGGACATGCTAACTCGAATCCGTAATGCCCAGATGGCTGAAAAGTCCGTCGTAAGCATGCCATCTTCTACTTTGAAGGTAGCTGTTGCCAAAGTCCTGAAGGACGAAGGTTACATTGCGGGTTATCAGATCAGCAGCGAAATCAAACCACTGCTGTCCATCGAGCTGAAGTACTTCGAAGGCCGTCCGGTCATCGAAGAAGTGAAGCGCGTTAGCCGTCCAGGCCTGCGTCAGTACAAGTCCGTCGATGATCTGCCAAAAGTTCGTGGCGGTCTCGGTGTGTCTATCGTCTCCACCAACAAAGGTGTGATGACGGATCGTGCTGCGCGCGCTGCCGGTGTCGGCGGCGAAGTTCTTTGCACTGTGTTCTAAGGGGGGATAAGCATGTCACGCGTCGCTAAGAACCCCGTTAAGCTGCCAGCCGGTGTCGAAGTCAAATTCGCAGGCCAACAGCTTTCGGTGAAGGGTGCCAAGGGTACTCTTGAACTGAACATCCATTCGTCCGTTGAGATCGTTGAAGAAGCTGGTGAGCTGCGTTTCGCTGCTCGCAATGGCGATCAACAAACTCGCGCAATGGCTGGTACCACTCGTGCGTTGGTTAACAACATGGTCCAAGGCGTAAGCCAAGGCTTCGAGCGCAAGCTCCAGCTGGTCGGTGTTGGTTACAAAGCGCAAGCAAAAGGCACAGTGCTGAACCTGGCTCTTGGCTTCTCGCACCCAGTGGATTATGAACTGCCGGAAGGCATCACCGCTGAGACTCCTAGCCAGACCGATATCCTGATCCGGGGTATCGATAAGCAGCTGGTAGGTCAAGTGGCCGCCGAGATCCGCGACTTCCGTCCACCAGAGCCGTACAAAGGCAAAGGTGTGCGCTACGCGGACGAAGTCGTCCGTCGTAAAGAAGCCAAGAAGAAGTAGGGCATAGCAAATGACCGACAAAAAAGTTACTCGACTGCGTCGCGCTCGCAAAGCACGCCTGAAAATGCACGAACTCGAAGTCGTGCGTCTCTGCGTGTTCCGCTCGTCGCAGCACATCTACGCCCAGGTCATTTCGGCCGACGGCAACAAAGTCCTGGCAAGTGCCTCGACTTTGGATAAAGAACTGCGTGATGGGGCCACTGGCAACATCGACGCGGCCACTAAGGTTGGCCAGCTGGTCGCTACGCGTGCTAAAGCCGCTGGCGTCTCGCAGGTGGCTTTCGACCGCTCTGGCTTCAAGTACCACGGCCGCGTCAAGGCGCTGGCTGATGCTGCTCGTGAAGCTGGGCTGGAGTTCTAAGTTATGTCAAATAACGACCAAAAGCGCGACGAAGGCTACATCGAGAAGCTGGTTCAAGTTAACCGCGTAGCCAAAACCGTTAAAGGCGGCCGTATCTTCACTTTCACCGCGTTGACCGTGGTTGGTGATGGTAAAGGGCGTGTTGGCTTCGGCCGTGGCAAGTCGCGTGAAGTGCCTGCTGCGATCCAGAAGGCAATGGAAGCTGCTCGCCGCAACATGATCCAAGTTGATCTGAACGGCACCACTCTGCAGTACGCAATGAAGTCCGCCCATGGCGCTTCGAAGGTGTACATGCAGCCTGCTTCTGAAGGTACCGGTATCATCGCTGGTGGCGCTATGCGTGCTGTCCTCGAAGTTGCTGGCGTTCAGAACGTTCTGGCCAAGTGCTACGGCTCGACTAACCCGGTAAACGTGGTTCACGCCACTTTCAAAGGTTTGAAAGCTATGCAGTCTCCTGAATCCATTGCCGCCAAGCGTGGCAAAAGCGTCAAGGAGATCTTCTGATCATGGCTACCGTTAAAGTTACGCTGATCAAAAGCATGACCGGCCGCATCCCTAACCACAAACTGTGCGTTAAGGGTCTGGGTCTGCGTCGCATCGGTCACACTGTAGAAGTACTTGATACTCCCGAGAATCGCGGGATGATCAACAAGGCTTACTACATGCTGCGTGTCGAGGGTTAATCGATGAAACTCAATGATCTGAGTCCAGCGCCGGGTTCCCGTCGCGAAAAGCATCGTCCGGGCCGTGGTATCGGTAGTGGTTTGGGCAAGACCGGTGGCCGTGGCCACAAAGGTCAGTCCTCCCGCTCCGGTGGCACCATTGCTCCAGGCTTTGAAGGCGGTCAACAGCCGCTGCATCGTCGCCTGCCGAAGTTCGGTTTCGTTTCCCTGAAAGCCATGGATCGCGCAGAAGTGCGTTTGTCCGAGCTGGCTAAAGTGGAAGGCGACATCGTCACCGTGCAGTCCCTGAAAGATGCCAACGTGATCAACGTCAACGTTCAGCGTGTGAAAATCATGCTGTCCGGCGAAGTTACTCGCGCTGTTACCATCGGAAAGGGAATCGGCGCCACCAAAGGTGCGCGTGCGGCTATCGAAGCAGCTGGCGGCAAGTTCGAGGAATAAATGGCTAAGCAAGGTGCTCTCTCTGCGCTCGGCAAAGGCGGTATGTCTGAACTCTGGGCTCGTCTGCGTTTTCTATTCTTGGCGATTATCGTCTACCGAATAGGCGCACACATCCCGGTTCCAGGTATCAACCCGGACCGACTCGCGGACCTGTTTCGACAGAATGAGGGGACCATTCTTAGCTTGTTCAACATGTTTTCCGGCGGCGCGCTGGAGCGGATGAGCATCTTTGCACTGGGGATCATGCCGTACATTTCGGCATCGATCATCATGCAGCTGATGACCGCCGTCAGCCCGCAGCTGGAACAGTTGAAGAAGGAAGGTGAAGCTGGGCGTCGCAAGATTGCTCAGTACACCCGCTACGGCACTGTCGTCCTCGCTCTCGTTCAGGCAATTGGCATGTCCATTGGTCTGGCGGGGCAGGGCGTTGCGTTCACTGGTGACTTTGGCTTTCATTTCGTCGCGGTATCCACTTTTGTGGCTGGTGCGATGTTCATGATGTGGCTGGGTGAGCAGATTACTGAGCGTGGTGTTGGCAACGGTATCTCGATGTTGATTTTCGCAGGTATCGTCGCCGGTCTTCCGAGAGCGATCGGGCAGTCTTTCGAGTCTGCGCGTCAGGGTGATATCAACATTTTTGCCTTGGTTGCCATCGGTTTGCTGGCAGTAGCGATTATCGGTTTCGTGGTGTTCATTGAGCGTGGTCAGCGTCGTATTGCTGTTCATTACGCCAAGCGTCAGCAGGGCCGCAAGGTCTTTGCTGCGCAGACTAGCCACTTGCCGTTGAAGGTGAACATGGCCGGTGTTATTCCAGCCATTTTCGCGAGCAGCATTTTGCTGTTCCCGGCTTCGTTGGGTACCTGGTTTGGTCAGTCTGAAGGTATGGGCTGGCTGCAGGACATCTCGCAGTCGATCGCTCCTGGTCAGCCGTTGAATATTCTGCTGTTTAGTGCAGGGATTATTTTCTTCTGCTTCTTCTATACGGCGTTGATGTTCAATCCGAAAGACGTGGCGGAAAACCTGAAGAAGTCCGGTGCCTTTATTCCGGGCATCCGTCCAGGTGAGCAGTCTGCGCGCTACATTGATGGCGTTCTGACTCGTTTGACCCTGTTCGGTGCTCTATATATGACGGCCGTGTGCCTGTTGCCCCAGTTCCTGGTGGTTGCAGCAAACGTTCCGTTCTACCTTGGCGGGACCTCGTTGCTGATCGTGGTCGTGGTTGTGATGGACTTCATGTCTCAAGTACAATCGCACCTCGTTTCGCACCAGTACGAATCCCTGATGAAGAAAGCCAACCTGAAGGGTTACGGCAGCGGCATGTTGCGCTGAGTACCCATAAGGTTCGAGGAGTTGGTGATGAAAGTTCGTGCATCGGTGAAAAAGCTGTGCCGTAACTGCAAGATTATTCGCCGCGAAGGTGTTGTTCGAGTAATTTGCAGCGCGGAACCGCGTCACAAACAGCGCCAAGGCTGAGTGTGATTGTGCTTCAAGCCCGGCAGCTAGTGCGCTGCCGGGTTGATTATTTGTTATTACAGCGATATTATCTCGCGCCCTATTTCTTGGCTTCCGGGGCGTAGGTAGCTGTCAATTGGAGTCCCACTGAATGGCCCGTATTGCAGGCGTTAACATTCCAGATAACAAGCATACTGTTATCTCGCTGACCTACATCTATGGTGTTGGTCGCACTACTGCACAGAAAATTTGTGCAGTGACTGGGGTAAACCCAGCCGCAAAGATCAAAGATCTGAGCGACGAGCAGATTGAACAGCTGCGTGGCGAAGTGGCGAAGTTCACCACTGAAGGTGACCTGCGTCGCGAAATCAACATGAAAATCAAGCGTTTGATGGACCTCGGTTGCTATCGCGGTCTGCGTCATCGTCGTGGTCTTCCAGTGCGCGGTCAGCGTACCAAGACTAACGCGCGTACCCGTAAAGGTCCGCGTAAGCCGATCCGCAAGTAATCGCCCCAGCGAATCGACAGGAAATTAATCATGGCTAAACCTGCTGCTCGTCCTCGTAAAAAAGTTAAAAAGACAGTGGTTGATGGCATCGCCCACATCCATGCTTCTTTTAACAACACAATCGTGACCATCACCGACCGTCAAGGCAACGCTCTTTCCTGGGCTACCTCCGGTGGTTCGGGTTTCCGCGGTTCCCGCAAGTCCACCCCGTTTGCTGCTCAAGTAGCTGCTGAACGTGCTGGTCAAGCTGCGCTGGAATACGGCCTGAAAAACCTCGACGTTAACGTCAAAGGTCCAGGCCCAGGTCGTGAATCCGCAGTCCGCGCTTTGAACGGCTGTGGCTACAAGATCGCCAGCATCACCGACGTGACGCCAATCCCGCACAACGGGTGCCGTCCGCCGAAGAAGCGCCGCGTGTAATCCAGGAGATTGTAAAGAATGGCTCGTTACATTGGTCCAAAATGCAAACTCGCTCGTCGTGAAGGCACCGATCTCTTTCTGAAGAGCGGCGTGCGCGCGATCGAATCGAAGTGCAACATCGAAGCAGCACCTGGTATCCACGGCCAACGCCGCGGTCGCCAGTCCGATTACGGCACCCAACTGCGTGAAAAGCAGAAGGTCCGTCGTATCTACGGCGTTCTCGAGCGTCAATTCAGCGGCTACTACAAAGAAGCTGCTGGCAAGAAAGGCGCAACTGGCGAAAACCTGTTGCAACTGCTCGAATGCCGTCTGGACAACGTTGTATACCGTATGGGTTTTGGCTCTACTCGTGCCGAATCCCGTCAGCTGGTATCGCACAAGTCGATCAGCGTTAACGGTCAGACCGTAAACGTTCCGTCTTACCAGGTTCGTGCTGGTGACGTGGTCGCAGTTCGCGAGAAAGCAAAGAACCAACTTCGCATTGTCCAAGCTCTCGATCTGTGTGCCCAACGTGGCCGCGTAGAATGGGTAGAAGTAGACACTGAGAAGAAGTCGGGCGTTTTCAAGAACGTTCCAGCTCGCAGTGATCTGTCCGCCGACATCAACGAAAGCCTGATTGTCGAGCTCTACTCCAAGTAAGGGCTAGAAAATAGGTGCATCCATGCAGATTTCGGTAAATGAGTTCCTGACACCCCGCCATATTGATGTGCAGGTTGTCAGTCCAACCCGCGCCAAGATCACTCTCGAGCCTCTCGAGCGTGGTTTCGGCCACACCCTGGGCAACGCGCTGCGCCGCATCCTGTTGTCCTCAATGCCCGGCTGTGCAGTAGTCGAGGCCGAGATTGACGGTGTGCTCCACGAGTACAGCGCCATCGAAGGTGTACAGGAAGACGTAATTGAAATCCTGTTGAACCTTAAAGGTCTGGCTATCAAGCTGCACGGTCGAGACGAAGTTACGCTGACCTTGTCGAAGAAGGGTTCGGGGGTGGTTACCGCTGCCGATATTCAGCTGGATCATGATGTCGAGATCGTTAACCCCGATCACGTAATCGCTAACCTGGCGTCTAACGGCGCCCTGAACATGAAGCTCACCGTAGCTCGTGGTCGTGGTTATGAACCGGCAGACTCGCGTCAGAGCGATGAAGACGAAAGCCGCAGCATCGGTCGCTTGCAGCTTGACTCTTCGTTCAGCCCGGTTCGCCGTATCGCATACGTGGTGGAAAACGCCCGTGTCGAACAGCGTACTAACCTGGACAAGCTGGTTATTGATCTGGAAACCAACGGTACCCTGGATCCTGAAGAGGCTATCCGCCGTGCTGCAACCATTCTGCAACAGCAGTTGGCTGCGTTCGTCGACCTCAAAGGTGACAGTGAGCCAGTGGTTGTTGAGCAGGAAGACGAGATCGATCCGATCCTGCTTCGCCCGGTTGACGATCTGGAACTGACTGTACGTTCGGCTAACTGCCTTAAGGCGGAAAACATCTACTACATCGGTGACCTGATTCAGCGTACCGAAGTAGAGCTGTTGAAGACTCCGAACCTTGGCAAGAAATCCTTGACTGAAATCAAGGACGTTCTGGCCTCCCGCGGTCTGTCCCTCGGCATGCGCCTCGACAACTGGCCGCCTGCAAGTCTTAAGAAGGACGACAAGGCGACTGCCTGATCGTCGTAATCACCGAACGTTGTGTTTGGTAAGGAATGAACCATGCGTCATCGTAAAAGTGGTCGTCACCTGAGCCGCACCAGCTCGCACCGCAAGGCCATGTTTCAAAACATGGCGGTGTCGCTGTTCGAGCACGAGCTGATCAAAACTACACTGCCAAAAGCCAAAGAACTGCGCCGCGTTGCTGAGCCGCTGATCACTTTGGCCAAGACAGACAGCCTGGCTAACCGCCGTCTGGCTTTCGACCGTACTCGTTCGAAAGCTATCGTTGGTAAGCTCTTCAACGACCTGGGCAAGCGTTACGCTACCCGTGAGGGTGGCTACCTGCGCATCCTCAAGTGCGGTTTCCGCACTGGCGACAACGCGCCTATGGCGTACGTCGAGTTGGTTGATCGTCCTGTCGGCGGTGAAGCTGTATCCGCTGAGTAAGACGTCAGTCTGAAACAAGGAACCGGGCCTAGTGCCCGGTTTTTTGTGCGTGTGAGAAAACGCGCTGTTCGTACAAGCTTCCTTGCGGTTCATGCCTTCAGTATATGAGCGGGATTGTTGGTAGTATTTTTCTATTGATGTCTGCAAATTAATGAATTTGTAGGTGCCATGATTGATGGTCAATACTCCCTTCCACGCCGATTAGCCGGCAGTTCCAAAACTGACAAAGGATGAGATCGCATGAGCCAGAATAAAACGCTTACGACCGCCAGTGGCGCTCCTGTCGCCGACAACCAGAATTCCCGCTCCGCCGGCCCTCGTGGCCCTTTGCTGCTCGACGATTTCCACCTGATCGAGAAGCTTGCGCACTTCAATCGTGAAAACATTCCTGAGCGTCGTGTGCACGCCAAAGGTTCGGGTGCCTACGGTACGTTCACCGTGACTCGCGACATCACTGAGTACACCAGCGCCAAGCTGTTTGAGTCCGTCGGCAAACAAACTCCGACCTTCCTGCGATTCTCCACTGTAGGTGGCGAACGTGGTTCGGCTGACACCGAGCGTGATCCGCGCGGTTTCGCCCTGAAGTTCTACACAGAAGAAGGCAACTGGGACATTGTTGGTAACAACACGCCGGTGTTCTTCATTCGCGACCCGCTGAAATTCCCCGACTTTATCCACACCCAAAAGCGCCTGCCGCAAAGCAACCTGAAAAGCGCGCAGGCGATGTGGGATTTCTGGTCGCATTCGCCTGAGGCGTTGCACCAGGTCACTATCCTGTTCTCGGACCGTGGCATCCCTGACGGCTATCGCCACATGCATGGCTTCGGCAGCCACACCTACAGCCTGATCAACGCCAATGGCGAGCGTCACTGGGTGAAGTGGCACTACAAAACCAGGCAAGGGATCAAGAACCTCGCTCCGGCAGAAGCGGCGCGCTTGGCGGGTACCGATCCGGATTACGCACAACGCGACCTGTTCGGCGCCATTGAACGCGGTGACTTCCCGAAATGGAGTGTCAATATCCAGATCATGACCGAGGCCCAAGCCGAGGCTCATTACGAAAACCCGTTTGACGTGACCAAAACCTGGTCGCAGAAAGAGTTTCCGCTGATCGAAGTGGGTGAGTTGGAGCTCAACCGTAATCCGTTGAACTACTTCGCTGAAGTCGAGCAGGCGGCGTTCGGTCCGAGCAATATGGTCCCGGGCGTCGGTCTGTCGCCTGACCGCATGCTGCAAGGTCGCGTGTTCGCTTACGCTGATGCTCACCGCTACCGTGTGGGGACCAATCACCAGCAGCTGCCGGTGAATGCGCCTCGCAGTCCGGTCAACACTTACCAGCGCGACGGCTCCATGGCGTTTGGCGCCAATGGCGGCGCAGCGCCGAACTACGAGCCGAACAGTTACGTAGAATCACCGAAACAGGCACCGCGCTACGCGGAACCCGCTTTGGCCTTGAGTGGCGCGGCTGATCGTTACGATCATCGCGAAGACACCGACTACTACAGCCACGCTGGTGCGCTGTTCCGCCTGATGAGCGATGAGCAGAAAACGCTGCTGATCAACAACATTGCCGGCGCAATGGCTGGTGTTTCCAGCGATGTGGTTGATCGCCAATTGCAACATTTCTTCAAGGCCGACCCGGCGTATGGAGAAGCAATCGCAAAGGCACTCAACGTACAGCTTAACTAAGTCTAAACGATAAGCAGAACCGCCCTCATTTGGGCGGTTTTTGCGTTATTTAAACTGCTTTTCTCAGAATATCTTCGCTTTTATAGCGTCGGGCGAGTGACCTTACGGTCAGGTTGGTTCAAACTACAGACTTTCAAGCAGGGAGATGTAGGGCGATGCAAGGTCACCCAGACGTAATCGATTACCTCAACACGTTGCTGACAGGCGAACTGGCAGCCCGTGATCAATATTTCGTCCATTCGCGGATGTATGAGGACTGGGGTTTCACCAAGCTCTACGAACGTATCAACCACGAGATGGAAGAAGAAGCCGGGCACGCTGATGCCCTGATGCGTCGAATTCTGATGCTCGAAGGCACGCCTCGCATGCGTCCGGACGACCTTGATGTTGGCACCACTGTGCCGGACATGCTCGCCGCTGACCTGCGCCTGGAATACAAAGTCCGCGCCGCGCTCTGCAAGGGCATCAAACTCTGCGAGCAGCACAAGGACTATGTCAGCCGCGAGATGCTGCGGGTTCAATTGCATGACACTGAAGAAGACCACACCTACTGGCTTGAAAAGCAGATGGGTCTGATCAAGTTGATCGGTCTCGAGAACTACCTGCAATCCCACGCCTGATTGCACCGATACAAAAAGCCCCTGTCACTGAGCAAGTGACAGGGGCTTTTTTTGGAGCCGGATTCAGGCCCGATCACGCTCCAGCAGTGGCTTGAGATAGAAGCCGGTGTGGGACTGCTTCATCTCCGACACTTCCTCTGGCGTGCCGACGGCAATGATCTGCCCACCCTTGGAACCGCCCTCCGGCCCCAGGTCCACCAACCAGTCGGCGGTCTTGATCACGTCCAGGTTGTGCTCGATCACCACCACGGTATTACCGTGGTCGCGCAGACGATGCAGTACGTCGAGCAGTTGCTGGATATCCGCAAAGTGCAGGCCGGTGGTCGGCTCATCGAGGATGTACAGGGTCTTGCCGGTATCACGCTTGGATAGCTCACGAGACAGTTTCACCCGCTGGGCTTCACCGCCGGACAGCGTCGTCGCCGATTGCCCCAGCTTGATGTACGAAAGGCCTACGTCCATCAGCGTCTGAAGCTTGCGCGCCAAAGCTGGAACCGCGTCGAAGAACACCCGGGCTTCCTCGATGGTCATCTCGAGGGTTTCGTGGATGCTCTTGCCCTTGTACTTGATCTCCAGCGTCTCGCGGTTGTAGCGCTTGCTCTTGCAGACGTCGCACGGGACATAGATGTCCGGCAGGAAGTGCATTTCCACCTTGATCAGGCCATCGCCCTGACAAGCTTCGCAGCGTCCGCCCTTCACGTTGAAGGAGAAACGCCCCGGCCCGTAACCGCGGGAGCGGGATTCAGGCACACCGGCGAACAACTCGCGAATCGGCGTGAACAGCCCGGTATAGGTCGCGGGGTTGGAGCGCGGTGTGCGACCGATCGGGCTCTGGTCGATGTCCACAACCTTGTCCAGATGTTCCAGGCCTTTAATGCTGTCGTGAGCAGCCGCTTCCAGGGTCGTTGCCCCGTTGAGTGCCGTAGCGCTCAAAGGAAACAGTGTGTTGTTGATCAACGTTGACTTGCCCGAACCGGAAACACCCGTCACGCAGGTCAACAGGCCGATCGGAATCTCCAGATCGACATTGCGCAAATTGTTGCCGCGAGCGCCCTTGAGGGCCAGCGACAACTTCTTGTTACGCGGCGTGCGTTTGGCTGGCACTGCGATCTTCACCCGCCCTGACAAGTACTTGCCGGTCAGCGAATCAGGGTGAGCCATGACCTCGGCCGGCGTACCTTCGGCGACGATATGCCCACCGTGTACACCCGCGCCCGGGCCGATATCCACCACATAGTCGGCCAGACGAATCGCGTCTTCGTCGTGCTCGACCACGATCACCGTGTTACCGATGTCCCGCAGGTGCTTGAGGGTGCCCAGCAACCGGTCGTTGTCCCGTTGGTGCAGGCCAATTGACGGTTCGTCGAGGATATACAGAACCCCCACGAGGCCGGCGCCGATCTGGCTGGCCAGGCGGATACGCTGGGCCTCACCGCCGGACAGCGTGTCGGCACTGCGATCCAGTGACAGATAGTCCAGGCCAACGTTGACCAGGAACTGCAGGCGCTCGCGGATTTCCTTGAGAATCTTGTCGGCAATTTCGCCACGGCGGCCGGTCAGCTTCAGCACGCCAAAATATTCACAGGCGTCGCCGATTGGCAGATTGGTCACCGCCGGCAAGGTCTTCTCGCCAACCCAAACGTGCCGCGCCTCGCGACGCAGACGGGTACCGCGGCAATCCGGGCAGGGTTGGGTGCTGAGGAATTTGGCCAGTTCTTCACGGACCGAAGCCGATTCGGTTTCGCGGTAGCGGCGTTCCAGGTTCGGCACGATGCCTTCGAACGGGTGCGAGCGTTTGACGATGTCGCCACGGTCGTTCAGGTATTTGAAGTCGACGTTCTGCGAGCCACTGCCATGCAGGATGAACTTCTGCTGATCGGCCGGCAGGTCGTTGAACGGCACTTCAAGGCTGAACTTGTAGTGCGAGGCCAGCGAGCCAAGCATCTGGAAGTAATAGACGTTGCGCCGGTCCCAGCCGCGAATCGCGCCTTCGGCCAGGGTCAGTTCACCGTTCACCAATCGTTTGGTGTCGAAGAATTGTTTGACCCCCAGGCCATCGCACGTCGGGCAGGCGCCGGCCGGGTTGTTGAAGGAAAACAGCTTGGGTTCCAGCTCGCTGATGGCGTGGCCGCAGATAGGGCAGGCAAAGCGTGCGGAGAAGATGATTTCTTCGCCGGGCTCGTCGTCCATTGGCGCCACCAGCGCAATCCCGTCCGCCAGTTTCAACGCAGTCTCGAACGACTCAGCCAAACGCTGTTGCAGATCGGCGCGAACCTTGAAGCGGTCGACCACGACGTCGATCGAGTGCTTCTTCTGTTTATCCAGCTTCGGCAACTCGTCCAGCTCGCACAGTCTGCCGTTGACCCGGGCCCGTACAAAGCCCTGGGCGCGCAGTTCTTCGAAGACCGAAAGATGTTCGCCTTTGCGCTCGCGGATCACCGGGGCCAGCAGCATCAGTTTGCTGCCCTCCGGTTGTGCCAGCACCAGGTCGACCATCTGGCTGACGGTCTGGGCTTCCAGCGGAATGTCGTGGTCCGGGCAGCGCGGAATACCGACGCGAGCGTAGAGCAGGCGCAGGTAATCGTAGATTTCGGTAATGGTGCCAACCGTCGAGCGCGGGTTGTGCGAGGTCGACTTCTGTTCGATGGAGATCGCTGGCGACAGACCTTCGATGGTGTCGACGTCAGGTTTTTCCATCATCGACAGGAACTGCCGGGCGTAGGCCGACAGCGATTCGACATAACGACGCTGGCCTTCGGCGTACAGCGTGTCGAAGGCCAGGGACGACTTGCCGGATCCGGACAGGCCGGTGATAACGATCAGTTTGTCCCGTGGCAGGGTCAGGTCGATGTTCTTCAGGTTGTGGGTTCGGGCCCCACGAATCAGGATCTTGTCCAAAGTGGCCTCGCTCGGCGGGCGTCGAAAACGTAGGAGTATACGGCCAAATACTGGATGGATGCACACTATCAAATGCGGGGCGCGCAGCCTTGCATGAAGACTGCGTCATCTGTGCGCGTCATAGCGTCGCGATATACCCCGTCAATCGATGGGACTGGTAGAATCGCCGCCGGTTCACATGAGGTTTTTCCATGCACGATCCCCACAGCGAACGCATGAGTGGCAGTGAGACCCGCGCAGCAAGCGGTCTGGCCCTGGTGTTCGCCTTCCGTATGCTTGGCATGTTCATGGTGTTGCCGGTTCTGGCGACCTATGGGATGGACCTGGCAGGAGCGACCCCGGCCCTCATCGGGTTGGCGATTGGCGCTTACGGCCTGACCCAGGCGATCTTTCAGATTCCTTTCGGCTTCATTTCCGACCGCATCGGTCGCCGGCCGGTGATTTACCTGGGGCTGATCATCTTCGCCCTGGGGAGTGTGCTGGCGGCCAATGCCGATTCGATCTGGGGCGTCATCGCCGGACGCATCCTGCAAGGCGCAGGGGCGATTTCCGCGGCGGTCATGGCGTTGCTGTCAGACCTGACCCGGGAACAGCATCGGACCAAAGCCATGGCCATGATCGGCATGACGATCGGTCTGTCGTTCGCTGTCGCCATGGTTGTAGGACCATTGCTGACCCGCGCCTTCGGCCTGTCCGGGTTGTTCTTCGCCACCGGTGGCATGGCGCTGGTCGGTATCGTCATCGTGATGTTCATGGTGCCGCGTGCAACCGGGCCGTTGCAGCACCGTGAATCCGGCGTCGCGCGCCAGGCGCTGATACCGACACTCAAGCACCCGGACCTGCTGCGCCTGGACCTGGGTATTTTTGTGTTGCACGCGATGTTGATGTCGAGCTTCGTGGCATTGCCCCTGGCCCTGGTCGAAAAAGCCGGGCTGCCCAAAGAGCAGCACTGGTGGGTGTACCTGACCGCGCTGCTGATTTCCTTCTTCGCCATGATTCCATTCATTATCTATGGCGAGAAGCGACGCAAAATGAAACGAGTTTTGCTCGGTGCCGTCGTGACGCTGATGCTCACTGAGCTATTCTTCTGGCAGTTCGGCGATAGCTTGCGGGCTCTGGTGATTGGCACGGTGGTGTTCTTCACCGCGTTCAATCTGCTGGAAGCCTCCTTGCCATCGTTGATCAGCAAGGTTTCACCGGCAGGCGGCAAGGGCACGGCGATGGGGGTTTATTCCACCAGCCAGTTCCTCGGTTCGGCGCTGGGCGGGATCCTCGGCGGCTGGATGTTCCAGCACGGCGGTTTGTCGGTTGTATTCCTCGGATGCGCCGGCCTGGCTGCCCTCTGGCTGGCCTTTGCTGTTACCATGCGCGAACCACCTTACGTGACGAGCCTGCGCTTGCCGTTGTCGCCCGAGGCGATCCGCGAAGCGGGTCTGGTCGAGCGCCTGAAGGCCGTCGTAGGGGTAACAGATGCGGTGATCGTTGCTGATGAAGCGGCGATTTACATCAAATTGGACACAGAACTATTGGATCGCACGACCCTTGAGCGCCTGGTGAACAACCCGGCCGAGGCAGCGTGCGTAGCCTAGGAGAACGTTATGGCCCGTGGGGTTAACAAAGTCATATTGGTCGGCACTTGCGGCCAGGATCCCGAAGTTCGCTACTTGCCTAACGGTAACGCCGTGACCAACCTGAGTCTGGCGACCAGCGAACAGTGGACCGACAAGCAAACCGGTCAGAAGGTCGAGAAGACCGAATGGCACCGTGTTTCGATGTTCGGCAAGGTTGCCGAAATCGCCGGCGAATACCTGCGCAAGGGTTCGCAGGTGTACATCGAAGGCAAGCTGCAGACCCGCGAGTGGGAAAAAGACGGTATCAAGCGTTACACCACTGAAATCGTGGTCGACATGCAAGGCACCATGCAACTGCTGGGCGGCCGTCCACAGCAGGGCGACCAACAAGGCGGGGGCAATAACTACCAGCAGTCCGCCCCGGCTCCACGCCAACAGGCTCCGCGTCCGCAGCAGTCGGCACCGCAACAGTCGCGTCCGGCTCCACAGCAGCAGGCCGCTCCTCAGCCGGCTCCGGATTTCGACAGCTTTGATGACGATATCCCGTTCTAAAAAGCAGCTATCCAGTCAGTAATAAAAAAAGCGAAGCCAGGTGATCTGGCTTCGCTTTTTTGTGGGCGCTGTTAACTGAATACAGCAGTCACATTGGCCCGTGCCGAGTGCAGTTTCTTGTAGCTATCGATCAACCGCAGGTGCCTGTCGAGCCCCTCCAGTTTCATGCTGGTCGGCGTCAAGCCATGGAAGCGCACGCTGCCGTCCACCGATCCGATCGCTGCATCCGTCCGCTCGTTGCCAAACATCCGGCGGAAATTGGCCTCGTAGTCTTCCAGTTCCAGGTCTTCGTCCAGCTTCATCTCCAGTACCACATTGACGGCCTGGTAGAACAGGCCACGCTCAACCGTGTTGTCGTTGTACTGCAGGAACATCTCCACCGCCTCTTTCGCCTCTTCAAATTGCTGCAAGGCGAGATAAATCAGCAGCTTCAACTCCAGGATCGTCAGCTGACCCCACGCCGTATTGTCGTCAAATTCGATGCCGATCAAGGAGGTGATATCGGTGTAGTCGTCCAGCTCACTTTCCACCAGGCGCTCAACCAGCGCTTTCAGTTCGTCTTCGTCCAGGCGATGCAGGTTCAGAATGTCGGTGCGGAAGAACAGCGCCTTGTTGGTGTTATCCCAGATCAGATCGTCCGCGGGATAGATTTCCGAATAGTTCGGCACCAGGATGCGGCACGCCTTCGCGCCGATATGCTCGTAGACCGCCATGTACACTTCCTTGCCCATGCCTTCGAGAATGCCGAACAAGGTCGCGGCTTCCTCGGTGTTCGAGTTTTCACCCTGGCCGGAGAAGTCCCACTCCACGAATTCATAATCCGATTTGGCACTGAAGAAGCGCCACGACACCACGCCGCTGGAGTCGATGAAGTGCTCGACGAAGTTGTTCGGCTCGGTCACCGCATGCCCTTCAAACGTCGGCTGGGGCAAGTCGTTGAGGCCTTCGAAGCTGCGGCCCTGCAGCAATTCGGTCAGGCTGCGTTCAAGCGCCACTTCCAGGCTCGGATGCGCGCCGAACGAGGCGAACACACCGCCGGTACGCGGGTTCATCAACGTGACGCACATCACCGGGAACTCACCGCCCAGGGACGCATCTTTCACCAGCACGGGGAACCCTTGTTCTTCCAGTGCCTGAATACCAGCCAGTATCCCGGGGTACTTCGCCAGCACATCGGCCGGCACATCCGGCAGTGCAAATTCACCTTCGATGATTTCGCGTTTTACCGCGCGTTCGAAGATCTCCGACAAGCACTGCACCTGGGCTTCGGCCAGCGTGTTACCGGCACTCATGCCGTTGCTCAGGAACAGGTTTTCAATCAGGTTGGACGGGAAATACACCACCTCGCCGTCCGACTGGCGCACGTACGGCAGCGAACAGATGCCGCGCTCTTCATTGCCCGAGTTGGTATCGATCAGATGGGAACCACGCAGCTCGCCGTCGCGGTTGTAAATCTTCAGGCAGTACTCGTCGAGAATTTCAGTTGGCAGCTCATCTTTACGGCCAGGCTTGAACCAGCGTTCGTCCGGGTAGTGCACAAACGCTGCGTTGGCGATGTCTTCGCCCCAGAACTGGTCGTTGTAGAAGAAGTTGCAGTTGAGTCGCTCGATAAACTCACCCAACGCCGACGCCAACGCGCCTTCCTTGGTCGCACCCTTGCCGTTGGTAAAGCACATCGGCGAATGCGCATCGCGGATGTGCAGCGACCACACATTGGGCACGATATTGCGCCACGAAGCGATTTCGATCTTCATGCCCAGGTCCGCCAGAATGGCTGACATATTGGCGATGGTTTGCTCCAGCGGCAGATCCTTGCCCGCGATATAAGTGCTCGCCTCTGAACTGGACGCAGGCATTAGCAACGCCTGGGCATCGGCGTCGAGGTTTTCGACTTCTTCGATCACAAACTCAGGCCCGGCTTGCACCACTTTTTTCACGGTGCAACGATCGATGGAGCGCAGGATGCCCTGACGGTCCTTGTCGGAGATGTCCGCCGGCAATTCGACCTGGATCTTGAAAATCTGGTTGTAGCGGTTTTCCGGATCAACAATGTTGTTCTGCGACAGGCGGATGTTATCCGTGGGAATACTGCGAGTGTCGCAGTACAACTTCACGAAATAAGCCGCACACAACGCCGATGAAGCCAGAAAGTAATCGAACGGACCCGGTGCCGAGCCATCGCCCTTGTAGCGGATAGGTTGATCGGCCACCACCGTGAAGTCATCGAACTTGGCTTCAAGTCGAAGGTTGTCGAGAAAGTTGACCTTGATTTCCATGGGGGATTACCAGAATAACGGCTAAACGAATGGCCGCCATTATCCGGTATTTCAGCCGTAAGTCTTGCGGACATCGTACTTATGTCCACACCGGCGATGGATGGGTCAGTCGAGTATCAGGTGCGGCAAGAAACGGCTCGAATCCTTGGTGATCAAACTGTTGTCTTCCCGCACGCCGATACCGGCCGCCTGATCGCCGATAACCCAGGAACCCACCAGCGTAAAGCTGTCGCCAAACTTCGGTAGCGGGGCGAACTCCTGAAGGATAAATGGCGCGTCGGTGTAGGGCCCGTCCTCTTTCACGATCAGACCGTCAGCGGTTTGCAGCTCAATGTTGGCGCCTTCCCGGGAGAAGAACGGCTTGCGCACCCAGCCTTTGGGCACCGCTTTGCCTGGATCGGTATCCAGGTGCGCCGCGAGCAGGTTCGGGTGACCTTTGTTGAACTCCCACAGCAGCGGCAGGATGCCCTTGTTGGAGATGATGGATTTCCAGGGCGGTTCGAAAAACTGTGTGTCGCTCTGCGCAATCGCTGCGCCGAAGGGTTCGTGGAAGATGAACTCCCAGGCATGCAGCTTGAACAAATGAGGAATCCAGCGATCTTCGAGGTCGACGAAACGTCCGTCACTGGTGAGGCCAATGTCTTCGATATCGATGTGTCGCGATTCGATGCCGACCTTTTCCGCGATCAGGCGCAAGTAGTCGGTGGTGCCTTTGTCTTCGACCGAGTCTTTCATCGAGGCGAAATAGAAGGGGTGTTTGAGCTGCAGTTGGGCAAAGGCCTGATGCAGCTTGGTGTCGATGCTGTTGAACTGGTCGGCATGCTTGGGCAGCAAGCCGCGTTCGATGCATTGCTCCAGCCAGCCCCATTGAAACGCCGCGGCCTCATACAGGCTGGTCGGCGTGTCGTAGTTGAGTTCCAGCAGCTTGGCGGGCCCGCTGCCGTTATAGGAGAAGTCCATGCGCCCATACAGGTGCGGATGGCCTTCGAGCCATGAAGTGCGAACCATGTCGAAGAATGGCGCGGGAATGCTCAGGCGCTCCAGCAACTCCTCGCTCTGAACCACGCGGGCCACCAGGTCCATGCACATCTCATGAATCTCGGTGGTCGGGTCTTCGAGATCGTTCTCGATCTGTTTGAGCGTGAATTGGTAATACGCGCTCTCGTCCCAATAGGGTTCGTCGTCGATGGTATGGAACAGAAAACCAAGAGATTCGGCGGTCTGTTTCCAGTCATGACGTTCTGCGCAGAGGATCTTCTTCATGGCTCTGTTTCCTTAACTGCTCGACCCGCCAAAGCTCTTGCTCGATCCGCCCCAGCCGCTGCGTGCGCTGGCCTGGCTGCCGAAGCCGCCGCGGGAAGTGGAGGCCGCAACAGACACCGGCTTACTGCGGGTGATGGTGTCGGTGTAACTGCTACTGCTGCCGTAGCGCGCCTGATTGGACCTGTTGAAGGTTGAACCTGACGATACCCGCTGGCTGAGTGTCGAGGACGAGTAGCTGCCGCGATCATCACGATAGCGGTAGACCGGCTCGGAGTAGTAGCTGTTGCGGTTGTTGCTGAGCATGTTGCCGATCAACAGCCCGGTCAGCAGGCTGCTGCCGGAGAATCCCGACCCAGCTGCAGTCGCTTCCGAAGCGGGCAGTTTTGACTTGGCTGCGTCTACTTCGGCTTGCGTCACTTCGCCATCGGCACTCAGCTCGAAACCGCCGAGCTTGGGGATGAACTTGCCGGCGGAATCCTGCTGACACCAGTCGGCGACAAAGTCGGCGTCGCAATCAGCCTGGTTGTCGTACACCGGCGCAATGCTTCGATGCTGGGCCATGGCCTTCATATAGGCGTCAGAACAGATGTCGACCGGGAGCTTTTCATCGGCGCACTGCTGGACGGACTGGAAGTTGTACTTTTTGTGTATCTCGTAGGTTTTTTCCGTCGGCCCGCAGCCTGATATCGCCATGGCGACCGATGCTGCCAGCGAGAGCTGAACGTACTTGCTTCGTTTCATCGGGATCTCCGTGGCGCAATCAGTTCTGGGAAGGGGTCATGCACGCGGCGTTCAACATGCCGACGCTGATGGCCACTGCCGCGATATAGATACCCGCAGCGATTTCGCCTTTTTTAATGCGTTCAGAGGCGCCTTTAAGCACCAGGCTGGTCACCAGAAAAGCCAGCAGTTGTACGAAAGCGGCGATCACTGCCCAGACGACGAAATCCAGAATGCTGATCGAATAGGCAATCACATTGCTGGCCGGAATGGCGAAACCGATGATGGCGCCACCCAGCGCGATCGCGGCCGCAACGTTGCCCGAACGGATCAGTTCGAACTCTTTGTGCGGCGTGATTCGGGTGTAGATGAACTGGAACAGCGCGAACAGCACGGCGGCGCCGAGGATGTACAAAACAAACCCGAGCACGGCGGCTTTATTCAGGGAGATGGAGAGCGCTTCAAGCATGAATTTCTTCCTTTTTAAAAAGTGTTCAGGTCAGTGGTGTACAGCGAAATACCCAGCGAAGTGCTCAAGCTGATAGTGCCTTCGGCGTCTTCTTCGACGGAAAACAGCAGGAATTCCCGGCGGTCGGTCAGGCCGGTTTCGCGGGCGTACAGCATCGAACGGTGCTCGATGCTGTAGGACTCATCCGGGTTTTTCAGGTGTTCGCTCAGCGCCACCAGTTCCGTCTGGCCGTTCTCGGTGCCCCACTCGCGGGTGTATTCGACACCGTTGTGGGTGTAGGTCGGCAGGCCAATCAGGCTTTGAGGGCCGGCCAGTCGACGCAGCTCCGCTTCACTGTTGATGGTGATGTAACTGAGGTAATTGAACAGGATCACCGACTCGACCTGTCCGGCGATGTCGCCGGTGGTGTGCACTTGCAGCCAGTAGTCTTCGTCGTTCATGTAATAGCGCGACAGCCAGGTCGACTGCCCGAGATCAATGGTGCCGGCGCTCCAGACTTGCTGGGAGCCAGGGATAACCACAGCAGTGTTGCCGTCGAGCAACAATTTCAGGGTCGTGTCGAACATCACGCCCTTGCCCAATGCCAGGCCCAGCGGACCGATGGCGGGCAGGGTTTCGTTGGCTGTCCATTTCGATTCCGTATTCGCTTTCGGGGCCTCAAGCCCCATCAACTGTTTAAACCATCCCATTGGTGATTTCCTTGAGGCGAGTGGAGGCGATGTAGAAGAGTTCGCCGCCCTCAACGCGAGTGGCGCCGGGCGGGTTGATCGAAGGCTGTCGGGCGCCTTTGGCGCGGTAGCCGATAAGAGTCGCGTTGTGCTGTTCTTTCATCTGCGCGTACAGATCGCCGAACGTTGCTTCAAAGGTCTCGGGCAGCCGCATCAGGTATTGGGTGGCGCCTTGACCCACGCACAGCAGTTCATTGATGACCACAGACGAGCCCGGATCCTGAGAGGCGCGCACCAACATCTCGATGGCCATGCTCGAGGTGCATTCCAGGCTGGGCGCGTAGGCGCTGGCAAGGGCAGCGATTTCACTTTCATTGAAGTGGGCGACCACATGCCCGACAGGGTTCAGTTGATTGATCGCCAGCACGGTGGCCAGGGTCAGATCGTCTGAATGGGTTCGCACCAGGACACGTTCGGCACCGGGAACGCCGGCCCGCAGCAAAAGCGCGGCAGAGGACAGGCTTTCGCCTTTGATAAAGTCCGCTTTGCCCGGCATGGGGTTTTCTTCGAGGTCGCAATCGCAAATGACGATCAGGTTGTCATTGGAGGTTTCGTCCTGCAGCAATAAATCAATCACCCGCTCGCTGGACGCGCCTTCCCAGCCAATGAGAACGGTATGGCCGACCTTGCCGGTGAAATCGCCTTTGCCCTTCATGCCTTTTCTCCATACATCGATGACACTGCTGGTGGTTTTGCCGATGGCTGCCGTCAGCAGCGCAATGCCCCCGAGCATGACCCAGGTGGCCACGAAAATTCGTCCCGCCGATGTCTGTGGCGCAAGATCGCCATAGCCGACGGTGAGCGTGGTGGTGAGATAGAAGTAGGTAAACGTGGCGGGGGCGGTGAGGTGTTGTTCGCCCAGAAGCACCAGGCCGATATAGGCCGTGCTCAGGTGTATGCCCACCGCAATGGCCAAGCCTGCCCAGCCGAACCGATGGAAGAAGGACGCGGCGTACGTGCGCAATAGAAGGAAAATCGACATTACATCCCTGACTCCATGGGGGGCTCATTCCTGGCGACGTAATCGCTCTGGCGTCTGAGTGCTCAAATGCGCTTACCGGGCGGCATTAAACCTGCTGCGCGGCGTAGATAACAGTACCTTGGCTGCAATAAATCCGGCGATCGCACCAAAGATATGCCCTTCGAAGGACATGCCCTGGCGAGGAAGGAAGCCAAAGATCAGGCCGCCATAGAGCAGGACCACGACACTGGCCGTTATCAGGTTGCTCCAGCTCCTCTGGAACCAGGCGCGCGACAGCAGGTACGCCCACAGCCCGAATACCCATCCGCTGGCACCGATGTGTACACCTGCAAAACCGAACAGCCAGACCAGTGAGCCGCCCAGCAGAATAATGATGGCGCTGACGGCCATGAACCGGCTGAGCCCTTCGACAATGACCAAAGTACCGAGGATCAAAAAGGCAATCAGGTTGGTGCTCAGGTGTGCAAAGGACCCGTGCAAGAAAGGCGAGGTGATGATGCCGACCAGTCCGTGCAATGTTCTCGGGACCAGGCCGAAGGCAATAAGGCTGTAGCCGGTCGCCACATTGAGCAGTTGCAGCGCAACCATGAAGATGGCCAGGCCTGCGATTGTCTTGAAACCCTTCAGGGCATCCATCCTTGACCTCGACTCGACAAAAAATATGGCAACGAATCCATGTGGGAGCGGGCTTGCTCGCGAAGGCGGTGTGTCAGGCAACATTGATGTCGACTGATACTCCCTCTTCGCGAGCAAGCCCGCTCCCACAGGTTATGCGCCAGGCATCAGGGCCGGTTACTCAGCCGATTTTTTCTTCAGGCGTTCCAGAATCGCATTGGCGCTGCCTTCGTTCGGCGTGATGCCAGCTTCACGCAGCTTGCGCTCCAGGTCGGTCCCGGTCGACGCATCGGCCAGTTGGTCCTGGGCTTCCAGCTCAGCGGCGCGTTGCTGCTGCTTGGCTTGCAGGCGGTTCAGCGTACCGACAGCGGTTTCCAGTTTGCCGTTGGCGCCGCCACTGGCGATCGAAGCACTGACCTGGGCTTTCTGTACGCTTTCACGCGCCTTGGCCATGTCCACTTGCTGGCGCAGGCTTTTGATGCGGTTTTCGGCCTTGGTGATGTCTTTGCGCATGTTGTCAGCGTAACCGCCGAATTCGGTGGCCTGCTTTTGCTCGACATCCAGTTCATTGGTCAGGGTCGAAATGGCTTCAGCCACTTCCAGTGCCAGGTCTTCGCGATTGGCCTGGATCGCGGCCAGGGCCTTGGATTCCAGATCCTTGATCTTGGCGTTGTACTCGCTGACGCGATCAGCCGACAGTTTGTGCTTGGCCATGATGGTGACCAGCTCACGCTTGGCGTTGGCCAGCGCGCTGTCAGCATCGCGAATTTCCTGGTCGAGGATGCGCAGGGCCTGTTGGTCGACGATCGATTCGCCGACTTCGTTGGCACCGCCACGCAGCGCGGTGAACAATTTGCTCCAGATGGACTGAGTCATTGGATATTTCCTGTTCCCGAAAAATTAGATGAAGAAACGTTCAAAGGCTTCGCTGGCGCGCTGGACGTTGTCGACGAGGGTTTTGACCTCGGTCACGACGTTGGTCAGGCTGGAGTCGGAGCTCAGGGCGCCGAACATGTTGTAAACGATCTGCCCGTTGGGCATGGACTCGATACCGATCGAGGACAGCGGGAACATTTCCCGGCTGCGCAGAACGGCATCGTTGAATGCCGGTACGTCGTTGATGGACTCGACGTCGACCAGAACGGTGTCCACGATGATCTGATCACCCACCACGGCGATGTAAATCGGCAAGCCACCGAAATCGTTCATTTCCAGCTTGATGCTGGACTCGGAACCTTGAACGAGGGAGAGGGTGATGTCGTTCGAAACCACTTCGTCGAGGGCCTGAAGGGCGCTGTAGAGGCGATCGATGTTCCAGTTGTTACCTGCGCTCATGTAATTCTCCGACATGAATGAGCCAGCCAGAATCGGTTGGCGTAGCTGTTTCTCCATCTGCTTGAGCAGGCTTCGGTTTTCGGGAAGCACCCAAGTCTCGTGTTTCACATACCCGGCGGCACCCAGGCCCGCGCGCATCTGCTTCATATAAAAACTAGATGGTTTTTTCGCGGACGGTTTCGAGCGCTCTCCCTTTTGGCTCGCTGAATCGGTAACAGATCCGGTAGGCGGATCTGATGGAGAGCTGCTTTTCATGATGCTGACCCCGTTGTGAAAAATCTCACGCGTGAGAAACACTACAGGCAATTTTTGCGGATCTCAATAGCTCACGCGTGAGATTTTTTCGACTGTTGCGCAGGAGTAATGACAATAGAAGGTCATGTGGGAGCGGGCTTGCTCGCGAAGGCGGCGAGACAGTCAACATTGATGTTGCCTGATACACCGCTTTCGCGAGCAAGCCCGCTCCCACAGGTTGATCTCACTTAACCAGCCAGAAAATCATCGGTGGACACCACGCTTGCATAGGCAAAACCCAGGGACGACATGAAGGCGGCGTGAACGTGGGCAGCCGGGACAGTGATGCCATTGAACTCCAGGTCGCGGGTGGCACAGGCGTCGTGAATCACTGTGACGGTATAGCCAAGATCGGCGGCGGCGCGGGTGATGCCGTCGATGCACATGTGGCTCATGCTGCCGACAATTACCAGATGCTCGATGCCTTGCTGGTCGAGGATGGCCTCCAGTTCGGTCTCGCGGAACGAGTTGACGAAGTGCTTGAGCACCACCGGTTCGTCGGCGCGGTTGAGAACTTTGGGATGCAACTTCGCGCCGTCGGAGCCCGGAGTGAAGAACGGCGCGGCATCGGAGGTGAATTCGTGGCGGATATGCACCACCGGATCACCGGCCTCGCGAAACGCCTGAATCAACCGTGCGGCATTGTCTGCTGCTTCGTCGGCGCCCACCAGCGGCCACTTGCCTTGGGGGAAGTAGTCGTTCTGGATATCGACTACGATGAGTGCTTGCCTGGCCATGAGTGTTTCCTTGAAGTGTTTGTTGGGTGTGCATCAAGTATCAGGTTTTGCTGGCCGTCCGAGGATTGGCCGCACCGACAATAGAAGGGGGAAAACTGACAATGGGTGTAGAAAGGGCAGTCGCCGAACTGGGAGTGCTGATCTATCCCGGTGCGCAGATGGCGGCGGTGCATGGGCTGACGGACCTGTTCGGCGTGGCCAACCGGATCGCCGCCGAGCATCAGGCGGCGCAGCTACCGTTGCTGCGGGTCAGTCACTGGCAGGTCGATGGCGATCAAGTGCCCGAGCGGGTCTATGACACTCATCCAGGCCCGGCCGGCGCGTTGGTTGCCGTGTTGATCCCGCCCTCGATCGGAGGTTTTTCCGAGCGGCAGGCGCCCCAAGAGCTGATTCGCTGGCTTCGTCAGCAACACGCCAACGGCGCGACCCTTGGCGGAGTCTGTGTGGGTTCTATTCTGTTGGCTGAAAGCGGCTTGCTCGACGGCCGTAGCGCCACCACCCACTGGACCTCGGCCAAAGCCTTTGCCGAGCGTTACCCGGCGGTCAAGCTCAAGGCTGACACGCCGATCATCGACGACGGTGACCTGATCACCACTGCCGGGTTGATGGCTTGGTCAGAGTTGGGATTACGCTTGGTGAACCGCTTGCTCGGGCCGAGCATTGCTACCGGCACGGCGCGATTTCTGGTGGTGGAACACAGCGACAGCGCGAGCGAATGCGGCAGTAACTTTGCACCCATTCTCAATCATGGCGATGCGTCGATTCTCAAGGTCCAGCATTGGCTGCAAAGCACCGGGGCAACCGATGTCTCGTTGGCGACAATGGCCGAGCGGGCGGGGCTGGAAGAGCGCACTTTCCTGCGGCGATTCCGTGCGGCGACCGGGTTGAAACCCACCGAATACTGCCAGCACCTGCGGGTTGGCAAGGCGCGGGAAATGCTCGAATTCACCAACGGCACCATTGATCACATTGCCTGGACCGTGGGTTACCAGGACCCGAGTGCGTTTCGGGCAACGTTCAAGAAGATTACCGGGCTGGCGCCGAGTGATTACCGGGCGCGGTTTGGGGTGATGCCGACTGCCGCCATGGCTCGGTAATCAGAGCACACCAGATCAGAAAATGTGGGAGCGAGCCTGCTCGCGATAGCGGTGTGTCATTCAACATAAACCTGGAATGTCAGGCCGCTATCGCGAGCAGGCTCGCTCCCACATGGGGCAGGCGGCAGGTTTTGAGTCGTGCAAAATGCCGGGAGTATTGAAAGGCGTCGTGCAGAATAAAACAGGCCTTGTGCTATCGCATATTTCACAAATGGCTGATTTGAAACCCGTTTCTCTCCAGCCGCCGTTGGCCTGATCTCTGCACCTCCTTCAGCTACATTCATCAAGCGCAAATTGAAGGGGAACGCATGACCCCAACAAACCGCAAGAAACTGGTGCTCGCCCATTCGGTACGCCCCAAAGCCCCGCTGCACGAAGTCGAAACCAATCGCGCACTCGCTCGTTGGCTGGCGCAAGTCGTCGGGCTCGAATACGGCGGCAGTTATGACTTGGACCTGCATCGCGGCCGTGATGTTTATCTGTTGCCGACCCAGACGCTGGTGGGCGTTGCTGCCGCCCGGCAGCTGGGCGTCAAAGGGCCGGAGGATTTGTGGGGCGGTTACGTCGACCACGCTTTCATCTGCACCAAAGCCATCAGTCATGGGTTGTTGAACCGCTATGCGTTCGCCCCCGAAGGCTGGTCGTCGTTGTTTTCCGAACGGGTACGCAGCGTTGTGCTCGATGGCCTCAGCGTGTTCTCCCTGGACGATGCTCGCCCGGCAGCGGAGCATTTGCTCTACAGCGGTCCGATCCGCATGAAGCCGATTCATGCCTGCGCCGGACGTGGTCAGGAAGTGATCAAAAGCCTCGACCAGTTCGACGCCATCCTCGCTCGCCCCGATGCCAAAACATTGTTCACCGAAGGTGTGGTGCTGGAGCAAGACTTGACCGAGGTGGTCACCCATAGCGTCGGTCAGAGTTTTATCGGCGACAAAGTGCTGAGTTATTGCGGTGATCAATACTTGACCGAAGACGGTCAGGGCGAGCAGGTTTATGGCGGGTCCAATCTGTTGGTGGTGCAGGGTTATTACGAGGACCTGCTGGCGCTGGAACTCCCGGATGACACGAGGCTGGCGATCCAGCAAGCGCAGGTATTCGACAGCGCGGCCGATGAAGCCTACCCCGGTTTCTATGCCTCGCGGCGCAACTACGACATCGCCCAGGGGCTGGATTACGATGGCAAACAACGCAGCGGCGTGCTCGAACAGTCCTGGCGCCTGGGCGGTGCCAGCAGTGCTGAAGTCGCGGCACTGCAGAGCTTCGTCAACAACCCCGGCTTGCGCGCGATTCGCGTGTCGTCGGTCGAAACCTATACCGATCAACCTCTGCCGGCCAACGCCATTGAGGTCTACCGGGGGCCTGCGGAACACAGTGACTTTCTTCTCAAGTACGTAACGGTCAAATCCTATGACGGCTAGAAGCGAAACCATTGCGATCGACATCGATGATGAACAGATGAGCGGAACCTTCCTCAGCCCCAAATCGAAAGTCCCGGGAGTGCTTTTCGTTCACGGCTGGGGCGGTAGTCAGGAGCGCGACCTGGAGCGCGCCAAAGGCATCGCCGGGTTGGGTTGCGTGTGCCTGACATTCGACTTGCGTGGCCACACCGGCGGGACCGGTATTCCGTTGTCCCGGGTCACCCGCGAAGACAACCTGCGTGACCTGCTGGCGGCCTACGACCGACTGCTCGCCCATCCGGCGCTCGACACGTCTGCGATCGCCGTGGTCGGCACCAGTTATGGTGGTTATCTGGCGGCGATCCTGACGTCCTTGCGTCCGGTGCGTTGGCTGGCGCTGCGGGTGCCGGCGTTGTATCGCGACGATTTCTGGCACACACCCAAGCGTGAGCTGGACAAGCTCGATTTGCGCGATTACCGCAGCACGCGGGTCCGCGCCGACAGCAATCGCGCACTGCATGCCTGTTCGCAATTTACCGGGGATGTGTTGCTGGTGGAGTCCGAGACAGACGCCTATGTGCCCCACGCGACCATCATGAGTTACCGCGCGGCATGTCAGCAGACCCACTCGCTGACCCACCGGATTATCGACGGCGCCGATCACGCCCTGAGTGATCCGGTTTCGCAACAGGCGTACACCTCGATCCTGGTGGGCTGGATCACGGAAATGGTGGTGGGCGAGCGGTTGAGCATCATTCAGTCGACATGAGAGGTGTGGTGTTCTTGCGATCATTCGCGGGCAAGCCTCGCTCCTACAGGAATCACACAAAACCTGTAGGAGCGAGGCTTGCCCGCGAAGGCGTCATCCCGAACACCGCACCTCACCCCGATTTTTTCGAAATCCGCAACGACTTCGCCTTGGCTTCCACCACCAGATACATCACCACGGTAATCAGCAGCGGCAGCAGGAAATAGATCGCCCGATAAGCAAGCAACCCCGCCACCAGACTTCCCCGCGAGACCTCATGTTGCAGCAGCGCCACGAATACCGCCTCCAGCACACCGAGCCCGGCCGGAATGTGGGTGATGACCCCGGCAATGGCGCTGATCAGCAACACGCCAAGCACCAGCGGATAGTCCAGTTTGCTCGGCAGCAGGGTGAAGATCACTGCCGCCATCAACGACCAGTTCAGCGCGCCCAAGGCCAGTTGCAGAATTGCCATATGCAACGACGGCAGGTTGATTTCCACGCCACGAATCGACCACTCCCGCCGCCTGGAAAACCGGCAGGCAGCCAGATACCCCGCGCTCAACAGCAGCAACAGCACGCCCACGCCTTGCAGGGCATCGCTGCTCAGTTTCCAGCCTGGCGGCATTCGCACCAAGCCGCTGCTGAACACCGCGCCGGCAATTACCATGTAGCCGAACCAGTTGGTCGCCAGGCTCAGCCCGAGGATTTTCGCGATGTTGCTTTTGCTCACGCCGAGCCGCGAATACAGCCGATAACGCATGGCGATGCCGCCGACCCAGGCGCTCAGGTTGAGATTAAAGGCATAGCTGATGATTCCCACCGGCAGGATCTGTCGCCAGGTCAGGTCCTGTCGGATGTAGGTGCGGCCGATCAGGTCGAAACAGGCGTACACCAGAAAACTCATCAGCGTCACCCCGGACGCGATGATCAGTGTGCGCACTTTGAAGTCGGCGAGGGTATCGAACACTTCGCCCCATTCGATGCGTTGGGCGAGCATCGTGAACAGTACGATCAGCGCCAGAAAAAACAGCATCGTCAGAGGCTTTTTCCAGCGGTGCCAGTGGGATTTTCTCGGCGTGTCGGAGTGAGGGGCCGGCCGCGCATCAGAATGGCTCATGCCTTATCGCTCTCGGTCGGATGGATGAAGGGTTTCAGACGCGGTTTATGCGCCGGCAACCAACCAGCCCACGCCGGGAAATGCCGCAGGAAGTGAAACACCAGAAAACCGATGGTCATGTCCCAGACCCGTCCGCGAGGCGCCTTGTCCGCCGACATGACCTTGCAGTGATTGCTGCTCAACTCGTCGAGGCGCTGGAACAGGTCGCGGTTGAAGGCGCGGTCGCGGATCAACACGTTGGCCTCAAGATTCAGGGACAGGCTCAGCGGGTCGAGATTGCTTGAGCCAACGGTGCTCCAGTCCTCGTCGACCAAGGCCACTTTGCCATGCAGGGGACGGTCGCAATATTCGTAAATCGCTACCCCGGCCCGCAGCAGATAGTCGTAGGTCATGCGCGCGGCGAGCCTGGCCACCCGCAAATCCGGCTGCCCCTGAAGAATCAGGCGCACCTCGACCCCTCGGCGCGCCGCATTGCGGATCTCCCGCAGCAGCCGATAGCCTGGAAAGAAATAGGCGTTGGCGATGATCACGCGATGTCGGGCGCCGCGCAGCACCTGCAAGTACTCCTCTTCGATATCGCCCTGGTGTTCGCCATTGTCGCGATACACCAGCCGAACCTGACCATCATGATCGCTGACCGCCAGTTCCGCACGCCTCTGTCTTCGGCGTTGCCACCAGTATTTGGCCCGGGCCGGGCGACCGCTTTGCAGCAAGGTGAAATGATGAATATCGGCCACCGCCGGGCCTTGCACTTCAACCGAATAATCCTGTTTGGCTTCAGGGCCGAAGTCGGCCAAATGGTCGGCGGAAAAATTGATTCCGCCGAGGAACGCAATCGTGCCGTCGACCACCACAATCTTGCGGTGCATGCGGCGGAACCAGTTGGTGCGGATGCCGAAGTGACGCGGCGCGGGGTCGAATATTTGCAGGCGCACACCTGCATTGCTCAGCGCCGCAAGGTACTCCGTGCTCAGTTCGCCGCAGCCAAAACCGTCGAGGTTGACGGTGATACGCACCCCGCGTTGAGCCGCTTCAATCAGGATTTTTTGCAGCTCATTGCCGACCTTGTCCTCGAACACAATGAAGGTCTCCAGCAGGATTTCACTCTGGGCCTGGCGCAGCGCTTCAAACACCCGTGGAAAGTATTCCTCACCGTTCTCCAGCAATTGGACCCGGTTATTGCCGTGCCAGCCGTATTCGACATCAACCACTGCGGGCTTGCGCACCGGCGGAGGTGTGGAAACGTGTTCGACCGTGGTTTTTTCCATCAATGGGCCGGTCATAGCTCGATCTCCACCGATAGCGGTGCATGGTCGGAAAGGTGTGACCAGGGCCGTGCCGCCAGTACTTGCGGATGGCTGGCCTTGAGGTTGCGCACGTAGATGCGGTCCAAGCGTAATGCCGGCAAACGCGCCGGGAAACTGCGTGCCGGTTTGCCGTGCAGCTCGGCAAAGACTTCACGCAAACCGCAGGGCTTGAGCAGCGCATCGGCGCGCAGGCGCCAGTCGTTGAAGTCGCCGGCGACCACCACCGGGGCATCCTCCGGCAACTCTTCCATACGTTGGCTCAGCAGTTTGAGTTGTGCCTTGCGATGACTTTCGCGAAGCCCCAGATGGACGCAAATGGCATGCACTTCCCGACCATCGCCGGGCATCCGTAGCACGCAATGCAGGATTCCACGGTTTTCATGGCCACTGATGGAAACGTCGAGGTTGTCGTGGCGAACGATCTGGAATTTCGACAACAGCGCATTGCCGTGATCGCCCGCCGGGTAGACCGCGTTGCGCCCATAGGCAAATTGCGGCCATAAGGTATCGGCAAGGAATTCGTACTGCGGCATCGCCGGCCAATTGAGGTAGCGCTGTGGATGATGTTCGTGGGTGCCATGCACCTCCTGCAAAAACACCACGTCGGCGGACACGCTGCGCACCGCCTCACGCAGCTCGGGCAGGATGAAGCGCCGGTTGAGCGCGGTGAAACCCTTGTGGGTGTTGACCGTCAGCACAGTGAAACGGCTCACGGCGGTGATGATGGGTTGCTGTTCATCCGTGGTGCCGACCGGTTCGGGAATGCTCATGGCAGCACTCCTTCGGCAACCGGCTCACCGGGGGCCGTGGCAAGGTCTTTGTCGAGATGCAAACGCTCAAGCAGGCGGCGAGCATCGAAGGGCGCACGGACTTTGATGTCGTTATCGAAATAGCAGAACACTTCCCGGGATTTGCATGTCTTGGTTTTTTGTCGAGGGGCGATCAATTGCGGATCCGCTGGTTGCTTTCCGTGATACCAGGCCTCGATCCGGTCGCCCCAGCGTTGCAGCGCTTGTGGGGTGTAACCGCTGGCGTAGAGTTCTTCGGCACCGTGCAGGCGCAGGTAGACGAAATCACTGGTGAGGTCTTCGCGATACGGCCATTTGCCGGCGGTGTCAGCGATGACCAGCGCGGTGTTGTAGCGTTTGAGCAGACGGACGAAGGCGGGATCGACGAAACTTTCGTGGCGTATTTCCACGGCATGACGCAGCGGCTTTTTGCCGTAGGCCTTCATGCTGGCGTGACCATTCAGGCGCGGTTCGTGCTGGCGGGCGAGGGCGGCGGCCTGTTCAGTGTCGTGGGGTAATTGTTCTAGAAAGTTTTCGAACAACTCGGGGTCGAATTTGAAGTTGGGCGGAAATTGCCAGAGGATCGGGCCGAGTTTTTCCTTGAGCTCCAGCACTCCGGATGCGAAGAAATTCGCCAAGGGTTTATGAATGTCCCGCAGGCGCTTGATGTGGGTGATAAAGCGCGGCGCCTTGACGCTGAACACGAAGCCGGCTGGAGTTTCGTCGTACCACTGGGCGTAACGTTCGGGCCGTTGCAGGGCGTAAAACGATCCATTGATTTCGATGCTGTTGACCGCCCGTGAAGCGAATTGCAATTCGCGCTTCTGGGTCAGCCCCTTCGGGTAGAACTCCCCCCGCCAGGGCGTGTAGCGCCAGCCTGAAATACCGATATGAATCGCCGCCATGTCGCCTCCCGTCCTCGGACAGCCCTGTCTTTTGATGACTGCGGGGCGGGCGAGAAAGTTTCGACGGGGCTACGGACGGTAAAGCGAAGAGCTTCGCGGGCAAGCCTCGCTCCTACAGGTATTCATATGCCCGTGCAGGAGCTGCCGAAGGCTGCGATCTTTTAATTTATTAATGAGTTATGACGATCCGGGCAGAACCCTCAGCAGGTTCGGCATACACCGGGCCCAACCGGTCAAGACGCCCACTCCAGGCGGTCAGTGCCAGTGCGACCAATACCACCAGGCCGCCGATCCATGCGGTATGGATCAGGCCCATGTGCGCCACGATCAAACCACCGCCCCACGCCCCACCGGCAATGCCGAGGTTGAACGCCGCAATGTTCAGGCCCGAAGCCACGTCCACCGCATTCGGGGTGTGATGTTCGGCCTGACGCACCACATACACCTGCAGGCCCGGCACGTTGCCGAAAGCGACGGCGCCCCAAACCAGCACGGTGGCCAGGGCCAGCCATGGATTGCCGGCGGTGAAGGTCAGCACGAACAGCACGGCGGCGAGCAGGGCGAAGATGATTTTCAGGGCGCTGATCGGGCCGTGCTTGTCCGCCAGTTTGCCACCCCAGATGTTGCCGACGGCTACCGAGATGCCATAGACCAGCAGCACCAGGCTGACAGTGCTGGCGCCGAAGCCGGAAATGTCCTGAAGAGTCGGCGCCAGAAAGGTGAAGGCAATGAATGAGCCGCCGTAACCGACCGCCGTCATGGCATACACCAGCAGCAGGCGTGGCTGCTTGAGCACCTGCAATTGCTGCAACAGCGAAGCCGGTTTGCTGTGGGCGATGTTTTTCGGCACGTAGAGCAGGCTGCCGATGAAGGCGATCACACCCAATGCCGACACCGCGAGGAAGGTCTCACGCCAGCCGAAATGCTGACCGATAAACGTCCCCAATGGCACGCCGGTGACCAGCGCCACGGTCAGGCCGGTGAACATGATGGCAATCGCGCTGGCAGCTTTTTCCTTCGGCACCAGGCTGGTGGCGATGATCGAACCAATCGAGAAAAACACCCCGTGGGCCAGGCCCGTGACGATCCGCGCAATGATCAGCGACTCGTAGCTCGGCGCTTTCCAGGCCAGCAAGTTGCCGAGCGTGAACAGCACCATCAACGACAACAACAGCAATTTGCGTGGGACTTTGCCGGTAAGGGCGGTCAGCACCGGCGCGCCGATGGCCACACCGAGGGCATACAGACTGACCAGCAAACCGGCGGACGGCAGGCTGACGCCGAGATCGGCACCGATGGTGGGTAACAGGCCAACGATGACGAACTCCGTCGTCCCGATGGCGAAAGCGCTGAGGGTCAGCGCGAGCAAGGCAATGGGCATGGCTGCAACTCCGGTGGGGATTGATTGATGGAGCGCAGTGTCGGGGTTGGGGGCGTGCGGAAAAATACAGGGATGGGCATTTGATATTTGCGCTGAGGTCAAAGATCGAGCGGCGAATGAAACCCCGTTCGGCTGCGCAGCAGTCGTAAACCGGTAAACGCGGTGTGCCAGAAGAAATCGGTTGGCAGGTTTTGGGGGCGCTTCGCACCCCAACGGGGGCAAGCCCCCTCGCCACAGGTATTTGAGTCGGGCAGGCAATAGGCGGTGAATCGGGCGCCAGATCTGCCGCGCACCCAACACCACCACCATCCCCCCGTAGGAGCGAGGCTTGCCCGCGAAGAACGATGACGCGGTCTCGCTGATACACCGCGGCGCTCCCTTCGCGGGCAAGCCTCGCTCCTACGGGAAGCTGTGGCGAGTCAGTTTATTGCGTAGTTCGCCACTGGCCTGCTGATCCAGCTCCAGCCAGAACTGCTGCTTGCCGGCGATTTCGGCGGCGGCTGGCAAGCCGTCGCGATACACCAGTCGATTACTCGCCAGCGCCGGCACTTTCGCGCCCGGCAACAGAGTGCCGGCGAGGTTCAGCGGATCCACCCCACACACCGCAATCAGACTTCCGTCGTGTGGGCGCCGTCTGACTTCGCGCAGCAATGGAATCGCCTCGGGCAACGCAAACTGTTCCCCCGCCAGGCCACTGACAAACCGCCCGCCACGAATCTCGCCCCGAGCCTCGAGCCGATGGAACGTGCGCAGCAATTCCCGCCAACTCGGCAACCAATCCGCCTCACGCTCCAGCAAGCGCCAGAACACCACGCCGTAACGGCGCAGCAAGGTCATGGCGATGTGTTCCAGGGTTTCGCTGGGTGTGGGCGCGGGTCGTTGCTTATCCACAGCCGGCACGGTAGCTCCGCGTCGCAGCAACGCCCAACGTCCGGCATCGTCCATGCCGCCGACAAACGCTCCGCGTCCGCGTCGGCTGCTGCGATTCTGGCGTTTGCTGACCGGGGTAATCAGCGCCCGCAGGCCGGCGAAGCTGTCGGCGTTTACCAGCCCGGCACCGACCAGTTCCTGCAAGGCGATTTCCAGTTCCGAGCGCAGTAGATGGGCTTCGTGAATCAGCTCATCGAAAAACAGTGCGCCGTGCTGGCTGAGCGCTTCATGGACTTTTTGGGTTTTGGGCGACAGTTCGCTGACCGGCGTCTGTTCGGTCAAGCCGCTCCACAACCCGACCTGACTGCGCGGCAGCAATAGAATCGGCGTGCTGCGCAATGCCGTGCTGGTGCTCTTGTTGTGCGCGGTTAGGCGGGTCCAGACCAGTTTGCCGCTGCGACATAACTCATCCAGCCAGCTCGCCGAATAGTCTTTGAGCCGCGCCGGCAGAATGTCGCTGTCCCACGCCGAAGCGGCGGCGGGGTAGCCTTCGAACTGGCTGATGATCGCCGGCAACACCGCGCGGCCCTGGCCTTGGCTCGCGGCGGAAAGATGCTGCCAGTCGAACAGAAAACGCATGAAATCCTGCAACGCCACCGGCTCGATTTCCCGTCGCAGCCGTTTGACCGTGTAGCGATGAATCCGCGCCAGCAGATGCCGCTCGCACCATTCTTCATCAGGGGCACCTGGGGTGAATTGCCCGCGCAGTACATAGCCTTCGCGCTCCAGTTGTGCCAAAGCCTGAGTGACTCGAGTCGCCGGTAATCCAAGCGGTTCGGCAATCGCTTTGAGCGGCAACGGACCAAACGCGCTGAGCCGCGCGCGGATCACTTCCAGCACCGCTTCGTCCGGCTCCCAGGTTTCATCGAAACCGGGCAACGCCTCCAGCGGTGGAACCAATATGGCTAGTGGATAAATCGCCCGCAGACAGGTCAGTCGCTCCAGCGCCAGCCACAGCGATTGCTCGGCGTTGATCTGCAAACGGCTGGCGCGGCCACTGTCGGCCAGGGTGTTCAGCCAATCGAGCCAATTCGGGTTGGCCTGAGCTTCGGTCTCGGTAATGCACGCCAGGCTCATCAGCGCTTCATGCATTTCATCAATGCCGGTTGGCGTAGGCCAGGCTTCATCACGCACTGCAGTGATCGCTTCGGCGTCCAGCGCACCGAGATCATCGGTGGATTGCGGATCACTCCAGCGGCGGTTGAGCACTGCCTGAGTGCGACGCTCTTCCAGTGGCGCATCGTCGAGAAAGGTGTAGGGGCGGGCGCTGAGGATTTCCGCCGCCAGTGGCGAGGGCGCCGGCAGATCGCGGCTGATAAGGCGGATGTCCCCCTGTTCCATGCGCCGCAGCAATGCCAGCCAGCCTTCGCTGTCCATGGCTTCGTGCAGGCAATCGTCGAGGGTTTGTTCCACCAGCGGATGGTCGGGAATCTCGCGCTCGCCGGCGAGGTTTTCCACGCAGGCGATCTGATCGGGAAACACGCTGGCGATCAAGTCTTCGCTTTTCATCCGCTGGATCTGCGGCGGTACTTTGCGTCCACCGCTGTAGCGTGGCAGCGCCAAAGCGACCCCGGCGTTCCAGCGCCAGCGCACGCCGAACAGCGGGGCCTCGAGCACCGCTTGAGTCAGGATATGTTCGGCACTGTTGCTGTGCAGATAGCGCCAGACGTCATCCAGCTCGAAGCTGTGACCGGTGGACAGCGACAGCACGATGGCGTCCTCACTGGCGGCGGCCTGCAATTCGAAGTTGAACGTGCGGCAGAAACGCTTGCGCAGGGCCAGCCCCCAGGCGCGGTTGATGCGGCTGCCTAACGGCGAGTGGATGATCAGCTGAGTACCGCCGGACTCGTCGAAAAACCGCTCCATCAGCAGCGTGTCTTGCGACGGCAAGGCGCCGAGGGTCTGGCGTGCCCGGGCCAGGTAATCCACCAGTTGTTCGGCACTGGGGAGGTTCAAACCGAGTACGTCGGTCAGCCAGTCGACGGCTGGCTGAAGGTTGCCGGGTGTGGCGCCGAGTCGTTCATCGAGTTGCGCTTGCAGGCGGGCCACGGCGAACGACAGTTCATCACTGCGCCCGGGTGCTTCACCGAGCCAGAACGGAATGGTTGGCGGCTGGCCCTGAGCGTCTTCGACCCGGACCTTGCCGGTTTCGACCCGCAGGATTCGATACGAGGTATTGCCCAGCTGGAAGATGTCCCCGGCGATGCTTTCCACCGCGAAGTCTTCGTTGACGCTGCCGATGTTCAACCCCTGCGGCTCCAGCAAAACGCTGTAGTCGGCGTTGTCCGGAATCGTCCCGCCGCTGGTCACGGCGGTCAGCTTGGCGCCTCGACGGCCGCGCAGGGTGCGGCTTACGGCGTCCCGGTGCAGGTAAGCGCTGCGAATACCCTGGCGCCCGTTGTAGCCCTCGGCGAGCATTTGCAGCAGTGCCTGATAGTGCTTTTCGTCGAGCGTGGCGTAAGGCGAGGCGTTGCGCAGCATTTCCAGCAACGCCTGTTCCTGCCATTCCTGGCAGCTGACCTCGGCGATGATCTGTTGGGCCAGCACGTCCAGCGGCGCTTCGGGGATCTGCAACGTGTCGAGCTCGCCACGGCGCACGCAATCGAGCAGGGCGGCGCATTCGATCAGGTCGTCGCGGGTGGTGGCGAACAACCGGCCCTTGGGCGTGCCGCCGACCTGGTGCCCGGAGCGGCCGACTCGCTGCAGAAATCCGGCAATCGAGCGTGGCGAAGCGATCTGGCACACCAGGTCGACGTCGCCGATATCGATCCCCAATTCCAGCGAAGCGGTGGCGATCAGCACTTGCAGCTCGCCGCGCTTGAGCCGTTGCTCGGCGTCGAGACGAAACTCTTTGGCCAGGCTGCCATGGTGGGCGGCAACGGCATCCTTGCCGAGGCGTTCGCTCAAGTGTCGACTCAGGCGTTCGGCCAGACGCCGGGTGTTGACGAAAATCAGCGTGGTCCGGTGTTCACGGGCGAGGACGGCGAGTCGGTCATAGACCCGTTCCCAGACGTCGTTGGCCATTACCGCCGACAACGGCACGGGCGGCACCTCTATATCGAGATCCCGTGGGCGGGCGTGGCCGATGTCGATGATGTCGCAGTCGCGATCACGCCCGACCAAAAAGCGCGAGACCGCTTCGATGGGTTTTTGCGTGGCGGACAAGCCGATACGCACCAGCGGTTGCGAGCAGAGCGCCTGCAAACGCTCCAGGCTCAGGGCCAGGTGACTGCCACGTTTGCTGGCGGCAATGGCGTGGATTTCATCGACGATCACCGTGTGGGTGGTGCCGAGCATTTGCCGGCCGGAGTCGGAGCCGAGCAGCACATAAAGGGATTCCGGGGTGGTCACCAGAATGTGCGGCGCGGTTTTGCGCATGGCCGAACGCTCTTTTTGCGGCGTATCGCCGGTGCGCACGGCGGTGCTGATCGGCACGTCGGGCAAGCCCATCACGCGCAACTGTTCGGTGATGCCGGCCAGCGGGTTTTGCAGGTTGATCCGGATGTCGTTGGACAGGGCCTTGAGCGGTGAAACGTAGACCACCAGGGTTTCGTCGGGTAGGCCATCCGGGCTCTCCAGGCCACGATGGACCAGATCGTCGAGCACGGCCAGAAACGCGGTGAGGGTCTTGCCGGAGCCGGTGGGCGCGGCGATCAGGGTCGAGCGGCGCTGACGGATCAACGGCCACGCCCGGGCCTGGGCGGCGGTGGCCGTCGCGAAGGTATTGCTGAACCAGGCGCTGACGGCGGGGTGAAAGCCTGCCAGTGCAGCGTCCGTGGGGATGGGCAGATTCATGGAGTAATTTATGCGGGTGGGGGCGGGAAGTTGCAAGTACCGCTCAGGATCTGGGTCGGTGCTGAGGGCCCCTTCGCGGGCAAGCCTCGCTCCTACAAGGACAGCGTTAAACCTGTAGGAGCGAGGCTTGCCCGCGAAGAGACCCTCACAAGCACCACAAATCCCTGGGATCTACACTTTACGGATGACGGTTGCGCACTAAACCCGCAAAATGCAACGATTCCGGCAATTATTGAGGACATCGCCTGCGGGCGCTGTCGATAAAGCCATCGTTCCAATCAGACTGGGCCTGCTGACTCTATGCGAATGCGCCTTATGTTACTGGGCGGCGGAAATGCCCTTGGGCAGGCGCTGATTCGCCTCGGTGCGGAGGAAGACATCGGTTTCCTCGCCCCCCGCCCACCACAAGACGGCTGGGACGCCGCGAGCCTGACGCAACTGCTCGACGATACCCGTCCGGATGCGTTGATCAATCTCGCCTATTATTTTGACTGGTTCCAGGCGGAGACCGTCAGCGAACAGCGTCTGGCCGGGCAGGAGCGAGCCGTCGAACGGCTGGCTGAGCTGTGTCAGCATCACAACATTGTGCTGCTGCAACCGTCGAGTTATCGCGTGTTCGATGGCTCTCGAGCGACTGCCTACAGCGAAAAAGACGAACCGGTACCGCTGGGCCTGCGCGGCCAGGCCTTGTGGCGAATCGAGCAAAGCGTACGCGCCACCTGTCCGCAGCACGTGCTGCTGCGTTTCGGCTGGCTGCTCGATGACAGCCCCGACGGCACCCTTGGGCGATTCCTGAATCGGGCCGAGAAAGCTGAAGAGCTGCTGATGGCCGATGATCGTCGGGGTAATCCGACGCCGGTGGACGATGCCGCCCGGGTGATCATTTCAGTGCTCAAGCAACTCGATTGCTCTGCGCCGCTGTGGGGCACTTACCACTACGCCGGGCATGAGGCGACCACGCCGCTGGCACTGGGGCAGGCGATTCTTACCGAAGCACGCGCCCTGCACCCGTTGGCCATCGAAGCACCGACCGCCCAGGCTCACGCCGCGCGGCCCGACGCCGCCGAAGAACCGCAACACGCGGTGCTGGCCTGCAAGAAAATTCTGCACACTTTCGGGATCAAGCCCCGCGCCTGGCGCGCGGCACTCCCGGGCTTACTGGATAGGTTTTATCGCCATGGCTGACGGCCCTGTTTTAATCACCGGCGGTGCCGGTTTCATCGGTTCGCACCTGACCGACGCCTTGCTTGCCAAAGGACATTCGGTGCGCATTCTCGATGACCTCTCCACCGGCAAACGCAGCAACCTGCCGCTGGACAATCCCCTCATCGAACTGATCGTGGGCGACGTCGCCGATGCCGCATTGGTGGCGCAGGCGATGGTCGGTTGCAGCGCTGTTGCGCACTTGGCCGCGGTGGCCTCGGTGCAGGCTTCGGTGGATGATCCGGTGAAGACTCACCAGAGCAATTTCATCGGCTCGCTGAATGTCTGCGAAGCCATGCGTCAGACCGGCGTCAAACGGGTGCTGTACGCGTCCAGCGCAGCGGTCTATGGCAACAATGGCGAAGGCGAGTCGATTGACGAAGACACGCCCAAGGCACCGTTGACGCCGTACGCGGCGGACAAACTGGCGAGCGAGCATTACTTCGATTTCTATCGTCGCCAGCACAGTCTGGAACCGGTGATTTTCCGCTTTTTCAACATCTTCGGCCCGCGCCAGGATCCGTCCTCGCCGTATTCCGGGGTGATCAGCATATTCAGCGAGCGCGCGCAGAAAGGCTTGCCGATCACCGTGTTTGGCGATGGCGAGCAGACTCGGGATTTTGTCTATGTCGAGGACCTGGTGGACGTGTTGGTGCAAGCCATCGAGAAACCGCAGGTCGAAGTCGGGGCTGTGAATGTCGGCTGGAATCAGGCGACGACCCTCAAGCAAATGCTTGCAGCCCTTGAAGCGGTGGTCGGCAAGCTGCCACCCGTGAGCTACGGCCCGGCGCGTTCCGGTGACATCCGCCATTCACGGGCGAACAACCGACGTTTGCTGGAGCGGTTTACCTACCCGGAGCAGACGCCGATGAGTGTCGGCCTGGCGCGGTTGTTGGGGCACTGAGGTTTTACACAGCCATGAAAAAGGCGCCTTTGAAGGCGCCTTTTTTGTGTGTCGAATATTACGGTTATGTGCAGTCTTTTGTGGCGAGGGGGCTTGCCCCCGTTGGGTTGCGAAGCAGCCCCAGCGCATTTCGCCTGACAGTTCTCATCGACTGGATGGCGTCTGCTGCGCAGTCGAACGGGGGCGAGCCCCCTCGCCACAGGATCTCCTTCGCCAGATGGGTTGATTAAAATTTGTAACCCAAACCAACCATGTAAATGAACGGGTCCACATCAACGTCGACCTTGGCCCGGGTGCCCGGTGCGACGGCGTTGTTTTCCACGGTCGCGGTGGTGTCGATGTCGATGTAGCGCACCTGGGCGTTGATCATTACGTTGTCGGTCAGCATGTAGTCGGCACCGACCTGCCAGGCCAGCCCCCAGGAGTTTTCCGCCTTGAAGTTGCTGAAGCCGTTGGCGCTGGCTTCGCTGCCGACGTGCTCGTCGTAGATCCAGGTGTAGTTGATACCGCCGCCGATGTACGGCTGGAACGCGGACTTGGAATCCAGTGGGTAGTAGACCAGGCTCAGGGTTGGCGGCAGGTGTTTGAGCGTGCCGAGTTTGCCGTTGGCGGCGCCGAGCGCGGTGCCCTTGAGCTTCACGTCATGCTCGAACGGCGAGGCCGCCAGCAGTTCGATCCCCAGGTTGTTGGTGATCATGTAGGCGAAGTTCAGACCCAGTTGCGTGTCGCTGCTCATGGTGGCCTTGCCACCCAGATTGGCACCCTTCAGCGGGCCTTGATCGACCTTGACACTGGAACTGTCGGCTTTCGGGTTGACGGTGATCGCACCGGCCCGAACGATGATGTCACCGGCGGTGTGAGCATGGGCGAGCGGGGCTGCGAGCGCGAGGGCGAACAGCGAAGCGCAGAGCAAGGACTTGTGCATGGGAGCTCCAAAGGACGTTAAAAATGTTCGATGTCCAATGGTAGGGATCCAACTGATACGGTCTTTTGATTCAGCTCAATGAAACAGTGATGGCCCTGGTTTTTGCGGAACCTTTGATGGCCTCTTCGCGGGCAAGCCTCGCTCCTACGGGGCTTGCGTGACCTCTGTAGGAGCGAGGCTTGCCCGCGAAGGCGTCCTCCCAATCAACACACAACTACCGGTCACTGCGGCAGTTCATACACATAAATCTTGTCCGCCTCCATCTGATACCCGGCATCCGCCAACTCGCTGGTGGACGCCTTGACCTGCAACGCACCTTCGATCCAGTACGGCTGATACAGCTCGTCAAGCTTCACGCCGACTTCACTTTTGACGTGCACGATCTGGTTCGACGGAGGCGGCGGTACGTGGATGCAGGCGCCGAAATACGGCACCAGCAGAAACTCCGTGGTGCGGCCTTCTTCACTGACTTCCAGCGGCACGATGTACCCCGGTAAACGAATATTCTTGCCGTCGAGGCTCTTCACCACCGGCGCGTTGGGCATGTCCTGCTTGGCCGCTGGGGCCGACTCTGCGGACAACGCGTCGCTCATCTTCGACAGGTCATGCAGGGGCGTCATGTTCGGCACTTCTGGTGCCGCATCCGGCGGGATCATTTCCGACCAGGTCAGGTCCTTCGGCTCGGCCGCCCACAGCGGAAGGGCAACCAGCATCAATAGTGCAAGCACAGCGCGGGGCATCATGAATGTCCTCATAGTCGGATCGACAGGCCATCGGCCAAGGATTGGCGATAGGCGCGCCAGGCCGGCACGCTGCCCATCAGCAACGCGGCGATCAGGATGCCACCGAGCAGCGTCCATTCATATTCACTCGGCCAGGCCAGCGGCAAATACAAACCATAATTCGCCTGAACGTAACCCTGCGCCACAGCGATGCACACGTACAACAGCGCCACACCGGCAATCACCCCGGACAACGCCAGGGCAAAGGCTTCCAGCACCAGCAGGGTCGCAATATGCCACGGCCGCGCGCCCACCGAACGCAGAATCGCCATCTCGCGACGCCGCTCGTTGAGGCTGGTGAGAATCGCCGTGAGCATGCCAATCAACCCGGTCAGCACTACGAACAGCGAGACGACGAACAAGGCTTTTTCCGCCGTGCTCATCAAGCTCCACAACTCCTGCAATGCCACACCCGGCAGGATCGCCAGCATCGGTTCGCCACGGAATTCGTTGATTTCCCGTTGCAGTGCAAACGTCGAAATCTTGCTGTTGAGGCCGAGCATGAACGCGGTGATCGCTTGCGGCGTCAGGTCCATGTTGCGCGCCTGGTCGGCACTGATCCGGCCGTTACCGCGTGCTGGCACGCCGTTGTGCCAGTCGATGTGAATCGCTTCCATCCCACCAAGGCTGATGTGCAGCGTGCGGTCCACCGGGGTCCCGGTGCGTTTGAGAATACCGACCACGGTGAACGGTTTGTCGTCGTGTTTGACCAGGCTGATCACCGCCACGCCATGGGCCAGCACCAGTTTGTCGCCAAGCTTGTAATGCAGTGCATCGGCCACTTCGGCGCCGAGCACCACTTCGAACGGATCGCTGGCGAACGCACGGCCGTCGGCCAGCTCCAGATGCTGTTGATGGCCGTACTGGTAGTGCTCGAAGTACGCCTCGGTGGTGCCCATCACCCGATATCCGCGATGGGAATCGCCGAGGGACATCGGGATCGCCCACTTCACTTTCGGGTTGTTGGCGAAATGCTCAAAGCTGTCCCAGCGGATGTTGTTGGTGGCGTTGCCGATGCGGAACACCGAGTACAACAGCAGGTTCACCGAGCCGGAACGTGCGCCGACGATCAGGTCGGTGCCGCTGATGGTGCTGGCAAAACTGGCCTTGGCCTCGGTGCGCACTCGCTCCACCGCCAGCAGCAGGCAGACCGACAGGGCGATGGCGAACGCGGTGAGGATCGCGGTGAAGCGGCGGTTAGCCAGACTGGCCATGGCTAGACGAAACAAATACATCTCAGACCTCGGACGGGGTGGCGGCGCGATTGAGATCGGCCAGTGACAGGTGGCGATCGAACAGCGGCGCGAGGCTCTGGTCATGGCTGACAAACAACAGGCTCGACCCGGCTTCGCGGCATTCGGCGAACAGCAGGCGAATGAAGTTTTCGCGGGCGTCGTAGTCCAGCGCCGAGGTCGGTTCGTCGGCGATCACCAGTTCCGGCTGACCGATCAACGCACGTGCGGCGGCGACCCGTTGCTGTTGGCCGATGGACAGCGAATCGGCGCGGCGGCTGAGGATGCTTTCATCCTTCAGGCCCAAGTGGGCGAGCAGGGTGGCCGCGGCCTGATCGACGCTGCCGTGGCGCTGGATCGCCCGTTCGGCACGCAGTTTGGAGAAGTGGCAGGGCAACTCGACGTTCTCGCGCACCGAGAGAAATGGCAGCAAGTTGAACTGCTGGAAGATGTAGCCGGTGTGATCGACGCGGAAGTGGTCGCGTGCGCCAGCGGAGAGTTCGGTCAGCTCCTGGCCGAGCAGGCGAATGCTGCCGCGATCAGGCTTTTGCACGCCACCGAGCAGGCCGAGCAGGGTGGTCTTGCCACTGCCGCTGGGGCCTTTGAGGAACAGGGTTTCACCTGGCATAAGACGAAACGCCGGGATGTCCAGCAGTGGCGGATGACCGGGCCAGCTGAAGCCCAGGTCGGACAGTTCGATGAGTGCTTGGGTCATGGCGCCGATTTCATGGGGTTGTCTCAATTTCACATTCAACACCAACCCCTGTAGGAGCGAGGCTTGCCCGCGAAGGCGTTCTCACAGTCGACATCCCTGTTGGATGTGACGGCCTCTTCGCGGGCAAGCCTCGCTCCTACAGGGGGTGGTGTCGGATCAGAATTTCAGGGCGGCCGCCTTGGCCGTCACTTCAATCCCTTGCTGCCCGCTCGGGCTGATCAGTTGTACCTGAATCTTCTGGGTGGCCGGGAATGTGTTGAAGATATTCGCCAGGTCCAGGGTCTTCAGCGCGCCCGGGGCCGAGCAACTGAGTTGGTAGTGGGCGTGGATCTCGCTGTGGTCATGGTGGTGCTCGTGACCGTCCTTGTCCGCTTCGTCGTGGTCATCATCGGCATCCGGCTTGTCACCGAACAGCGGGCTTTCCAGTTCCTGAGTCGCGACCACGCAACCGGCGGCTTTTGGCAGATTGAACAGCACCAGTGGTTTTTCCAGCTGCGTGCGGACGGCGGCGACTTTGGCCTTGTCGGCATCGCTGGTGGCGGCGTGTTCGAAACCCACCAGGTTCATCGCCGGGCTTTCCAGTTCCAGCTCCAGGGTCTGGCCATCCAGCGCCGCGTTCAGGCGACCGACGCCATGTTCGTGGGCGCTGAGGCTGCCATGTTCATCATGATCGTGATCATGCTCGACCGCCGCATGGGCGACAGCCAGCGGCAACAAGGCAAACGGCAAAGCGAGCAGCAGATGGCGCATGACGGGTCTCCGAAAAGTAAAATGAAAAATTTGTTATGTAATCTTATAACGAAAGTGCCGAGAGTTTGACCGTCTGCTTGGCGTTGCGCAAGACCCATGGGAGCATGCGAGTCAGGTATGTGCAGGAGCAGACTTATGTTGCGAATACGCGGAAGCATCGGCGACTGGCCGGTGGATTTGACGCTGGAACTGGATGAGGGCGACTGGGCGCAGCTCGGTGCGCAGCTGCAGGCAGCAAAACCCGAGGCGAATGCGACACCTGCCAAACCGGTGAATCAGGACGATGCGCTGTGGCAGATCGCCCAAGAGCTGCTGCGCAAGGCCGGGCAATTGAGCGGGCCGGATTTGCTGGAGCAGCTGGAAGGGCTGACCGGCAGCGCCGCGGCGGGCAAGCGCTTGTTGGTGCGCTTGCGCCACTGCGCAAACGTCAAAGTGGTGAGCGGCGGGGATACACCGCTTTATAGCTGGATCGAGTAAGCCGCAAAAAGATCGCAGCCTGCGGCAGCTCCTGCGCGGGATCTGTATTCCCCTGTAGGAGCTGCCGAAGGCTGCGATCTTTTGATCTTAATAGAGCGCAGCAAACAACTTGCGACGGTACGTGGTCACCAGCGGGTGATCGTTGCCCAGCAGTTCGAACACTTGCAGCAAGGTCTTGTGCGGCAAGCCTTCGCTGTAGCTGCGATTGCGGATGAACAGCTTCAGCAAGGCATCCAGCGCCGCGTCGTATTGCTGACGGGCCAGTTGCTGGATCGCCAGTTGATAGACGGCCTCATCGTCCTGCGGATTTTTCGCCAGACGCGCTTTCAGGTCTGCCGCATCCGGCAAATCCCTGGCCTGACCGAGGAACTGGATCTGCGCCTTGGCGCCGGCCAGGGCAGCCTTATGCTCATCAGTCTTGACCGCATCGAGCACGATTTGCGCTTCACCCAGTTCGCCGCGCTCGGTGAGACAGCGTGCGTAGAGAATCAGCGCCTTGGCGTTGGTGTTGTCTTCAGCCAGCAGTACTTTGAGCGTGGCTTCGGCGTCGGCGTAACGGCCGTCATCGAACAGCGCCTGAGCCTGTTCGAACGGGTCGGCAGCAGCGGGCGGGGGCATTTGCACGTGGGGCTCGAGCATGGTGCGCACTGCCGATTCCGGTTGTGCACCGGCAAAACCGTCCACCGGCTGACCGTCCTTGAACAACACCACAGTTGGCAGGCTGCGAATGCCGAAGCGCGCAACAATGTCCTGCTCGATGTCGCAATTGACCTTGGCCAGCAGCAACTCGCCCTGATAGCTCTCGGCTATGGTTTGCAGCATCGGCATCAAGGCCTTGCACGGGGCACACCATTCGGCCCAGAAATCCACCAGCACCGGTTTGTGAAAAGAGTTCTCGATCACCGACTGGTCGAAATCGGCAGTCGTGGCGTCGAAAATGTACGGCGTTTCCTGACTCATGGGGGATCTCGTAAAAGCGTGGATGTGGTCACTATAAGGCTTGGTGGGGGGTGGCTGAAAGCGGGGTGGCGATTGAGTGATGTGTTGCCTGACGGGACGCCTTCGCGGGCAAGCCTCGCTCCTACAGTTTCGAAATCTACACCCACCCTGTAGGAGCGAGGCTTGCCCGCGAAGCTTTTAGCCACGCCGCGCGTGATAGAGGCTCACATGCCGAAACTCTTCGGGTTCGGCCAGATCCGGCAAGGTCATTGCCTCCAGCATTTCAATGCGCTGATACAACGGGTGGCGAAAATCCCTCACGCGCGAATCCGCCACCAACGCTTCCCGGCCACGGCTGAGAAACTCGTCGAGCAACGGCAGGTTTGCCCGGTCGTACAACACGTCGGCCACCAGAATCAGATCAAACCGATCGGCCTCGGTGAAAAAGTCCGTCGAGTAGCTGAGCTGCACGCCATTGAGTTCGGCATTCGCCCGACACGCGGCAATCGCCAACGGGTCGAGGTCACAGGCCACCACTTCCAGTGCCCCGGCTTTCACCGCCGCAATCGCGGCCACCCCGGAGCCTGCGCCGAAATCCAGCACCCGTTTACCTTCGACCCATTGCGGGTGCTCGGCGAGATAACGCGCCACGGCCAGCCCACTGGCCCAGCAGAAACTCCAGTACGGCGGCTCGTGGAGAATCCGCCGGGTTTCTTCCGGGCTGAAGGCGCGATCCATATTGTCGCCATCGATCAGCCAGAGTTTCAGTTTGGTGCCCGGTAACTCACAGGCTACAAGCTGTGCATCGCCCAGCAGTTCACTTAACGCCTGTTGCAGGTCGAGCGGTGCAATCATGGCGCTTTGACGAATTGCAGCTGACCCAATGCCTGGGTGGTTGGCTGTGTGATCATTTGCGCGGGCAGATGCAGAATCAACTGCCCGGACTGGCTGGCGCGGCCGCGAAGTTCGACGCGGGCACCGGCCGGAAAGGATTCAGGGTTGAAGCGCAGGCGAAACGGCAACACTTGATTGGTGCCGATCAGGTTGGCACTGGCGAGCAATAGTTGCGGACGATCCTTTTCGTCGATCACCAGCAACGCCAGTTCGACTTCGGCATCGGCCGGCACGCCCAGCAGGGTGCCACTGATTTCACGTTGGTAAGCCGGCAGCGGACCGAGCTCGGCCGACGCCTTGGCTTTCTTCTGCGCCTGTTGCGGTGCAGGGCCGGGCGTTGGCGGCTGGGGCTTGGGCGCATCGCTGCCACAGGCCACCAACAGGCTGAAAAGACTGAGCAAAATGAGTGGTCGTAAAGACATTGGCGGCTCCAGCAAGTGAAATCCATAGACAGCCAGTCTGTATACCGCAAACCCTATGGCTTGTCTTGCCACGGGGATGCGCTACCATGGCCCTCCCATTTTTTGTTGCCTGCCACCATGCACTGTCCCTTCTGCGGTGCCAACGACACCAAGGTCATCGACTCGCGTCTGGTCGCCGAGGGCGAACAGGTGCGCCGCCGGCGTGAATGCCTGGCCTGCGGCGAGCGTTTCACGACGTTCGAAACCGCTGAACTGGTGTTGCCGCGCCTGATCAAAACCGACGGCAGTCGCCAGCCGTTCGACGAAGAAAAACTCCGTGCCGGCATGCAGCGGGCGCTGGAGAAGCGCCCGGTGAGTGTCGAACGCCTCGAATCGTCGCTGGTGCACATCAAACACAAGCTGCGCGCCACCGGCGAACGCGAGGTCAAATCCCTCGTGGTCGGCGAACTGGTGATGGCCGAGCTGAAGAAGCTTGATGAGGTCGCCTATATCCGCTTCGCTTCGGTGTACCGACGCTTCCAGGACCTCAACGAGTTCCGCGAAGAGATCGATCGCCTCGCCCGTGAGCCGGTGAAAGAATGACCACACCTCCCGAACAAGCCATCCTCGACGCGCATTACATGGCCCGGGCCCTGGAACTGGCGCGCAAAGGTCATTACACGACGCATCCCAACCCCCGGGTTGGCTGCGTGGTGGTGCTTGACGGGCAGATTGTCGGCGAAGGCTGGCATGTGCGCACCGGTGAGCCCCATGCCGAAGTCCACGCCCTGCGCGCCGCTGGCGACAAGGCGCGGGGCGCCACGGCTTACGTGACGCTTGAACCTTGCAGCCACCACGGCCGTACGCCGCCCTGCGCCGATGCACTGGTGAATGCCGGTGTGGCGCGTGTCGTTGCGGCGATGCAGGACCCGAACCCGGAAGTCGCCGGTCGCGGTCTGCAACGTCTGGCCCAGGCCGGTATCGCCACTGAAAGCGGTGTGCTGGAAGGCGAGGCGCGCAAGCTCAATCAAGGCTTCCTCAAGCGCATGGAACATGGCTTGCCATTCGTGCGGGTCAAGTTGGCGATGAGCCTCGACGGCCGCACAGCGATGGAAAGCGGCGAGAGCCAGTGGATCACCGGGCCGGCGGCGCGTTCGGCGGTACAGCGTTTGCGCGCCGAGGCCAGCGTGGTGCTGACCGGCGCCGACACGGTACTGGCGGACAATGCACGCTTGACCGTACGTGCCGACGAGTTGGGTCTGGACGCTGAACAAACGGCCTTGGCCATGAGCCGTCCGCCGCTTCGCGTGCTGATCGACGGTCGCCTGCGGGTGCCGCTGAATGCACCGTTCTTCAAGGCGGGTCCGGCACTGGTCGCCACGTGTGTCGCGGTGGAAGAACAGTACGCCAACGGCCCGGAATGCCTGATCGTGCCGGGCGATGATGGCCAGGTCGATTTGCATCAGTTGCTGGTCGAACTCGCCAGCCGTGGTGTCAATGACGTGCTGGTCGAGGCTGGCCCACGACTGGCTGGCGCGTTTGCCCAGCTCGGGCTGGTGGATGAGTTCCAGATCTTCATCGCCGGCAAGTTTCTTGGCTCCTCGGCCCGCCCCTTGCTGGACTGGCCACTGGCGCAGATGAAAGACGCGCCCGAGCTCAAAATCACTGAAATCCGCGCGGTTGGCGATGACTGGCGAGTCACTGCCATCCCAGTGCCATCGGCGAGCGTATAATTCCGGCCATTGCTCTAGCGCTGGCCCTGTTCTCGAGGAGGACTCCATGTTTACCGGCATCATCGAATCCATCGGCAGTATTCGTGCATTGACCCCAAAAGGCGGAGATGTACGGGTCCACGTAGAAACCGGCAAGCTCGACCTGAGCGACGTCAAACTGGGCGACAGCATTGCGGTCAATGGCGTGTGCCTGACCGCGGTTGAATTGCCGGGCAATGGCTTTGCGGCGGACGTCAGTCGCGAAACCCTCGACTGCACCGCCATGAACGACCTCAAAAGCGGCAGCCTGGTCAACCTGGAAAAAGCCCTGACCCCGACCACGCGTCTGGGTGGGCATCTGGTCAGCGGTCACGTCGATGGCGTGGGCGAAGTGGTTGCCCGCACCGAAAATGCCCGGGCCGTGGAATTCCGCATCCGTGCCCCGAAAGACCTGGCCAAGTACATCGCCCATAAAGGCTCGATCACCGTCGACGGCACCAGCCTGACCGTGAACGCGGTCGATGGCGCCGAGTTCTTGCTGACCATCATTCCGCACACCCTGAGCGAAACCATCATGGCGTCGTACCAGCCAGGTCGCCGGGTGAACCTGGAAGTCGACTTGCTGGCCCGTTATCTGGAACGCCTTCTGCTCGGCGACAAGGCCGCAGAGCCTACAAAATCCGGAAACATCACTGAAAGCTTTCTGGCCCAAAACGGCTACCTCAAATCCTGAAGCTCAAATTTCGAAAGAAGGGGGGTGCCTTGTGGCGCTCAATAGCATCGAAGAACTGGTTGAAGACATCCGCCAAGGCAAGATGGTCATCCTCATGGATGACGAAGATCGCGAGAACGAAGGCGACCTGATCATGGCCGCCGAGTGCTGCCAGCCTGAACACATCAACTTCATGGCCAAGCACGCCCGTGGCCTGATCTGCATGCCAATGAGCCGCGAGCGCTGCGAACTGCTCAAGCTGCCGTTGATGGCGCCACGCAACGGTTCCGGTTTCGGCACCAAGTTCACCGTGTCCATCGAAGCCGCCGAAGGCGTGACCACCGGTATCTCCGCGGCCGACCGTGCGCGCACCGTGCAGGCCGCTGCCGCCAAAGACGCCAAGGCTGAAGACATCGTCAGCCCCGGCCACATCTTCCCGCTGATGGCCCAGGCCGGCGGTACGCTGGCCCGCGCCGGTCATACCGAAGCTGCCTGCGACCTGGCGCGCATGGCCGGTTTCGAGCCGAGCGGTGTGATCTGCGAAGTGATGAACGACGACGGCACCATGTCCCGTCGCGCCGAACTCGAAGCGTTTGCCGCTGAACACAACATCAAGATCGGCACCATCGCCGACCTGATTCACTACCGGATGATCCACGAACGTACCGTTCAGCGGATTGCCGAGCAGCCGCTGGACAGCGAATTGGGCCAGTTCAACCTGGTGACCTATCGTGATTCGGTGGAAGGCGACGTGCACATGGCCCTGACTCTGGGCACCGTGTGCGCCGAAGAGCCGACGCTGGTCCGGGTGCACAACATGGACCCGCTACGTGACCTGTTGATGGTCAAACAACCAGGCCGCTGGAGCCTGCGCGCCGCCATGGCTGCGGTTGCCGAGGCTGGCAGTGGTGTGGTGCTGTTGCTCGGTCACCCGCTCGATGGCGACGTATTGCTGGCGCACATTCGCGAAACCGCGGATCACAGCGCAGTGAAAAAACCGACCACCTACAGCATCGTCGGTGCCGGTTCGCAGATCCTTCGCGACCTTGGCGTGCGCAAAATGCGCCTGATGAGTGCGCCGATGAAATTTAATGCGATATCCGGTTTCGATCTGGAAGTTGTAGAATACGTGCCCTCCGAATAATGACCGGCAATTTGCGGGCCTGTATTCGCGGTTAACACATCACTGAGGGATGCGTAGAAAACGCGTCCCGGCTCTTTAAGAGATCTAACGAATGACCCTGAAGACCATCGAAGGTACCTTCATCGCCCCTAAAGGCCGCTACGCTTTGGTAGTGGGCCGTTTCAACAGCTTCGTCGTTGAAAGCCTGGTCAGCGGTGCAGTTGATGCCCTGGTTCGCCATGGCGTGAGCGAAAGCGACATCACCATCATCCGTGCGCCTGGCGCCTTCGAAATCCCGCTGGTTGCGCAGAAAGTCGCTCAGAAGGGCGAGTTCGCGGCAATCATCGCCTTGGGCGCAGTCATTCGTGGCGGTACTCCGCACTTCGAATACGTAGCGGGCGAGTGCACCAAGGGCCTGGCCCAGGTGTCCATGGAGTTCGGCGTACCGGTCGCTTTCGGCGTACTGACCGTTGATTCCATCGAACAAGCCATCGAGCGTTCCGGCACCAAGGCCGGTAACAAAGGTGCTGAAGCTGCCTTGTCCGCTCTGGAAATGGTCAGCCTGCTGGCGCAGTTGGAGGCCAAGTGATTAGCGACGAAAGTGATCGTTTCAACCCGCGCGATCCAAAGCCTGCGGATGCCGGCAAGCCATCGAAAAGCGTCAAGCGTCGCGAAGCCCGTCAGCTCGCGACTCAGGCACTGTACCAGTGGCACATGGCCAAGCAGTCGCTGAACGAGATCGAAGCGCAATTCCGGGTCGATAACGATTTCAGCGATGTCGACGGCGCCTACTTCCGTGAAATCCTGCATGGGGTTCCGGCTCAGAAGGACCGGATCGACGCCGCACTGGCGCCATGCCTGGACATCACCATCGAAGAGCTGGACCCGGTTGAACTGGCCGTTCTGCGCCTGTCCACCTGGGAACTGCTTGAGCGTGTGGACGTGCCGTACCGCGTTGTGATCAACGAAGGTATCGAACTGGCCAAGGTCTTCGGTTCCACCGACGGCCACAAGTTCGTCAACGGTGTGCTCGACAAGCTGGCCCCGCGTCTGCGTGAAGCTGAAGTGAAGGCGTTCAAGCGCTGATTGGCGCTTGAACTCTTTGTCTCAGTGTCCTGTCTCGCCGATACGTTCGTTTTTTAGCGAGTGGCTGGTGTTGCCAGACAAGGCGCCGCGACGAGTCATAGCTGGCTATGGCGAGGAGTGGCAACGCAGTATGGCGACACTAGACGCCGCTAAAAAATGAACAGTATTGGTGAGACAGGACACCCAATGGGCGAGTTTGAGCTGATCCGCAATTTCTTCGCCGCCGCGCCTTGTGCGCAAGGCGGCGAAGGCGTTGCCCTTGGGATTGGCGATGACTGCGCCTTGCTGGCTGTTCCTCCCGGGGAACAGTTGGCCATTTCCACCGACACGCTCGTGGCCGGTGTGCATTTCGCAGATCCCTGCGACCCGTTTCTGCTCGGTCAGCGCTCGCTGGCTGTGGCCGTCAGTGATCTGGCAGCCATGGGCGCCACTCCCATTGCCTTTACCCTTGCCTTGACCTTGCCGACCGGGACTTCCGATTGGCTGGAAGCCTTCGCCCGTGGTTTGAACCTCATGGCGCAGAATTGCCGTGTGGCGCTGGTGGGCGGCGATACCACCCGCGGTCCGTTGAGCCTGACCATGACCGTGTTCGGTCGGGTGCCGGCCGGTCTGGCGTTGACCCGCAGTGGCGCTCAACCGGGCGATTTGCTCTGCGTGGGTGGTGAGCTGGGGAACGGCGCGGGTGCGTTGCCGCTGGTGCTCGACCAGCGGACGGCCGAAGCGGCCATCGCCGATCCCTTGCTGGCCCATTACTGGTCGCCGCAACCGCAGCTGGGTCTGGGCATGGCGTTGCGCGGCAGAGCCACTGCGGCGCTGGACATCTCCGACGGCCTGCTCGCCGACTGTGGGCATATTGCCTTGGCGTCGAAAGTCGGGGTTCAGGTGGAGCGCAGTAAACTGCCGTTGTCGAAGGCGCTGCTGGCCTTCCTCGGTCAGTCCGGCGCTGAGCAAGCCGCCCTGAGCGGCGGTGACGACTACGTGCTGGCCTTCACCTTACCGCCCGCCGAGTTGCCATCATTGCTGGCGGACGGCTGGCCGATCCATGTGCTTGGGCGGGTCGTAGCAGGGCAGGGCGTGATACTGCTGGATGCCGACGGACACGACATCACCCCGTCAATCCGGGGTTATCAACATTTTCGGGAGACACCGTGACAGATCATCCCAAACAGGTCCCGGCGGAGTTCGTACCGCCGTCGGTCTGGCGCAACCCTTGGCATTTCCTGGCGTTCGGCTTCGGCTCGGGCACCCTGCCAAAAGCGCCGGGCACCTGGGGTTCGTTAGTGGCGTTACCCTTCATTCCGTTGTGGCAGATGCTGCCCGATTGGGGTTATTGGCTGATGCTCGGCATCACCATGCTGTTCGGCTTCTGGCTGTGCGGCAAGGTCGCCGATGATTTGCGCGTGCACGACCACGAAGGCATCGTCTGGGACGAAATGGTCGGTATGTGGATCACCCTGTGGCTGGTGCCGGAAGGCTGGTATTGGTTGCTGGCGGGGTTCCTGATGTTCCGCTTCTTCGACATCCTCAAGCCTTGGCCGATTCACTGGATAGACCGGCATGTGCACGGTGGTGTCGGGATCATGCTCGACGACGTGCTGGCAGGCGTATTTGCGTGGCTGGCGATGCAAGGGCTGGTGTGGATTTTCGTCTGAGGCGCCAAGTGAGAGAACCGGGTATAGCGCGACGCGGGTTGCTGCTGATGGTTTTCGCGCTATTTTGCTCGCTCGCCCAGGCGGGGGAGGCCCCGACGACGCCGTCCGTGATTCACTTGGCCAGCGAAGCCTGGGAAGACTTTACCGCCGCCGATGGCCGTGGTTTGGGCTGGGATGTGTTGCGCGAAGTGTTCGAGCCGGCCGGCGTCAAACTGGATATTCGAATCGAACCGTATACACGCGCCACGGGCCTTGCACAGCGTGGCGAAGTGGACGCTTGTGTCGGTACCTATCGGGATGAAGTCAGCGACGTGCTCTATCCGCGCTGGAGTTTCGATACCGATCCGATCTATGCACTGGGTCTGGCCAGCAATCCGGCGCCGACCCTGCAAACCCTGGGCAACTATCGATTGGCCTGGGTGCGCGGCTACAAGTACCAGGCTTATCTGCCCAATGTGCAGCGCTATAACGAAGTCGTGCGGCGGACGGGAATTGTGTCGATGCTGACCCACAATCGCGCCGACTATTACATCGATGCCCTGACAGAAATCGATTACATCGTTAATCAAGCCAAGGACCCGTCGCAGTTTCGCCGCACGCACATCGTGGACCTGCCACTGTACCTGTGCTTCGCCGATACACCTCGGGCTCGCACGTTGATGGCGCTGTTCGATCAGCGTATGGAAGTGCTGGTAAAAAACGGCCAGCTGAAACCGATCTTCGCCAAGTGGAAACAGCCGTACCCGTTTGGCGCAGACTGAATACGGTCAATGTGGGAGCGGGCTTGCTCGCGAAAGCGGTGTGACAGTCACAATGATTTTGAATGTGGAACCGTCTTCGCGAGCAAGCCCGCTCCCACAGGGGATACGGAGGTTGATATCAAACTTTTTGATCGTTATGCCCCATAATTCAGCCTAAGCGTCTGTAGGAACGTGCTGTTACAATGCCGCCTCTGCGAATCTTCAGTACCTATAGATCAGGAGCACACCGGTGCCTGTCGTTTTTGTCGCCGCTTCCAAGCTGCCAACGCCTTTTGCGCAATTCACCATGCATGGCTTTCTCGATGAAGAGAACGGGCGCGAGCACGTAGTACTAAGCCTGGGTGAATTTGCCGACGGTGCTCCGGTACTCGGCCGGTTGCACTCCGAATGCCTGACCGGCGATGCCTTGTTCAGCCAGCGTTGCGACTGCGGTTCGCAACTCGAGGCGGCGTTGCAGGCGATCGCCCGTGAAGGTCGTGGCGTGTTGCTCTACTTGCGTCAGGAAGGTCGCGGCATTGGCCTGCTGAACAAGATCCGCGCCTATGAATTGCAGGATGGCGGTGCAGACACCGTTGAAGCCAATGAACGTCTGGGCTTCGCCGCCGACCAGCGCGACTACGCCATGTGCCTGCCGATGCTGGAGCACCTGGGCGTGAAGTCCCTGCGTCTGATGACCAACAACCCACGCAAGGTCAAAGCCTTGACCGACATGGGCATCGTGGTTGCCGAGCGCGTGCCGTTGCACACTGGGCACAACCCGCACAACAAACTCTATCTGGCCACCAAGGCCAGCAAGCTCGATCACATGATGGGCAATGAGCACCAGGGCGAGGTTGACCGGGCGTGACCCGCGGTCAGGTACGGCGGCGACTGTCCGTCAATTGGTGGCAATACCTTGCGCTGGCCTTGGTGCCATTGTTCGTGATCAACGGCGTATTCGGCCAGAGCGAGACAATTCTGCCGGTGCTGGCTATGCCATTGTTCATCGCCGGTGTGGCGTCGATGTTTGTCAGCCTGAAGTTCTTCGGCGGCTACAAACACGCGCTGATCGCCACCCAGAAAGCCCTCGACACCCCTGATGAACCCGACGCCTGGATCGCCCTGGCCGCGAAACGCCGCACCGCGTTTCTGGCGGCCTGCCTGCCTGCCTGGATCGGTGCGCTGGCGGTGTTCGTCGGTCTTGAAGCCGTTCCATTGGTGCTACTGGCGCTGTCGACCGCGGTGCTGTTCTACCTCTACCGTATCCCGCGTCAACTCGGCTGATGCGCAGCATCTGGCTGGCAGTGTTGCTGCTGGCTGTCAGCGCTTCGGCGGCTGCGGTTGAACGGGTCGTCAGTCTGGCTCCGTCGCTTTCCGAGATTGTCGTTGAGCTGAACTCGGCTGACCTTCTGGTCGGTGTGCTGGATGCCGGTGAACGTCCCGCTGAACTCAAAGACATTCCTTCCGTGGGCAGCTACGGCCAGTTGGACATGGAACGACTGCTCAGCCTCAAGCCCGATCTGTTACTGCTCTGGCCGGGCAGTGTGGGGCCGGCTCAGCGTGAGCAGCTCAAACGGCTGAACATTCCCACCTATGTCGCCGAACCTCACAACCTCGAACAACTCACTGCCCAGATTGAAGTGATCGCTTCGCAGCTCGGAAGGCCTGAACGTGGCGTTTCATTGGCCGAAAATCTGCGTCAACGACTCGATTCCCTGCGCCAGCGTTATCGAAGGGATGAGCCGTTACGGGTGTTTTATCAAGTCTGGGATCGGCCGCTGTACACCGTGGGCGGTGGGCAGATTATCAGCGATGCGCTGCAGGTATGCGGGGCGCGCAATGTATTTGCCGACCTGACGCAGCCTGCTCCGCAGGTCAGTATTGAAGCGGTGTTGCAGCGCAATCCCGAGGTGATTCTAGCCAGCGATCAGGCGCAGCTCGACGCGTGGAAGGCCTGGCCCCAAGTGACGGCGGTGGTGCAGGGGCAATTGCTGCTGGTGACGGATAAAGGCCTGGAGCGGCCGAGTGGGCAGATGATCGAAGCGACTGCCAAGTTGTGCCAAGTGATCGCGCCGGACCGTTGAGACCGAGGCGCGGCCTTCGCGGGCAAGCCTCGCTCCTACAGGATAGGAGTTATTCAATTTTTTTGATCGGCTCAAACCCGTAGGAGCGAGGCTTGCCCGCGAAGAGGCCCGCCTGAACACCGCTGATCTCTGGTCAAAACCCCGGTGTCCAGGTCACCCCGAACATCCACGCCCGACCTTCCTCGCGATACCCATACTGACTGCCGTCATGGCTGTACAGCGCCCGGCTGTAACCCTTGTCCAGCAGGTTATCGACCTTCAATTCCAGCTTGATCTCGCGATTCAGCGCCCAACTGCTGCGCAACCCCAACAACGCATATCCGCCCAACGGCTGCTGGTTGTTCTCGTCGTCAAAACTGCTGCTCACTGCCTGCCAACTGGCACCGAAGCCCAGTCGATCGAATTGTCGATCGAGGTCCAGGCTCAAAGTCCGCCGTGCACGACGGGCGAGGGTGTGGCCGCTGTCGCGATCCCGCGGGTCGATGATCGCCAAGCCAAGGTTGCTCTGCCAGCCGAACAGCTCTTGTTTCAAGGCCGCTTCAAAACCGTTGATCCGCGCCGAAGCGACGTTTGCCGGGCGGTTGTTGCTGCCGAAAATAATCGCGTCTTGCAGATCGGTGCGGTACAGCGAAGCTTCCAGACGACTGTTCTGCGTCAGCTGACTGCGCCATTGCAGCTCATAACTTTTCGAGGTTTCGGGTTTCAAATCCGCATTGCTGAAATCCGGGTAGTACAGGTCGTTGAAGGTCGGCGCGCGGAAGCCTTCGCTGTAGGTCAACAGCACATCGTTGTTCGGGTTCAGCGGCAGCGTGAACGTGCCGCTCCAGCTGTTCTGGCTGCCGAACTGCTGGTTCTGGTCGCGACGCAGGCCCAGTTCGGTAGAGAAACTGTCGGCCTGATAGCGATGCTGGATAAACGCTGCACGGTTCCAGCGGCTGTCTTCGTCGAACGCTGTGCTGCTGTTGATTCGGTCTTCGTACCAGTCGCCGCCGAGGATCAGGCTGTTGCGCTCATCCAGGGTCAGGTCGTTCTGCCAGTTCACCGAATCGCGATAAGTATTGAACACGCTGCGCTCGTCGCTGAGCTTGTCGAGCGTCTTCTCGCGGTTTTCGCTGTGGCCGAGTTCGACGCGGGTTTTCCACCGGTCATTGATCCTCGCGTCGACGTAACTGCTGACGCTGCTCACAGCGAACTCGCTGTAGGGCTGCTGCTGGACCGATTCAAAGGTGTTCATGTCGAAGCGACCGAACGGGTTGTCGAACGCACTTTTGCCCTGGTTATCCAGCAGATTGGCGCCGACTTCGATGTCGTCGGTGAGGGCGTGACTCAGGCTTAAGCTGACCGATTTATTGCGGTATTCGTCGTGCTCTCCGTCGCCGGGATAAGACTCGCGGGTGCGATTGATGCCTGCGGTTTCATCGAGGCTGGCACCGAGATTGAAGCGGGTCTGCCCATCGCCGCCGGACAATTCGAGGCTGCGTTCCCAGGTCTGGTTGCTGCCAGCCCCCACGTGCATGCGTGGTTGCAGGCCTTGTTCGTCGCCACGGCGGGTGAAGATCTGGATCACCCCGCCAATCGCATCGCTGCCGTAAATCACTGAGCGCGAGCCGCGCAGCACTTCCACGCGCTCGACCTGTTCGATGTTGATGTGTTGCAGGTTACTGTCGCCGGAGGTCGAGTTGCCGATGCGCTGGCCGTCGACCAGCACCAGACTTTGCGCCGACTTGGTACCACGAATGTAGACCCCCGGCAGACTGCCGCGCCCGCCGGTTTGCCCGACCTGTACACCCGGTACGCGGCGCAGCAGGTCAGTGACACTGCTCGGTTGCAGACGGTCGATGTCGTCGCGGGTGAACACCGTGTTGGCGGCGCTGCTGTCGTTGCGCGCTTCGACCTGACGGTTGGCGCTGATCAGCACGTCCGGCAGTTTCAGGGCTTGGTCGCGTTCGAAGGTGTCGGCCAAGAGTTGGCCGGCCGGCAGGAGGGCCAGCGCCAGGGCGAGATGGGGGAGTTTCATGGGCAATCCGTTGGCGCTTTGGAGCGAACAAAATTTTGAAAGGCGCAAAAACCATTGTGGGAGCGAGCCTGCTCGCGATGGCAGTGTGTCAGTCAACATCTAAATTGACTGTCAGACCGCTATCGCGAGCAGGCTCGCTCCCACAGGGTTTTGCATGTAGCTAGAGAATTAGAGGTTCAGCAATTGCAGGCGCTGGCGCACCGCTTCTTCGATCCCAATCTCATCCAGCCCGCATTCGGCCAGCATTTGCGCAGGCTTGGCGTGCTCGACATAGGCATCCGGCAAGCCCAGATGCAGCACCGACTTGAGGATGTTCTCGCGGGCGAGGAACTCGCTGACCGCACCACCGGCACCGCCCATGATGGCGTTCTCTTCGACGGTCACCAACAACTCGTGGCTGCCAGCGATTTCGCGAACCAGTGCTTCGTCGAGCGGTTTGACGAAACGCATGTCGACCACGGTCGCATCCAGCTTCTCGGCGACTTTCAATGCCTCGGCCAATTGCACGCCGAACACCAGCAGGGCGACTTTGCTGCCCTGACGGCGGACTACACCCTTGCCGATTTCAATCGGCTCGAGGTCTTTCGCGATCGGCGCATTCGGGCCGGTGCCGCGCGGATAACGCACCGCCGCCGGGCCGTCGTACAGGTGGCCGGTGCTGAGCATTTTGCGCAGTTCGTTTTCGTCGCTCGGGGTCATCACCAGCATGCCGGGGATGCAACGCAGGAACGACAGGTCAAAGCTGCCCGCGTGTGTCGGACCGTCTTCGCCCACCAGACCTGCGCGGTCGATGGCGAACAGCACGTCGAGGTTTTGCACCGCCACATCATGCACAAGCTGGTCGTAAGCGCGTTGCAGGAAGGTCGAATAGATCGCTACCACCGGTTTTGCGCCTTCGCAGGCCATACCGGCGGCGAGGGTCACGGCGTGTTGCTCGGCAATCGCCACGTCGAAATAGCGCTCCGGGAAGCGCTCGCTGAACGCCACCAGGTCGGAGCCTTCCTTCATCGCCGGGGTAATCCCGACCAGGCGCGGATCGACCGCGGCCATGTCGCACAGCCATTCCCCGAACACACCGGAATACTTCGGCCCGCCGGCTTTCTTCGGCGCGGCGGCCGGAGCATCCACAGGTTCGAGTTTGGTGATGGCGTGGTAACCGATCGGGTCGACTTCCGCCGGAGCGAAGCCTTTGCCTTTTTTGGTGACCACGTGCAGGAATTGCGGGCCTTTCAGATCGCGCATGTTGCGCAGGGTGGCGATCAGGGTCGGCAGATCGTGGCCATCGATCGGGCCGATGTAGTTCCAGCCCAGCTCTTCGAACAGCGTGCCGGGAACCAGCATGCCTTTGGCGTATTCTTCGGTGCGACGGGCGATTTCCCAGGCGCCGGGCAGACGCGACAGAACCTTTTTGCTGCCTTCGCGCATGCTCGCGTAAGTGCGGCTGGAAAGGATTTTCGCCAGATAGTTCGACAGCCCGCCGACGTTGCGCGAGATCGACATGTCGTTGTCGTTGAGGATCACCAGCATGTTGGCATTCACTTCCGGCGCGTGGTTCAGCGCCTCGAAGGCCATGCCGGCGGTCAGTGCGCCGTCGCCGATCACCGCGATCGCCTTGCGATCACTGTGTTGCAGGCGGGCGGCAATCGCCATGCCCAGCGCTGCGCTGATCGAGGTGCTGGAGTGGCCGACGCCAAAGGTGTCGTACTCGCTCTCGGAACGACGCGGGAAGGCGGCAACGCCATCCTTCTGGCGCAGGGTGCCCATGCGCTCGCGACGGCCGGTGAGGATTTTGTGCGGGTAGGCCTGATGACCCACGTCCCACACCAACCGGTCGTCCGGGGTGTCGAAGACGTAATGCAACGCGATGGTCAGCTCGATCACGCCCAGGCCGGCACCGAAATGCCCACCGGTCTGACCGACCGTGTAGAGCAATTCCAGGCGCAACTCATCGGCCAGGGTTTCCAGCTCGGCTTCGCCTAACCGGCGCAGGCCGTCCGGCGTGTTGGCACGGTCGAGCAGGGGCGTGGTCGGGCGCTTGCGGGGAATCTCATGAAACGTCGTGGGCATCAGGCGAATCGTTATAGGTATAAAAGATGCGGCAGTTTACCTGATGCATCGCCCCCTGCCCACGCGTTGGTTTTTTTTGGCGGATACGCCGTCAGCTGCGGCGATCGACGATGTACCGGGCCAGATCGCGCAATGGCTCAGCCGCCGCGTCAAACGGTCGCAGCGCGTGCAGGGCCTGATCGCGCAGTTCCAGGGCGTAGGACTTGGCCGCGTCGAGACCGAGCAGTGCCGGGTAGGTCGGCTTGTCCCGAGCGATATCGGCGCCTTGGCGTTTGCCGAGGGTTTCGGTGTCACTTTCAACGTCGAGAATGTCGTCCTGGACCTGAAATGCCAGACCGATGGCCTGTGCATAACTCTGCAGGGACTTCAGTTCGTCCTTCGCGGCATGACCGCTGGCCAGGGCACCGAGCTTGACGCTGACTTCAATCAACGCGCCGGTCTTGTGACGGTGCATGTATTCAAGGGCTTTTTGATCAAGCTTCAGGCCCACCGAACCGAGATCGATAGCTTGCCCGCCGACCATGCCCGCCGGGCCTGCCGCCAACGCCAGGGCGCTGACCATCTGCAGACGGGTTTCGGCGTCGCAACTGCTCAGGCGCGGGTCGAGCAGGGCGCTGAAGGCCAGACTCTGCAAACCGTCACCAGCGAGGATCGCGCAAGCTTCATCGAATTTCTTATGCGTCGTCGGCTGGCCGCGACGCAGATCGTCGTCGTCCATGGCCGGCAAATCATCGTGCACCAGCGAATAGGCGTGGATCAGCTCAACCGCACAGGCCGCGCCGTTGGCTTGCTCGGCCTTGCCGCCCAACGCCTCACACGCGGCGTAAGCCAGCAATGGACGCACGCGCTTGCCGCCGTTCATCACGCTGTAGCGCATGGCTTCGTAAAGGCGGGCGAGCTCGGGGCTCGGCGCGTTGAACAGGGTTTCCAGTGCCGCGTTGACGCGAGCCTGGCTGGACGCCGAATACGCCGCAATCATTCTGGCTGATCCGCGTCGAAGGGTTCCTCGGCCAGCTCACCGTCACGCTCGAGCAGCACTTGAACCTTCTGCTCGGCCTGAGCCAGCGCCGCCTGGCAATCGCGGGTCAGCCCGATGCCCTGCTCGAAAGCGGTCAGCGAATCTTCCAGCGACAATTCGCCGTTCTCCAGACGCTCCACCAGCGTTTGCAGGTCAGCGAGGGATTGTTCGAAATCCAGTGCAGCTTTTTTGCGGGCCATGGCGGCTATTTCCGGTTGACGTTAAACCGGCGCGACACTAGCAGACATAGGGGTTATGGGCAAATGAGCGGGGCGTTTCGGCCACTGGTTTTTGGGCGTCAATGCGACCGCTGTGGTGAGGGGGCTTGCCCCCGTTGGGGTGCGAAGCGCCCCTAAACCAGACACCGCGTTTCTTCAGGCATACCGCATTCAGCAATTTGCGACTGCTACGCAGCCGAACGGGGCGATGCGGCTGACTGAGCCGATTAGAAATGCTATTCGGCTCATATAGTGAGCCGAATATGGCGCCTATTCGGCTCACCGCTCAGCCACCTCTGTGATTTCAGGTTGGTCGGAGTGACAGGCGACATGGTGCTGACGGCGAGGATCAGATAGAGCAGTAGGCATCTGGTACGAGGTTCAGTGTCTATCCGATTCTTACAATCGTGACCTCCCCTAGCAGGTAGCCATCTCAGGCCTGAAACTACTGGAGGTAAGACGTTTGAGCGCAATATCAAGCGCCTGATCGTCGAACAGCTTGCTTTTGCGAGCGGCTGCAGCGGTTCCACCATCCCAATGCCTCAACGCTTCGCGCACGGCAGGAACGGTCGGGGCAACCTCCTCCTGACTCAACAACCAATCGACCGTCGCCAACAACTCCATACCGAAGGGCGATTCGAAGCCGTCAATCAACTCGGCGGTTTGCTCCAAGGCCTGGGAGTACTCTTTGGCCTCTGTCTTTAGATAGGTTTGCAGAAAGGCTTTGCGGTCTTCGTCAAACCAGATCGCATCACTGATACCCGCATCACTGATGCGTTTGTCGCAATGCAGATAGCTGCCATCAAGATTATTAAGCAGATGCTCCAACCGATTGGCATACGGACCGTATTTATGAGCTACGAACTTAAGGTTCAGAGGGTTCTCGGTGTTCGGCAGCTTTTCTATAGCGCGTTCAAGGAACCAGGCCAGCTTCTGAATCTCAAGCAGGCTGCATTCCATGCCTAAAACCCAATAGCGTCGAACCAATTCTGCAATGAGCGCGCGAGCAGGCGTGAGCTTCTCCACGCCGCTACGTTTGGCGACATTCAGATACTGATTGGAAGGTTCGAACACCAGCACATCTACATCCAGATCACTCAAAACTTCAACAATCTGTTCGCGGACCTCAGGCCATTTCAAACCACCATTACCGGCACCTAGCGGTGGAACCGCAACGGACTTCACATGGTTTTCAATCAAAAAGCGACGCAGATCGTGTAAGCCTTCCGTTATCCATGCCATCTGCGACGGCGATCGCCAGTGACGCTTGGTAGGGAAATTTACGATCCAGCGAGGACCTTCCAGTTCGTTGACTGCCGTTACGTGAACCTTGCCTGTCTCTACCTCGCCAGCCTTGCAGGCCGCCGAATACAGACGGTAGTTCTCCGCGAAGCGCTCTTTGAACATCAGCGCGATACCTTTGCCCATCACACCCACGGTATTGACCGTGTTGACGAGGGCTTCGGTGTTGGCTTCCAGAAGGTTGCCTTGGGTAAATCTGATCATTGGAAATACCATCCCGGACGCGCATGAACAGATAACGTCAGGCCTCTAGCGGCCACGTCCTGCTCTATGCGTTCTTTCATTGCATCGTTGTAGCACATGATGCCAAGGAGTCCTGTAATCGGTAGGTGATGATGAATCAGCGCTTCGGCCTGATAACGCTCCATCTTTCGAGGGTCATCAGGGTCACGCTTGAAGTCGCGTCGTTGAAGGATAGACCAATCGATCTCGCCGAGATTCGCCAGATCGCTGTAATAGTCTGTCCAATCCGGGTAGGCATGTGCGTTTGTGAAGACAAACGGTAGGCCAAGCTGTTCGACGCGGTACATGCTGGAGACCAGAATCACGATCTCGTCGTTGCTGCGCTGCTGAACACTCCACCCGGAGTGAATATTTTTCATCATCACAGAGAAGGGTGTGAAATAGAAGGGGACGTAGTCGGCCAGCACGCCTTCAGGTGGGATGAGTACACGGCGAGTTCGGCGCTTGTCGATCAGGTCAACGTTGCCAATATTCACGTACTGCGGTGCCTGCACATCCGAGTTTGCGCAATGCAGACCGTTGTCCAGAATCCAGGGCAGGTTATCGCGATGGACGATACGCCAAATCAGAGCCTTCTCTGGATTCAGACTGGTGTAGTTCATTGATAAAACATTCTCTGATTCGCGCCGGTGAGTACATTAACACCGGCCTCTCGCATTTTAGCCACGCAGAGTGCTTCGACCTCCTCGTTAGGAGTGAAGATTTTGAAGAAGGCGTTTGGTTTCACAACGCCAGGCGCCAGGCATTCCGCCATGTTTGCAATGAGCGTCCTGATACTCGCGGGTGTTCATGACTTCCCACTCGATGGCTTCGAAACCCTCGTCGTAATCGAGTAGCTGGATTGAATCACTAGCCAGTGGATGGCGCGGAATGATTTTCCAACCGTTTTGTTTCGCAATTGATCTGTAAACCGAGATCAGGACGAATTTGGCATCGGGTCTATTGCGTTGCACGCTTCCATCAAATGGATTTGCAGCAAACCAGTGAAAGGGTACATAGCGGTCAAGTTCAAGGGCCTGACGCTTTTTCAGGATTTCACTGTCTGCTACGTCTTTGAAATTAGTGAGATCGGCCCGAGGTTTCAGGCCTTCCTGAAAAATGCCATCCAGGTTTTCAATCGACGTGAGATGGTAGAGAAGCTTTTGTTCCTTGATATTTTTGGCGTCCGGCATGGTGGTCTCCTTGATCTGCACATCTATTTAAGCTGGCTTCAGTCCTACCCTTTGTCCGTGTTAGCGGCGACGTTCAGAGTAGGACATGCGTCATGATTCTAGTGTGCCATCACCTAAAGCCACAAATATTAGGGGGGATTGGCCTATATTTGCCCAAAAAAACTCACTCCTCACCAAAGTAATCGCGATCCAGCGCAGGCAACCGCAACAATCGCGATGTAATACCCCCTCATGATCCATCATCAGATGCGCCAGCCGCGTACCGTCCACCAGCACGATGTCTTCCGTCGATTTGGGTCGAACTTTTTCGCAGACATTAAAAAGCCGGCTTGTGGTTAGCTTTTTATTGAAGTAGGCAATTGAAAAACAATGAATTATTGATTTTACAAAGCGTTCTGGTCCCCCATATGTTCCCCCACTTTTTTGTGATGTTTGCGCGGCTTTTGACCGGCTTTCTTGTCATTTGATACGCGATAAAAAATATTCGGAGACGAGGCGTCGTACTGAGCAGACTCGGGTGATAGCTTGCAAACAGGCTGCAACCCAAGTGGATTTTCATCCCAATTGACTGAAACATGGCAAAGTCCGCTTGCTTACATCTTAGCTCACACATAACCCAGAAAAGGACACACGGCGTGCCGATCAAGACGGACGTTTGGACTGTCGGCACCATGCCGACCAGATTGCTGCAAAGTAAGCTCGCAACCGAGCAGCTACTAGAAGACATGATCGTAAATGCTCCGAGCATACTCTCAGATGAATGGATGCTTATAGGGAGACAAGAAAGCACTGGCATGGGAGGGCGCATCGATTTGTTAGCCATAGCGCCTGACGGTGCGCTAGTGCTGATTGAGCTCAAGCGTGACCGCACGCCCCGTGAGGTGGTTGCCCAAGCACTTGACTACGCAGTTTGGGTCGAAAGTCTTCGCGCTGATGAGATTGGCGCTATTTACAAGCGATTCCGACCTGGCTGCATCTTGGACGACGACTTTCGTGAGCGCTTCGGCCGCGCCTTGGACGATGACGAATTGAACAAGAGCCATCAACTCATCATTGTTGCGACTGAATTGGATGCCAGCAGTGAGCGCATCGTCGCGTACCTCAGTGAGCGGGATATTCCAATCAATGTCCTGTGTTTTCAGATTTTTCAATCAGGTGGCCAGCAACTATTGAGTCGTTCTTGGTTGCTCGACCCTGTCCAGACTCAGGTCAATGCAGTGTCGGCGGGTGGGGGGCACAACGAACCTTGGAATGGCGAGTTCTATTGTTCGTTCGGAGATTCCACTTCCCGCTCTTGGGAGGATGCTGTTGAGTTTGGCTTCATCTCCGGAGGCGGAGGTGCCTGGTACAGTCGAACCCTTCAATTGCTTTCACCAGGGGATCGAGTTTGGGTAAATATTCCCCAGCAAGGCTACGTCGGTGTCGGACGTGTCCTTGGATCGTCCACACCTGCGGCGGACTTCACTGTTCTGCATAACGGATGTGAGGTACCGGTGCTTGAAGTCGCTACCCGCGCAAACTATCACGCCGAGTTTGTCGATGATCCTGAGCGCTGTGATCACTTCGTATCGATAGAGTGGCTTCAGACGGTACCGATAACTCAAGCGGTACGAGAGGTAGGAATGTTCGGAAACCAGAACACAATTTGCCGTCCCTCCACGCCAAAATGGCGGTGGACTATCGAGCGGCTAAAGCAGCATTTTCCCCATTATGATGACGTTGACGCGGAAAGAGTGCTAGGCCTTTAGCCTAAAGGGAGCGACGTTGCCGATAGACATCAAGATGGCTAATTGATAGCGTTAGGCGATACGCACGCCATCTCCTTGGAGCTGTCGGCATCAAGGAGGAGCACGTTTTGCCCCCACGGAAGAAAACCCGAACACTGAACGTCCGCCTGCTTCGTAAAGCTTACGAGCCTGAAGGGTCGTTTACCGAGAGTTTTAGCCCCGACGGTGATCGCCCGCTGTCGCGTATGGATTGGTCCGGAGTGGATGGCGGAGAGCTTTACGTCGGCCAAATATTTCGGAAACGTCCTGACTGGTTAGGTTTTTTAGAAGCTAATACGGATGAGCTTCCTGATAACTTGAGCGCAAGCGGGGCGGGTGCCGTACTGTTTCTGCCAGTTGCGGGGCGGGTGTTCGCTTTATGCTTCGGCCATGCTCACATAACATTGAACGATGATGCATTTGTTCCCCACTTTGGCCTTAAGGTCGCGCTTAATAGCGTACCTCGTGACGGTTTGCGTACTCTAGACTTGGCAACACCTGATGCTGTGACGTTTCAGAAACGTGTTCAGGCGAGCAAGGACAGTGATTTGCAGGCTTTCGGGGTTGATCTGCTTCGTGACCTGGCGCGAGTCGCAGGTGGTACACCGACTGATCGACTTTTTGCAAAATTCGTGGCTGGTAAGGATGCGCTCTCCATTACTTGTGAAGTAGAGGCGGACGGCCTTGAATCTAAATGTGAGGAAATTCTCGATTCATTTAGTGCAAAGCGTTATCGCAATGATTTTGCTTGGGTGGATAACATGCAGGTTGTTACCCTCAAAGCAACTCTGACGAGGCTTGATGCAAAACTGTTTCAGGCATTGGATGAGCTACGCCAGGGTGGCACCAACGAACTGCACATGGCCCCGCCGGAGATTGTTAATTACACTGAGGGTGGACAACTTCACTACAACGGCTTTGGTAGTCATGGCGTAAATTTCAACGATCTTTCTATCGAAGACTATGTGTCAGAGTTAAACCGTTGTGGTTGTACTGATGATATTGATCTGATCAAGAAAAATCATCGAATCCGAGCGCAGAAGGATGCAAGTGGTGAGTTCAACGAGCGTTGGAGGGTTTACGACTGCTTTACGTTCGAAACGTCACTGGGTAAGCAAGGGGCGGACCGTTATCATGTTCTTTTTGCTGGGAAATGGTATCGGGTTGAAAAGGGTTTCAGAGCTCGAGTTGAAGCACACTTCAATAGCCTCAAACAAGTGAGTTTGATTGGTGCAACTGGGTGCAGAAACGAAAGAGAGCTGATTGAGGACCTAGTTAAAAATCGGCCAGATATACTGATGCTTGACCAGACAAAAATTAATCCGCAAGGGGTGCGTTATGCGAACATTGAGCCCTGTGACTTTTACTCGAAAAATAGAGAGTTCATACACCTAAAGGATGGTCATTCTTCGGGTCCCATCAGTCATTTGTGGTCTCAGGGTGTGGTGAGTGCTGAGGCGCTGGTAAGCGATGCGGATTTCCGTTCGAAACTGCGCGAAGTGGTTAGAAAAAAAGGCGGAGGATTTGAAGCTTTCTTACCCTCTGGTAAAGCCAGCAAATTTCCTCGTCAAGACTACACCGTGGTTTATGGAATTATGCGAAAGCCATATGCCGATGGATCGATTGACTTGCCATTTTTTAGTAAAGTCAGCCTGCAGGCAGCTTGTGAGCGAATCCGTCAGTTCGGGCTGTCCATTGCAATTGAACTTATAGAAAAGCCTGCTTGACGACCTTCTGAGAGGGTTGAGTAACACCAGTCGTGGAGGCTCCGCGCATTCCGACCTTTTATAGCCCTTCCACCTCAATCCCATGCTCAGCCAGCCATTCCTTGCGCTGTGCGTATTCGGGCAAAGCGCGCTCGAGCCGTAGCCAGAACTCTGGGGTGTGGTGCGGCTCGTGTAGGTGGACCATTTCATGGACCACGACATATTCGGCGATGCGCTTGGGCAGAAGGATGCTCTTCCAGTGGAAATACAGGATGTCACCTTTGCCGCATGAGCCCCAGCGATAGCCAAGATCCTGCACCCGCACCCCTCCGGGGGAAACGTCCAAACGTCCTTGGTACTCCTTTGCCCGCAAGGCGAGCCAGTTCCGGGCATGCAGGCTGTACCAGCGAATAAAGTGGTCCCTCGCCTGTGGCAGCTGGCTGCGTAGCAGCAGAAAGCGTCCCCCAGTCAGTTTCAAGGGCACCTCCTGCTCGTCGACCAGTTTGAGCCTGTAACTGCGTCCGAGGTACAGGAATCCTTCGCCATCCACATACTCCTTGGTTGGCACCGCACGTAGCAGGCGCTCCTTCTCGGCCAGGCGAGAGTAAATCCAAAAGCTTTTTTCCTGCACGAATCGGCTCAGCGATTCTTCGTCTGCCTCAGGCGGTGCTGAGAGCACCAACGTGCCGTCACGTTCGACGGTGATCTGTAGTGTTTTGCGCCGGGCACTGCGACGCAGCGTCAGACACAGATCGTTTACCGTCAGGCTGGCCGTCATGCTTACACCTGCATCAGCTTGTCGTGGCTGGCCCGAGCCTGATCCAATAGCCGGTCGGCCAGTATCCCGGCGGTGTCGGCATCGACAAGCGGCGGCCGCAAAAGCATCAGGTGGTCGAACAGTCGGCCGGTGAGGTCTTCCTGCGCTACTCGCTTGCGAGGACTCCAGATGTCCCGGTGGCTCTGCAGTTCATCAACCAGCAGATCGACCAACTCCACAGTCACATCTTTCAGCCGTATCAGTTCAGCCGGCTGCGGGTCCGCTTCGGCACAGACGACCTCCAATACGGTGCGCAGGAAGGGCGCGTAATGCTCGGGAAGATCGGTCGGAGTAGTGTCATCGTTGATCTGTCCCGAACGCAGGTCGGAAATGATTTTCTGCAGTTGAGCGACCAGTGCGTCCCACTGCTCATCAAGCGACTTGAGGATGTCGTTCAGTCGTTCGGACAGTTTGCGAAACAGTACCGGGTCTTCATCTGCATGTTTGCGGATGTGCGAGCGGATGGCGTGCTCCATTTCCGAGGCTTTGGCGCGGTCGTTGGCGCTGCGTGATAGTTGCTTCTCGAAATCAGCATCGGTCAGCTGAATGGGTGGAATTTTCGGATCGACACCCAGTGATATGACGTGGTCATCGATCAGTTTGCGCACTTTGGCCCCGATATCTTTGCCTAGCACGGGCAGGTCCTTGTAACGATTGCGGGCGCGAGCGTGGATATAGGCCAGACGTTTGGCGTCCTTGATAAAGGGCAATCCCTCTGGGCGCGGCAAGATGGTATCGAGCGACGCGAGGAAGGCCTTGAGTTTGACTGCGAACTCTGCCCGCACTTTCTCCTGATCGAGGGCGGCTAAGCAGACTTCGGTATCGTCCAGCGACTCGACACCCTGGCGGCGCAGGACGTCCACTACTCGCAGATGGCGATCTCGCAGGATTGGTACCTCGTCCTTGATGCTGACCAGCGCACCCTCGATATCCTCGTCGGCATAGGCCGCCAAGGCTTCTTTTAGGTGGTTGGCCACGCCATAGTAGTCCACCACGATACCGCAACGCTTGCCATGGCCAGTACGGTTCACGCGAGCAATGGCCTGCAGAAGTTCGGCCTCCTTGATCGGTCGGTCCAGGTACATGACGCCTTCAATGGGGGCGTCGAAGCCGGTCAGCAGCATCGACTTTACGATCAGGAAGGCTAGCGGATCAGCCTTGCCCGGCTGTTCATGCCGTAGCGGCTTTTTGAAGCGCTTGATCAGTTGTTCGTGCTTCCCGCCGTCGGTCCAGATTTTCCACGACGAGTCGTCATTGTTGCTACCGGAAATAATCGCGGCGAATTCCAGGCTACGTAGCGTGTCGCGGTAGCGCCAGGCCTGGATGCGTGCCTGCACTTTGGGTGGGCGCAGGCACAGGGCTTCATCGTCGAGCATCTTTTCGGCGGCTGGCAGCGCTTCTGCCTCGTTCAGCAGTTCGTCACGAGCGCTCTGTAAGGCGCTGAAATAACGAATGGCGGCCAGCCGACTGTAAGCCACTACCTGAGCTTTGTAGCCGTTGGGCAGGATATTCGTGACGTAGTGGCGAAGGATGTCACGCGCCTTGTCGTCGATCAGCGCCGGGGCATCGAAGATATGGCCCTTGGTGGCGTATTTCTTCTTGATCAACTCCAGCTCTTCGCTACTGTGTTCGCGGAAGAGATCCTCGAAAAGCTCATCCAGGCTGGCACCGTCCTTGACCGCGCCATGGGCTGTGCGCCCTTCGTAGAGCACTGGCACCGTAGCACCATCGGCTTCGGCTTCCTTGATCGTGTATTTGTCGATGAATGCACCGAAAATTTCATGGGTGCGCTTCTTGTCGCCCATGATGATCGGCGTGCCGGTGAAGCCGATGCGTGCGCAATTTGGCATTCCAGCCATCAGGCTGGCCTGTAGGTCGCCGGCCTGGGTACGGTGCGCTTCGTCCACCAGCACCAGAATGCTCTCGTCGCTATTCAATACTTCGATGGGCCTACTGACCTGGTAGGCGCCGCGACTTTCGGCAGCCTTGAGCCCTGCGTCAGGCGTTTCGGGCAGATCTTTCTCGTCGGACAGTGCTTCGTCTTCCAGTTCAGAGCTTCGGTACTTCTGGATAGTGGCGAAGATCAGTCCCGGTCCCTGACGCCGAGCCAGCGCCTTCACACCCTCGGTGCTGGAAGCCACTTCCGGCAGTTCGCCGGTCAGCGTGGCAGTTGCCGACAACTGGCTCTGCAAGTCTTTGCGGTCGGTCACCACGATGACTTTGAAACGACGTAGTTGTGTGTCCGTGCGCATCTTGCGTACCAGAAACACCATGGTCAGGCTCTTGCCAGAACCCTGGGTATGCCAGACGATACCGCCTCGCTGGTCGTGTTCGCCATGCTCGTGGCGGGTCTGTCCGGTCTTCAGTCGGGTGATGGCACGGTTTACAGCACGGTATTGCTGGTAGCGGCAGACGGTCTTGATGGTCTGCCCGCTGACCTGCATAAACAGCATGAAATGCCGCAACACATCTAGCAGGTGCGCAGGGGACAACAGGCCGGCAATCAGCCGCTCCTGCTCGGACAAAACGGATTTGCTCAGCCCGCTTGCTACTTCCTGTTCGCTGCCCTGGCCGTCCGGTCCGACTATCGTTTTCCACTGAGCGAAATGAGCGAAGCCAGAGCCGATGCAGCCGACCCGCGCCTCGTCGAAGCTGCTGGCGATCAGTAACTGTACGCTGGCGAACAACGCTTCGTTGCCTTCGTTGTCCTCAACTTCGAAGGCCGCCTTGCGTTGGTTGCTGTAACGGCGTAGTTGGTCCACGGCCTCTGTCAAAGGCTCGGGGATGGATGGACTCTTGCATTCCACCACAACTAGTGGAATGCCGTTTACCAGCAACACCAGATCGGGAACGATGAATTTTTTACCACTGTTGTAGCCTGGCGGGCAGTCCACCCGATACTGATTGATCACGGTGAAGCGGTTGTTGGTCGGCGTCTCCCAGTCGATATACTGGATCGTCTGCCCACGGCCGCCATCCCAACCAGGAAGGCCGTCCACCGTGATGCCCTTGAGCAGTAGCTCGGTGGCCTTCTGGTTGGCTTCCATCAGCTTGGCGGTGCCCAGGCGAGTGATGGCTGAAACAGCCTCGCTGATGCGCTCGTCATCCAGCCAGGTTTCTCCATCGCGCAGGTTAATGGTCCGCAGCCGCTCGCGCAGCTGGGCTTCCTGAATGACTTCGGCAAAGGTGTTGCGACCCGTCAAGGCCGGGATGTCGAGACTGCCCTCGATGTGTGTCCAGCCCAGTCCTTGCAGCTGTGTGACAAAGGGTTGCTCAACGTCGTCCAGTTCCCAGCCCATCTCACTACTCCATTTTCAATGGATGAAATCTATCCGATCTCACCCGACTCCATCAGATTTACCTGGCGCCCATACGGGCTGATGTCAGTTCATAAACACTCAATTATCAGCCAGCTCCTGCTCGATCTGCTCGATGCTGGGCAGGGTGTTTTGCAGCTCAGCTGGCAGCGCCTCCATCAATTGATACTCCGCGACGCCCATGGGTTTGGCGCTGTCGCGCAGGGCATACTCAGCCACTACCTTGTTTTTGCTCTTGCACAGCAGTAGGCCAATAGTGGGGGCATCATGTTCGCCCTTCATCTGCGCATCCACGGCCGTCAGGTAGAAGCCCAACTGGCCCAGATGCTCAGGCTTGAATTTGTCGGCCTTCAGCTCAATGACCACGTAGCAGCGCAGCTTGAGGTGATAGAACAGCAGATCGATGAAGAAGTCGTCGCCACCCACTTCCAACGGCACTTGCCGCCCAACGAAGGCAAACCCTGCGCCCAGTTCCAGCAAAAAACGAGTGACATGCTGCACTAGGGCGTGTTCGATTTCACGCTCGTTCGCCTCCCGGCTTACATCGAGAAAGTCGAAGACATAGGGGTCTTTCAGCGTCTGCTGAGCCAGGTCCGAGTTCGGAGCCGGCAGCTGCGTAGCAAAGTTAGTTTGTGCCTGACCTTCGCGGTCCAGCAAGCGGGTTTCGATGTGCATGCTTAGCACGCTGCGCGACCATCCGTATTCGACGGCTCTTTGGGCATAGGCCAGCCGTTGCTGCGAATCTTTCAGCTTGGCGAGCAGTACCAAATTATGGCCCCACGGCAATTGTCCAACAGCCTGTTGGACAATTTCAGCGTCCGGCCATGCCTCGGCAAAAGCGCGCATATACATCAGGTTAGCGCGGGAAAAGCCTTTCATATCGGGGAAGGCCGTGCGCAGGTCGTGAGCCAGTCGCTCGATGACCTTGGCACCCCAACCCTCGCGACTTTGACGTTCGAGGATATCGTGGCCGATCTGCCAGTAGAGCAGCACCAACTCGCGGTTGACTGTCTGCACTGCACGCTGCTGGGCGTGGTGAATGCGGGTTTTCAGTTCGGCCAGCCAGACGGTGTAGCCACCGGGAGGATCGATTAGCGAGATGGGGCGAGAGTCGGTCATGGGGTGGTGGCGCCTTCCAGTAGAGGTGTGACGCGTACGCGGCCGGTGAGAAGGTCGTCCATTAGGCCGACTTTTTGCTGCTTCAGCTTGTCCAGTTCCGAAGAATGATCGGTCAGGTTTTGCTCGGTCGTCATCAAGATAGCGACGATCTGATCTTGCTCGTACCGTGGAGGTACAACGACGTTATAGCTTTTGAAAAATGGAAGTCCAATCGTCTTGATCGTACTTCCAATGGCGATGCTTTCAAACTTCGGCTTTTCACGCTGCAAGTAGAAATACAAGAACAAATTGTTCATCTTTTCTCCACATCGCCAAGCCATGAAGTGCTGACTTACTGCCATATTGCCTACCAGAATGGCACTTTTTCCGATGCCAGCGTCACGAGATAGAATGACTGTTCCGCTTGGATGAACTACAGCGGACGAATTGGCTATGCCAAGCTCGCTGACTTCCTTGTCAGTTTCGTGGATGAAAATCTTGTCGAGGTTATGTGAATCAGCTAAAGAAACCCACTTAATGCCAGCATTCCAATATGACGCAATGTTCTTGTTGGGGGTATGCCCGCTGCCACGTACAGCAACGGAGTCAAGCAACCTTACCTCCCATTCTTTTGGGATCCACCCCAGCGGCGACTCCTTATAGTGCTGCGGCATTTCGCTCTGTGGCGGGCGCAGTTCGCCGTTGGAGTCAATGCCCCGGGTCAACAGGTCGTGCAGCAGTCCCTGTTTGACGATCTTGAGTTTGTCGATGATCGCCTCGGTTGCGCGGATCGTGTTGTCGAGGGTGTCGAGGATTTTGGCGATAAGCGTTTGCTCGTCAGAGGAAAATTCCCTAACAAAGAACTCATCAAAAAACTGGCGCTGCACGCGCTGTTGTCCTGCGGATCCGACCATCTGTCTTTCCGCTGCACGCCTGAAACGCTGGCTTTGCGTAACGTGAAAAACAAAACGTGGATCGATGCCTGGTTTTGCCCGGAGCACATGGAATTCCGTGCTTCCGAAGCCGATTCCGTTACGTAATCCGCGTACGTAGGCACCTTTGCCGTTCTCAAGGCAAGGTGTGATTTTAGCTACGAGCACATCACCGTCTTCAAAGGCAGTAAATCCTGTTGTCACCGATCTCAGGGGCCGTGTCTGTTGTGTAGTCCAGTCTCCTGATTCGGATACATCGCTCATCGGAATAAAGGACACTTCATCATTGGCGGGTAAATCATGGGGTATTCGAATAGCAGGGTTTACCTTGGCTATCGTTGAAAGTGAAACCTCAGACATATCCAAGTTCCTTCAGCAAACCCTGCAATGTCTGTTCCGCCGTATTGCGTTTGTGTTCAATCTCGGCAAGGGTCACGCGGTACTTGTCCCACCAGTTTTCAACGGCCGCGACTAATTGCTTGCGCTGAACAGAGATATAGCGGTCGACGATAGCCTGCATGTCGTTGTGCAGTATGGTCAGCAGAAGTTCGGCAGCGGCCTCCTGAGTCAGTCCGTCGACGGCTTTGTTTAGGTGGCTGGTAAAGCTTTCATTCTTGGTTTTGAGCTGCTTTTTCACCTTGGTCAGTTCGTCCTTCCACGCTTTGAGCTGAGCCTCGTCAACGATGTTTTCCTCGTCGCCTTCAGCTTCGACCTCATCCTCGTCTTTGGCTGGGACTGGGGCCTTGAGCTGACTTTCCAACTCAGCTTTCTTCCCGTCCAGTTCGGCCAATTTGGTCACGAAGTCGCTGAGCAGAAACTTGACCAGCTTGTGCTCCAGCGGGCTGTCCTTGCTGGCTTTGTCCTCCAGGGCGGTGACGATACTAGTGCGCCAAGCATCAACCACACCCGTGGCACCACGGGCCATTAGGGTAAGGAAGTCATATTTACTCTGATACCAGAAGCCGGCAATGATGCCGCGCACCTGAAAGGGGTCGAGCAGGCCAATGTTTTCCAGCGACTGGCTAAAGCTTTGCAACAGTTCGCTGCGCAGGCTGACCAGACTGTTGCTGTTGTCCATTTGCCCAGCCAGGGCGGTGATGCGTGGGCTGTGCTCTTCCCACCAGTTTTTGAAGGCGTCGCGAATTTTGGTTTCTTTGGCTTGCAGGCCGACATTGTCCTCAATGGCTGGCTTGAGCGCTTGGCGGTTGTTCAGTTCTGGGCGAAAGTCAAAATAGCGTTCGTCACGGACGATGAACAAGTCCTGCGGGTCTAGGCCATGAGCCCGGAAAAGTCCGGCTTTGGCTGCCACTTCGGACTTGGGTATGCCGCCAACCAAGTGGGCACGCACGTCGTGGGGTTCTGGCGCAGGGGCGTTGTCCACATAGCGGCGGATATTCAGGTTGTAGTTGTGATCGCGCAGCGTGGCGAGGTCGACGATATCGGACAGGCCATCGATCTGGCGAAATTCATCAAAGGCAGTGGCAATCTTCTCGATATGTTCTGGCAGCAAGAAGTTTTGCGCGCGGCCCTCGAAGTACTCTCGATCGGCATTGATAAACAGCACTTTGCCCTGGCGGTCGGTCGGCTTGCCGCTGACGCGATTGGCACCGTCCTGCTTCTGTTGGCGCAGGATCAGGATACAGGCGGGGATGCCGGTTCCGTAAAACAGGTTGGCCGGCAGGCCGATCACCGCTTCGAGCAGGTCATCCTTGATGATGCCTGCGCGGATGCCTTTCTCCTCCCCTCCACGGAACAGCACTCCGTGGGGCAAAACTGTGGCGACCATACCTTCGTCACGGCAGACGCCGAGCATGTGTTGAAGGAACATTAAATCGGCCTTCTTGGAGCCCAGTGGCACCTGTCCGTATTTGAAACGCTCCGGGTGCTCCGGACTCCAGGCAGGCTGGCCGTTGGTATCTTTCTCGGTATGGCCCCAGTTTATCGAGAACGGCGGGTTGGTGAGGATGCGGTCAAAGCGCAGCAGTTCGCCGCCTTCCAAGTGGCGCGGGTCGCTTAAGGTGTCATCGTTTTGCAGGTCTGCCGTACTGATGCCGTGCAGCAGCATGTTCATCTTGGCGATGGACCAAACGGTGCCGTTGAACTCTTGGCCGAACAAGTTGGCTTTGCGGCCATCCTCGCCGTGCTCGTCAATATATTCCTTGGCGGCGATCAGCATGCCGCCCGAGCCGCAACAGGGGTCATAGATGTCGTGTTTCAGCGCTGGTTTGAGCAGACGAACCATCAAGCGCACCACCGACCGCGGGGTATAGAACTCACCCCCTTTCTTGCCGGCAGAGTCGGCGAATTCGCCGATCAGGTATTCGTAGGCAGCGCCGAGGAGGTCGGGAAACTCGAAGTCTGAGTTGCACAGAGGCACTAGACTGAAATGGCTGATCAGCTGACGAAGCTTAATGTCGGGGATCTTGCTCTGGCCGACCTTACGGGTGAAGTCAATGTGCTCCAGCACCCCTTCCAAAGAAGCGTTATTCCCCTCAATACCCGCCAGCGCCTTATTGAGCAGATTACCGACATTGATGTGCGCCTCGTTGAGCAGGTGTTTGAAGCGCGAGGAGCTGGGCACCCAAAAACCGCCATCGCGTTTGTACCAGCGCGGATTTTCTGCAGAGACAAAGGCTTCGGCCTGGCTCTTGCCTGCCTGGAGCTCCTGCGCCAACACCTCCTTGTAACGCTCCTCGAACACGTCAGAGCAGCGTTTGAGAAACAGCATGCCAAAGATGTATTCCTTAAACTCCGAAGCATCCATCTTGCCGCGCAGAATATCGGCGGCCTTGAACAGGTGACGTTCCAGTTGCTGAAGCGTGAGGGGCATTACGAATTTCCTTTTCGTCGCTCTGTGAGCGACGGATTCCCAAGGGGATATAAATGATGGGCAGGATTCTAACCCAGGATGCATCAGCAAGCTTTCTGGCAGTACTGGATGCGGTTATGCGGCCGGAAATTGAGAGTGCTGGGCAAAGGCTGCATGACCGTCCCATAATGCCCGCCGCCAAGCAGGTAGCGCAGCGCCTGCGGTCCGGCGTAACTCAGTTGCCGACCATAGCCAAAATTGCGCCCATCTCGGCTGCCCAGCAGTGCCATGATCAAACTCCTCTCGAGGACAAAACCTTGAAGCCTTCCCTCACGTCATCCCGCCAAGAATGTTGAGTGTTATCAGGGATCAAGGCCCCTGCGGCCTGTGAGGGTTGTCCACTAACGCGGGACTGACGGCTCTTTACGACCGGGAGCTTGGGCATTTCATGATCTGGCCTCCTGAACACCTCCGAAGAAGTGGGCGGGTAGAGGCTGCACTGGCTGACGAGACCGGTGCCGCGAGATCCTGAGTCGGGTGAAGGCAGTGATGCGATGACTGGGGCATGCCTGACTGTCAGTCAGGTGCAGCCCATTCCGTGGGCTGCGGCACCATCATCTGCATCGCTGTTGCTGGTGACTTCGGTGTTTGTCACGCCGATTGTCACGAGGGGAAATGCCGCAAAGCCTTGTACGAGATGGGCTGCAGCAGCGGTAGGAGCGCCCGTCTCTTTCCAGAAGAAAGAGACGGGCGCAGGTTGGCGCAGTGAAATGGCCAAGCGGATAGGTTGCTGCAGGGCAGCTGGGTAGGGGGGATGTATTTGCCGCAATGGCAATGATCTGAAGTAGGCATCCATCACTCGGTGAGTGACTGTGCGAGCCGCCGGACGCTAATCGCACTTTGGGAGAACCACCACGGTGTGGTGTAGCCTTAAAGGTTCTGGCTACCTGGGTTGCTGTCAACGACAGCGCTTTGCCCGATCTTTTCTACGCCTGTGGATAATTTGGGTCAAGGCTCGAATTTTCGGGAACTCTGCGGCTGTGGATGAAATTATCCACCGGTGGAAATCCGTGGTTTTCCACAGACAGTTGTGTGGGCTTTAGATTTTTTAAGTGAGGTCCCTTTAAGCAGGGAGGCTACGCATCCCTGCTTAAAGGGACCTGGCTTTTTTTAGTCGGTAACCATAGATCTCGTGGTCCTACACCGATGTTGATTTCGCCGCAGTTGCGGGATTGTCGCCTTGATAGATGCGCCCCAAGGTTCGACGCATTCAGCGGTGCCGCCTCATTATTTCCCCGATGTATCGCGTAGTGCCTCATCCGCGTGTTCAGGTGTGGATGTAGCGTAGATGGCCCACGCGTGCATCAGCTCCCGTCGCTTATCAAAAAAGTCTGATCTAGAGTATGCGCTTTCGGTTTCCCCGCGTTCGTCATGGGCCAGCGCGAGCTCGCAGATATCTCTTGGGAAAGGGGTCATTTCACCAGCCCAATCCCGGAAGGTTGAGCGGAAACCATGACGAGTGATGTGCTCATAACCCAGTGCATGTAGCAGATTGCGAATGCCATTAGCGTGCATCACGCCGCTTCGACCGTGGCCGGGGAAAACGTAGGGACTTCTGGTGTTGATTTTCGGAAGGTTCTTCAGAAGTGAAACCACTTCCGGAGCCAAGGGGATCGCGAACGCTTGCCGTGTTTTCATGCGCTCATCAGGCAGAGACCATCGACCCGACTCCAAGTCAAACTCATCCCAACGTGCGAATCGGACCATATGCGAGCGAGCGCCGGTTAGGATCAGTAACTGAGCAGCGGCAGAAACGTGGCTGGTGTCCTTACGCAAGGCTTCCATTAGTGTTGGAAGATCCTGCCATTTCAGTGCCGGGTGATGTTGGCGTTTGCGAGCTTTCTTCTTCTCATGCCGGCTGAGCAGGTTTTCCAGATGGCCGCGCCAGCGTGCCGGATTCTCTCCAGTCCTGAGACCTCGGGCTCTGGCGGCATCCAGGATCTGTTCGATTTGCCCACGTACTTCGTCAGCCGTCCGCGTTTTGGTTGCCCATAGTGGTTGCAGTGCCTTGATCAGGTGTTTGGTTTCGACCTGGTCAGCTGACAGCTTCCCTATAGTAGGGAAAGCATAGAGTTCGAGTTTCCTTAGCCAGCCCTTGCGCCATTTCTCCGACCAGCTCGAACCATGGGCATCTCGATAGTCGGCGGCCAATTTCTCAAAAGTAATCAGCTGCGCCAATTCTCGGCGTTCAGCTTCCCGTTGAGCGGCTTGTTCAGCCTGTCGTTTTGCGAGTGGGTCAGTGCCTTTGAGGATCTGGACTTTGTTTTCATAGGCGGCCGTGCGGGCCTTTTTTAGATCGAACTGGGGGTAGCCACCCAATCCCATCTCTCGTCGTTTGCCGTGTAGCTGAAACCGCAGCACCCAGTTTTTTCGCCCCGTAGCTTTGACGATAAGGCGCAGCCCTTCACCGTCTTCGTAGGTGCCTGGTTCGGTCACATTTTCGACATACTTTGCGGTCAGCTTACCCATCTTTTCTGTCCTCTGGTCCCCCACTTGATCCCCCACTTGGCTGTGGAAGACGATGGATGAAAAAGGAAGTCACAGGAGCAAAAATAGGCTGAAACCCTTGATCTAGCAAGGCTGTCGCGATTTTCAGTAGAAGAGGGTGGCTTTCAAAAAGACATTAAAAAGCCGGCTTGTGGCCGGCTTCTCGGGGACTGGCTTGGTTTATTTTTGGTAAACCGCGCCAGCCTTCAAAACGTACACCCGGATCTTGCGTCCGGCTGTGGGACTTGGCGAGAAAGTCATCTGCCTTGTCGGTGCGATCTGAGCCTGAAGAAGGGTCGATGCGCAAATGTGGGGCGCAGCATACTGATTTTTTTGAGGAATTCCCAGCTTGGCGTGTGGGATAGGGCGATTGCGGAGAGGTGTAGCAGCTGCCGAAGGCTGCGTTCGGCTGCGAAGCAGTCGTAAATCCGGTAAGCGTAGTGTCCGCCATAGTGAATGGTTTGCGACTGCTGCGCAGTCGAACGGGGGCAAGCCCCCTCGCCACAGTGGATCACCGGGTGCGTGCTTATAGGAACGGTACCGACGGCCGGCGTTTGTTGAGCGTCGACCACCAGAATACCCACCCCAATACCCTGATGTTTTGCTTGTCGATCTGCTCGGCATTGAATATCTCGTCTGGATACTCGGCTTTGTTATAGCTGCGTAACCGCAACGCATTCCCCGGCATTCGGTGCAGGTATTTGATCCGTAACATCCCGTCGTGCTCGATCGCATAAATCTCCCCATCAATAACCTGGGTAAGCCCGCGGTCGATCGCAAGCGTCGAACCATCTTCAATCTTTTCGCCCATGCTGTTGCCGATCATGTGGGTACAAATAGCGTCGGCGTGGTTGATTTCCAGGGAGTCCAGGTGGCTGCGGGGCAGGCGGATGGATTGGCTGGGGTCTTTGATAACGTGAGTTTTGTTGGAGCCCGGGGCGGTGGCGGTTTCTATGTAGAAGGGCAGCTCGACGTCGATGGATTCGATCACCGTATAGATGCCGCGGATGGCCTGGGCGTCGAAGGTGTTGCCGGACTCGTCGAGCACGCGCAGGCGTGAGGACTCTTTCGGGCCTTCGCCGGTTTTCAGCCAGTCGCTGTTTACAGACAGTAGTCTAGCGACCTCTTCCATGCGGTAGGCGGGCACACCGCGGGTGTACCAGTTATGGATATTTTGCGCTTCCGTGTCGAAGAAAGCGGCAAATCCTGTGGTTGTGATTTTCGCTGCTTCAAGGAGCGCTTTAAATCGTGGGCCGCTAGTGTTCTTTTTCATAAACACGAGTCTACTGGCGCAGGATGGGGGTTTGAATAAACGATCCGTTCAAATTTCGAGGGAAATTTAAGACTGGATGTAAGGCGCTTTTAGTGGAAATTAAACAGGCAAAAACCGAAGCCAAGAAGCGTTCCACGTACCGTTAAAGGTCAGTGTCTGGGCGGAGCGCCCACAAAAAACCCCGGATCAACCGGGGTCTTCTTCAACCGTCGCAGCTAGAAGCTTACCGCGGCTTCTCAGCCTTTATAAGCGGCAACCGACTTGGTGATCGCGTCGCGGGCGGCATCTGCGCCGGCCCAGCCTTCGATTTTCACCCATTTGCCTTTTTCGAGATCTTTGTAGTTCGCGAAGAAGTGCTCGATCTGCTGAATCAGCAGCGCAGGCAGATCGGTGTATTCCTTCACGTCGACGTACAGCTGGGACAGCTTGTCGTGTGGAACCGCGATCACTTTGGCATCGCCGCCGCCGTCGTCGGTCATGTTCAGGATGCCGACTGGACGTGCGCGGATCACCGAACCTGGGGCAACCGGGTAAGGGGTCACGACCAGCACGTCGAGGGGATCACCGTCGTCAGCCAGGGTGTTCGGGATGTAACCGTAGTTGGCCGGGTAGAACATCGGGGTGGCCATGAAACGGTCAACGAACAGGCAATCGCTGTCTTTGTCGATTTCGTATTTGATCGGCGCGTGGTTGGCCGGGATCTCGATCGCGACGTAGATGTCGTTCGGCAGGTCTTTGCCAGCCGGAATCTTGCTGTAGCTCATTGGGCGGTGCCCCCGTTAGTTGACCAAAAACACTTGGCCGGATTGACCAAAAAGTGGCGGCGATTATAGGCATATTCCGCCACCGTTGCTATGTGCCAGAGGTCGTGTAGACCTTAGTCGTGTGCCTGATAGACCGGGTTCTCGGCCAGAAGTTGCCGCAACCGGGCCAACGGGTCCTGGCGGTAAAACAGCTTCAGTTGCTCATAAACCTGTGGATAAGCCTCGTGCAGCAAATCCGGGGCGCTGAAGAAGTATTCGCTGGTGACGGCGAAGAACTCGGCGGGGTTTTCCGCCGCGTACGGGTCGATGGCGGTTTGCGCGTCTGGGTTGCGATCCAGTTGCCGGTCGAGGTCGTCATAGGCCTCTTGCATGACCCTGGCCCAGTCGCTGACGCGCATGTCGGCATGCAGCGGGGGCAGGCCATTGGCGTCGCCGTTGAGCATGTCGAGTTTGTGCGCGAGTTCGTGGATCACCAGGTTGTAGCCTTCCCAGCCACCACTGGCCATCACGCCGGGCCAGGCTAGGATGATCGGGCCTTGCTGCCAGGCTTCGCCGCTGTGTTCGCCGTCCCATTCGTGTTCAACGCCGCTGGCATCGCGATGGCGCTGGGGGCTGAGGAAATCATCGGGGTAGAGGATGATTTCGTGAAAGCCCTGATACCAGTTCAGATCGCCCAGGTGCAGCAGCGGCAATTGGGCCTGGGCGGCGAGTAGCAGGCGTTGCTCCTGGTGAAGCTCGACGCCGGGCAGGGCGGTCAGGTGTTTGTCTTGCAGGAACAGCACGCAGGCTTCCCGCAGCCACTGGTCTTCGTCTGCGCTGAGGCCATCGAGAAAGCTCAGGTGATGGCGCACCCGTTGCCACATGTCGTCGGCAATCGGATGCCTGGCCAGGGTGCGCTGGCGTCGCCAGGCGCTAAGGGACCACATCGTGAGTCAGCGGGGTTCGGCTTTGGACGCGGCATTCCCGAGGCGGCTGCGGATCACGCTGATGATCATCGGTAGCAGCGACAACAGGATGATGCCCACTACCAGCAGCGACAGGTTTTTCTTGATGAACGGTACGTTGCCGAAGAAGTAGCCGAGGGTGACCAGGCCGCCCACCCAGAGGATGGTTCCGAGAACACTGAAGGCAAAGAAACGCGGGTAAGGCATTTTGCCGACACCGGCGACGAACGGGGCAAAGGTCCGGATGATTGGCATGAAACGCGCCAGGGTCACGGTTTTGCCGCCGTGCTTGTCGTAGAAGTCGTGGGTTTGTTGCAGATAGTCGCGGCGGAATATTTTCGAGTTCGGGTTGCTGAACAGCTTTTCACCGGCGGTGCGGCCGATTATGTAGTTGGTGCTGTCGCCGAGAATCGCCGCCAGCATCAGCAGGCCGCCCAGCAGCACCGGGTCCATGCCGCCACCGGCCGCTACGGCGCCGGCGATGAAGAGCAGGGAATCGCCCGGCAGGAATGGCATCACTACCAGACCGGTTTCGCAGAAGATCACCAGAAACAGAATGGCGTAAATCCATGCCCCGTAGTTAGTTACCAGCAGGTCGAGGTAAACATCGAGATGCAGGATAAGGTCGATCGGGTTGAAATCCATGGAAAGCACCTGTGGTGATGGCCCGACTCTGCAGGCCTGTGCGGATGGCTTCGCGTAAGACTACAGCTAAGTGTGATTTTTCTTACGAGCCGGAAGAATGGGCATTATAAGGGGTGACAAGTGAAAAACGCGTCGAGTTTGTAGCGGGGGATGTCGATGGGGCGACCATGGGGCTGTTGGCTTTGCACAATCCTTGTGGCGAGGGGGCTTGCCCCCGTTGGGTTGCGAAGCGACCCCTAAACCAGGTAGTCACGGTTTTTCTGATACACCGCATGCTCAGGTTTTACGACGGCTGCGCCGCCGAACGGGGGCAAGCCCCCTCGCCGCAGCAAGCTCCCTGGCCACAAAGGTCCTAGTGCGTTACAGCCCGTCACTGATCGGCAGCACGTAGTTCCTGAACTCGGTGTCTTCCTTGAACCCGATGGATTCGTAGGTTTTCTGCGCGACTTCGTTATTGCTGCTGGTGGAAACGCGCATGCGCACGGCATTGGTTTCCTTGGCCATTTTTTTCGCGGTGCGGATCAGATTGTCGGCCACCAACTGGCGGCGGGCGTCTTCGGCGACGTAGATGTCGTTGAGGATCCACACGCGTTTAAGCGAAAGAGACGAAAAGCTCGGGTACAACTGACAAAAACCCATCAGTTTGTTGTTGTCGTCATCGGCCAGGGCCAGGTAGATCACCGATTCCTTGCGCCGCAGGCGTTTCTCGAGGAACGCCCGGGACGAGTCCGGATACGGCAGGGAACCGTAAAACTCACGATATTTGACGAACAACGGGGTCAGCAGGTCGAGGTGTTCGAGGGTCGCTTGAATAATCCGCATGGTAGGTCTCGTCTTCAAGTGGCTGTCTTACGTGGTGACGGCGACGGGAAACCCTGGCGGCCGTGCATCGATCCTGCCTGAAACCTGAATAGAAACGCAATGCGGAAACGGTTCAGGTAGCCGACGGGTTCAGTAGGAAATTACCTTTCATATCCGCACCAATGTCCGACTCCAGCGTCTGAATCTGGGCTTCGTCCTTCAGACTGACCCCCGATAACTGCCGCCGACAGGCTTCGCGCATCAAATACAGCAAGCGGTGTGCCGCCATGCCGTAACTCAAGCCTTCGAGCCGGACATTCGAGATGCAGTTGCGATAGGCATCTGTCAGTCCGACCTTGGGATTATAGGTGAAATACAACCCCAGGCTGTCTGGTGAGCTCAATCCGGGGCGCTCGCCGATCAATATGACCACCATTTTTGCGCCCAGCAGCTCACCAATCTCGTCGGCCACCGCGACTCGGCCCTGTTCCACCAGAATCACCGGCGACAGGGACCAACCCTCAGCGGCTGTCTGTTCTTCCATGCGCGCCAGAAACGGTAAGGTGTGGCGATGAACGGCCAATGCCGAGAGGCCATCGGCCACCACGACGGCCAGATCCACCCCGCCAGGATGGCTCAGCGCGTAGTCGCGCAGGGTCTGCGCTGACTGATCACTCAGTTTGCGCCCCAGATCGGGGCGCTGCAGATAGCTGTTCCGGTCCGTGGCGGCACTGTGCAGCAGCAAACTCTCACGTCCACGCTCGGCCAGTTGCGAACTGAGCCCCATGTGGTCGAACGGCAGGTGCACCGCATCCCGGGCCTGTGCATGGGCGTACTGGAAATCCAGCTGCGCGCTGGTCGGCATACTGGTGCCGGTACGACCGAGGGCAATACGTGCCGGGGTCAGGCGCCGCAGTTCCAGCAATGGGTTTTGCGGATCGACAGGTGGTTTTTCCATCTCAATACTCATCCCAGTTGCGCCATGGCCTGACGGAAGGCTGGCGGCAGGTTGTCGCCGAAGTGAATTTTGCCGTCTGCCTGGGTGAAGATGCCCATGTTCGCCAGCCACTGTTCAAATTCCGGTGCCGGTTTCAGGCCCAGGGTTTTCCGGGCGTAGAGGGCGTCGTGGAACGATGTGGTCTGGTAATTGAGCATGATGTCGTCGGAGCCTGGGATGCCCATGATGAAGTTGATCCCGGCCACGCCCAACAGGGTCAGCAGGGTGTCCATGTCATCCTGATCTGCCTCGGCGTGATTGGTGTAACAGATGTCACAACCCATGGGCACGCCCAGCAGCTTGCCGCAGAAGTGGTCTTCGAGGCCGGCGCGGATGATCTGTTTGCCGTTGTAGAGGTATTCCGGGCCGATGAAGCCTACGACGGTGTTCACCAGAAACGGTTTGAAATGGCGTGCCACGGCGTAGGCGCGGGTTTCGCAGGTCTGTTGATCGATGCCGTGGTGAGCGTTGGCTGACAAGGCGCTGCCCTGGCCGGTCTCGAAATACATCAGATTTTGGCCCAGCGTGCCGCGATTCAGGCTCAAGCCCGCGTCATAACCTTCCTTCAATACGTTGAGGTTGATGCCGAAACTGGCGTTGGCCGCTTCAGTGCCGGCGATCGACTGGAACACCAGGTCCAGCGGAACGCCGCGATTCACCGCCTCGATGGAGGTGGTGACGTGGGTCAGCACGCAGGCCTGTGTAGGAATTTCGTAGCGCTGGATGATCGCATCGAGCATTTCCAGCATGGCGCAGATCGAAGCGATGCTGTCGGTAGCCGGGTTGATGCCGATCATCGCGTCACCGTTGCCGTACAGCAGGCCGTCGAGAATGCTCGCGGCGATGCCGGCCGGTTCGTCGGTGGGGTGATTGGGTTGCAGGCGGGTCGAGAGCCGGCCGCGCAGGCCCAGAGTGCCGCGGAATTTCGTGACCACGCGGATTTTCTGCGCCACCAGCACCAGGTCTTGCACGCGCATGATCTTCGATACGGCGGCGGCCATTTCCGGGGTCAGTCCCGGCGCGAGGGCGCGCAGGCTCTGTTCGTCGGCGGCGTCGCTGAGCAGCCAATCGCGAAAGCCGCCGACAGTGAGGTGGCTGACTGCTTTAAAAGCCTGTTTATCGTGAGTGTCGATGATTAGGCGGGTGACTTCATCGGCCTCGTAAGGAATCAGTACTTCCTGCAGGAAGTGAGTCAGCGGGATGTCAGCCAGGGCCATCTGTGCGGCCACTCGCTCGCCATCATTGAGGGCGGCAACGCCGGCCAGAAAGTCCCCGGAGCGCGCCGGGCTGGCCTTGGCCATGACGTCTTTGAGACTGTCGAAGCGGTAGGTCTGGGCGCCGACGGTATGGGCAAATACGGCCATGGTGTCCTCCTGGTTTATTGATGACCTGTAGGAGCGAGGCTTGCCCGCGAAGCTTTTGGCGTACTCGAGGACGCCTTCGCGGGCAAGCCTCGCTCCTACAGGAATGGGGCGCTCCCAAATAGGGCGTGCGCCCGGCACCGGTGCAATTAGATGCCTTCGAGCATCGCATCCGCCGGCGCGTCGGAACGCTGCTTGGCAGTCAGTTGGAAATACAGGTAACCGGCCGCCATGAACCCGAGGAACACACACCCGATCAAGGTGTTGAACCACGCCATCGCCACCAGGCACACCACGGCCAGAAACAGCGCGATGCCCGGTACGATCGGGTAGCCCGGTGCACGGAAGGTGCGTTCCAGGTTTGGCTCGGTTTTACGCAACTTGAACAGGCTCAGCATACTGATGATGTACATCACGATGGCGCCGAATACCGACATGGTGATCATCGCAGCCGTCAGCGTCATGCCCTGCAGGTTGATCAGGCCGTCGCTGTAGATCGCCACGATGCCGATTACGCCGCCCGCCAGAATCGCCCGGTGCGGCGTCTGGAAACGCGAGAGTTTGGCCAGCCCTTTGGGCAGGTAACCGGCGCGAGCCAGGGCGAAGAACTGTCGCGAATAGCCAAGAATGATCCCGTGGAAACTCGCCACCAGGCCGAACAGGCCGATCCATACCAGCATGTGCATCCAGGTCGAATTGTTGCCGACCACCGCTTTCATCGCCTGAGGCAGCGGATCGTTGATGTTCGACAGTTGGCGCCAGTCGCCGACACCGCCAGCCATCACCATGACGCCGATGGCCAGGAACACCAGGGTCAGAATGCCGCTGACGTAAGCCCTGGGAATCGTGCGTTTCGGGTCCTTGGCTTCCTCGGCGGCCATGGCGGCGCCTTCAATGGCGAGAAAGAACCAGATCGCGAAAGGGATTGCCGCAAAGATGCCGGGGATCGAGGCCATGGTGAATTCGTTGGAACCCGACCAACCGTTGAGTACGAAATTGCTGAAGCTGAAGCCCGGTGCGACCACGCCCATGAACACCAGCAACTCGGCGACCGCCAGCACGGTGACCACCAATTCGAACGTGGCGGCAATGCTCACGCCGAGGATATTCAAACCCATGAACACGAAATAGGCGCCAACAGCGGCGATTTTCGGGTCCAGTTCCGGGTATTGCACGTTGAGGTAGGCGCCGATGGCCATGGCAATTGCCGGTGGCGCAAAGACGAATTCGATCAGGGTCGCAATGCCGGCGATCAGTCCGCCTTTTTCACCGAAGGCCCGGCGGCTGTAGGCAAATGGCCCGCCAGCGTGGGGAATGGCGGTGGTCAATTCGGTGAAACTGAAGATGAAGCAGGTGTACATCGTCGCCACCATCAGGGCGGTGACGAGAAAACCCAGGGTCCCTGCGGTGCCCCAGCCGTAACTCCAGCCGAAGTACTCGCCGGAAATCACCAGGCCGACGGCAATGCCCCATAAATGCAGGGTGCCGAGTGTGGGTTTGAGCTGTGTAGTAGAAGTCATAAGTCCTCTCTGTCTTTTTTATTGTTTGATCTGTTGGACTTTCGGGTATGGCGTTTATGTGTGATGCGGGCACGCAAAGCCCATGCCAGAGCGGCAGGGCGATGATTGGTGTGTCGTTGAGGACGGCCATCGCGAGCAGGCTCGCTCCCACAGGGTTAGGTGGTGAATCAACTTTTGGGGGTTGATCCAAATCCAATGTGGGAGCGAGCCTGCTCGCGATTGCCATCTGAAGGGCGACACCGAAACATCGGTGTCGCCCCCGGTTTTTAGAAGAAGCCCAGCGGATTGATGTCGTAGCTCACCAGCAGGTTTTTGGTCTGCTGATAGTGATCGAGCATCATTTTGTGGGTTTCACGACCGACGCCGGACTTTTTGTAACCGCCGAACGCGGCGTGAGCCGGGTACAGGTGGTAGCAGTTGGTCCATACGCGACCGGCCTTGATGGCGCGGCCCATGCGGTAGGCGCGGTTGATGTCGCGGGTCCAGAGGCCGGCACCCAGGCCGAACTCGGTGTCGTTGGCGATGGCCAGGGCTTCGGCTTCGTCCTTGAAGGTGGTGATGCTCACCACCGGGCCAAAGATTTCTTCCTGGAACACGCGCATTTTGTTGGTGCCCTTGAGCAGGGTCGGCTGGATGTAATACCCGGTCGCCAGGCTGCCCTCGAGTTTTTCCACCTTGCCACCGGTCAGCAGTTCGGCGCCTTCGCCCTTGGCGATTTCCAGGTACGAAAGGATTTTGTCGAATTGCTGCTCGGACGCCTGGGCGCCGACCATGGTGTCGGTGTCCAGCGGGTCGCCACGTTTGATTTGCAGGACTTTGTTCATGACCACTTTCATGAACTCGTCGTAGATCGACTCTTGCACCAGGGCGCGGGACGGGCAGGTGCAGACTTCGCCCTGGTTGAAGAATGCCAGCACCAGGCCTTCAGCGGCTTTTTCGATGAAGCTTGGCTCAGCCTTCATGATGTCTTCGAAGAAGATGTTCGGCGACTTGCCACCCAGCTCCACGGTGGACGGAATGATGTTTTCGGCGGCGCATTTCATGATGTGCGAGCCGACCGGGGTCGAGCCGGTGAAGGCGATCTTGGCGATGCGCTTGCTGGTGGCCAGGGCTTCCCCGGCTTCTTTGCCGAAGCCTTGCACCACGTTGAGCACGCCGGGCGGCAGCAGGTCACCGATCAGTTCCATCAGCACGGTAATGCCCAGCGGGGTTTGCTCGGCAGGCTTGAGCACGATGCAGTTACCGGCCGCGAGGGCCGGGGCGAGTTTCCAGGCGGCCATCAGAATCGGGAAGTTCCACGGAATGATCTGCCCGACCACGCCCAGCGGTTCATGGATGTGATACGCCACGGTGTTGCCGTCGATCTCGGCGGCGCTGCCTTCCTGGGCACGGATGCAACCGGCGAAGTAGCGGAAGTGGTCGGCGGCCAGCGGGATATCGGCATTGAGGGTTTCGCGCACGGCCTTGCCGTTGTCCCAGGATTCGGTGATCGCCAGCAGTTCCAGGTTCTGTTCGATGCGATCGGCGATTTTCAGCAGGACCAGCGAGCGAGCCTGGGCGGACGTGGCGCCCCAGGCATCGGCGGCGGCATGGGCAGCGTCCAGGGCCTTTTCGATGTCTTCGGCTGTGGAACGCGGGAATTCGGCAATAGGTTGGCCGTTGACCGGCGACGTATTGGTGAAGTACTGACCTTTGACAGGCGCGACGAACTCGCCGCCGATGTAGTTACCGTATTTGCTCTTGAACGAAACGATAGCGCCTTCAGTACCGGGGTGAGCGTAACGCATGATGGGTTTCTCCTTGGCTTTTGTGCTTATAAGGGAGGACGCGCTAAAGCGCTGCATCAAGCGTAGAGCAAAGGTCGGGCCAGCGCCTTGCAGGTCAGGTAAATCAAGGCCTTGCGTGTTTTTTGTCGGACAGATGGGCGGCGTTTGTGACGCTTGCGGTACAGCCTCCGTGACACTTTGTACCGTTTGTGGCACAGGGTGTGACTGACGGGTCTTGCCAGCATTGCAATGCGTCGATGGCTGGAGGATGCTGGGCCTTAAATTGCCACACGGGTAATCCTCTGTGGCGAGGGGCGATGTGTGGTGAGGGGCTTGTGTGGCGAGGGGGCTTGCCCCCGCTGGGCTGCGAAGCGGCCCCTAAACCAGTCACCTCGATTTCCCGGATACACCGCGTACACAGGATTTACGACTGCTGCGCAGCCGAACGGGGGCAAGCCCCCTCGCCACAGGAAGTGGATATAGGTAAGCACTCACCTCTCGGGGAGAATAATAAGAAATGCACGACAACCATTTGAGTCGCCATGCCCAGCAAGTGCTGACCGTGACCCAAGGCAAATCCCACCTGCACGGTCCCGGCAGCGATCCGTCCATTGCCCGTTCCTGGCTGCGTTGTCTTGAGGACTATCACCTCGACCCGGCCCTGACCATGGCGCCGACGGTGCTCGAACATGGCCGCGTGCTGGAAAGCCGCGAACGTTTGCAGCAAGTACTGCAGATCGCCGGCAACGAAATGACCAGCCTCCACCAGCAACTCTCCGGCGCTGGCCACGCGGTGCTGCTGACCGACGCCCGCGGGGTGATCCTCAATTGCGTCACCGCGCCCGCCGAACGGAAGATTTTCGAGCGCGCCGGCCTTTGGCTCGGCGCTGACTGGAGCGAAGCCTGCGAAGGTACTAACGGCATCGGCACCTGCCTGGTGGAGCGTCAGTCCCTGACCATCCACCAGGACGAACATTTTCGTGGCCGACATACCGGCCTGACCTGCTCGGCAAGTCCGGTGTTCGATCCTCATGGCGAGCTGCTGGCGGTGCTCGACGTGTCTTCGGCGCGTCACGAGGTTTCGCGTCAGAGCCAGTTTCACACCATGGCCCTGGTCAATCTGTCGGCGAAGATGATCGAGAGCTGCTATTTCCTGCGTTACTTCGATAATCAGTGGTTGCTGCGTTTTCACTTGCAGGCCGAATCCGTAGGGCTGTTCAGCGAAGGGCTGCTGGCGTTTGACGGGGAAGGGCGGATCTGTGCGGTGAACCAGAGTGCGCTGAATTTGCTGGGGCATATTCGTGGTGGGCTGTTGGGTAAACCGGTGGAGGCGTTTTTCGACTGCTCGCTGGATGAATTGCTCGGCCGTGCGAGCGTCAATGCCAACGCCAGTTGGCCATTGCGCACCCGTGACGGGCGGCGGTTGTTTGCCGTATTGCGCGGGCAGCCGCGCAGTATTCCGGTGCCGGTGGTGCAAAGCCCGATGGTTGCCGAGCGTCCGCGCTTGTCAGGCATTTGCCTGGGCGATGCCGCGTTGCAGGAGGATTTCCGCAAGGCCTTGCGCGTGTTTGAACGGGACGTGCCGTTGCTGATCAACGGCGAAACCGGTTCCGGCAAGGAAGCCTTCGCCAAAGCCGTGCATCAGGCCAGTCAACGCTCGGAAAAATCGTTCGTCGCCCTCAATTGCGCGGCGATCCCCGAAAGCCTGATCGAGAGCGAACTGTTCGGCTATCGCGGCGGCAGCTTCACCGGTGCCCGCAAGGAAGGCATGCGCGGCAAGTTGCAGCAGGCCGATGGCGGTACTTTGTTCCTCGATGAAATCGGTGACATGCCGCTGAGCATGCAGACTCGTCTATTAAGGGTGCTGGAAGACCGTCAGGTGGTGCCGATTGGCGGTGAGCCGGAATCGGTCAATGTGCGGATCATCAGCGCCACTCACCGCAATCTGCTTGAACGGGTGCAGGACGGCAGTTTCCGCGAGGATTTGTATTACCGGCTCAATGGGCTGGAGGTTGCGTTGCCGGCGCTGCGCGAGCGCGCTGACAAATCACAGTTGCTCGACTTTTTGCTGGCCGAAGAGGCGGGCGGGGAGACGGTGCTGATTGATGCCCCGGCGCGGCAGGCCTTGCTGGATTTTGCCTGGCCGGGCAATGTGCGGCAGCTGCGCAATGTGCTGCGGACCCTGGCAGCGTTGTGTGATGGCGGCCGGATCGGGCTGGAGGATTTGCCGGCGACGATTCGCCAGGCCCGGGCAGTAACGGTGTCGGTGGTTGAAGAATCGTCCGAGTATCCACTGGACGATGCCGAGCGGTTGGCGTTGCTGACTGTGCTGGAGCAGCAGCGCTGGCACATGACCCACACCGCCGAACAACTGGGCGTCAGCCGCAATACCCTCTACAGGAAGCTGCGCAAACACGGTATTGCCCGCTAGATACACCGGATCCTGACTTTGTAGGAGCGAGGCTTGCCCGCGAAGCTTTTGGCGTACTCGAGGACGCCTTCGCGGGCAAGCCTCGCTCCTACAGGGGTTGTGGTGTTTGTCTTGAAACACAAGGTGCGATTTTCCCCTCCCTACGCTAACCTGCGGCCATGTTTTACGAGGTCGACTATGCACATTCATATTCTTGGTATTTGCGGCACTTTCATGGGTTCGATGGCGGTTCTGGCCAAAGAGCTGGGCCATCACGTGACCGGCTCCGATGCCAACGTCTATCCACCGATGAGCACTCAGCTGCAAGCCCAGGGCATTGAGTTGACCCAAGGTTACGACCCGGCGCAGCTCGATCCGGCCCCGGACCTGGTGGTGATCGGCAATGCCATGTCCCGCGGCAACCCGGCTGTCGAATACGTGCTGAACAAAGGCCTGCCGTACGTCTCCGGCCCGCAATGGCTGGCCGATCATGTACTGCAAGGTCGTTGGGTGCTGGCGGTTGCCGGCACTCACGGCAAAACCACCACCAGCAGCATGCTCGCCTGGGTCCTGGAACACGCCGGCATGAGCCCGGGTTTCCTGATCGGCGGCGTGCCGCAGAATTTCTCGGTGTCGGCGCGTCTGGGTGATACGCCGTTCTTCGTGATCGAAGCCGACGAATACGACAGCGCGTTCTTCGACAAGCGCTCCAAGTTTGTTCACTACCGTCCGCGCACGGCGATCCTGAACAATCTTGAGTTCGATCACGCCGACATCTTCCCTGATCTGCCGGCCATCGAGCGGCAGTTCCACCATTTGGTTCGGACCATTCCGAGCGAAGGCCTGGTGATTCATCCGACCACCGAGCCGGCCTTGCTGCGCGTCATCGAAATGGGCTGCTGGACCCCGGTGCAAACCACCGGTGCCGGCGGTCAGTGGCAAGTCAAACTGCTCAGTGAAGACGGTTCGAAATTCGAAGTAATGTTCGAAGGCGCCGTTCAAGGCGTGGTCGAGTGGGACATGACCGGTCAACACAACGTCGCCAACGCCTTGGCCACCTTGGCCGCTGCGCGTCACGTCGGCGTAGTGCCGTCGATGGGCATCGCGGCACTGAGCGCGTTCAAAAGCGTGAAGCGGCGGATGGAAAAAGTCGCGGAAGTGCGTGGCATCACCATTTACGACGACTTCGCTCACCATCCGACCGCCATCGCCACCACCCTCGACGGTCTGCGCAAACGCATTGGCGACGCGCCATTGATTGCGATCATCGAGCCACGCTCCAATTCCATGAAGCTCGGCGCTCACCGCGATGGCTTGCCGGAAAGTGTGGTCGATGCCGATCAGGTGATCTGGTATTCGCCGGCCAACCTCGGTTGGGATCTGGGTGCCACTGCGGCGTTGTGCACCGTGCCGTCGATCGTCAGTGATTCGCTGGAAGGCATCATCGAGCGCGTGAAGAGCCAGGCTCAGCCCGGCACTCACGTGGTGATCATGAGCAACGGCGGCTTCGGCGGCCTGCATGGCAAACTGGCCGAGGCGCTGCAATGAACAACGGCCCGGAACGCATCACGCTGGCGATGACCGGCGCTTCGGGCGCCCAGTACGGCTTGCGCCTGCTCGACTGCCTGGTGCGTGAAGACCGCGAGGTGCACTTCCTGATTTCCAAGGCTGCGCAACTGGTGATGGCCACCGAGACCGATGTCTCGCTGCCGGCGAAACCACAGATGATGCAAGCCTTTCTCACGGAATACACCGGTGCCGCCGCCGGGCAGATTCGGGTGTACGGCAAGGAAGACTGGATGTCGCCGGTGGCTTCGGGCTCTGGCTCGCCAGCGGCGATGGTGGTGGTGCCGTGTTCCACCGGAACCTTGTCGGCTATCGCGACCGGGGCCTGCAACAACTTGATCGAACGGGCTGCCGACGTGACCTTGAAGGAGCGCCGCCAGCTGATTCTGGTGCCACGCGAGGCGCCGTATTCGAGCATTCATCTGGAGAACATGCTCAAGCTGTCGAACATGGGCGTGACTATTCTGCCGGCGTCACCGGGCTTCTATCACCAGCCGCAGACCATTGATGACTTGATCGACTTCGTCGTGGCGCGAATTCTCAACTGTTTGAATATCCCGCAAGACATGCTGCCGCGTTGGGGCGAACACCATTTGAGCAGCGATGAATAAGCTGCTGATCATCCTGCTGGCTTTGCAATTGGCGGGCTGCGCCACCGCGCGCACCCTCGATGCCGCCAAGCCTGGAGCGCCGGTGGTGTATTCGGGGACGCGTCTGGATTTGTATGCGATGAACGGCGGTTGCTGCGCCATGGACCGATTTGGCGCCGAAGCACCGAGCTATCCGGGTGTTGACCTGCCGGCCAGCGCCTTGCTCGACACGTTGTTGTTGCCGCTGTCGTTGTTAACGGTGATTGGCGTAAGTTTTCAAGCGACGGGTGGATTGTAAGAGAGCCCTGTGGCGAGGGGGCTTGCCCCCGTTGGGTCGCGCAGCGGCCCTCCGTTTCTTGAGTCGCCTGGATTTGCGACTGCTTCGCAGCCGAACGGGGGCAAGCCCCCTCGCCACAGGTCCGCTGAATTACTTGCCCAACTTACGCAACTCATCCGACTCGACAATCCGCACGCCATCCTGCTCTTCCAGCGCCAGGCGCCACATGGCGCGGGCCAGTTGGCAGGCTTCGATGCCGTGGTACTTGCCCGGAATCAATTTCGACAACGGGCCGGCAACCCGCTCGCCCAGTCGCGGCTCGACGCGATCGCCCAGCAACAGCGAAGGCCGGCAAATGGTCAGCTGCGGCCAATTCTGCGCGCGCAATGCGTGTTCCATCTCGCCTTTGACCCGGTTGTAGAAAATCGAGGATCTGCGATCGGCTCCCAAGGCGCTGATCACGATCAAGTGCCGTGCGCCCATTTCCCGTGCACGTTTGGCGAAGGCCACGACCATGTCCAGGTCCACTGCGCGAAACGCTTGCTCGGAGCCGGCCTGTTTGATCGTGGTGCCGAGGCAGCAGTAGGCAATGTCGACGCGACCGTTCAATTGCGGCAAAAACACCGCCGGGTCGCCGACCGGGTTTTCCAGGTGAGGATGCTCGGCCAATGGCCGGCGTGAGGGGGCTAATACCCGTGTAATCGTTGGCTCGTTGAGCAGGCGGTCAAGCAAATGTTCACCGGTTAACCCGGTAGCTCCGGCAAGCAATACATGCTGAGGCGTCAAGTACATAGTAATTCCCCCTTGATACTATTCAGCTTAGTTGCTCTTTTCATCCTTGCTGATAGAGACACTTTGCAGTGCCTTTCGTGCCTGTTGTTTGCGTAACGATTGCCAGTGGGCGAGAACGGTTTTCGGCGCCCAGATTTGCGGCTCGGAGGCTTCGAAATTGTCGGCCAGTTCACGCTCGGCCACGGTGGCCCTGGCCAGTTTGAAGGCTTGCTCCAGATCGTCGGTCTGGTTCAGCGCCTGGGCGAACAGCGCGTCGCCGAAATAAGTGAAGTTGGCTTCCTCCGAACACCCGAAGGACACTCGATCGGCGCGCGAGGCGGTCATGATCAGGGTGCGTTCGTCCTTGAGGGCGGGGATGAAGCCGCCGGAATAGCAGGATGAAATCACGATGATCTTGTCACGCTTCTTCAGGGGCGCGAGGACGGCGGCGAGCTCGTCGGCCGGCAGGTCGGCCAGCTCCATGCGGGGCTGGTCGAGCACCAGTTCGTGTTCACTGGAGCCATGGCTGGTCAGATAAATGAACAGCAAGTCTTCCGGGCCGCTGCGCTCGGCCAGGGTCTGGGCGGCGCGGCGCAGGTTCTCCCGGGTGGCCATCGGCCGGTCGCCGAGGTGATCGCGATGGTTGACCAGGCGGATCTGGCCGAAGGCGCCGAAACGGCTGGCGAGCATGTTGGCGACGTAGTCGGACTCGCGCAGGAACACGCTCTGCTTGCCGTCGCCGCCCAGGGTCAAGGTGTACAGTTCGACCGCTGGGGTCGAGGCCGGGACGTTGGCCAATGCATCGTCGAGCAAGCGCCCCTGAGCCAGCAAGCCGAGTTCGAGAGGGTCGGGCAGCAGCTTGCCGTCGGCGTCGCGCACGCGCTGACTATTGACCCAGGTGCCGCTCTGCACGGTGCCATCGGTCAACACCAAAGTACCTTGGCCCTGATAGTTGTCGCCGTCGAACTGGCCAATGTAGAAACTGCCATCGGCCAGGTTCAAGCGACCTTGACCGGTGAAACGCCAGTCGCTGAACTGACCGATGTAGTGACTGCCGTCGGCGCCGATCAACTCGCCCTTGCCGCTGAGCACGCCTTCCTTGAAGTGACCGAGCCAGACATCGCCATCGGCGTTCTCGTAGCGGCCCTTGCCGTGCAGTTGATTGTTCTTGAAGCCGCCGACATAGATATCGCCATCGGCGCTGTTGAAGGTGCCATTGCCTTCCAGCTGACCGTCGGCGAAATGCCCGGTGAACAGATTGCCGCTGGCATCGCTGCGCTGGCCTTCGCCGTTGGGTTTGCCGTGGGCGAATTGACCTTGGTACTGGCTGCCGTCTTCGAGTTCCAGACGACCGAGCCCTGAGTATTGATCGGCCTTGAATTCGCCGCGGTAGGTCATGGCGTTTTCTTTGAGAGTACCTTCGCCGTCGCGTCTACCCGCCTTGAAACCGCCGGTATAGCTGCTGCCAGTGGTGGTCAGGGTGCCTTGGCCATCGAATAGCCCTTGCTGGAATTGCCCGCGATAGACCTCGCCGTTGCTGCCATGCCATTCGCCCTGGCCATGCCATTGGCCTTTGTCGAACTGGCCGGCGTACCAGCTGCCGTTCGGGTAATCGATGCGGCCCTCGCCTTGCAGCAAGCCATTGACCAGGTCACCGCGATAGCGTCCGCCGTCCGGCAGGCGGGCATCGGGGGGCAGCAGCGATTCGCCATCGCCGCAAGCGGTGAGCAACAGGGTCAGAGCAAGGAGTGCAAGTGGGCGCATAGCGGGATCCGGGCAATTAGGCGACCGAGTATGCCGCAGCTATGTGTCGCATTTATAGAGACACGGCACAGACACGGCGCGAAACAGCGTGAGCTGCTTCGCATCCGGGATGCTTTACACGAAGCAGAGGGACAGTGGCTCGGCGATATAAGCCGGTTTGTCCGACCCTTCGATTTCAAGCGTGGCGGTGGCCTTGAGCAGCCATTGGCCGGGTTTCTTCTCGATGACCTCGTTCATGTCGACCTTGAGTCGCACCCTGGAATTGACCTTCACAGGCTGGATGAAACGAACGCTGTCCAGGCCGTAGTTGACCACCATCTTCGCGCCTTCAGGCAGGATGAGGATGTCTTCCATCAGTTTGGGGATCAGTGACAACGACAGGAAACCATGGGCGATGGTGCTGCCAAAAGGGGTTTGCGCGGCTTTGACCGGGTCGACGTGGATGAACTGGTAATCACCTGTGGCTTCTGCGAACAGGTTGATGCGTTCCTGGTCGATGGTGAGCCATTCGGAACGTCCGAGTTCCTTGCCGACATAATCTTTGAGCTCTGCAACTGGAACATAGGGCATTGAGACTCTCCTTGGGTCATCGGTTTTATAGTTTTCGGGTGGGGGGATTTGACCTCCCTGCGAACCACTTTAGATCAACATGGCAAATTGCTCCGGTCAACTATCCATGCTTTTGGCGAATGCCGATTCATAGCGTTGGCATGCTTATAATGCCGGGCCCCTTCTTTGTGGGGAACGCGCGCGGGAGGTGTGGATGTTGTTACGTGGCCTGACCTGGCTGGTGCTGTTTCAATTGCTCGGCACCGCCCTCAATCATCTGTTTTTGCCGGTACTGCCGGGGCCGATCATTGGTCTATTGCTGCTGCTGGGATATTTGATTATCCGCGGTCAAGTCGGTGAACCCCTGAACCTCGCGGCCAGCAGCTTGTTGCGTTACCTGCCGTTGCTGCTGGTGCCGCCGGCCGTGGGCGTGATGGTTTACGCCGCCGACATTGCCGCGGATTTCTGGGCGATCACCGGTGCGCTGGTGCTGTCGCTGCTGTTGTCGATGGCCTTCGCCGGCGTCTTGATGCAGCGCATGGTCAAGCCTCACGCTGATCATGAGGACGGCCAATGATTTTCGATTGGCACGGCGCCTGGGCGTCGGTGATTCATCATCCATTGTTCGGTATTGGCATTACGTTGGGCGCGTATCAATTGGTGCTGGCAGCCTTTGAGAAAACCCGTTGGGTTTTTCTGCAACCGGTACTGGTCTCCATGTTGCTGGTCATCGCTGTACTGGTCGGTTGCGGTCTGAGTTACGCCGAATACCGCAAGAGCACCGAGATCCTCAGCATCTTGCTCGGGCCGGCCACTGTTGCGCTGGCGGTGCCGCTGTACCTCAACCTGCGACGGATCCGGCAGTTGTTCTGGCCGATATTTACTACGCTGGTGATAGGTGGTGTAGTCGCCACGGGCATGGGGGTGTTGCTGGGCTGGTGGTTCGGCGCCGAACACATGATCCTGATGACCATGGCACCCAAATCGGTTACCTCGCCGATTGCCATGCTGGTGGCGGAGCAGATTGGTGGTGTCGCGGCGTTGGCGGCGGTGTTCGTGTTGATTACCGGAGTGATCGGGGCGATCTTCGGGCCGAGTCTTTTGACCCGCCTCGGTGTCCACAGCCCAGAGGCCCGTGGCATGGCCCTGGGCATGACCGCCCACGCCGTCGGCACTTCGGTGGCCTTGCAGGAAAGTGAAGAGTGCGGTGCCTTTGCGGCACTGGCGATGAGTCTGATGGGCGTGGCCACGGCGGTGTTCCTGCCGTTGGCGGTGTCGATGGTGGTGTAAGGAAATGTCTATGAGTCTGCCGCTTTTTCCGCTGAACACGGTGTTGTTTCCGGATTGCATCCTCGACTTGCAGATATTCGAGGCGCGCTACCTGGACATGATCGGTCGCTGCATGAAACAGGGCGGCGGCTTCGGCGTGGTGTGCATCCTCGACGGCGAAGAAGTCGGCATCGCCCCCGAAGGCTATGCACGAGTGGGGTGCGAGGCGCTGATCACCGACTTCCACCAGCAGGACAATGGCCTGCTGGGCATTCGGGTGAAGGGCGGGCGGCGTTTCCATGTTGTGCGCACCGAGGTGCAGCGCGACCAGTTGATCGTTGCCGACGTCGAGTGGCTGGAAGACGAGCCCGAGCAACCGCTACAGGATGAGGATGCCGACCTGGTCGCGCTGCTCAGGGCTTTGGCGGAACACCCGATGGTCGAAGCGCTGAGCATGGGCACCGAAGCGACGGGGCAACAGTCCCTGGCCAACCAGTTGGCCTACCTGTTGCCGTTTGCTGAAGTGGACAAGATAGACCTGCTGCAACTTGATGATCCGCAGCAGCGCCTGGATGCGATTCAGGCGTTGCTGGATGAGTTGCAGGGTGAGTTGTTTACCTGACGTGCGCTAAAAGATCGCAGCCTGCGGCAGCTCCTACATCAAATTGGCGTACCCCCTGTAGGAGCTGCCGAAGGCTGCGATCTTTTGATCTTTTCAGTACGCGTATCTCAACATCGCATGCGGCATGTGCCGCAACACAAAGAAACCGAACAACGCCACCAACGACGGCAGTACCAGCCACCAGATTTTCGGCGGCATGGCGTTGAGCGAAGTCTGGCGTTGAGTCAGCCAAAGACTCGCCGCACACACGCACGCCGCCAACATCGCGCCGGCCAGTACATCGGTCGGCCAGTGCGCGCCCAGGTACACCCGTGACAAGGCAATCATCAGCGCCGGCAAGCAGCCCACCAATAACCAGGTCAGGCGCATGCGCGGCGGTTGTCCGCGACCGGCCAGCACCGCGAGCGTCAAGAACAATGCGAAAGAGCCCGAGGCATGGCCGCTGGGCATGCTGTAGCTGGTCAGTGGATCACTCAGCACTTCCGGGCGCACACGGGCGAAAAAGTGCTTGGTCGCGGTGTTGCCCAGCGCGGTGAACAGCAAGGTGCCGCCGGCGAAGAGCGCGTGTCGCCATTGTCGTGTCAGCAACAGCAAGACGGTCAGCAGCGCGCTGAGCATAAACATGTTGCGGAATTCACCGATCAGCGTGAACACCACGGCCACTTCATCGAGCAGCGGGCTGCGGTGTTCCTGTATCAGGGTCATCAATCCTTGGTCGAGGGCGGTCAGGTGCGGGTAGCCGATGAACAGGCCGATCAGGATCAACAGGCTCATGCTGCTGATCCAGATGGTCGCCCGGCGATGGCGGCGCAGGCTGCTGTTTGCGCTCAGACCGACCATCACCGCAATGCTGCCGGCGACAATCCCGGCTTCAGGCCAGAAACCTTCCGGCAATGGCAGGCGAATCGCCGCCCCGGTGGCCCAGCCCGGCAGGAGATAGGCGAGGCTCCAGCCCGCGGCAGCCAACAGGCTGACGACGGCGAAGCGCGGGAAGGGCATGTCGCACATCCCGGCAACCATCGGTAGCATCGGCCGCAAGGGGCCGATAAAGCGGCCGACCAACAGGCTGGCGATGCCATAACGCTGGAAATACGCCTCAGCCCCGGCCATCCATTCCGGATGATGGCGCAACCCTGGCAGGCGACGGATGTTCTGGTGGAAATGTCGTCCTAAAAAGTACGAAACGATGTCGCCCAGCACGCCGCCGAGGAAACCCAGTAGCAGCGTTTCACCCAATGACAACGCGCCACTGCCGGCCAGCACCGCCACGGCAAACAACAAGACTGTGCCGGGCACGATCAGCCCGGCAATCGCCAGGCATTCAATGCAAGCCACAATGAACACTGCCGCGGCCAACCACTGCGGATTGACCGTCAGCCAACCGGTCACGCTATCGAGCCATGGGCCCATAAAAACAACTCCATCAAATAATCAATTGGCCTCAAGGGACAAACGCAATCTTCACAACACCACAGATTTCATGTGGGAGCGGGCTTGCTCGCGAAGGCGGAGTGTCAGACGGCTCTAATATCGACTGAAACGGCCCCTTCGCGAGCAAGCCCGCTCCCACACTGGATTTTCATCGTTCACGTCAGCAAAAAATAATCGCGCCCTTCGACTTGCCCCCGGCGCAGCGGGTTACGCGTGCAGTAAGGCGCATAAGCCGCATCAACAAAGCGGTACATCAAGTGTTCGTCGCGCCCGTGGGGAATGCCCAGGCGTGTGGTCTGGATGATGTGGCCGGGCGCTGGCCCGACATCTTCCACCAGTAGCACTTCATGGTCGAAGCGTTTGGCGTCCCAGACTGGCACCTTCAGCCCCAGCGCCTTGCAAAGCAGCGTCTGCCCGGCACACAGCTTTTGCGAGGGGCGAGGGCCGCCCCGGGCATCGGGATTGTTCAATAGCATTTGCGCCAGGCTCGCCGGCCCGCTCAGTTCGTCGACCCATGGATAGGCGGATTTGATCAACACTGCGTTGCCGGGCCCCTGAGCGCTGAAGTTCAACGAATCGCCGCCGCGGGCGTAATACATATAGATGTGGCCGCCATCCAGAAACAAAGCCTTACGCTTTTCTGTGTAGCCAAGGGAGGCGTGGCTGCCTTTTTCTTCACAGTAATAGGCTTCGGTCTCGATGATCCGGGCACTGAGCCACAGGTCGCCGACCTTATGGCGGATGATTTTGCCCAGTAAGTCCCGGGCCAGCGTTTGGGCGTCGCGGTCGAAAAATGCATCCGGCAGCCCCTTGGGCGGGGGCGTAGCGGACGCACGAACAGTCAGATTGGTCATGATGAACAGCGTTTATCAGGGCTGATTGAGTCGTGATGATAACAATATGCAACTTAATCACGGCTGAACGTCGGCAAATTGCGCTCCATTTCGACCATCCGCCCGTCACCGCTGTTAGTCCCGGGACGCGACAGCTATAATCTGCCGCTTTACTCTTTACCAAGACCTTAGCAAAGACCATTGCAGACCATGACTGAGTCCGTTCTTGACTATATGACCCGCTTGGGTCGCGCCGCCCGCGAAGCTTCCCGCGTGATCGGCCGTGCCAGCACCGCGCAGAAAAACCGCGCATTGCAGGCGGCTGCCAATGCGCTGGACGCTGCACGCGCCGAACTGACGGCTGCCAATGAACTGGATTTGGCCGCCGGCCGCGCCAATGGTCTGGAGCCTGCTCTGCTGGAACGCCTGGCACTGACCCCGGAGCGCATCGACGGCATGATCGTCGGTTTGCGTCAGGTCGCGGCACTGCCGGACCCGGTCGGTGCGATCCGCGACATGAGTTATCGCCCGTCTGGCATTCAGGTCGGCAAGATGCGCGTGCCATTGGGCGTGATCGGGATTATCTACGAATCTCGGCCGAACGTGACCATCGATGCCGCCAGCCTGTGCCTGAAGTCCGGCAATGCGACCATCCTGCGTGGCGGTTCCGAGGCGATTCATTCCAACCGTGCCATTGCCGCCTGCATCCAGCGCGGCCTGGCCGAGGCCGATCTGCCGGCCGCCGTGGTGCAAGTGGTCGAAACCACCGACCGTGCGGCCGTCGGCGCGTTGATCACCATGCCGGAATACGTCGATGTCATCGTGCCCCGTGGTGGCCGTGGCCTGATCGAACGGGTCAGTCGCGATGCCCGCGTGCCCGTCATCAAGCACCTGGACGGCATCTGCCACGTCTACGTCAGTGCCCACGCCGATCTGCCGAAAGCCCAGCGCATTGCGTTCAATGCCAAGACTTACCGTTACGGTATCTGTGGCGCCATGGAAACCCTGCTGGTGGATCAGGCAGTCGCCAATGAGTTCTTGCCGTCGATGGCTGCCCAGTTCCGCGAAAAAGGCGTCGAACTGCGTGGTTGCGAGCGCACCCGGGCAATCATCGAGGCCGTTGCGGCTACTGAAGATGACTGGCACACCGAATACCTGGCGCCGATCCTCTCGATCCGCGTGGTCGACGGTCTGGATCAGGCCATCGAGCACATTAACAAGTACGGCTCCCATCACACCGATTCGATCGTCAGCGAAAACCTGGCCGACACCCGGCGTTTCGTGGCTGAAGTCGATTCATCTTCGGTGATGATCAATACGCCGACGTGCTTTGCCGATGGCTTCGAATACGGATTGGGTGCCGAGATTGGCATTTCTACTGATAAGCTGCACGCCCGCGGCCCGGTGGGCCTCGAAGGGCTGACCTGCGAGAAGTACATCGTGGTCGGTGACGGTCAGTTGCGCGGCCAGGAGTCGCTCTGACTTGGGCGACTTCGACCCGTCAGCCCAGGTGACCGCCAGCGAGCCCCAGCCTCGACGCATTGGCGTGTTGGGCGGAACCTTCGACCCGGTGCACATCGGCCATTTGCGCGGTGCGCTGGAAGTCGCCGAATCGCTGGCGCTCGACGAGTTGCGTCTGACACCCAGTGCCAGGCCGCCTCATCGCGGTACGCCGCAGGTGTCGGCGAAGGACCGTCTGGCGATGGTCAAGTGCGCGGTGGCCGGTGTGCCACCGTTGGTAGTGGACGCCCGCGAATTGCAGCGGGACAAACCGTCCTACACCATCGACACCCTGGAACTGATGCGCGCCGAACTGGCCGCCCCAGACCAGGTTTTTCTACTTTTGGGCTGGGACGCATTTTGCGGCCTGCCCACTTGGCACCGCTGGGAAGAGTTGCTCCAGCATTGCCACATCCTGGTGCTGCAACGCCCGGATGCCGACAGCGAACCGCCGGATGCCTTGCGCAACCTGCTGGCAGCGCGCTCGGTGAGCGACCCGCTGGCCCTCAAAGGGCCGAGCGGACAGATTGCATTCGTCTGGCAGACGCCGCTCGCGGTATCCGCCACCCAGATCCGTCAACTGCTGGCCAGCGGTAAGTCGGTACGTTTCCTGGTGCCCGACGCGGTCCTGGCCTACATCGATGCGCACGGTCTCTACCGTGCGTCGAACTGAAAAAGGGAGCGCTTCAAAACACGTGAACGCGTGTACCGAAGCGCCCGAACATACGAGCAAAACGAGTTTTATATGACTGACAAAGACGTAAACAAAGTAAAGCGCAAGGGCACATTCAAGAGCGCTCCGCTGCCAGTAGAAGCACCAACTGGCGCGCCACTGGCCGGCGAAGAGCTGGTGAAGGTTGCCGTAGCAGCCCTGGAAGACGTCAAGGCCCAGGACATCCAGGTGATCGACGTTCGTGAAAAGCAGAGCATCACTGACTACATGATCATCGCCACCGGTACGTCCAACCGCCAGATCGGCGCGATGCTGGACAAGGTCCGCGAAGCCGTCAAAGCCCAAGGCGTCAAGCCGCTGGGTGAAGAAGGCAAGGGCGACAGCGACTGGGTGTTGCTGGACATGGATGACGTCATCGTTCACATGATGACTGCTTCGGCTCGTCAGTTTTACGACCTGGAGCGTCTGTGGTCTGGTGCAGAACAGAGCCGTGCTCTGAACGCGGCTCACCACAGCCCGGAAAACACCCATGAGCATTTCATCAAGCTCAACAAAGACCAGCAATAAGGGACCGCTGTGCGACTGCGACTGATCGCCGTCGGTTCACGCATGCCCAAATGGGTGGAAGAAGGCTGGCATGAATATGCCAAGCGTCTTCCGTCCGAGCTGGCGCTGGAACTGGTGGAAATTCCGCTCAACACTCGCGGCAAGAACGCCGACGTGGCGCGCTTTATCCGTCAGGAAGGCGAAGCCATGCTGGCCAAGGTCGGGCCGAATGAGCGCATTGTCACCCTCGAAGTCCACGGCAAGCCCTGGAGCACCGAGCAACTGGCGGTCGAACTCGATCGCTGGCGGCTGGACTCGCGCACGGTGAATTTCATGGTCGGCGGCCCCGAAGGGCTGGCGCCGGAAGTCTGTGCCCGGGCGGATCAACGCTGGTCGTTGTCACCGTTGACGTTGCCGCACCCATTGGTGCGAATTCTGATCGGCGAACAGCTGTATCGTGCCTGGACAGTGTTGTCCGGCCACCCTTACCACAAGTAGTTCTGCCCTCATGCCCCAGCCGATCCGTATCAAGGACCACGAAAAAGACGCCCGTCTGGTGCGTGGCCGCGTCGTGTTCGGGGCAATCGCAGTGGTGGCGCTGATTGGCGTGCTGATCGCGCGGCTGTATTTCCTTCAGGTGATCCAGTACGAGTACCACTCGACCCTCTCGGAAAACAACCGCGTCCATGTACAGCCGATTCCGCCGACTCGCGGGTTGATCTTCGACCGCAATGGCGTGGTGGTGGCCGACAACCGGCCGAGCTTCAGCCTGAGCATGACCCGCGAACGCTCCGGTGACTGGCAGCAAGTGCTCGACGTGATCGTTGAAGTGCTGGAGATGACGCCCGAGGACCGGGTGATCTTCGAGAAGCGCATGCGTCAGGGGCGCCGACCGTTTGAGCCGGTGCCAATCCTGTTCGAGCTGACCGAAGAGCAGATCGCCCGCATCGCGGTGAACCAGTTCCGCCTGCCTGGTGTGGAAGTGGTCGCGCAACTGGTGCGGCATTACCCGCAGGGCGCACACTTTGCGCACTCGGTGGGTTACATGGGGCGGATCAACGAGAAAGAGCTGAAATCGCTCGATCCGGTCAATTACAGCGGCACCCACCACATTGGCAAGACCGGCATCGAGCGTTTCTATGAGCCCGAGTTGCACGGTCAGGTGGGTTACGAGGAAGTCGAAACCAACGCACGAGGCCGCGTATTGCGCGTGCTCAAGCGTACCGATCCGATTCCCGGCAAAGACATTGTCCTGAGCCTGGACATCAAATTGCAGGAAGCCGCCGAAGCTGCACTGGGCGGTCGCCGTGGCGCGGTGGTGGCGCTGGACCCGAAAACCGGCGAAGTGCTGGCGATGGTCAGTCAGCCGAGTTTCGACCCGAACCTGTTCGTCACCGGCATCAGCTTCAAAGCCTATTCCGAGTTGCGCGACTCCATCGACCGGCCACTGTTCAACCGCGTGTTACGCGGTCTGTATCCGCCGGGCTCGACGATTAAACCGGCGGTGGCGATTGCCGGTCTGGATGCGGGCGTGGTTACGGCGTCGACCCGGGTCTACGATCCCGGCTATTACCAATTGCCCAACTACGATCACAAATACCGTAACTGGAACCGTACCGGCGACGGCTACGTGGATCTGGACACGGCGATCATGCGCTCCAATGACACCTACTTCTATGACCTGGCCCACAAGCTGGGGATTGATCGGTTGTCGGCGTACATGAGCAAATTCGGCATTGGCCAGAAGGTCTCCCTGGACATGTTCGAAGAATCGCCGGGGTTGATGCCGACCCGGGAATGGAAGCGCGCGACCCGTCGTCAGGCCTGGTTCCCGGGCGAGACGCTGATTCTGGGGATCGGTCAAGGCTACATGCAGTCGACTCCGTTGCAACTGGCGCAGGCCACAGCGCTGGTGGCCAACAAAGGCGTCTGGAACCGTCCGCATCTGGCCAAGACCGTCGAAGGCGAGCGGCCGAAGGACGAAAACCCCATGCCGGACATCGTCCTGCGTGATCCGTCGGACTGGACCAAGGTCAACCACGGCATGCAGCAGGTGATGCACGGTGCACGCGGTACGGCGCGCAAGGCCTCCATCGGTGCTCAATACCGGATTGCCGGCAAGAGTGGTACGGCTCAGGTGGTCGCGATCAAGCAGGGCGAAAAGTACGACCGCTCCAAGGTTCAGGAGCGTCACCGCGACCACGCCTTGTTCGTCGGTTTCGCGCCGGCCGACAACCCGCAAATCGTGGTGTCGGTGATGGTCGAGAACGGCGAGTCCGGTTCCGGCGTCGCCGCGCCTGTGGTGCGTCAAATCATGGACGCCTGGCTCCTGGACCAGGACGGCCGACTGAAAGCCGAATACGCCAGCCCTATCAGTGCGGAGGCTACGGCCCGTGAAGAGTAATTTCGATCGCATCCTCTCCAGCGAGGATGTGATGCGTCGCCGTGCGACGCTGCTGCAACGCATGCACATCGATGGCCCTTTGCTTATTCTGCTGTTGACCCTGGCTGCCGGCAGCCTGTTCGTGCTGTATTCGGCCAGCGGCAAAAGCTGGGATCTGCTGGCCAAGCAAGCCACTTCCTTCGGCATCGGCCTGGTATCGATGATCGTCATCGCCCAATTCGAGCCGCGCTTCATGGCCCGCTGGGTGCCGGTCGGTTATGTGGTCGGCGTGCTGTTGCTGGTGGTGGTGGATGTCATGGGCCACAACGCCATGGGCGCCACGCGCTGGATCAACATTCCCGGGGTGATCCGCTTCCAGCCCTCGGAGTTCATGAAGATCCTGATGCCGGCGACCATCGCCTGGTATCTGTCCAAGCGCACCTTGCCACCGCAGCTCAAGCATGTGGGCGTCAGTCTGTTTCTGATCGGTTTGCCGTTCATCCTGATCGTGCGTCAACCCGACCTCGGCACTTCGCTGCTTATCCTCGCCGGTGGCGCGTTCGTTCTGTTCATGGGCGGCCTGCGCTGGCGCTGGATTCTCAGCGTGATTGCCGCGGCGGTGCCGGTAGCGGTCGGCATGTGGTACTTCATCATGCACGACTACCAGAAGCAGCGAATCCTGACCTTCCTCGACCCCGAGAGTGATCCGCTGGGCACGGGCTGGAACATCATTCAGTCGAAAGCGGCCATCGGTTCCGGCGGCGTGTTCGGCAAAGGCTGGTTGCTTGGTACTCAGTCGCACCTGGACTTCCTGCCGGAAAGCCACACCGACTTCATTATTGCGGTGATGGGCGAAGAGTTCGGTCTGGTGGGCATCTGCGCACTGTTGCTGATTTACCTGTTGTTGATCGGTCGCGGGCTGGTGATTACCGCCCAGGCTCAGACATTGTTCGGCAAATTGCTCGCGGGCAGCCTGACCATGACGTTTTTTGTTTACGTTTTCGTCAACATCGGTATGGTCAGTGGCCTGTTGCCGGTTGTAGGGGTGCCGTTGCCGTTCATTAGCTACGGAGGAACTTCGCTGGTGACGCTTCTGTCAGCGTTTGGGGTTTTGATGTCGATCCATACCCATCGTAAGTGGATCGCACAGGTTTGAATAAGGTGAAGATTTCAATGCAAGTAATGCGTGGCTGGGCGACTCGATACGCGCCATGGGTCGGCCTGGTAAGCATCCTTGGTACCGCGCAGCAAGCGTGGGCCGGCGATTACGAAGGCTCACCCCAGGTGGCCGAGTTCGTCGGTGAAATGACCCGCGACTATGGCTTTGCCGGTGAACAGCTGATGGGCGTGTTCCGCGAAGCCGAGCGCAAACAGTCGATTCTGGACGCGATCTCCAAACCCGCCGAACGGGTTAAACAGTGGAAAGACTATCGCCCGATGTTCATCACCGAGGCGCGCATCGCCCGTGGTGTGGACTTCTGGCGCCAGCACGAAGCGGCCCTGGCTCGTGCCGAGCAGGAATACGGCGTGCCGGCGCAGGTGATCGTCTCGATCATCGGCGTCGAGACCTTTTTCGGTCGCAATACCGGCAATTTCCGGGTAATCGATGCCTTGTCGACCCTGGGTTTCGACTATCCTCCCCGTGCCGAATTCTTCCGCAAGGAATTGCGTGAATTCCTGCTGCTGGCCCGCGAGGAGCAGGTCGACCCGTTGACCCTCAAAGGCTCTTACGCCGGGGCCATGGGCTTGCCGCAATTCATGCCGAGCAGTTTTCGCGCCTATGCGGTGGATTTCGACGGTGACGGCCACATTAATATCTGGACCAACCCGGTTGATGCCATTGGCAGCGTCGCCAGTTATTTCAAGCGTCACGGCTGGGTCGCCGGCGAACCTGTGGTCAGCCGCGCCGATGTGCGTGGCGATCAGGTAGACGAGGGTTTGACCGCCGGCATCGAGCCGACGAAAACCGTCGGGGAGTTGCGGGCGCTGGGCTGGTCGAGTCATGATGCGCTGCGCGATGATATGCCGGTCACGGCTTTCCGCCTGGAAGGTGACAATGGCCCCGAATACTGGATGGGCCTGACGAATTTTTACGCAATCACGCGTTATAACCGCAGCGTGATGTACGCCATGGCCGTACATCAACTGTCTGAACAGCTGGTCCAAGCACGGGGCGTCAAGTAATGCGGGCATTGCCTATGAATAAACCCCTGAAGCTCATGGCGTTCGCCGCGTTGACGGTCCTGGTCGCCAGTTGTTCGACCAGCCGCGCGCCGGCTCAGAAGTCTCCGACCGCCGTTCGTTCGGCACCTGGCCTGGATATCAACCGGGCTCACAAGGATGGCGCACCCTGGTGGGACGTCGACGTATCGCGCATCCCGGATGCCACGCCGACCCTGCACAGTGGTCCTTATAAAGCCAACCCGTATACCGTGCTGGGCAAGACTTACTTCCCCATGCAGGAATCCAAGACCTACGTGGCCTCGGGCACGGCGTCTTGGTACGGCACCAAGTTCCATGGCCAGAACACCGCCAACGGCGAAGTCTATGACCTTTACGGTATGAGCGCCGCGCACAAAACCTTGCCACTGCCCAGTTACGTGCGGGTGACCAACCTGGACAACAACAAGAGCGTGATCCTGCGGGTCAACGACCGTGGGCCGTTCTACTCGGACCGGATCATCGACTTGTCCTATGCCGCGGCCAAGAAGCTCGGCTATGCCGAAACCGGTACGGCGCGGGTCAAGGTCGAAGGCATCGACCCGCAGCAATGGTGGGCACAGAAAGGCCGTCCGGCACCGTTGATGCTTAACGAGCCGCAAGTGGCGCAAAATGCCGCGCCGACCGTGACGGCCTCCACCGGCACCGTCGAGCAGTGGACGCCACCGCCGCAGCAACACGCCGCGGCCGTTGTGCCCGTGCAGATCGATGCAAAAAAAAACGCTTCTGTACCAGCCTCTGGCCAGTATCTGCAGGTGGGCGCGTTCGCCAACCCGGACGCTGCAGAACTCCTGAGATCGAAGCTCAGCGGGATGGTGAGCGCTCCGGTGTTCATCAGCTCGATCGTGCGTAACCAACAGACACTGCATCGGGTGCGCCTGGGGCCGATCGGCTCGCCGGGTGAAATCCAGCAGGTGCAGAACAGCGTGAGGCTGGCCAATCTCGGTTCGCCGAGCCTGGTCAGCGCCGAGTAACACGTAGTACTTGATTGACGGTTCGCTTGCGGTTTGGGGGGCGAACCGGGTTGTTGGCTCGTGAAGAACAAAAGCCCGGCAAGGGTTACAGAGTGAGCAACTGAACACGCGACAGCTTTTTAGAGAGCTGTCTGATTAGTTTTGCCCTAGGGCAGTTTCCATTAGCGATTTCGAGAGACGGATGAACATCACCACCTTTGCCAAACGCCTGTGCCTGCTAGTCCCGCTGCTCCTCTCGCCTGCCGCATTCGCGGTCGAGATGATGCCGTCGCCACCGCAACTGGCCGCCAAAGCCTACGTACTCATGGACGCCAGCAGCGGCAACGTGCTGGTCGAGAACAACGGTGACCAGCGTCTGCCGCCGGCCAGCCTGACCAAGCTGATGACCGCGTACATCGCGACCCTGGAAATCCGCCGTGGCCAGATCGGTGAAAACGATCCGGTGACCGTCAGCGAAAACGCCTGGCGTACCGGCGGTTCGCGGATGTTCATCAAGGTTGGCTCGCAGGTTACTGTCAGCGACTTGCTGCACGGCATCATCATTCAGTCGGGTAACGACGCCAGTGTTGCGCTCTCCGAGCACATCGCCGGCAGCGAAGACGCGTTCGCCGACATGATGAACAAAACCGTGGCCGACCTGGGCATGACCAACAGCCACTTCATGAACCCGACCGGTCTGCCAAACCCTGAGCACTACTCGTCGGCTCACGACATGGCGGTGCTGGCTCGCGCGATCATCCACGAAGACCCGGCTCACTACGCAATCTACTCGCAGAAAGAGTTCTTCTGGAACGGCATCAAACAACCTAACCGCAACCTGCTGCTGTGGCGTGACAAGACCGTCGACGGTCTGAAAACCGGTCACACCGACGAAGCCGGCTACTGCATGGTGTCTTCGGCTGTACGTGATGGCATGCGCCTGATCGCGGTGGTGTTCGGCACCAACAGCGAAGTGGCTCGCGCTTCTGAAACCCAGAAGCTGCTGACCTACGGTTTCCGCTTCTTCGAAACCCAGACCTTCTATCAGAAAGGCGCCGAGCTGGCTCAGGCCCCTGTCTGGAAAGGCAGCACCAATCAAGTCAAGGCCGGCCTGGCTCAAGACCTGACCATGACCCTGCCCAAAGGCCAGCTGAAAAAGCTCGCCGCCAGCATGACCATGAACCCGCAACTGGTCGCACCAATCGCCAAGGGCGATGTGATCGGTAAAGTCGAAGTGAAACTGGACGACAAAGTGGTGCACAGCGCCGACCTGATCGCTCTGGACGCAGTCGACGAGGGTGGTATCTTCCGCCGCATGTGGGATAGCATCCGTCTATTCTTCTACGGCTTGTTCAACTGAATTAGTGTGGACCTGCATGGCCTCGTTCCAATCCGGAGCGGGGCCATGTCCGTTGCCACGGCTTACGAGGCCGTTACGCCATGACAGACACTGAAGTAAAGGCGCCAAAAATCGAATTCCCCTGCGCGGATTACCCGATCAAGGTAATCGGCGACACAGGCGTGGGTTTCAAGGACAAGATCATCGCGATCCTTGAGAAACACGCGACCGTTGACCACAACACCTTTGCCGAACGGCAGAGTACCAACGGCAAGTACACGACCATCCAGTTGCACATCATCGCCACCGGCCAGGAACAGCTGTACGACATCAACAGCGAGTTGCGGGCTACCGGTTTCGTGCACATGGTGTTGTGATGCCTGGCACGCTGGGCTTTCGCGAACTCGGTCAGATGGCTTACGAGCCGGTCTGGCATGCCATGCAGCGCTTCACCAACGAACGCGGCAGTGATGCCGCCGACGAAGTCTGGCTGGTGGAACACCCGCCGGTATTCACCCAGGGCCAGGCCGGCAAGGCTGAACACTTGCTGCTGCCCGGGGACATTGCGGTGGTGAAGGTCGATCGCGGTGGTCAGGTGACTTACCACGGTCCCGGCCAACTGGTGGCTTACCTGTTGCTGGACGTGCGCAAGCTGGGGTTCGGCGTGCGTGATCTGGTCAGCCGCATGGAGCAATGCCTGATCGAGCTGCTGGCCAGCTACGGCGTGACCGCGGTGGCCAAGCCGGATGCACCGGGTGTCTATGTCGATGGCGCGAAAATCGCTTCTCTGGGTCTGCGGATCCGCCACGGTTGCTCCTTTCATGGCCTGGCCTTGAACGTGGATATGAACCTGGAACCGTTTCGACGGATTAATCCCTGCGGCTACGCCGGGCTGGCAATGACCCAGCTGCGCGATCACGCAGGATCGATTGAATTTGCCGAGGTAAGTGCCCGGCTGCGCGCGCAGCTCGTCAAACACCTCGACTATGCTGAGCAGACGACCCTAACGGGCGGAATCGACTGATATGACTACTGATGCAGTGCAAACCATGATCCCGACGCTCGATGTCACCGAGCGTCCGGCCCCGCGTGCCAAGGTTGAAGCCGGCGTCAAGCTGCGCGGCGCCGAGAAGGTTGCACGCATCCCGGTGAAGATCATCCCGACCACTGAACTGCCGAAGAAACCCGACTGGATTCGCGTGCGCATCCCGGTTTCCCCGGAAGTCGACCGCATCAAGGCCTTGCTGCGTAAACACAAGCTGCACAGCGTTTGCGAAGAGGCGTCCTGCCCGAACCTGGGCGAGTGCTTCTCCGGTGGCACCGCGACCTTCATGATCATGGGTGACATCTGCACCCGTCGCTGCCCGTTCTGCGACGTTGGCCATGGTCGTCCGAAGCCACTGGACGTCAACGAGCCGCAAAGCCTGGCCATTGCCATCGCCGACCTGAAACTCAAGTACGTCGTAATCACCTCGGTTGACCGCGACGACCTGCGTGACGGCGGTGCCCAGCATTTTGCCGACTGCATCCGCGAAATCCGCAAACTGTCGCCGAATGTGCAGCTCGAAACCCTGGTCCCGGACTACCGTGGCCGCATGGACGTTGCGCTGGAAATCACCGCCGCCGAGCCGCCTGATGTGTTCAACCACAACCTGGAAACCGTGCCGCGTCTGTACAAGGCCGCGCGTCCGGGTTCGGATTACCAGTGGTCGCTGACCCTGCTGCAACGCTTCAAGCAGATGATGCCGCACATTCCGACCAAGTCCGGTTTGATGCTGGGCCTGGGCGAAACCGACGAAGAAGTCATCGAAGTCATGAAGCGCATGCGCGAACACGACATCGACATGCTGACCCTGGGCCAGTACCTGCAACCGTCCCGCAGCCACTTGCCGGTCCAGCGCTTCGTGCACCCGGACACTTTCGCCTGGTTTGCCGAGGAAGGTTACAAGATGGGCTTCAAGAACGTCGCTTCCGGCCCGTTGGTACGTTCCTCGTACCACGCCGACGAGCAGGCGAAACTGGTCAAGGCCGAGCTGATGTCGTCCTGATCCTGCTTTAAGAAAAAGAACGGGCCCGCAAGGCTTTCCAGGCCTTGCGGGCGTTTTTTTGCGGTGCCCACACCCATTTCAGTCTTTTCCTGCAAGCCGTGGGGCGACTGACCCTCTTCTGTTTATTCCCGTTCCTGACTACTGTGTGCTGAAACGTTCTCACAGGGAGAATCATGGATGACTGCTCGACCGACCCACACCCTTTGTCCACATGCCCCCGTTCCGGCCTTGCCGCCTACAGGGCTGATCGGCGTGATCGCGCCCGCCGGGCCCGCAGCGCTGGACACCGATAAAGCCATCGGCTGGATGCGCGCTCGCGGCTATTCGCTGCGCGTGTTTCCCGGCGTTTATGAGCAAGAGGGTTATCTGGCCGGCAGTGATGATGTGCGGCTCAATGACCTGCATGGCGCATTCGCCGACAGCGAGGTCGATGCCATCATCTGTCTGCGCGGCGGTTACGGTACGCCGCGTTTGCTCGATCGCATCGATTTCGAATTACTGCGCAACAACGCCAAGCCGTTTATTGGCTACAGCGACGTCACTGCACTGCACTCGGCCATCAGTCGTTATGCCGGGTTCGTGACCTTCCATGGCCCGATGCTCAACGCTGACCTGCTGGGTGACAAGCAGCAACCCACCGAGTTCTCGTTTTTCAACATGCTGCGCGGGCAGGTGAAGGCGGGCAGTGTGCTTTCTCACCCGGTGGCCTGGCCGTTGACCACCATCGAGCCCGGCATCGCTCACGGGCGTTTGCTGGGGGGCAACCTGTCGATGATCGCCGCGACCATGGGCACGCCTTACGAGATCGATGCCGAGGGCGGCATTCTGTTCATCGAGGACATTAACGAGCCGCTGTATCGCATAGACCGACTGCTGACTCATTTGCGTCTGGCCGGCACGCTGCACAAGCTGCGCGGGGTTCTGGTGGGGGATGTGGCAGGGGTTGATGCGATTGCGTTGGAGAAGTTGCTCAAGCAGACCTTTGCGCCGTTGCGCATCCCCGTGCTGGCCGGATGGCGTAGCGGGCATTGTGATCCGAATCTGACGCTGCCGATGGGGGCGCTGGTCAGGCTGGATGCGGGGGAAAAGGCGTTGGTGTTGGAGCAGGATGTGGTGATCAAGGCTTAGGAATTCATCGCCTGACAGTCAGTCTTCGCGGGCAAGCCTCGCTCCTACGGAATTGTCGGGTCGTCATAAACCCTGTAGGAGCGAGGCTTGCCCGCGAAGCTTCTAGCGGCTACGCAACCCTTCCAGCAACTTGTGCGTCGGATAACCATCCGCCGGCCAGCCAAACGATTGTTGCGCACTGCGGATCGCTTTGCGGGTATTGGCGCCGATAATCCCGTCGGCGGTCCCAGCGTCGTAGTTCTGGGCGCTCAGCAGGTTTTGCAGCTCGATTCGCTCGGTACGGCTCAGCGGCAAGTCATCTTTTGGCCATAGACCGCTGATCAAACCGCCGCCATTGAAGCGCTCGGACAACAGGCTCACGGCCAAGGCATAGGACGAAGAGTTGTTGTACTTGAGAATCGCGCGGAAGTTATCGAGGACCAGGAACGCCGGGCCGCGATAGCCTGCCGGCAGCAGCAGGGCGGCCGACAGGTGTTCGGAGCCTGCCGGAACCTGAGCGCCATTGGGCAGGGTCACCCCCAGTTGTCGCCATTCGGCAACGCTTTTGCGAATCGTGCCATCGGCCAGGGCGTAATTGAAACCGCTCGGCAATTGCGCTTCGAAGCCCCAGGGCTGGCCTTTCTGCCAGCCGGAGCTTTGCAGATAGTGCGCGGTCGAGGCCAATGCATCAGCGGAGCTGTTCCAGATGTCGCGGCGGCCATCGCCGTCAAAGTCCACAGCGTGGGTATTGTAGGTGGTCGGAATGAACTGGGTCTGACCCATGGCGCCGGCCCAGGAACCGAGCATTTTCTCCGGCTCGATATCACCCTGCTGCAGGATTTGCAGGGCAGCGATCAGTTGCGCATGAGCAAAGCCCGGACGCCGACCTTCATAAGCCAGGGTCGCCAGGGAATTGATCACCGACTTGCTGCCCTGGAACTGCCCGAAATTACTCTCCATGCCCCACACCGCGACCAGTGCCTGACGGTCGACGCCGTAGCGCTGCTCGATGCTTTGCAGGATGTCGGCGTACTGGCTGACCAGTGCCTGACCTTTGCGTACCCGCAGCGGCGACAGTGCGCCATCGAGGTACTCCCACACAGGGCGAGTAAATTCCGGTTGGCTGCGATCGGCACGGATCACGCTGTCGTCCATGCTGACATTGGCAAAAGCACGATCGAACAGGTCGGCGCGAATGCCGGCGGCGAGGGCGTCTTTACGAAAGCCCGCCTGCCATTCGGCAAAGGTCTGGGTAGGCTGGATGTCGAGATTTTCACCGGTTGGAACCACCGGCGGAATGATCGCAGGGGCCGTCGCAACGGTGCGGGTCTGAAGCGGTTGGGCGTCGGCGGCGGTGGGTTTTTCCGCGCAGGCGACAAGCAGAACGAGGCTGGAGGCAGCTATCAGTTGGCGAAGGGGCCAACGACGGGAAAGACAAAGGGGCATGCACAGGTCCAGAGGATACGAATCAGGTGCAGACCTTAACATGTTGAGCGATGGCTTGCCTTTCAGGCCGCCAGAAAGTAAGAAGCCTCCCAGCTATTAGACTGGAAGGCTTCGCGGCGGTAGCTGCCTTTGCCCTTGCCGGCTCGTTCCTGACGGCTGCGGAACAGTGGCTGGGCGATGATGGATTTGGCCTTGTTGGGGCGCTTTTTGCTCATGACGTATCTCCTTTGGGGGGGCTGGCATTATACACCGCTATTTCCTGAGTGTAATCGGCACTCAAGTCTCGCTGTGACGTATCGAAAAAAATCTGACCCACCTGTTATTTCTGATAGTAGACGAATTTTGTTTTTAAGATAAGTATTGCCCTGCAATAGAGTTGTCAATGTTGAGCGTTATGGCATACATGGAGTAAATAATGAAAAAGCTTATTTTGTTCGTGTTGATTTCAATGTTGGCTGCTTGTGCGCCCCAACGCGTGGAGCAAATGGCCCCGTTGGAAGTGTTTGGTAGCAGTGGAAACGCTGTCGCTACAGCACTTAACACTCGTTATGCTCAAACATCACGTAATTGTTGGGGGAGTGAGACCGCTCCGATATTTTTGTGCTCGGGAATTATTATTAGAGGTACGACATTTGGCGTTGGTTATAATGTTTGGGATCCAAGTCCCGGTAGTGTAGCTAAAGGGTTTGTCGCATTTTCCTATATGCGAGCCGATGCGAAATTTCCTGCTCTTTATAGTCATGCGAATAATGGTTATATTGTGCGGCCTGTTTCGGAGCTGCCAGCAGGGGCGTTAAAAATACAGTACCAATGCTTCTTTCCAATAGATGGGGCAACAGAATGGCGGGGTGATTATGGCTGTGGACAACATAGTCTTCACGGCGCGATAAGTCGTTATTGTTCATCGCAAAATATTACTACTGCAGATCAGTTTTATTTACATTATATGACGAATACACCTGTTCGAGAGCAGAAGCAATGCAGCTTCGATGTTCGTGATAGTTCGCCTTATCAAACGGCTGCGCTATTTCGCGAAGCATTGTCAGTGATGCAGCGTCTCCCGAAAAACGGCCTTAATGATGAGAATGAACTAGTGGCTAAAGTATGGGCTAAGCAACCCGCTACAAACATGCCCATCGAAGCCTTCTTTTTTACAAATGCAGACGGGTTGGTTCAGGCAAAAAAGAATCAGACTTCTTTTTTTAATCAAGCCAATGGAAAAATAGTGCCAATTGTAAAGCTGACAATCTCTGCGTCTCAGGCTGCTTCATTCAGTTATTCTGCCGCAGATCAGGTTTATCAGTGACATTGCGTAGGCTACGTAGGCATGAAGTGTGCGTCTGCAACCGCAGGCAAAAACTGCCAGCAGTGGATGGCCTTACTCGGCAGGCAGCGACAATCTTTGGCCAGCCATCAACAACGTCAACCGACTAAGGCTCATCCACGGCGAACCCGCCGCCTGGCCTTTGATCTGTGCATCGATGCGCTGGGCTTCGAGCAGCAACTGCGCCCAGCGTTGTGCCGAGTAGCGTTGCAGCGCCTTGCTCATCAGCGGTTTGCGTTTGTCCCAGACCGGCGGTCGGGCCTGGCTGAAGGCTTTGTCCAGCGGCACGCCCTGGCTGTATTGCAGCGACAGGTTGGCCAGCAGGCGCAGCTCTCGGGCCAGCGCCCAGAGAATCACCGGCGGTTCGACGCCTTCGCCGCGCAACCCTTCGAGCATGCGCAGGGCGTGAGCAGCCTCGCCATTAAGGATCGCATCGGTCAGGCCGAAGACGTCAAAACGCGCACTGTCGGCCACGGCCGCTTGCACGGTTTCGACGGTGATCTGGCCACCCTCGGCCATCAGCTTGAGCTTTTCGATTTCCTGAGCGGCAGCCAGCAAGTTGCCTTCCACTCGAGCGGCGATAAGTTCGACGGCGTCCTGACTGGCTGAAAGCCCGGCCTGGGACAGTCGTTGGCGGATCCAGCTCGGTAGCTGGTTGGTGTCCACGGGCCAGATCTGTACGAACTGGGTTTGCGGACCTTCAATCAGCGCCTTGCCCCACTTGGTTTTCTGCGCACTGCCATCAAGCTTGGGCAGGCTGATCAGCAGCACCGTGTCTTCGGCCGGGCGCGAGCAATACTCAATGAATGCCGCGGCGCCTTTGTCTCCGGGTTTGCCGGAGGGCAGACGCAGTTCCAGAAGACGTTTTTCGGCGAACAGCGACATGCTGGCGCCGGCCTGCAGCAGCGTACCCCAGTCGAAACTGGCGTCGGCGGCGAAGACCTGGCGTTCATCGAAACCTTGTTGGCGGGCAGCCGCGCGAATGGCGTCGGCGGCTTCCTGACACAGCAGCGGGTCATCGCCACTGATGACGTAGACCGGCGCGAGGGCGCCTTGCAGGTGTTTACCGAGTTGGGCGGGGGCGAGTTTCATAAGAAGAGGCGAACGGGGCGCCTGGGCGCCCCGTAAGGCTTATTGCTGCGGCAGTTCGACAGGCGACTGACGCGGCGTCTCCGCTTCAGTCTTCTGCGCCGCTTCCAATGCGTCGGCGTCAGCCTTGGCCCTGGCTTCAGCGGTCTGTTGCATCTGTTCAAGCTGAGTCGGGGTCAGCTGTTGCAGACGCAGCATCATGCGTTGCACCAGTTCACGACGCATTTCCTTGCGGGCATCGTTGGCTTCCTGGTCAGAACCCACCAGGTTGTTGCCGTCATGGATGAAGACTTTCTGTACTTCGAGTTTGTCGCTCAACAGCGGCAGGTTGCCCTGACCCCGGATGTCGTAGTTCAGCACAGTGTTCACCTGGTACTCGCCAGTCCGGCCGGCACCGGCATAACTGAGGATGCGCTGGCTTTCCTGCTCATCGGCCAGATACAGCTTGTAAGGCGCGCCGCTGTAGACCTTGACGCCGCTGCTTTCCAGCACCTGACGCAGTTGCGTCACGGTTTCGCCGTAGGCGTTGCGGGCGCTCAGGTCGAGTTCCTTGATCGCCAGTTCGGTGGTGCCGGTGCCGCGCAGCTGGAAACCACAGGCGCTCAGCAGGACCGCAAGGCCCATCACCAGCAAATTGCGTTTGATCATCTTGTTGCTCCCCTTGAAACCATGTGGGCCGGTCAAGCGGCCCGAAAGGTTTTACTCGGCGCCAGGCATGACCTGACGCCTGATCCAATTTAGCTGGCGACGATATTGACCAGTTTCCCGGGCACTACGATCACTTTGCGAATAGTCAGGCCATCGACGAAGCGCAGGACGTTTTCGTTGGCCCGTGCAGCCGCTTCGACTTCTTCGCGGCTGGCGCTGGCCGGCATTTCGATGTGACCGCGCAGCTTGCCGTTGACTTGAATGACAAGCTGCAGGCTGTCCTGTACCAAGGCGCTTTCGTCCAGCACCGGCCAACCGGCATCGATTACCGGGTCAGCATGGCCCAGTCGATGCCACAGTTCGTGGCTGATGTGCGGGGTGATCGGTGCCAGCAGCAGGACTACGGTTTCCAGACCTTCGTGAATCAGTGCGCGATCCTGTTCGGTGCCTTGCGCGGCTTTTTCCAGCACGTTCATCAGCGTCATCACTTGGGCGATGGCGGTGTTGAATTTGTGGTTCTGGCCGACGTCGTGGCTGGCCTGCTTGATGGCCTGGTGGATCGAACGGCGAATGGCTTTCTGCTCGTCGTTCAGGCTGGCGACGTCCAGTTTGCCCGGCAAGCTCTGAGTGACGTGCGCTTGAGCCAGGCGCCAGACGCGCTTGAGGAAGCGGTGCGAACCCTCTACGCCGGAATCGGACCATTCCGCGCTCATGTCGGGTGGCGAGGCGAACATCATGAACAGGCGGCAGGTGTCTGCGCCGAACTGGTCAATCATCGACTGTGGGTCGACGCCGTTGTTCTTCGACTTGGCCATCTTCTCGGTGCCACCGATTTCCACCGGCAGGCCGTCTGCGATCAGCTTGGCGCTGATTACCTTGGCCTTGCTGTCACGCTCAAGCTCCACGTCCGCCGGATTGAACCAGGTGTAAGCACCATTGGCTTCGCGACGATAGTAAGTCTCGGCGATCACCATGCCCTGGGTCAGCAGGTTCTTGAACGGCTCGTTGGAACTCACCAGGCCTTCGTCGCGCATCAGCTTGTGGAAGAAGCGCGCGTAGAGCAGGTGAAGAATGGCGTGTTCGATACCGCCGATGTACTGATCAACAGGCAACCAATGGTCGGCTGCCGATTTTTCCACCAGACCGCCTTCATAGTGCGGCGAGGCGTAACGGGCGTAGTACCACGAGGACTCGACGAAGGTGTCCATGGTGTCGGTTTCACGCTTGGCCGGTGCGCCGCATTTCGGGCAAGCGCACTCGTAGAACTCAGGCATGCGCGCCAATGGCGAACCAGCGCCGTCCGGTACGACGTCTTCCGGCAGCACGACTGGCAACTGATCTTCAGGGACCGGCACATCACCGCAGGTGTTGCAGTGGATGATTGGAATCGGGCAGCCCCAGTAGCGCTGACGGCTGATGCCCCAGTCGCGCAGGCGGAACTGGGTGCGCGAGGCACCGAGGTTTTTCTTGATCAGCGCGACTTCAATGGCGTCGAAGGCGCCTGCGAAGTCGAGGCCGTCGAATTCGCCGGAGTTGATCAGCGTGCCGTGCTCGCCGTACGCATCCTGCCAAGGGGCCGGGTTGGTGTCACCGGAACTTGTGCGCACCACGGATTTGATCGGCAGGTTGTACTTGGTGGCGAACTCGAAATCACGCTCGTCGTGCGCCGGAACGGCCATTACCGCGCCGTCGCCGTAGTGCATCAGTACATAGTTGGCGACCCACACCGGGAGTTTCTCACCGGTCAGCGGATGCTCGACGAACAGCGAGGTCGGCAGGCCTTTTTTCTCTTGAGTGGCGACGTCGGCTTCAGCGACGCTGCCGCCCTTGCATTCAGCGATGAACGCTTGCAGCTCTGGGTTGTTCTGCGCGGCCAGGGTCGCCAGATGGTGTTCGGCGGCTACGGCAACGTAGGTCGCGCCCATCAGGGTGTCCGGACGGGTCGTGAACACTTTCAATGCGCCGGTTTCACCGATGGAAGCGACGTCGTACGGGAACTGCACTTCCATGCCGCGGGACTTGCCGATCCAGTTGCGCTGCATGGTCTTGACCTGTTCAGGCCAGCCCGTCAGTTCGTCGAGGCTCTCCAGCAGCTCATCCGCGTAAGCGGTGATCTTGAAGTAGTACATCGGGATTTCGCGCTTCTCGATCAGCGCGCCGGAACGCCAGCCGCGACCGTCGATCACTTGCTCGTTGGCCAGAACGGTCTGGTCGACCGGGTCCCAGTTCACGGTGCCGCTTTTTTTGTAAATCACGCCTTTTTCGAACAGGCGAGTGAACAGCCATTGTTCCCAGCGGTAGTAATCCGGCTTGCAGGTGGTCACTTCGCGCGACCAGTCCACTGCCAGGCCCAGGCTGCGCAGCTGGCTTTTCATGTAGGCGATGTTTTCGTAGGTCCACTTGGCGGGCGCTACGTTGTTCTTCATCGCGGCGTTTTCCGCCGGCATGCCGAAGGCGTCCCAACCCATGGGTTGCAGGACGTTCTTGCCTTGCATGCGCTGGTAGCGGGAGATCACGTCGCCGATGGTGTAGTTGCGCACGTGCCCCATGTGTAGCTTGCCGCTGGGGTAAGGGAACATCGACAGGCAGTAGAACGTCTCCTTGCCTGGCTGTTCACTGACTTCAAAGGACTTTTGCTCGTCCCAGAACGACTGGGCGGCGGCTTCGATTTCACGGGGCTGATATTGTTCGTGCATGGCTACTTTTGAACTGAATAGGGGTGGCCTAATCCTCTTCAATGCAACGCTGGACGGTGAGAACGCCAAATCGACGTTTCGGTGCCCAGGCGAGCTGGAAGTGGAGTTACAGGAAGCGCCGTAGCATACATGACCGCACTCTACCGAGGGAAACCCTGATTACACGCAAGGACGCGGCCAATACCCGCCCCGAGGGCCGTTGGTCGCGGCACTCAGCCGGTTTTTTCAGCGAGGCTAAGCTCTAAAAGGGGAGTGAGTCTTATCTTCAATGAGGTGATGGATGGTTGAGTCACGGCAAAAAGCTACAAAACCGGAGCTGTACGAAAGACTGATAGACCGTCTCGCAATGGCCCTGGATGTGGCCAAAACCGCCGGTCGGCTTCGCGATGAGCGTCCCCTGGAGCTGGAACTGCGTGGTTTGAGCCCCGCAGAGTTTGAACTGGTCAAGGCCTATCTGGACCGTAGTGAACGTGAGACGCATGGATGCTTGTCAGCAGCAGTGAAGCAACTCGAGGCACCACGTTCGGCCAATATCATCTGGCTCAAGGATAAGGCACCCGGCAAAGGCGCGGTAAAGGTCCGGTCTTTGCAATTCAAGTAAGAGCACTTGAAGCCGTTGGATATGCTTTTTTGAAGCAAAGTCCTTCCGCATTTGTTGTCGCATTGCGTCAATCCACCTAGGCTTCGGGCATCTATGGAGATGCCCGATGCCTTTTCGTTATTTCATTAAACAACTTCTATTGCCTCCCGGCATTTTATTGCTGTTGCTGGTGCTTGCCTGGTGGTGGCGCCGCTCAAGGCCGAGGCTGGCGGGGTTGTGCTTCGTCCTGGGCGTGGGTGGCTTCTGGTTGATGAGCCTGCCAGTGATGGTGGAGTGGAGTGCCAAGGCCCTGGAGCGCGAGCCGCCGCTGGCGCGCGAGGAATGGGCAACTTTGGGCCGACGGGCGGACGCAATCGTGGTGCTGGGTTCAGGGCGTGAGCGTGGCGACCTGGCCTGGGGCGTTGACCAGCCGACCGGCGTAGGCCTGGGGCGCGAGCGCTATGCCGCGCGCCTGGCCAAGGCATCGGGCTTGCCGATTCTGACCAGTGGCGGCCTGCATTACGGCTCGCCACCGACCGAAGCGAAGCTGATGGCGGACTCATTGCTCGATGATTTTGGTGTGACGGTGCGCTGGCAGGAAGGGCGCAGCCGCACGACCTGGGAGAATGCGCAATTCAGCGCCCAGGTATTGTTGCCGGAGGGGATCAAGCGGGTGGTGGTCGTGACTCAGGCCTGGCACATGCCGAGAGCGGTCTGGAGTTTCCAGCAGGCGGGATTTGAGGTGGTGCCCGCGCCAGTAGGGTTTTTAGGCGTGGACAATGCCCGGCCGCTGGGCGGCTGGATGCCGGAATTCAAATCGATCTGGCAGAGCGGGCAGTTGATGAATGAGGCGGTGGGGCAGGTCGGGTATTCGCTGTTTTATCGAGGCGATGTTGAGCCTGATTGATACTGTGCCTGTGATGCCGTCTTCGC
>NZ_AKJK01000050.1 GCF_000282375.1 Pseudomonas sp. GM50
CGCGATGGCGGTGTAACAGCCGACATTGATGTTGAATGTTATGGCCTCATCGCGAGCAGGCTCGCTCCCACAGGGTGTTGAACCATCGGAAATTAAAAAGCCCCGCTATCCATGGCGGGGCTTGTGGGTATGTACAAGCCGATCAGGGCTTGAGCGGGCGTTCCTGGTCGCGGTCCGACAGTTCTTTACCGTCATCGGGATGCTTCCAGTCAGGCGTCGAACGCCTCTGCTGCTCGAGCTCTTCCTCCGTCGGTTCATCGATGTCCTCATCCGGGTCCGGACGCTTTGGTTCAGTGGCCATGTCCACCTCCCTTCCTCAAAAGATCAGTCATCTTTTTTAAGCGTAGAACAGTTTCAGATGGGACGACTCAGAGCCACCACCGCAGCAAAAAGAAGAACCCCATGCTCAACAACATGCTGAGCAAGGTGTTGCGGGTGTAAAGCACCAGGCCCACGGCCACCAGCGAACTGATCAGGTAGGGGTTGTCCCACTGCAGGTTCAACTGCTTGTCGGGCATGAACACGATGGGCCCGCAGATCGCCGTGAGCATGCCCGGCACCGCGAAACCGAGAAACTGCCGGGCATTGCTGCTCAAGCGCACCGGCAGTCGCGGTTCAAGAAATACGTAGCGGTTGAGGAACACCAGCAGGCCCATCCCGATAATCACAGCCCAGACCATCATGTGCGCCCCACATAGAATTTGTTGCAGATAAAGCCTGCGGTCATGCCCGCCAACCCCGACAACACCAGGGCCGAGCCCCATTGCCAATAGCTGAACAGCACCGAACAGAACAGTGAAACCGCCACGCAGACCACCGTCGGAACGTTGCGCACCACCGGCGTGATCAAGGCGATAAAGGTCGCCGCGATGGAGAAGTCCAGCCCAAGGTGTTCAAGGCCCGGAATGCTGCTGCCCAGCACAATGCCCGCCAGGGTGAAGAGGTTCCACGCGATGTAAAACGTCAGGCCCACACCCAGGGCGTACCAACGATTGAACTGCTGTTTGTCATGCTGGCTGGTCAGGGCGAACAACTCGTCGGTGAGCAAGAAGCCCAACCCCACACGCCAGCGGCCCGGCAACGGGGAAATCACCGAACGCATGCTCATTCCGTAAAGCAAATGCTGGGAGGTCAGCAACAACGTGGTCAACAGGATCGAAAAGACCCCGGCGCCGCCCTTGAGCATGCCGATGGCGACCAATTGAGCCGCCCCGGCAAACACGATGCTCGACAGCCCCTGGCCTTGCAGCGGTGTGAGGTTGGCCTCGATGGCCATGGAACCGGCCAGCAACCCCCAAGGCGCGGTCGCCAGGGACAACGGCATGATGGCCGCGGCACCGCGAAGGAATGCACTGCGCGGCATGAGTGAGTTGGACATATCGCTCTACAACCAGGGAAAGACCCCAGACTGTGCCAGCAGTCGCGGTGGATGGCTTGAACAATCTTGCGCACTTGCAAGCGACCGGTGCTGATTTTCGAGATTGACAAACATCGCGCCGACTTTTAAAACTGAGCACCTCATTCAGGGTGTAAGCAACCATGTCCGCAACCTTCAACCTCAACACTGTCGTCATTGGCTTGAATGCCAAGGCGCAAGGTTGCGTTGCGCACGCCCCTAAATCGAAGAAACAGTCGCTCATGTGACCGGGGCGCGCTGTCCCGTCAGATGAGCTGACAGGACATTGAGCGCGGCGGAAACCCCCTCCTTCTTGCTGACTTCCTTCTACGCTTCTGACGGTGACGAAATCGGTCAACCTTCAGGAGAAAGTGCATGTCATCGTTTCAAGGTATCTGGGTTCCCATCGTTACGCCGTTTCACAATGGCGCGATCGACTTCGCCGGGTTGCGGCGGCTGGTCAGTCATCTGCTGGAAAAAGGCGTCGATGGCATTGTGGTCTGCGGCACCACCGGGGAAGCCGCGGCGCTGGGCAAACATGAGCAATTGGCGGTGCTCGATGCGGTGCTGGAGCTGGTTCCGCCAGAACGTGTGGTGATGGGCCTGGCCGGCAATAACCTTGCCGAGTTGCTGCAATTTCAAAGCGAAATCCTCAAGCGCTCCCTGGCAGGCTTGCTGGTTCCACCGCCGTATTACATCCGCCCTTCCCAGGCCGGCCTCGAAGCTTTTTTCAAGACCGTCGCCGATGCGTCCAGCATCCCGATCATTCTCTACGACATTCCCTATCGCACCGGCATCGCCTTCGAACAGGCGACCTTGCTGCGGATCGTCACCCACGAGCGGATCGTCGCAATCAAGGACTGCGGCGGCAATCCAGCCACCACTCTTGCGCTGCTCTCCAGCGGCAAAGTCGACGTGTTGTGCGGTGAAGACCACCAGATCTTCGGCGCATTATGTCTGGGAGCCAAAGGCGCGATTGCCGCCTCGGCCCATGTTCATCCCGAGCTGTTCGTGACGCTGTATCGACAGATCCGCGATAACCGGTTGGCGGCCGGCCGAACGACCTTCTTCCAGTTGCTGCCGCTGATTCACAGTCTGTTCATCGAGCCCAATCCCGCCCCGGTGAAAACCGCCCTGGCCCTTGAAGGGTTGATCCACGACGAGTTGCGCCCGCCGATGCAACGCAGCAGCGAAGCCACGGCGGTGCGTTTGAAAGAAGTATTGGCAGTGCTCGAAAACAGCAATCGATAGAGCACACGCGCCCAGCCCGAGTACCATGGAGCGATTCACATAACGCGTCAGGGAATCGACATGCTTTACCGAATCGCCGCCGACGGGCTGGTGCTGTCTCACTTGCTGTTCATTCTGTTCGTGCTGTTCGGCGGGCTGCTGGTGCTCAAATGGCATCGCCTGGCCTGGTGGCACCTGCCCGCCGCCGCGTGGGGCGTGATCGTGGAAGTTTTCCACCTGACGTGCCCACTCACCGAATGGGAAAACCTCATGCGCCATGCGGCCGGGCAAACCGGCTATGGCGGCGGTTTTATCGAGCATTATGTGTGGCCGATTATCTATCCGGCCGGGCTGACACCCACGATTCAGCTGGGGCTGGGCAGCGTGGTGCTGGCGATCAACGTGCTGATCTACCTGCGACTGATCCGATTATGGAGATTGCGGCACCCGACTCGTTCAGGGCAGTAACCGGTCTGGCTGAGTTCAGTTGGCAATGACGCTCATGTTCCGGCCACTGGCCTTGGCCACATACAGCGCCTTGTCTGCTGCGCCGATCAAGTCTTCGGGCTGGCTCTGTGACGTCTGGTTGTAGGCACAAACCCCAATACTGACCGTGACGAGGCCTTCGGGGCTGCCGCTATGCTTGATGTCCGTTTGCTGAACCGCGCGACGGATCTTTTCCGCCACCAGAAACGCCCCCACATAATCGGTGCCGGGCAGCACCACCGTAAACTCCTCGCCACCGAAGCGGGCAGCAAGATCGCCGGGGCGCTGGATGTTGTCGGTGATGACGGTGCTGATCTTGCGCAAACACTCATCACCCGCCAAATGACCATAGTGATCATTGAAACTCTTGAAGTGATCGACATCGATCATCAGCAACGCAAGGCTGGTGTGGGTACGCCTGGCACGGCCCATTTCCGCCAGGATGAACAAATCGAACTGACGCCGGTTGGAAAGCCCGGTCAATGCATCCTCCAGAGCCAGCAACTTAAGGCTTTGGTTGACCTCAATGAGTTTTTCCTGAGCCTCCAGCAATTCGTTCTGAACATGATTCTGCTGCTTCATGACGCGGATCAGGCGATAGCCGAGAACGCCCAGAAACCCCAGCAGCAATGAGACGATCCCCGCACTGAGCATTGACTCCTGCACCCAGCTGGCCAGGACTTCTTTTTTGTCGAGCGCGGTAAAAACGATAAGCGGATAACCCTCCACCCGCCGAAACCCCACCACCCGCTCCACCCCGTCCACGTAGGATCTGACGATTGCCGTACCGGAATCGCCCTTGGGCAACAGCTGGGTAAACAGCGGCCCCTTGGCGACGCTGGTGCCGATATCGGTTTCCTTGAACGGTCGGCGAACGACGATGGTGGCGTCGTCGGCGATCAAATTGACCACCCCGTTACTGCCCATGTCGATGCTGTTGTACAGGTCCAGGAAATGCTTGAGATAGATCGAAGCCACCACCACGCCGGCAAACCGGCCATCGGCGTGATTGATCCGGCGTGACACGGTCATGATCCACTCACCGGTCGAGCGACTTTTTATCGCCGGACCGATATGAGGACCGCGGTCGGGATGATCACGGTGGTAGATGAAATATTCACGGTCGGAATTATTGGCATTGGGCGGTATGACGTTAATGGCGTTGGCGAGCCAGCGTCCTTCTTCGTCGAATACGAATAACCCATGGATCTGCGCCAGCTCACTGCGCTGGGCGTGGAGCAAACGTTGCAGCCTGGGCATTTTCGCCGGTTCCATGCCGTCGACTTCAAGGCGATCCACCAGGTCAAACAGCAGCGTGTCGGCCTGTTTGATCGATGCTCGCGCCTGCGAGGCCAGGGTTTGCGCCAGGTTGGACATCTCCACTTCGCTGCCGCGCAAATGATACTGGCGCGCATTCCAGCCTTCACCGATCACAATGGCCGTCATGGACAGGCACACCGCAACGAGCAGGGAGACTGCGTATCGAACCTTGAGTCTCGACTCAACCTGCTCAGGCACCCAAGGCGTGGCGAGCCGGGTGCTTTCAATACGATCTTTGACGAACGGATGCCCCATGACGCTCCCTTAATCCCTTATGACATGGCGAATTTTCCCGTTCGCCCTTTTAGCGCCAGCCAGCCGTGGCTGGCGCTCGGACCACTATGACTCATCAACGAATACGATAGGTGATTTGCGCGAAAATGCTCATCGCCCGCAATGACAGGCTACACCCGCGTCTGTTTCACCGCCTCAAGCCAGGCCGGATTCAATTGCGTCTGTTCGGTCTCGATGCCTAGCGCTTCCATCCGGGCCTTGTGCTGGTCCATCTCTCGGGTCAACTGGCTATGGTCGCTGGAATTGCCGTCCAACTGGTGCATCTGGCTCAGCCCCAAGTGATAAAAACGCAGCAGCTTCATGGCGTCCGGATCGCCCTTCTCCACTGCCGCCGTCACCTGGTGCATGACGTTGGTGATGCTCATCAGGCTGCGTTTGAGCTGCCAACCGTAGACCGCTGGCGCCATCCATTCCTGGGTCCAGAACTTGCCGCGCATCAGCGCCGCCATCAGCAACAACGCGGCAAACACGCCGCCCACGTTGAAACGCAGATTGTCGCCGCCAGGCTCACCGAACAGCGCCACCGCCGCCGTGGACAGCACCATCGCCAGCGCCAGGAACATCAGGGCGATGATTACCGTGCTGCGCCGCGTCTGGCGTCGATAGGTTTCGGCATTCATTGGCTGGATTTCGAACATCGCGACGGGGTTCCTTGCATCAATGGTAAAAGGCTCTGTGGCAAAAAGACTGCGGGGCATTATCGCCTCCCCGAAGGATTTAGCTATGCTGGGGCTCCTTTTCATCTTTTCATCGTCAAACGGGGAACATGGCGATACAGCGCAGTTCGTGCCATCTTCTCCATGGATACACACTATTCGGATGCCATGCGCCTGCCGGCGGGTGACATCGTTTTAAGGATCATTGAATGACCCAACGACATGTAATCAACGCCTCGGTCAGCCCTAAAGGCAGCCTGGAAACACTGTCCCAACGTGAAGTACAGCAACTGAGCGAAGCCGGAACCGGCCTCACCTACACCCTTTTCCGCCAGTGCGCCCTGGCCATCCTCAATACCGGCGCTCACGTCGATAACGCCAAGACCATCCTGGAAGCCTACAAAGACTTCGAAATCCGCATTCACCAGCAAGACCGTGGCGTGCGCCTGGAACTGCTGAACGCCCCGGCCGACGCTTTCGTCGACGGCGAAATGATCGCCAGCACCCGGGAAATGCTCTTCAGCGCCCTGCGCGACATCGTCTACACCGAAAACGAACTCGACGCCTTGAGCATCGACCTGAGCACCTCCCAGGGCATCAGCGACTACGTCTTCCACCTGCTGCGCAACGCCCGCACCTTGCGCCCCGGTGTCGAACCGAAAATCGTGGTGTGCTGGGGCGGCCACTCGATCAACACCGAAGAATACAAATACACCAAGAAAGTCGGCCACGAACTCGGCCTGCGCAGCCTGGACATCTGCACCGGTTGCGGCCCGGGCGTGATGAAAGGCCCGATGAAAGGCGCAACCATCGCCCACGCCAAGCAGCGCATCCACGGTGGCCGCTACCTCGGCTTGACCGAACCCGGGATCATCGCCGCCGAAGCGCCGAACCCGATCGTCAACGAACTGGTGATCCTGCCGGACATCGAGAAACGTCTGGAAGCGTTCGTCCGTGTCGGCCACGGCATCATCATTTTCCCGGGTGGCGCAGGCACGGCCGAAGAATTCCTGTACCTGCTCGGCATTTTGATGCACCCGGACAATGAAGGCCTGCCCTTCCCCGTGGTCCTCACCGGGCCGAAAAGCGCCGCGCCGTACCTGGAGCAGTTGCACGCCTTCGTCGGTGCCACCCTCGGTGAAGCCGCGCAGCAGCACTACGAGATCATCATCGACGACCCGGCTGAAGTGGCGCGGCAAATGACTCAAGGCCTCAAAGAGGTCAAACAGTTCCGTCGCGAGCGCAACGACGCGTTCCATTTCAACTGGCTGCTGAAGATCGACGAAGGCTTCCAGCGCCCGTTCGACCCGACCCACGCCAACATGGCCAACCTGCAACTGAGCCGCAATCTACCGTCCCACGAACTGGCCGCCAACCTGCGCCGCGCGTTCTCCGGCATCGTCGCCGGCAACGTCAAGGACAAGGGCATCCGCCTGATCGAAGAACACGGGCCGTACCAGATCCGTGGCGACGCCGCCGTCATGCAGCCGCTGGACAAACTGCTCAAAGCCTTCGTCGCCCAGCACCGGATGAAACTGCCGGGCGGCGCGGAGTATGTGCCGTGTTATCAGGTGGTGGCGTAACCATATTGATGTGAGCTTGAACATCACACCTGTGGGAGCGGGCTTGCTCGCGAAGGCGGCGTAACAGTCGACATCTCTGCTGAATGTTACGCCGCTTTCGCGAGCAAGCCCGCTCCCACACTTTGACAAGAAACCCCGCATGATGCGGGGTTTCTTGTTTTTGGGGACTGAGTCAGCGGAACCCTTGTGGCGAGGGGGCTTGCCCCCGTTGGGTTGCGAAGCGACCCCAAAACCTGCAACCACATGTTTTCAGGCACACCGCATATGCCGGTTTTACGACGGCTTCGCCGCCGAACGGGGGCAAGCCCCCTCGCCACAGGTTCCTCGCTAGCCTCGCGGGTCGAGGTTATCCAGCACCCGGTTCACCGCCAGCTCCCCTAGCATGACCACCGATTGAATTCCCAACATCATGTTGCGATGTGGCATGTCCATCAATCCGGCGAACTCGCTGAGCATCATGCTCGCTGACGCCAGGGACTCGCAGGCGTTGACCAGCAGGGTTTCGTTATCGACCTTTGCACCCACATGGTAAATGGTGCTGGGTTTGCGCTTGGTGTCTTTGGGGATGGGCGGTTTGAGGTGGTAATCGAGGGCGCGGTCGGCGGCTTCGTTGAGTTTTTTCGAATCGAGGGATTCGTACGGGGATGTTGGATCGGTTTCAGGGGGATTGGGTGTGGCTTTGAACATAGTAATGCTCCTTGATTAGTGGAGCCGCCACGATTCGCTGCGAAACGAAGATAGGTGGCAGCTGTACGCAGGTTCGCAGACCGGGAATCAAGGAACCCGGCAGACCCGAAGATCTCCCGCGCACAGCCGCCATAACGCAATTCAGCGAACGAAAAACGTCATCTGAAAAGGAACGGTGGCGCTGTGCGCCTTGATTGACCCGGGCTGCGAAACCCGATCGCTGATTCGTCAGCGACCCGGAAACGATAGAGCCCGGCCTCAAGGCGCACAAGCCGGCGGATTCTGGCGTAGTCGTAGGCAACGGCGCAAGGATGTGTAGCCTGAGTGAGTATCTGGAGATGTCGATTAAACATCGTCTGTTTATCGGTCTCACTTTGGGTTTTGTGGTGGATGGGCTGGCCCCTTCCCCCAATACAATCTCTCTTTACTCAAATAAATCAGCCAATAACTAATAGCGAATCCACTTTCCCGTACTTATTATTTCTGGACTATTACAATCAACCAAATAAAGCCATTCTGGATCATGCCCTACCGTACCTACCAAGACCCCTAGCGTGTCAGGATGATCGGGCATCGCACCGGTGTGAATTGCTCCAATATAACTATTTTCACCCTCGGGATTGTGCAGTTGAAAACGCAATGACCCGTCGGCATTGTAGATCGCAGCATTATTGGGAAAACCAAAAAACCAAGGAGCTTCAGGGCAACTAAACTTTGAAGGTTCTTTATCAAAAACAACCAAAACCCCAGTTCTATCAGGCAGTATGCAGGGGGTACCCGAAACAGGAAACTCGACAGCCGCCCCCCCTTCAGACACTACAAATTTCATCACCTTCACGACTGGACTGACCTTCACATACCTGAGGTGTTCCATTTCAACTTCAAAATCAGTTCTGCCACCCTGCCAATCATAGAACTCCTCGAAGGCTGCTCCATCAGCATGAGTCACCACATTCCTTACACATGCAACAAGACCACTCATTTCAACAACCTCAAACTACCAACATCAACATTATAGAAAATATGGGGACAGATTTATTTTCTAACCACTACGCCCGAACAAACAAATAAATCCGTCCCCTTTCCGCATTTCAACTGGCTGCTGAAGA
>NZ_AKJK01000051.1 GCF_000282375.1 Pseudomonas sp. GM50
GCCCCCTGCGGCTGCCGCTGCGCCAGCGGCCAAGGCTGAAGCTGCGCCTGCTGCCGCGAAAGCGCCGGCCGCTCCAGCTGCCGCGCCTGCTGCTGCCACCACTTTGCAAGTCCACGTGCCGGACATCGGTTCGTCGGGCAAGGCCCAGATCATCGAGATTCAGGTCAAGGTCGGCGACACCGTCGCGGCTGATCAGTCGCTGATCACCCTGGAATCCGACAAGGCGAGCATGGAAATTCCATCGCCTGCCGCTGGCGTGGTCGAAAGCATCAGCGTCAAGCTCAACGACGAAGTCGGCACGGGCGACCTGATTCTGGCGTTGAAAGTGGCGGGTGCTGCTGCACCGGCCGCGGCCGCGCCAGCCCAGGCTGCTGCGCCTGCTGCCGCTGCTCCAGCGCCAGCCGCTGCGGCTCCGGCTCCGGCGGCTCCGGTTGCCGACACTGTTCAGGACATTCACGTCCCGGACATCGGTTCGGCGGGCAAGGCCAAGATCATCGAAGTGCTGGTCAAGGCTGGCGACACTGTCGCCGCCGACCAGTCGCTGATCACTCTGGAATCCGACAAGGCGAGCATGGAAATTCCATCGCCTGCCGCTGGCGTGGTGGAAAGCGTTTCCATCAAGCTGGATGACGAAGTCGGTACTGGCGACCTGATCCTGAAGCTGAAAGTCAAAGGCGCTGCGCCTGCTGCGGCCCCGGCTCCGGCCGCTGCTGCACCGAGCGCGCCTGCTCCAGCCGCCGCAGCACCTGCTGCTCCGGCACCTGCCGCACCTGCTGCTGCCCCGGCCAAGCCAGGCGCCAAAGTTCATGCAGGCCCGGCTGTTCGCCAACTCGCCCGTGAATTCGGCGTCGAGCTGAGCGCGGTCAGCCCAAGCGGCCCGCACGGTCGTGTGCTGAAAGAAGACGTGCAGGTTTACGTCAAGGCCATGATGCAGAAGGCCAAGGAAGCACCGGCCGCTGGCGGCGCAACTGGCGGCGCGGGCATCCCGCCGATTCCGGTCGTGGACTTCAGCCGTTTCGGCGAAACCGAAGAAGTGCCGATGACACGCCTGATGCAAATCGGCGCGTCGAGCCTGCATCGCAGCTGGCTGAACATTCCTCACGTGACTCAGTTCGATTCGGCTGATATCACCGAGCTGGAAGCGTTCCGTATTGCCCAGAAAGCCGTTGCAGAGAAGGCTGGCGTCAAGCTGACCATCCTGCCGTTGCTGCTCAAGTCCTGCGCGCACCTGCTCAAGGAACTGCCGGACTTCAACAGTTCGCTGGCGCCAAGCGGCAAGGCGATCATCCGCAAGAAGTACGTGAACATCGGCTTCGCGGTCGACACCCCGGACGGCCTGCTGGTACCGGTCATCAAGAACGTCGACCAGAAGAGCCTGTTGCAACTGGCAGCCGAAGCCGCCGTGCTGGCCGCCAAGGCCCGCGACAAAAAGCTCACCGCTGACGACATGCAAGGCGCCTGCTTCACCATTTCCAGCCTCGGCCACATTGGCGGCACCGGCTTCACGCCGATCGTCAACGCGCCGGAAGTGGCGATCCTCGGTGTTTCCAAGGCAACCATCCAGCCAGTCTGGGACGGCAAAGCCTTCCAGCCGAAACTGATGCTGCCGCTGTCGCTGTCCTACGATCACCGTGTGATCAACGGCGCCGCTGCTGCACGCTTCACCAAGCGTCTGAGCGACCTGCTGGCGGACATCCGCACCATCCTGCTGTAACACCGGCCGGCCCTCCTTCACCGGAGGGCCTGTCGCGTTCCATGTTTTCCGAGCGCCACGCTCGTACCTCAACCCCGCCAATTTGGCGGGGCTTTTTTTGCCTCGAAAAATGCCCTCTTCCGAGCTTTATTCCTACACTCATGGCTTACGCCGCCTACAACTCAAGTCCACTTCCGCCCGATATTTTTTGCGCGCCAATAACTAAGCTTAGTTCGGATAATTTCCAATAGAAACTTCGACAACCTAATCTGCTTAGTTAGCATTACTTCGAATGGATTCGAACATGTTCAAACCGACTGTCGGCCCGATTATTGGCCACACTACAACTAACCATGCCCGCATTTTCTTACGCGGCGAATTACAGAATGATGCCTTGGTATTTGCAGGCATCCGTTATCGACGCACCGGCGAGGGCCACTGGCCCAAAGGCGTATTTGTAAAACTGACTATCTTGCGCGATATGTCCGATGTGATTGCCCTCAACGACCTTGCCACCGATACCGACTATGAATACCAGGCGGGCTGGTTCAGCCCCATGAGCCCGGTGCATACCGTGGAGACAGCTCAGGAACTGCCGCTGCAATGGCCGCGGGAGATCTATCGCTTTCGCACGCAGTCCAGCAAAACCACCACGCCACGGGCTTATATCGTCGGCTCATGTCGTTACCTGCGAATGACCGCCGGCATTGCGTCAGCCCCGCATGTGGGCGACCGGATCTTTGCCTCGATCACAAACCTGGCGGAACACGCCGAACCGCCCATCAGCGCCATGCTGATGACTGGCGACCAAATCTACGTCGATGACCTGAACCTCGTGGCCCCCGACCGGGAATACAAGGACATCCTCAGCAAATACCGCAAGGCTTTTTCTCAGCCTCATATATCGGCGTTAATGTCCGGCGTGCCAACTTACATGATCCTCGACGACCATGAAATTGAAGACAACTGGCCAGCCAATGCAAGTAAGAGTGATGTTCACTTATACAGAAATGCCATGGCTGCGTATGAGCTCTATCAGGTCAGCCACAGCCCCGTACATGAACTGCTTGCCAACGGGCAAGTAAACAGAGCACGGCTGCCGCACTATTGGTATCAATTCACCGAGGGCGATATCGAATGGTTTATCACCGACAGCCGAACCCGACGCAATCTGTCGGCCAGCGACCGGCGCATTCTTGATGAAGAACAGGAACAGGCGCTGCTCAAATGGCTGATCAACAGCCCGGCCCGGGTCAAATTCGTGGTCACCAGCGTCATGTTCTACCCCGACCGCAAGCTGCACGGTGATGACGCCTGGAAAGCCTTCCCGGAACAACGACTAAGGCTACTGGAGACGATTCGTACGCGTCGCGTCAAGAACGTCTTCTTCATTTCCGGTGATGTCCACGGCTCGCTGACCAGTCGCCTGACTCACAGTGAGGTACCGGACTTCGAAGTTCACACCATCGTGTCTTCACCTCTATGCAACAGCAAGCTGCTGCCGTATGCCAAGGCATCGACCTTCATCTTCGACCAAGCGTTAGCCCGAACGGCCGCGGGAGATTATCGGCATGAGCTGACCAGTGAGGTGATCAGCCAGGATAATTTCGCGCATCTGGTCGTCGATGCTGAACAGGTTCGCGTCAATTATCACGACCGGGATGGCAAACAACTGCAGTCGATCACCCTAAAATTGCGTTGATTGCGGAAAAGATCGCAGCCTTGCAGGAGCTGCCGAAGGCTGCGATCTTTTGACTCACAGCATTACTTTTCGACGCCTCGCTGGAGAATTCTTCATGCCTGCCGACATATTCTTATAGCACTTGGCCTTCATGTCTCTTGTCAGTCGGTGTCGCAATGATGCAACCTTGCCGCAGACAACAGTAAAGAGGGCGAGAGCCCGGCGCGATCAGCATATTCGAAGCGAGTTTCCCTCTATATGAAGAGCCAACCCGATGCCGCCAGCCGTATGGTGGCCGAGGTAGTGACGCAGTTGCCTGTGCCCTCGCGGCTCGGCATGCTGCGTTTCGAACGGCTGAATGAACCGAGCTGGGCGCTGCTGTTTCTCGACCCCAATTGCGAACGACAATTTGGCCTGCCGGCAGTGGAGCTCTGTGCTCTGGTCGGCTCGCCCTATGCCAGCCTGATGGAGCCCGAAGCGCGCTATCAACTGCATGACACGATCCAGCAGCAACTCACCAATAGCCCGCATTACCTGATCCGCTACACCTTGCACACCGCCGCAGGGGTACTGAGCCTGCTGGAACTGGGCGAAGCTTACAAACAACACAATCGACACCTGCTGCGCGGCTACCTGATGGTGGTAGACGGCCTGTTCATTGATGAACCGCTGCTGCCGGTACTGGACCTGGAAACCCAGAACTCACGCCTGCAAATTGCCCTGGAACTCAATCAACGCGCCCAACAGGAACAACTGCAGCACCTGGACCGGGTACGCGCCCAGCAAGATCTGATTCTGTTGCTGACCCGCCAGCGCTACAGCACCAACAATTCCTTGCAAGAAGCCGCCGAGCTGATCACCCGCAGTGCCTGTGATATCTATGAGATCGACTGCGCCAGCCTGTGGAACCTCGACGGCTCGCTACTGACGCCGATCTCGGCCTATCACCGCGCCACCCGCAATCACCAACTGCCGGAGCCGATCGATGCCAGTGGTTTCCCCGATTACCTCGAAGCCTTGCACACCGGCCGTGCCATCGACGCCCACAACGCCATGCGCGACCCGCGCACCCGGGAAATAGCCGAGAGCCTGCGCCCGCGCGACGTCAACGCCATGCTCGACGCCAGCATCCGCGTCGACGGCCAAGTGGTCGGCGTGCTCTGCCTGGAGCAGATCGGGGCGACCCGCGCCTGGCAGTCGGACGAAATCGCCTTTGCCGGCGAGCTGGCGGATCAGTTCGCCCAGGTCATCAACAACCACAACCGCCGCACCGCCACCAGCGCCCTGCACTTGTTCCAGCGTGCGGTGGAGCAAAGCGCCAACGCCTTCCTGCTGGTCAATTGCGATGGCGTGGTGGAGTACGTCAATCCAAGCTTTACCGCGATCACCCAGTACACCACCGAGGAAGTCCACGGCCAGCGGCTGTCGGAACTGCCGGCACTGGAAAACCTCAGCGAACTGCTGTTCGACGCACCGTCGGCGCTGGCCAAGAGCAACAGCTGGCAGGGCGAGTTCAAGAGCCGGCGCAAGAACCTCGAACCCTACTGGGGCCAGCTGTCGATTTCCAAGGTCTACGGCGACAACCGTGAGCTGACGCACTACATCGGCATCTACGAAGACATCACCCAGACCAAGCTCGCCCAGCAGCGCATCGAGCGCCTGGCCTATACCGACAACCTGACCAACCTCGGCAACCGCCCGGCGTTCATCCGCAACCTCGACGAACGCTTCGCCCGAGACAGCGATACGCCAATCAGCCTGCTGCTGGTGGACATCGACAACTTCAAGCGGATCAACGACAGCCTCGGTCACCAGACCGGCGACAAACTGCTGATCAGCCTGGCGCGACGCTTGCGCAACAGCCTGAGCCCGAGTGGCAGCCTGGCGCGCTTCGCCAGTAACGAATTCGCCGTGCTGCTGGACGACACCGACCTCTCGACAGGCCAGCAGGTCGCCAACCAATTGCTGGCAACCCTCGACAAGCCGATGTTCGTCGACAACCAGTTGATCAGCGTCACCGGCTCCGTGGGGCTGGCCTGCGCGCCGCTGCACGGTCGCGACCCTCAGACGCTGATGCGCAACGCAGGCCTGGCGCTGCACAAGGCCAAGGCCAACGGCAAACACCAGGTGCAGGTGTTCACCGAAGCGCTGAATGCAGAAGCCAGCTACAAACTGTTCGTCGAAAACAACCTGCGCCGCGCCCTGACCCAGAACGAGCTGGACGTGTTCTACCAGCCCAAGCTGTGCCTGCGCAGCGGTCGCTTGCTGGGCATGGAAGCGCTGCTGCGCTGGAACCATCCGGAAAAAGGCATGATCCGCCCGGACCAGTTCATCAGCGTCGCCGAAGAAACCGGGCTGATCATCCCGATCGGCAAATGGATCGCCCGCCAGGCCTGCCGCATGAGCAAAGACCTGACCGCCGCCGGCCTCGGCAACCTGCAAGTGGCGATCAACCTGTCGCCCAAACAGTTCTCCGACCCGGACCTGGTAGCGTCCATCGCCAACATCCTCAAGGAAGAAGAGCTGCCGGCGAACCTGCTGGAGCTGGAGCTGACCGAAGGCCTGCTGCTGGAAGCCACCGAAGACACCCACTTGCAGCTCGACCAGCTCAAGCGCCTGGGCCTGACCCTGGCCATGGATGACTTCGGCACTGGTTACTCGTCGCTCAGCTACCTGAAAAAATTCCCGATCGACATCATCAAGATCGATCGAAGCTTCATCCACGAAATCCCGGACAACCAGGACGACATGGAAATCACCTCTGCAGTGATCGCCATGGCCCACAACCTGAAACTCAAGGTCGTGGCTGAAGGCATCGAGACGGCCGAGCAGCTCGCCTTCCTGCGCCGCCACCGCTGCGACGTCGGCCAGGGCTACCTGTTCGACCGACCAATCCCGGGTTCCGAGCTGATCGAAAAGCTCAAACGTTACCCGCGTGGTCCAATCGCCTGACAGCACACCGCTCCCACATTTTGGGTAGTGATTAACTTGGCATCATTGGGCACACTGGTGGTCTGTTTATTTACATCTCAACCTGACTGAGAGGACTGATCATGGTTCTGCGCTCGGAAATCCTGGTGAACAAAAACGTGCTCCCGACTAAAGAACAAGCTCTGCCTGGCCGCGAAACCCCAATGACCGTGCCGGAAAAACACTTCGTCCACGACGCCCCGCTGCTGGGCCCGTTCGCGATGGACGTGGATTTCGCGATCTTCGGCCTGGGCTGCTTCTGGGGCGCGGAGCGTAAGTTCTGGCAGCGCGAAGGCGTGGTCAGTACGGCGGTGGGTTACGCCGGCGGCTTTACGCCGAACCCGACGTATGAAGAAGTCTGCTCGGGCCTGACCGGCCACAGCGAAGTGGTACTAGTGGTCTACGAGCCGGCAAAAGTCAGCTATGAAGAACTGCTGAAGATGTTCTGGGAACTGCACAACCCGACCCAGGGCATGCGCCAGGGCAATGACATCGGCACCCAGTACCGCTCGGTGATCTATGCCACCAACCCGGCACAATTGGCCGCCGCCAAACACAGCGAACAAGTGTTCCAGGCCGAGTTGACCAAGGCTGGCAAAGGCACCATCACCACCGAAATCGAAGAAGCGCCGACGTTCTACTTCGCCGAGGCCTATCACCAGCAGTACCTGGCGAAAAACCCTGAAGGGTATTGCGGGATTGGCGGTACAGGCGTGACCTGCCCGATCTGACGCCGTACTGATCGTTCCCACGCTCTGCGTGGGAATGCCTCAATGGACGCTCTGCGTCCGCTTCGGCAGGGACGCGGAGCGTCCCGGGCTGCATTCCCACGCAGAGCGTGGGAACGACAACTCATGCAATTGATTAACTCTCAGCAATCAACCAATCCATCTGCCACCCACCCTGGGTCTGCCCAAGCTTCTTGGACAACCACGGCAGCAACTCACGCAATTCCTCTTCAAGCCCCCATGGCGGATTGGCAATCGCCAACCCCGAACCATTCAGGCTATTGGGCGTATCCAGCGGATGCACCAACAACTCCACCCGCAACAACTTCGGCGCGCCCGTGCCAGCCAGGTCCTGATAAAAACGACGCAACATGCGCTGGTCCTTCACCGGGTACCAGATCGCCGCCACCGTCTGCCGCATCCGGCCAATCGCCTCTTTCAAAGACGCCGCACAACGCTGCATCTCATCGAGCTGTTCGAACGGCGGATCAATCAACATCACCGCCCGCTTCTCCTGCACCGGCAACATCGCCCGCGGCACATGCCAGCCTTCGCCCAAATGCACCTTCACCCGACGATCGCCGGCCATGTTGTCCTTGAGCAGCAAGCCGTCTTCGGGGTGCTTCTCGTTGAGCATCAGCCGATCCTGCGGCCGCGTCAGACGCCGCGCCAACTCCGGCGACCCTGGGTAATAGCGCAACTGGCCATCCGGGTTCATGTCGTGCAGCACCTTCATGTAATCGGCAGTCAGCGCCGGCAAATCCGGCTGATCCCACAACCGCGCGATCCCTTCCAGGTACTCACCGGTACGGCTCGCCTGATCACCCTGCAGGTCATACAGACCAATACCGGCGTGAGTGTCGAGATAGGCAAACGGCTGCTCCTTGCGCGACATCAAGGCGATGAGGCGGGTCAAAGTCAGGTGTTTGAACACATCGGCGTGATTGCCGGCATGGAAGGCGTGACGATAATTCATGATTGCTCCTGCGAAGGCCGGGAAGTTTACCTTGTACGGCGCAGAACGTCAGGACCTCACAGCCGAGCGGGCACTTGCAGCCCCACAAACCCTGTGGCGAGGGGGCTTGCCCCCGTTGGGCTGCGCAGCAGCCCCAAAACATCCCAGCACCCACAAAAACCTGTGGCCAGGGAGCTTGCTCCCGCTCGACTGCGAAGCAGTCGCCAAACCAAGCCCCTCGGAGCAACTGACAAAACCGGGTTGCAGATTTTGGGGCCGCTGCGCAGCCCAACGGGGGCAAGCCCCCTCGCCACAAAAGCAGCCAGTCGCTATTGCGAAGACATCGCCCGCAACCGCCGCCCAATCACATCCAGCACATCACAGCCATCCCTCAGAGGAATGGCGCAGAGCAAGGCAAAGTCACTGAGAATGAAGGATTCGCACTCGACTGAACCGCGCATCGACATGTTCTCAAGCACCTGCGTGACGGCGCGAATTCGATAGTTGGCCGCGTCGTATAAAACATCGAGCGGCGCGTGGGTATCGACGAACAGCGTGGGCATGTCGGTGCAGTTACTGGTCAATGCCATGAAGCGGTTTTGGGGATGAGGGATTATTTTTTCGTAGGGTGGATCGGGTGTAAGGGTCGTCATTATTTGATAGGCCTTTAGCTATTAACTCAAAAAGCTACCAACGGCCTTCCTACGGGCTTTGGGTGGCAGCCGTGCGCGGGAGTAGGAAACTGAGGGCCATCAAACTCAGCCACGTCGAAACGTGTCCCGCACACAGCCGCCGCGAACGATGTTACGGGCACGTATAAAGTGCCGCAAATCAAACGACAGTACTGATGCGCGAATGACCTTCAAGGGTTCCTACACCCTGCCACTGCATTTGCAGCGACAGTCAAAGAATATCCATGGATCTCACCTCGCACCAGTTCATGGAAACCGATACGTCTTGAAGGAAACTTCCGACGACCTTGCCCAGAAATTTCGCTCAAAAAAGCAAACGTGGCGAAAGGCTTCACTGAAGCTTGGCTTGATTTCGCCACCTGTTGAATTCACCACCTATAGCTGCCGCTCAGCAACGACAGAATACGGCCCAGAGTGTGTAAAAACGCCTGCCACTTTCTTGCCGTCGACTTCAGACGGAGCAGAATACCAAGCTATCAAGATCGATCTCGGCGTAATTCCCCAAATCGCCCTTGTAGAGATAGATCTTGGACACCCCTAGCTCGGATTGTAAGAACTCAACAAGCTTTCTAAGGTTACCGTTTTTAGACATCGTAGTCGGACGTACTACCGTTGCCTTTCCTGGTTCGTCATCGTAAATTCTGGTCAGAAACACATCCTCTTCATTCTGTATGTCGTAGTTATAACCACGGTACTCACATCCAAAATCGTGATCGACATCATCGAAGCGAGTAGATTTCACTATCTTCAAAGTAGCGGCCCGTTAAACATCACTGATAAACGCGGATGGATATACTTATTTTGTCAGTATACCGACAACAAAACGCGATAAACCAAAATAGCCTCCTACTCAAATAACTTAAAATCTAATCTAGCGCGACACTCATAGTAGAACCTAGAGTCACTGTCGCGTTGATCATGCCTAAAATCCAGGACCTGCTTGTATAAAGACTTAATTGCAGAATCATTTATAGCCCGCATACTATCCAGGACCAAACACAGCTCATATAGTTCGTCTTCACGCCTTAGAAGCTCTTGCCTATACTCATCTCTCGACATAATTCCGCGAAATCTAGAAAAATGAAAAGGCAATTTTGTACCGCGCCTAAACATCCATAAAAAAGAGTGCGACAACAACTTAGCAAAATACAATCTACTCGGGCATTTTGGATCTGCAGCGAACTCCAGCAACCCCTTCGCACCAAAAATACTCATTACTGTACTTTCGAAAATTGCAGCATCACCGTCATCGCCACTTTCATACATATCAATAACGACGTCGTTATACGCCCATTCAAATATCAACTCTCGCGTTATATTCTCAGACATAAAAAATTTACCAACTAGAGTGATCTTCGAGACTAGCTTTTTGAAGATCACTCTTCCACTCTTCGCTAGCCAGGACCAAAAAGGGGATGGATTTATTTGTTGTTCTATAACAACACCTTCGAAGCTGGCAGCAAAAATAAATCCGCCCCCTTTGGCAGTCACAGCCAATGAAAGTTAGTTAACGGTTATCCAAGTAGCCTGGTCTTCAACACTGGCTTTATGGAGGTCGTCTTTCCATTCGACGGCTGCTAACCGGAGAATATCTTCAAAAAAAGTCCTGGTATTTTCCATCTCATCCCACCCACAGGGAAACGAGGAATAAGCCTCGGGATCATATCTCAGCAGTGATTTGAAATCGTAGCGTTCGTCCTGAAGGGCTTTCTCCAAGCACTTATAAAGTAAAAATCGTTGTCGATATGTACAATTCCCGACCAGGCAATACTTGAGAATTAACTCTTCCCTGTCCGCGGCATCATTCGGATTAAACCGCTCTAACTCCTCTCCAAGCGTTTCTTCTTGGTCATAAATATCGAAACAACCTAAAAAATATGAAGGAGTCGGAATATATGGCTGCCCTGTACCGGTATCAATATACATAATTCTTCTCACTTAATCGGATATAAAGTAAACGGAATTCCGGAATCGTCAAATTTCATCTCGAAGCCATCTAATTCTATACGCCTCGGATTGTCCTTGGATCTAGCATTCGGTACGTAACCTTCCCCCGCGCCCGGAAGTCTCATCCTGACTATGTCCTTTTGATTACCGTCTTTTCCGGTAAATCGAGTCAACCCGCGTTCCGTTCTCGTTGTTGCAAGAGTGTAAGCTTCAAGCATCAACTCCCAGCTGTTAAATCGGGAGCTCGGAACCCCACGTTCGTGCCAAGGTTTTCTTCCAGTTATTGGATTCGTACCATCGATAGCTCGTTGTTTCCATTTGGTCTCTGAGATCTCAGGATCATGCTTTCCAACCATATGCATGCCCTGACTGTCGTTCAATCTCTTAACTTCTTTCTTGGCAAGCTCCGCAGCACTTAACTTGGGCTTCGGCAGTGCCGGCTCACCCTCATCAACCTTAACCCCAGTCGTATCATCCGGCGCCTGACACCCTGACTTATTGGGCGGCGGACAATTCCCGCTCAACCCCAACGGATCAACCCACCCCGTCGGATTCGGCGTGTACTGGTACTGGTTCAGCCCCCCCACCAACTTGATCGGATCAGGCGTCAGGTACCGTCCGACCTCCGGATCATAGTACCGATGCCGGTTGTAATGCAGGCCGCTCTCGGCGTCGAAGTATTGGCCCTGAAACCGTAACGGTTGCTCAAGCTGCTCACCCCCGCCGAACGCCAGACGCGTGACTTTGCCGTAGGCGTTGTACTTCGCCGACCAGACAATTTCGCCACCGAAATCGGTCAGTTCCTGCGGCGTGCCTAGGTGATCGAGTTGGTAGTAGAACGGGCAGGCCTTTTTCGGGCCTTTGCCGTCGAGCAGGGCCAGCGGGCGGAAGCTGCCGGGTTCGTAGACATAGCTGCGGTAATGCTCTTTGCTGCTTTCGGCGATGAGCTGGTCGCCCTGCCAGAAGAACTCGGTTGTTTTGCCATCGACGGATTTGCTGATACGGCGGCCGAAGGCGTCGTAGCGGTAGCTGGTGCAACGTCCATTCGGGGTCGTTACGCCGACCAAGCGATGCTGGCAGTCGTAGCGATACTCGGTGACGAGTTTCTGCCCGGTGCCGCGACGTTCGCGGATCAGATTGCCGAAGGCGTCGTAGTCGTAATGCCGGTCGCCCTGCATCAGCAGGCGGTTGCCTTTGACGGTCGCTGCGCCGGGCCGATCCTGCATCAGCAGGTTGCCGGCCGGGTCGTGGGCGAAGCTTTCCGGCGGCTCGTCGCGGGTGTGGCGCACGCGAGTCAGGCGGTTGAGCGGGTCGTAGTAATAACTGCGTTGGCCATGACGGCTGTCGGCGATGGTCGCCAGGTTGCCGTTCACCGCGTAGCTGTAGTGGCGCATGTACAGCGGTCGGGTTGGCTGGTTGATCGCGTGGGCTTTTAACCGGCCTTGTTCGTCGTAGTGGTACTGGCTGGTCAGTTGACCTTGTTGGCGTTGTTGTTCGCGGCCAAAGGAAAATTGGTGACTGGTGAGCCGCGCGCCGTTGAGGTCGATGGCCGTCAGCGCGCCGCCCTTGGCGTGGTGGTAGTCGAGTTTGCTGCCGTCCGGCAGGCGCAGGCGGTTGAGCTGGCCGCAGGCGTCGTAGCCATAACGTAAGGTGCCCCAACCCTGGTGCTCGGTGATCAGCCGGTCTTGCTGGTCGTACTCGAATTCCAGCGGGTGATCGTGGCCGTCGTCGACGCCGATCAGTCGGCCAAGGCTGTCGTAGCGATACTCGACCTGGATGCCGTCGGGCAGGGTCTTGACCAGTAACCGTCCGGCCGAATCCCGTTGATACCTCGTAACCAGTTGCGAACCGTCATCGCCGAACTCGGTTTTCTCCAGCAGCTGCCCGTTGAGATCGTAGGCATACGCCGTGCGGCGGCCGTCGAAACCGGTTTCCTGTCGGATCAATCCGCCGGGGGTGTAGTCCAGCCGATAGTGTTCGCCGGCTTCGTTTTCGATGTCCGTGAGCAGCAGCTGCGCGTTGTCGTAGCGGTACTGGAGCTGGGTGCCGTCGGGGTTGATGCGGCGGCTGACCAGGTGCAAATCGTCGGCGTATTCGTAGCGGGTGACGCGGCCCAGTTCATCGCGTTCAGCGGTGATCTGGCCGTAGGCGTTGTAGCTGAATCCGCGTGTGGCGCCAGTCGGCAGGGTTGTCTGAATCAGTCGGCCGATGGCGTCCCATTGGTAACGAGTAACGGCACCATGTTCGTCCTGACGGGTAATCCTTCGGCCCAGTACGTCGTAGGAAAAGCGCCGCTGACCGCCGTCCGGCAGCGTTTCCTCGACCAGTTGGCCCAAGGCATTCCAGACGAACACATGGCGGCTGGTGTCGGGGTAGCGGATCGACAGCAACCGCCCCTGAGGGTCGTAGTGATAGTGGGTGACCTGGCCGTCCGGATCGGTGGCCTCAGTGACGTCGCCCTGGGCGTTGCGCTGGTATTTCCATATGGCTTTGCCGCGATAGCGCGCGTGCAGGAAACCGTTGCGGTACTCGTAGGCCGTTGGCTCGTCTTGTGGCGGAATCAATGCCACCAACCGTCCGACTTCGTCATAACGGTATTCGGTGACGGCCCCCAGCGGATCCTGCTCGGCCACCAAGCGGCCCTGTTCGTCATAGGCCTTGAGCTGTTCGCCGCCATCCAGCTCGACCTTGCGCACCAGCCGTGCCCGGTCGTCGTGGACGTACACCTCTTCGCTGCCGTCGAGGTTATGGACGGTGACGCTGCCTTGGTCGTCCCAGACGTAGCGCGCCTCCATCTGCGCAAACGACGCCCAGTGGCGGATGCAGCGCGCGGCCTTGCCGGACCGTTCCCATTCCCAGAAGAAACTCGCGCCACCGGCCAGTTGCCGCTGCAGGATCACGTGCTGGTCGTCGTAGTCGTAACGCTCGCTGTCGCCGGCGGCGTTGGTCACTTCGATCAGCTGATCGCGTTCGTCGTAGCCGTAACTGACCAGTGTTTGCTCAGTGTGCCAGGACTCATCGAGGGTCTGCGCGGGGACAAACACCTGGTAGTCGACGCCGATCAGATGGGCGCGGTCATAGCGCAACAGCAAGGCACGGCCGGCGCCGTTGTCGAGGCGCTGGATGCGCTGCTGGCGGTCGCGGGTGATGCGCAGGCGGTTGTCGTACGCGTCGCTGATCGCACTCAGAAAACCGTTGTGAAAGTGGTAGAAACGGGTTTCTTCGCCGGCCTGGGCGAGGATCAGTTCTTCGGGTTCATCGCCCAGATAAATCGCCGCCCGCGACAAACTGTTGTGGATCGCCGGGCGTTCGCGGTTTGGCAGCGGAAAGGTGGTGCGGCGGTTTTCGTGGTCGATCCAGATGACCTGATCACCCTCGATTTCCAGCCGATGGGCGAGCGAATGGCTCCAGCCGAAGCCCAGCCCACAATCGATCTCGGCGGCGCTGGTGCGGTAGAGCCGGGTGAAGTCGAACGGCAGGATCCCGTCCAGCGAACCGTCAGTGAGGGTCAGCAGTTCCTCGCCGGTGACCATCGAGACCGGGCATTTGTTGGTCGCGGTTTTATCCGCGGAGTCAGCGCTGTCGCCGTTGGGGTTGGTGGCCTGCTTCGACGCGTCGTCGTGGTGTTCGTTTTGTTTGAGCGTGGTATTGCGTTTGGCATCCCAGCGCAGCTGCATGCGACCCTTTTTCAGCCCCGCAGCAACACCGCGCGCGGCGACTTTCTTATAGCGGTCGACGTACTCCATGAAGTTGTTGATGATCGCGACCATCGACTTCACGAAGCCCATTACGGCCTGAAAAATCTGCGCGCTGTACTTGGCCAGACGCACTGTCAGCCAGGCAATGCCTACCCCAACGACACTCAGCACCACGCCAATCAACAAGTCGATGACCAAACCGACCACAACTTTGGAAATGGCTTCAGCCGAGGACCCGGCAAGTTGCGAAGGCGGCAATGTTTCGAGCCATAGCACTGCGGTGCGCATCAGCAAACACAGCGCCGCCTCGTCGCTGGCCAGCAACATGGCCTTTTCTATTTTGTCTGGGGCAGTCACGGCCAGATTGGCGAGTTGACTGGCACTTTCACCGAGCTTTTCGGCGAAGGCGTTGGGGTCTTTCAGGATGTCGGTGAGCTCACCAATGCCATCCCAAACAGCCTGAATCGCTGCCCAACTCCCCGCGAGCATTCCATTGCCCACTGCCGCCAATGAAGCTGAAGCCGATTGCTGCGACCATTGCGGTTTGAACCCCTCCCACTCTTTGCGCAGCCAGCCTTCCAGCTCTGAGGTCAAGCCATCGTAGGACGAGAAAAGATCATCGATTTGAGCCGGGGTAACTTCGCTCTGGACATGAACACGGTAGAACTTGCCGGGTGTACCTTCGAACTGCCCTTTACCATTTTCATCAAGCGTGACCGGCGTGATCTCGCCGCCATCGACAGCAATCACATCGACCTGAATATTCCCCAACGGAATGTCATAAACCGATTCAAACTTGCTCTCTATTTCCAGAATTCCGCTGTCCGGACATTGCGCAACGCTGGAGAAAAAATCGTCATCGCGACTACTGACCGACTTGCTGGTATTTCCCAGCTTGATCTTGCGTTCCATGTCCATCAGCGAGGGCATGTCCGTAGCCCGACTGACCTTGTCCACATTCCTGCTCAAGAAGCTGCCAAGTTGCTGGCGATACAAACTCAACGTGTCTTTGAAACCATCAAGCTCCTGCTCGATACGTACGATCTGATCCATCAGTTCAGCTCCGCCATCAGGTAGTCCACCAAAGCTGTTTTGGGTGCTTGAGGCAGGTTCGGTGTTTCAAGAAAGATCGCAACCTTGTGGCGCAAGACGCTTTCGGAAAACGCCTCATAAATATCTGGACGTTCCTCGCTCAACCACTTCACCAAGTTGTTGATGCGGGTTGTGGCGGACTCAGTGGCGAGGTGTTTGAGCAGCGATTCAGAAACTTCCCACCACGGAAAATCCCTGGCGGTTTTCAATGCACTGCCGCCGATATCAAGCGATTGCCCATTGATCAAACAACGGTCAATGACAGGCATTAACTGCGTGGCGTTAACGTCGGCAGACTGAAGAATCGGCAACAAATAGCGCCCATCCCAGAAGCGAAAAAACACCGCGTCGTTGTTTGGCAAAAGAACTTGAGTGAGGCTGCGCAAATGCTCGACCAGCGCTTCTTGAGAAGCAGAAGAAACTGCCAGCCAACCCCAATCGCGGGACTCGGTCGTAGCAACCCACTCCAGAAACTCACTGCCAACAGCGACGATTCCGACATAGGGCATCACCGCTTCCCACTCGGCATACGCGGTGTCGGCCCAGATCGGGCTCGGCGCTTGAGCGGTGATCGAGCGTTGCCAGGCTTTGAACGGTTCAGCCGCACTGGCACTGCTGAAAATCGCGAACAGTTGCTCCGACGGTTTCAGTGGCTGGCGTTCCAGCCAAGCGTGAGGTGACAAGGCATCAGGCGGCACAAACACCGCCCTTGCAGCGCTCGCACTCTTCGCAGAATGGCGCGTCGCTTTGCAGGCTGAGTATTTGTGCGGCACTGAGCAGCGCCGCCGGGGCGGCGAGTTTCAATGGAACATCCGGCAAGTTCGGCGCAGCGGCCATGGCCGCCATCGGTGCACCCCCGACCACAATCGGCACGCTGCTGAAAATCCCGCCCGGCCCGATGTTGATCCATTGCCCGCCCGCCTGAATGGTCGCGCTGGCACCGCCGTCGATGACCACTTGCTGGCCGGCGCTGACGTGGAATTGCTGACTGGCGTTGAGGGCCTGACTGGTCACGCGAATGTGCCGGTCGCCGACCACTACCAAGTGATCGTCCAGTCGCACTTCGGTCTGGCGCTGACCGTGGGTGATGCGTTTTTCATCAGCCTTCAACTCATGGCGGGCGGTGCCGGTGACGACGATGCTGCGCTGGTTGTCGACCTGCACCTGTTGATCGTTCAGTACATGCTGAGTCCAGTTTCGCTGGGCGCGCAGGTAGATTTCCTCGGCGCCTTTGCGATCCTCGATGCGCAATTCGTTGTAACCGCCGCCACCGGGACTACTTTGGCTGCGGAAAATGCTGCGGGTCTTGTCGGCTGGCAAATCGAGCGGCACCGGGGTCGCCGCGTTGGGCAGACACCCCATGACCAGCGGCTTGTCGGCATCGGCGTCGACGAATCCCACCAGCACTTCCATACCGACGCGCGGAATCATCACGCTGCCGTAGCGGTCGTGCGCCCAGCCAGTGGCGACACGCAGCCAGCAACTGGAATGCTCGTTGAGCTGACCGTCACGGTCCCAGGCGAGCTGGACCTTGACTCGACCGTACTCGTCGCAATGGATTTCGCTGTCAGTCGGGCCGGTGACCACGGCGGACTGATAGCCAAGCAAGCGTGGTTTTTCTGGCCCCAGTGGCGGGCGAAAGGAAACATCCCACGGCGTCGCCAGAAATGTATTGCGATAGCCCTGGAAATCATCCGGGCTGTCGCTGGTGGCCGACTCTTCCAGCACTTGCGGCTGCCGACCACGGTGTTCGATTTCGGTGATCAACCACAGATCGTTCCATCCCTGACGGGGATGTTCGGCGAGGTGTAGGAAATGCCCACTGACCAACGCAGATTCATCGCCGCGACCTTCTGCCTGGCGGTAGTCCGTCGCGTGGCGTTCCAGGGCCCGTTGAGCCAGATGTTTACCGTGTTCGCGATCGGTGAATTGGCCGGGAAAGTGATAGTCCTCCAGCACCGGTCGCTGCTCGCTGTCGAGGCGGCTTTCGAGTTGCAAACGCGGTTTACGGAAGTCGTAGTCCCGGCGAGCGACCGCCGTAGTACGGGTTTCCAGGCGCACGTTGAAACGCTTGATCGCTGGCGCATCTGCCGCCATCCCGCTGCCTGGCAGGTACAGCGTCGGTTCGGGTAGCCGTGGGAAAACCGTCTGGTCATCGCCGAACACCAGCAAGTGCCCGTCGGGGCTGTGCTGGAAATGGTAGTGAATGCCGATCTCGGCACACAGACGTTGAATGAATACCAGATCGCTTTCGGCGTACTGCACGCAATACTCGCGCTCGGGATAGTCGCTGCCGAGCCGGAACTCGAAGGCATCGCGCTGGATGCCGTGGTCTTTGAGGATTTGCGTGACGATCGCCGGCACGCTTTTATGCTGGAAAATCCGCTGATTGATACGCTGCCCGAGATACGCCAGACGCGGTACGAGACTGATTTGATAGCCCGTCAGACGTTGGCCGGAATCGCTCTGGCCTACGCGATAAATCTGACCGTGAATACCGGAACCTTGTGCATCGAAACTCAGAAACGCCTGACGGTGCAGCAGGCTTTCGAGTTCGAGGTCCGGGCGCTCGCTGACCAGTTCCAGGTCAAAGCGATAGGGTTGGCTGATGGCTTCCTTGCCCGTGAACTCAAGTACCTTGAGCTCATTCTGGACGCCGTCGAGGGTCAACGTGAAACGCGGTTGATTGGCAGGCGCGAACATCCGATGTGTCTCTGCAGAATGAAGGCGGGCGATTCTGCATGAGCGACAAGGGGTGTTGACGGAGGGACAAGGAAATCAGATTTTCCCTACTTTTTATGAAGACTCTCCCTTCATAAAACAGAATTTTTGACTACATACATTCCCTTCAGAAGCACCATATCCCCTGTGGGAGCGAGCCTGCTCGCGATAGCGTCGGGTCAGTCGACATCAATGTTGAATGATCAACCGCCATCGCGAGCAGGCTCGCTCCCACAAGGGATCTTCAATACCTCTGGTCTGGCGTCAACCCCAAAAAAAACGGCCCGCCTCCATCAAGGAAGCGGGCCGTTTTCATGTAGTCGAAAGATCAGAGCATCAGCTCATCCCCATCACTTGTTCAGGCGGAAATCTGCCTCGGCAGCCGCAAAGCGCTGAAGCATGCCGTGAGTCGGCGTGCCCAGTTTGCTGACGATGTAGATCGCCAGGCTGGCGAAGATGAAACCAGGGATGATTTCGTACAGGCCCAGCAGTTCGAAGTGTTTCCAGACGATCACGGTGATCGCGCCGACCAGGATGCCGGCCAGTGCGCCGTTGCGGGTCATGTCTTTCCAGATCACGGAGATCAGGACGACTGGACCGAACGCAGCACCGAAACCAGCCCAGGCGTAGCTGACCAGACCCAGTACACGGTTTTCCGGGTTAGCCGCCATCGCGATGGCAATCAGCGCAACCAGCAGCACCATGGCGCGACCGACCCAGACCAGTTCAACCTGGGAAGCGCTTTTACGCAGGAAGGTTTTGTAGAAGTCTTCGGTCAGGGCGCTCGAGCACACCAGCAGTTGGCAACTCAGGGTACTCATCACTGCAGCCAGAATGGCCGACAACAACACACCGGCAACCCATGGGTTGAACAGGATTTTCGCCAGTTCGATAAACACACGCTCGTGGTTTTCGCTCACGGGCATCGCCACGGCAGGATGCGCCGAGAAGTAAGCGATACCGAAGAAACCTACAGCGACGGTGCCGCCCAGGCACAGGATCATCCAGGTCATGGAGATGCGACGGGCGTTGGCGATCGACTTGACCGAATCCGCCGCCATGAAACGCGCCAGGATATGCGGCTGGCCGAAGTAGCCCAGACCCCAGCCCATCAGCGAAATCACGCCAATGAAGGTGGTGTTTTTCAGCATGTCGAAGTTGCTTGGATCTTGTGCTTCGATTGCCAGGAACGTGGTGTCGATGCCGCCAGTCGCCAGCAGCACGATGATCGGCGTCAGCAGCAAGGCGAAGATCATCAACGTAGCTTGTACGGTGTCAGTCCAGCTCACTGCCAGGAAACCACCGACGAAGGTGTAGGCAATCGTCGCCGCGGCACCGGCCCACAGCGCTGTCTCGTAGGACATGCCGAAGGTGCTTTCGAACAGACGGGCACCGGCCACAATGCCGGAAGCACAGTAGATGGTGAAGAACACCAGGATCACGACCGCAGAGATGATCCGCAGCAGGCCGCTTTTATCTTCAAAACGGCTGGAGAAGTAATCCGGCAGGGTCAGCGCATCGCCGTTGTGCTCGGTCTGCACGCGCAGACGGCCGGCAACGAACAGCCAGTTCAGGTAAGCACCGACGATCAGGCCGATGGCGATCCAGCTTTCGGAAAGACCGGACATGTAGATAGCGCCCGGCAGGCCCATCAACAACCAGCCGCTCATGTCGGAAGCACCGGCAGAGAGTGCGGTCACGACGCTGCCCAGGCTACGACCGCCCAGAATGTAGTCAGAAAGGTTGTTGGTGGAGCGATAGGCCATGAAGCCGATCAGCACCATTGCTGCGATGTAGATCACGAACGTGATCAGGGTTGGATTGCTTACGCTCATTGAGTTACGCCCTGGCATTGTTTTTATGTAGCAGCGGCTGGTGAACCGCTCGCAAACGACGACGTTTGACGGACGATTCGGGGTCCCGCGCATTTATGACTGATGTTTCCCCAGGAAAGCCATCAGCCGGTACACCGATCTTTTTGACCGGTTGCACCTTGGCCGCGAATGCTATTCAACAAAGCAAATAAGGTGCAACCAGTTTCGTGCGAATAAGTTGCACCTAGTCGGATTTTCTTGAAAAGGGTCGGTTTTTGCTCCTTTTCAGGGCGTTTTTCAATTTGCGCTAGAAGCAAAAGCACCAAGCAGGCGCGGGATGTGAGTACCAGAATTTATTTCCTGACGAGCTGCTTATTATTCCGACAAAAAAATGGTTGCACCCGGTTGCACCTAGACGACCGCGCAGCTAATCTTGCCGCCAGCTGATGCCACGCGGTCGTGGCAAACATGAGGATAAAAATATGGCTACCACCACCCTTGGGGTCAAACTTGACGACCCGACCCGCGAACGCCTCAAGGCCGCCGCGACCTCGATTGATCGCACGCCGCACTGGCTGATCAAGCAGGCAATTTTCAATTACCTGGAAAAACTCGAGGGTGGTGCAACCCTGACCGAGCTGAACGGTTTGACTGGCAAAGACGCCGACGACGCCGGCGAAGTCCATACCGATCACGCGCACCAGTGCTTCCTGGAGTTTGCTGAAAGCATCCTGCCGCAATCGGTGCTGCGCGCCTCGATCACCGCCGCTTACCGTCGCCCGGAACCTGAAGTGGTGCCGATGCTGATCGAGCAAGCGCGCCTGCCGGCCCCGATGGCGGAAGCCACCAACAAGCTCGCCGCCTCGATTGCCGAAAAACTGCGCAATCAGAAAAGCGCCGGCGGCCGTGCCGGGATTGTTCAGGGTCTGTTGCAGGAATTTTCCCTGTCGTCCCAGGAAGGCGTGGCACTGATGTGCCTGGCCGAAGCGCTGCTGCGCATCCCGGACAAAGGCACTCGCGACGCGCTGATCCGCGACAAGATCAGCACCGGTAACTGGCAGCCGCACTTGGGCAACAGCCCGTCGCTGTTCGTCAACGCCGCCACCTGGGGCTTGCTGCTGACCGGCAAACTGGTCGCCACCCACAATGAAGCCGGCCTGACGTCGTCGCTGAGCCGCATCATCGGCAAGAGCGGTGAGCCAATGATCCGCAAGGGCGTCGACATGGCCATGCGCCTGATGGGCGAGCAGTTCGTCACCGGCGAAACCATTGCCGAAGCCCTGGCCAATGCGAGCAAGTTCGAAGCCAAGGGCTTCCGCTATTCCTACGACATGCTGGGTGAAGCTGCACTCACCGAGCATGACGCCCAGAAATACCTGGCCTCGTACGAACAAGCCATTCACTCGATCGGCAAAGCCTCCCACGGTCGTGGGATTTATGAAGGCCCGGGCATTTCGATCAAGCTGTCCGCCTTGCACCCGCGTTACAGCCGTGCACAGTACGAGCGCGTGATGGACGAGTTGTACCCGCGCCTGCTGTCGCTGACCCTGCTGGCCAAGCAGTACGACATCGGCCTGAACATCGACGCTGAAGAAGCCGACCGCCTCGAGCTGTCGCTGGATCTGCTGGAGCGCCTGTGCTTCGAACCGCAACTGACGGGCTGGAACGGCATCGGTTTCGTGATCCAGGCTTATCAGAAGCGCTGCCCGTATGTGATCGATTACGTGATCGACCTGGCTCGCCGCAGCCGTCATCGCCTGATGATCCGCCTGGTGAAAGGCGCGTACTGGGACAGCGAGATCAAGCGCGCCCAGGTCGAGGGCCTGGAAGGCTATCCGGTCTACACCCGCAAGGTGTACACCGACGTTTCCTACATCGCCTGTGCACGCAAACTGCTGTCGGTGCCAGAAGTCATCTACCCGCAGTTCGCCACGCACAACGCCCACACGCTGTCGGCCATCTACCACATTGCCGGTCAGAACTATTACCCCGGTCAGTACGAGTTCCAGTGCCTGCACGGCATGGGCGAACCGTTGTACGAACAGGTTGTAGGCAAAGTTTCCGAAGGCAAGCTGAACCGTCCGTGCCGCGTGTACGCACCGGTCGGCACTCACGAAACCCTGCTGGCGTACCTGGTGCGTCGTCTGCTGGAAAACGGCGCGAACACTTCGTTCGTCAACCGCATCGCCGATCAATCTATTTCGATTCAGGAGCTGGTGGCCGATCCAGTGGCCAGCATCGAGCAGATGGCGACGCTGGAAGGTGGCTTCGGCCTGCCACACCCGCGCATCCCGCTGCCGCGTGACCTGTATGGTGCCGAGCGCGCCAACTCCAGCGGCATCGACATGGCCAACGAACATCGTCTGGCTTCCTTGTCCTGCGCCCTGCTGGCTACCGCTCATAACAACTGGAAAGCGGCGCCGATGCTCGGCTGCGCGTCCAGCAGCGAACCCCCTGCGCCAGTCCTGAACCCGTCAGATCTGCGTGACGTGGTTGGTCACGTGCAAGAAGCCACCGTCGAAGACGTCGACAACGCGATCCAGTGCGCCCTGAACGCCGCCCCGATCTGGCAGGCCACCCCGCCCGCCGAACGCGCCGCGATTCTGGAACGTGCCGCTGATTTGATGGAAGGCGAGATCCAGCCGCTGATGGGCTTGTTGGCGCGTGAAGCCGGCAAGACCTTCGCCAATGCCATCGCCGAAGTGCGTGAAGCCGTGGACTTCCTGCGTTATTACGCGGTGCAGGCGCGCAACGATTTCACCAACGATGCCCACCGCCCATTGGGTCCGGTGGTCTGCATCAGTCCGTGGAACTTCCCGCTTGCAATCTTCAGTGGTCAGGTCGCTGCTGCCCTGGCCGCCGGTAACCCGGTACTGGCCAAGCCTGCGGAACAAACCCCGCTGGTGGCCGCTCAAGCCGTGCGTCTGCTGATCGAAGCCGGGATTCCGGAAGGCGTGCTGCAATTGCTGCCGGGCCGTGGCGAAACCGTTGGTGCCCGTCTGGTCGGCGACGATCGGGTCAAAGGCGTGATGTTCACCGGCTCCACTGAAGTCGCTCGTTTGCTGCAACGCAACGTCGCGGGTCGTCTGGATGCACAAGGCCGTCCGATTCCGCTGATCGCCGAAACCGGCGGCCAGAACGCGATGATCGTCGACTCCTCGGCGCTGACCGAACAGGTTGTGATCGACGTGGTGTCGTCGGCATTTGACAGTGCTGGCCAACGTTGCTCGGCGCTGCGGGTACTGTGCCTGCAGGAAGATTCCGCCGACCGTGTCATCGAAATGCTCAAAGGTGCCATGGCTGAATGCCGTCTCGGTAACCCTGAGCGCCTGTCCGTGGACATCGGCCCGGTGATCGACGCCGAAGCCAAGGCCGGCATCGAGAAGCACATCCAGGCCATGCGCGACAAAGGTCGCAACGTGTACCAGGTGGCCATCGCCAACAGCGAAGAAGTCAAACGCGGCACCTTCGTGATGCCGACCCTGATCGAACTGGAAAGCTTCGACGAGCTGCAACGGGAGATCTTCGGCCCGGTACTGCACGTGGTGCGCTACAAGCGCAAAGAGATCGATCAACTGATCAGTCAGATCAACGCTTCCGGCTACGGCCTGACCCTGGGCGTACATACTCGCATCGACGAGACCATCGCCAAGGTGATCGACAACGTCAACGCCGGTAACGTCTACGTGAACCGCAACATCGTCGGTGCTGTGGTTGGCGTGCAACCGTTCGGCGGCGAAGGCCTGTCGGGGACTGGCCCGAAAGCCGGTGGTCCGTTGTACCTGTACCGTCTGCTGTCGACGCGTCCTACCGATGCAATCGAACAATCCTTCGCTCGCGGCGATGCTCTCGCTGCACCGGACATCCGTCTGCGTGATGCCATGAGCCAACCGCTGACCGCGCTGAAAGCCTGGGCCGACAGCAATCAGTTCGCTGACTTGAGCACCCTGTGCGTACAGTTCGCGGCGCAATCGCAAAGCGGGATCACCCGTGTTCTGGCCGGCCCGACCGGCGAGCGCAACAGCTATGCCATCCTGCCGCGCGAGCACGTGCTGTGCCTGGCCGACGTCGAAGGCGATCTGCTGACCCAACTGGCGGCGGTATTGGCCGTGGGCGGCTCGGCGGTATGGCCGGACGCTGAACCGGGCAAGGCCCTGTTCGCACGCCTGCCGAAAGAAATCCAGGCGCGGATCAAGCGGGTGGCTGACTGGACCAAGGACGAGGTGGTCATTGATGCGGTTCTGCATCATGGCCATTCCGATCAGCTGCGTGCGGTCTGCCAGCAAGTGGCCAAGCGTGCCGGAGCGATTGTTGGGGTTCATGGTTTGTCGCAAGGCGAGACCAACATTGCGCTGGAGCGTCTGGTGATTGAGCGGGCGTTGAGTGTTAACACCGCTGCGGCGGGTGGTAATGCCAGTTTGATGACGATCGGCTAAACCGCAATAGAACCGGGCGCCTGCAATGGGTGCCTGGTTTACACAATACCTGTGGGAGCGAGCCTGCTCGCGATAGCGGTATTTCATCCGACATCTGTATTGGATGACATACCGCTATCGCGAGCAGGCTCGCTCCCACATTTGATTAGCGGTGCCCGCACCACACCATCACGCGCATCAATCATCCTGTTCAGCCTCTATTCCCACGCCTAGACTCGGTCCATTCCAAAAAAAGGTAGGCCGCCATGTCCGAGACGTTGCTCAGTTCCCGCAATCTGGCTTTCGAGCTGTATGAAGTCCTTGATGCCGAGGGCCTGACCCAGCGCGAGCGGTTCGCCGAGCACAACCGCGAGACCTTCGATGCGGCTATCGGCACCGCCCGCAGCATCGCCGAGAAGTTCTTCGCCCCGCACAACCGCAAGGGCGACGAGAACGAACCGCGCTATGAGGACGGTCAGGCCATTCTGATTCCGGAAGTGAAACCGGCGGTGGATGCATTCCTCGAAGCCGGTTTCCTCAACGCCGCGCGCAGTTTCGACGCCGGCGGCATGCAACTTCCTACGCTGCTGTCCCAAGCTTGCTTTGCGCACTTTCAGTCGGCCAACGCGGCGTCGACCTCCTACCCGTTCCTGACCATGGGCGCGGCGAACCTGATTGAAAGCTTCGGCACCGATGAGCAGAAGCAGCGCTTCCTGCAACCGATGATCGACGGTCGTTTCTTCGGCACCATGGCGCTGACCGAACCGCATGCCGGCTCGTCGCTGTCGGATATTCGTACTCGCGCCGAGCCTGCGTCCGACGGTACCTATCGACTCAAGGGCAACAAGATTTTCATCTCCGGCGGCGATCACCCGCTGTCGGAAAACATCGTGCACATGGTGCTGGCCAAACTGCCGGACGCGCCAGCCGGGGTGAAGGGGATTTCACTGTTTATCGTGCCCAAGTTCCTGGTCAACGATGACGGTAGCCTGGGCAAACGCAACGACGTGTTGCTGGCCGGGTTGTTCCACAAGATGGGCTGGCGCGGCACAACGTCCACCGCGCTGAACTTTGGTGATAACGGCGAATGTGTCGGCTATCTGGTGGGCAAGCCGCACCACGGTTTGAGCTACATGTTCCAGATGATGAACGAGGCGCGGATCGGCGTCGGCATGGGCGCGGTGATGCTCGGTTACGCCGGTTACCTGTATTCCCTGGAATACGCCCGCGAGCGGCCGCAAGGTCGAGTGCCGGACAGCAAGGATCCGACCACCGCACAGGTGGCAATCATTCAGCATGCCGACGTCAAACGCATGCTGTTGACGCAGAAGGCGTACGTCGAAGGTTCGTTCGACCTTGGGCTGTACGCGGCGCGACTGTTCGACGACACCACCACGCTTGAGACTGAAGCCGAACGCAAACAAGCCCATGAGCTGCTGGATTTGCTGACGCCGATCGTCAAATCCTGGCCGTCGGAGTTCTGCCTGAAGGCCAACGAACTGGCGATCCAGATTCTCGGCGGCCACGGTTACACCCGCGAGTATCCGGTGGAGCAGTATTACCGCGACAACCGTCTGAACCCGATTCATGAAGGCACTCATGGCATTCAGTCGCTGGATTTGCTGGGTCGCAAACTGGCGCAGAACGGTGGTGCAGGGCTCAAGCAATTGATCCGCCTGATCGCCAACACCGCCGAGCGCGCGCAGGCGTATGAATCGCTGACCGCGTTGCGTGAACCATTGGAAAAACTGGTAGCGCGCCTGCAAAGCGTGACCATCGGCCTGTTGACCGATCTGGCTCAAGGCAAGGTCAACAGCAGCCTGGCGAACTCGGCGCTGTACCTGAAAGTGTTCGGGCACACGGTGATTGGCTGGCGCTGGCTGGAACAGGCGATTCGCGCTGAGGAAGGGTTGGCCAAGGGTAATGCGGCGGATGTGGGCTTCTATAAAGGAAAGCTGCAAGCAGCGCGGTACTTTTTGACCTGGGAAGTGCCGGGTTGCCACCATGAACTGGCGATTCTAGAGGCGCGGGATGATGTGTGTTTGACGATGCAGGATGAGTGGTTCTGACACCCTCTCACTGATCGTTCCCACGCTCTGCGTGGGAATGCCTCAGGGGACGCGGAGCGTTCCAATGGGACGCGGAGCGTCCCGGGCTGCATTCCCACGCAGAGCGTGGGAATGATCGGTCAGGTAAGTTTGAAGCTACCCATCTGCCGCGCCAGATCATCCGCCAACCGCTGCAACATCTGACAATCCTCACGACATGCCCTGACCTCCCCCGCCGTAGCCCGGGCCAAATCAGAAATCCCCTGCACGTTGCGGTTGATTTCTTCCGTCACCGCCGACTGCTCTTCCGTCGCCGTCGCCACCTGATGGTTCATGTCGCTGATGCGCTCGACCTGCCCGGTAATCGCCGTCAACGACGCCCCGGTGCGCTGACTCGACTCAACGCCGGTGCCGGTCGCTGCTTGCCCGGCGTGCATGGAAGACACCGCATTCTCCGCGCCCTGCTTGAGGCTGCCGATCATCTGCTGAATCTCATCGGTGGACGACTGAGTCCGCCGCGCCAATGTCCGTACTTCATCGGCCACCACTGCAAACCCGCGCCCCATGTCCCCGGCCCGCGCCGCTTCGATGGCCGCATTCAAAGCCAAAAGGTTGGTTTGCTCGGAAATCCCGCGAATCACCGCCAACACCTGATCGATGGACGCTACTTGATGGGCCAACTCGCCCACCGCACCGGCAGCAATACCAATCTCATCGGACATGCTTTCGATATGCCGAATCGACCCGCCCACTACGACCCGCGCCTGCAGCGCTTCATCCCGTGCGGTTTGTGAAGCGACGGCCGCGTTGCCGGCGTTCTGCGCAATTTCCTGCACGGTCAGGCCCATTTCGTGGACAGCGGTGGCGACCATGTCGGTCATTTCCTGCTGACGGCCCGAGCGTTCGGCCGTGTTGTCCACCACCCGCGCCACTTGGCCGACCGCCGAGCGCAAGCGCTCACTGGTGGCCAGGACTTCGCCGATCATGTCGCGCTGACTTTCCAGGAACCGATTGAAACCGCGAGCGAGGTCACCCAGTTCATCAGCGCGGCTGGAATCTAACCTGTGGGTCAAATCTCCACCACCGCTACCGATGGCTACCAGCGCCGCTGTTACCTGACGAATCGGTCGTACCAACCCACGGGCGAGCAACACCACCAGCAGCAGGCACACCAACGCCACCGCCAGACCAATGCCACTGCTCATCCACATCGCGCGGCGGGCTTCGGCGTAGATCTGCGACTGCGGCACTTCGGCCACCAGGGTCCAGCCCAGATCACGCAGCGGCAGGCTCAGTGCCAGAAAATCTTCGCCATCGCGAACAAAACTGCTGGTGGCGAACGCGGCGGAGGTAGAGAGCTGCCCCGTGACCGCTTGCGCCGCCGCAGCGCCGATCTGTTCGACCAGCGTACGCTTGCCGCTGAACTGCGCCTCAGGGTGAACCTGGATCAAACCGTCGGAGCGCACGAGATAGACCTTGCCGCGCTCACCGAAGTTGAAATTGTGGATCAGTTCCGACAGCTCTTTCATGCTCAAACCAAGCCCGGCGACGCCCACGACTTTGCCGGCGTGTTCGACCTTGAGGTCAATGAACAGCGCCAACTCACCGGTGGCGGTGTCATTGTCGATATTGAGGGTGCGCGGCTGGTTGCTGTCGAGGAACGAATAGAACCAGGCGTCATTGGGATTGGAACGGCTGAGCGTGCGGTCCAGGCCTTTTTCAGTGATGTAATGGTTTGAAGCGGCCCCGATAATCAGCGCGGTAAAGGCTTTGTGCTCGGCGCGGATGCCTTCCAGATACTTCACGAAGGTGTCGGTCTGGGCGCTGTTTTCGCCCCCGGCCAACCAGTCGCGCACCATGCTGTTACTGGCGATGTCCTTGGCCGCAGTGAGGGGTTGAACGAGGATTCGTTCGATGTCGTTGCGCATCGCCTCGATGCTCGACGGCAGCGCTTGTTCGACCAGATAGCGCTGGGCGAGGCGATTGACCACGAGGGTATAAACGCCAACCACGATCAGAATACTGACCAGCAGGGCGGTGCCCATGCTCAGGATCAACTGCCATTGAATACTGCGTCGCCAGAACTGCATGGAGCACCCCCAAAGAATAAGAGGCTGAAACACTGCAACAGCCATGCCGATTGTATACAACTCAAACGACAATTTATTCTTTGGTTGTGCGCAAAGCTGATCAGGCTTGATTGATTGTCTTGGCGATCACTTCAACCGTGGCGCTGACTTGCTCTTGGTAACGGTCGAGTTCTTGCTGGTGACGCTTTTGCATTTCGATCTGCTGCGAGCACAGATTCATCGCCGCCAGCACCAGCAAGCGGTCACCGATCAGCGTCGGGTATTTCTTTTTGGTCTCGGCCAGGGCGGCCTTCAACATTAATGCAGCGTCCAGCAGGGTCTGCTCTTCCCCGGCCGGCGCCTTGATCGAATAGTCCTCACCCAGAATCGAGACGACTTTTACCCCTGCGGCGCCGTAACTCATGCGCTGACAGGGCCGGCGCTGACACGCTCAACCAAGGCCTGAATGCGCGCGGCGGTGGCGCCTTGCTTCTCTTCCTGTTCCATCAGGCTCAGTTGCAGGCTTTCGTTTTCATCCTTGACCTGGGCCAGTTCTGCACTCAGGGATTGATTGGTGCCGAGCAGGGCCTGGTTCTGCTGCACCAGGTCGCTGACCAGTTGTTCCAATTGGCTTAGGGATGCTTCCAACATTTTGATTTTCCGGGCATTTTCAAAGGGCGCGTACGATAAAGAAAAGTCACCACAGATGCCAGGGTTATGCAGGCGCAAGGCCTTGATTTTCCTGGCGGGCGACCTTCCTCGCGAGCTTTAAAGACTGTGATTGGCGGCTCTGGTTCCTGCACTTCGTCGCCGCAGCCCTTCTGCGACAAAAGCGCGCAGCACCTCAAGACTTTAGTCGTATGACCGATAAGTCATGCATATAGCAGTCTCAGCCCCGCACGGATGCGCTTTTTTCGGTGAACACCATGTCCTTACGAAATATGAATATCGCACCGCGGGCGTTCCTCGGTTTTGCCTTGATTGGCAGCCTGATGTTGGTTCTGGGTGTGTTCGCCCTGAATCAGATGAGCAAGATTCGCGGCGCCGCCGAGGAAATCACCTCGAATAGCGTACCGAGCATCAAAAGCCTCGACGAATTCACTCAGCTGACCTTGCGCCTGCGCGTCCTGTCCTACCGTTTGCTGGTGAACCGCGAGCCGGATGTCCAGCAAAAGACCATGGGCCTGTTCGACACCCGTAACCAGCAGATTCGTGATGCTCAGGCGGCCTACGAAAAGTTGATCGCCAGCCCGCAGGAACGCGCGGCCTACGATCAATACGTGCAGTTGCTGGGGCAATACCGTCAGATTGAAGACCGGATGAAGACCCTGTCGCGCAACAATCAGATCGACGAGCTACGCACCCTGGTCAATACCGATTTGCTGACCAACTCCGAAGCAATCAACACCGTGCTCAACCGGTTGTTGGAGATCAACACTCAGCAGACCACCGACACCAACCAGCAAGCCGTCGAGCAGTATTCTTCGGCTTTCAATCTGGTCGTCACACTGCTGGTCATCGCCACCGGCCTGACCCTGCTGTTCGCCTGGCTGCTGACCAACAGCATCACCAAGCCAATCGCCAATGCCCTGAGCGCCGCCGAAGAAATCGCCGAAGGCAACCTGACGCGCCCGATCACGGTCGACGGTGAAGACGAAGCCGGTCGTCTGCTGGCCGCCATGGCGAAGATGCAGGACAAACTGCGCGACACCCTGCAACGGATTTCCGGTTCGGCCACGCAACTGGCGTCCGCCGCGGAAGAGCTCAATAGTGTCACCGACGAAAGCGCCCGTGGCCTGACCCAACAGAACAACGAAATCGAGCAGGCCGCCACCGCCGTCAACGAAATGACCAGCGCCGTGGAAGAAGTCGCCCGCAACGCCGTGAGCACCTCCGAAGCCTCGAAAAACGCCACCACGTCGGCTGGCGACGGTCGTGACCTGGTACAGGAAACCGTCAGTGCCATCGAGCGCATGAGCGCCGACGTACAGAGCACTGCCACCCTGATCGGTGATCTGGCCAACGAGTCGCGAGACATCGGCAAAGTGCTGGATGTGATTCGCGGCCTGGCCGACCAGACCAACCTGCTGGCATTGAACGCAGCCATCGAAGCAGCCCGTGCCGGTGAAGCCGGGCGTGGTTTCGCGGTGGTCGCCGACGAAGTGCGTGCCCTGGCCCATCGCACCCAGCAGTCGACCAGCGAAATCGAACGCATGATCGGCAGTATCCAGAGCGGCACCGAACACGCCGTGGATTCAATGCGCAACAGCACCGAGCGCGCCGAGTCGACGCTGAACATCGCACGTGGGGCCGGCATGTCGCTGGACACCATCAACAGCGCCATCGTCGAGATCAACGAGCGCAACCTGGTGATCGCCAGCGCGGCCGAAGAGCAGGCACAGGTTGCCCGCGAAGTGGACCGCAACCTGGTGAACATTCGTGACCTGTCGGTGCAATCGGCCACCGGTGCCAACCAGACAAGCGCTGCCAGCAGCGAGTTGTCGCGCCTGGCGCTGGACCTGAACAACATGGTTGGGCGGTTTAGCCTGTAACCGAGTAAGGCCGAAAAGATCGCAGCCTTCGTAGGAGCGAGGCTTGCCCGCGAAGGCGGTGTATCAGTAGACATAAATTGAGACTGACACATCGCCTTCGCGGGCAAGCCTCGCTCCTACGAAGAGCTGCAGCAGGCTGCGATCTTTTGATCTGCAAAAGCTTTTTGACAGCATCACATTTCAACAGGTTAGAATCGCTGGCACGCAGACTGCATGGTCAGTTTGTGCCCGCCTTTAGCTTTCTGGAGTACTGCCTTTGAATGCGACGACCATCAACAGCCTGTTCTTGATCGGCGCGTTGCTGGTAGGTGCGAGCATTCTGGTGAGCTCACTTTCATCGCGTCTCGGTATCCCGATACTGGTGATCATCCTCGCGGTGGGCATGTCGGCCGGTGTCGACGGCGCCGGCATTATTTTCGATAACTATCCAACGGCTTATCTGGTCGGCAACCTCGCCCTGGCAGTGATCCTGCTCGACGGCGGCTTGCGCACCCGGGTGGCGAGTTTCCGCGTGGCGTTATGGCCGGCGTTGTCGCTAGCCACGGTCGGGGTGTTGATCACCACCGGACTGACCGGAATGGCGGCCGCGTGGTTGTTCGACCTCAATATGATTCAGGGCCTGCTGATCGGCGCCATCGTCGGTTCCACCGACGCCGCGGCCGTGTTCTCGCTGCTGGGCGGCAAGGGCCTGAACGAACGGGTGAGCGCGAGCCTGGAGATCGAATCCGGCAGCAACGACCCGATGGCGGTGTTCCTCACCGTGACCCTGATCGACATGCTCGCCAGCGGCGAGACCGGCCTGCACTGGGATCTGCTCCTGCATTTGATGCGCGAGTTCGGCATCGGCGGTGTGATCGGCCTCGGCGGTGGTTGGCTCATGCTGCAACTGGTCAACCGTATCAACCTTGCGACCGGCCTTTATCCGATTCTGGTGATTGCTGGCGGTCTGGTGGTGTTTGCCCTGACCAACGCCCTGCACGGCAGCGGCTTCTTGGCGGTGTACCTGTGTGGCCTGGTGATCGGCAACCGCCCGGTCCGCAGTCGCCACGGCATTTTGCATATGCTCGACGGCATGGCCTGGCTGGCCCAGATCGGCATGTTCCTGGTGCTGGGGCTGTTGGTCACGCCCCATGACCTGCTGCCGATTGCTTTACCGGCGCTGGGCCTGGCGCTGTGGATGATTCTGTTTGCTCGTCCGCTCTCGGTGCTGGTCGGTCTGTTGCCCTTCAAGGCGTTCCATGGTCGCGAGAAGGCATTTATCTCCTGGGTTGGCCTGCGCGGTGCCGTCCCGATCATTCTGGCGGTGTTCCCGCTGATGGCGGGGCTACCCAATGCTCAGCTCTACTTCAATCTGGCGTTCTTTATCGTCCTGGTGTCGCTGCTGGTGCAAGGCACAAGCCTGCCTTGGGTTGCCAAGCTTTTGAAAGTGACCGTCCCGCCAGAGCCTTTGCCGATCTCGCGATCGGCGCTGGAAGTGCATGTCACCAGCGAGTGGGAGCTGTTCGTGTATCGCCTCGGTGCCGAGAAATGGTGCATTGGATCCCCTCTTCGCGAGCTGAAAATGCCCGAAGGTACCCGTATCGCGGCCTTGTTTCGCGGCCAACAACTGCTCCATCCGTCGGGTAGTACGGTGCTCGAAGTCGATGATTTGCTCTGCGTCATCGGCCATGAGCACAATCTTCCGGCCCTCGGAAAACTCTTCAGTCAGGCTCCGCAACGAGGTCTGGATTTGCGCTTCTTCGGCGACTTCGTACTCGAAGGAGACGCCCAGCTGGGCGCGGTTGCTGCCCTGTACGGGTTGAAAGTCGAAGGCATCGATCCGAACATGTCCCTGGGCCACTTCATTGCCCAGAAAGTAGGCGGTGCGCCGGTAGTCGGTGACCAGGTGGAATGGAACAACACCCTCTGGACCGTCGCTGTCATGGAAGGGAACAAGATTGGTAAAGTGGGCGTCAGATTCCCCGAAGGAAGTCGCCCCGGCCCCGGCCTGTTCCTCTAAACTCCACACTTCGTCTCGTTTTCGATCGGTCTTTATGTCAACTCTGCGTACCTTTTTCATCATGGCCCTGCTGGGCTTGAGTCTTTCCATCAGCAATCTGCAAGCCGCCGAACCGCCCTCCAGCGAAGCCGTGCAGGCGAGCCTGGACAAGATCGCCGACCGCAAATTGCCGGAAGCCGATCAAAAAGCCCTGCAAGCGGTCCTGCAGAGCACGCTCACCCAACTCAACAACATGAGCGATTACGAGCAGAAGCTGATTGATCTCAAGCAGCAGCTGACCACTGCGCCAAAGCAGAACATCGAAAACCAGCGCGAACTGACCCGTCTCAAGGCCACCAAAGTGGTACCGGTGGCGCAACGCTATACCAAAGAGACCATTCAGCAGCTTGAGCAATTGCTGACCGAGCGCTCCACCCAGCAAAGCGATCTGCAGAAAGCCCTGGCCGAAGCGAACAGCCTGATCATCACCGCGCAGACTCGCCCCGAGCGCGCCCAGGCCGAAATATCTGCCAGCCAGACACGCATCCAGCAGATCAACAACATCCTCAAGCTCGGCAAGGACAGCGGCAAGACCTTGACCGCCGAGCAACGCGATCAGCTCAACGCCGAACTCGCGGCGCTGAACGCCTTGATCCCGCTGCGTCGCCAGGAACTGGCCGGCAACAGCCTGTTGCAGGATTTGGGCAACAGCCAGCATGACTTGCTCTCGGAGAAATCCGATCGCCTGGATCAGGAGATCCAGGATCTGCAAACCCTGATCAACCAGAAGCGCCTCGCCCAGTCGCAAGAAACGGTCACCCAGCAATCCATCGAAGCGCAGAAGGCCGGCGGCAGCAGCCTGCTGGCCACCGAAAGCGCGGCCAACCTGAAGCTCTCCGACTACCTGCTCAAAAGCACCGACCGTCTCAACGAAGTCACCCAACAGAACCTGCAGACCAAACAGCAACTGGACAGCGTGACTCAAAGCGATTCGGCCCTGGACGAACAGATCAACGTGCTCAAGGGCAGCCTGCTGCTCTCCAAGATTCTCTACAAACAGAAACAGGCCCTGCCGCGCCTCAAGCTCGACCGCGACCTGGCGGATCAGATCGCCGACATTCGCCTGTATCAGTTCGAAGTCAGCCAGCAGCGGGAATTGCTCAGCAACCCGACAACCTATGTCGACAACTTGCTGGCGACTCAACAGCCAGAGCAAGTCACCCCGCAACTGCGCAAGAGCCTGCTGGAACTGGCCACCACCCGCGCGGACCTGCTGGAGCGTTTGAATCGCGAATTGAGCGCGGTGCTCAACGAATCCATCACGCTGCAACTCAACCAGAAGCAACTGCTCAGCACCGCGCAAAGTCTGCGCGCAACCCTCGACGAGCAAATGTTCTGGATTCCCAGCAACAAGCCGCTGGATCTTGAGTGGATACGCGCCGTGCCGGAACGCCTGGAACGTCAGGTCACTACCCTGCCATGGGCCTCGAGCCTGAGCGAACTGACCGATGGCCTGACCCAGCGGCCGCTGCTGTTCCTGCCGCTGGCTTTTCTGATCGGGGCGCTGCTGTGGCGCCGCAAAAATCTCTATGCCCGCCTGAATAAAGTTCACCTGGACATCGGCCATTTCAAGCGCGACAGCCAGTGGCACACACCGCAGGCGATTCTGATTAACATCCTGCTGGCGATGCCGGTATCCCTGGGGTTGGGCTTGTGCGGCCTGGCTTTGCAGATCGACGCCCGCGGGCAGAACGCCAATATGGGCGCGGCGCTGCTGCAGATGGCCCAGGCCTGGCTGGTGTTCTACACCGCCTACCGCATCCTCGCGCCGGGCGGCGTCGCCGAATTGCATTTCCGCTGGGAAAAACCTCAGGTCGAATTCCTTCAGGGCTGGATACGCCGACTCGGCCTGGTAGTGATGGCCCTGGTGGCGGTGGTGGCGGTCGCAGAGTTGCAACCAGCGATACTGGCCGATGACGTGCTCGGCATGCCGGTGGTGCTGACCTGCTACGCCTTGATGGCCTGGCTACTCAGCCGCCTGCTGGTTAGCAGCCCGACTCACCAGAACGCTTCACTGTTCCGCAAGGCCGTGGGTGTTCTGTTCACAGCCCTGCCAATCGCGTTGTTCGTCGCCGTGTGCTTTGGCTACTACTACACCGCGCTGAAACTCAGCGACCGGTTGATCAACACGCTGTACTTGCTGATGTTCTGGCTGGTGATCGAAGCAACCTTCGTGCGCGGCCTCAGCGTTGCGGCACGGCGCCTGGCCTATCAGCGCGCCCTGGCCAAACGTCAGGCAGCGAAAGAGGCTGGTGACGGCGAAGCGGTGATCGAAGAGCCGACCCTGGACATCGAGAAGGTCAACGAACAGTCCCTTCGACTGATCCGCCTGGCCCTGCTCGGTGGTTTCATCGCTGCGCTGTATTGGGTCTGGTCGGACCTGATCTCGGTGTTCTCGTACCTGGACAACATCACCCTTTACGAATACACCAGCGGCACCGGTGCCAACATGAGCATGGTGCCGATCAGCATCGGCGACATGCTCGGCGCGCTGATCATCATCGGTATCACCTTTGCACTGGCGCGCAACTTGCCGGGCTTGCTGGAAGTGTTTGTGCTGTCGAAGCTGAACCTGGCCCAAGGCAGTTCCTACGCCACGACCACGCTGCTGTCCTATGTGATCGCCGGCATCGGTTTCGTCTCGACCCTGTCCACGCTCGGCGTGAGTTGGGACAAGTTGCAATGGCTGGTGGCGGCGCTGTCGGTCGGTCTCGGTTTCGGGATGCAGGAGATTTTCGCCAACTTCATCTCCGGCATCATGATCCTGTTCGAACGCCCGGTGCGGATCGGTGACACCATCACCATCGGCAACCTGTCGGGCACGGTGAGCAAGATCCGCATCCGCGCCACGACCATCACTGACTTCGACCGCAAGGACATCATCGTCCCGAACAAGACGTTCATCACCGGGCAACTGATCAACTGGTCCCTGACCGACACCATCACCCGGGTGACCCTCAAGCTCGGTGTCGACTACGGCTCGGACCTGGACCTGGTGAAAGAGCTGCTGCTCAAGGCTGCCCGGGACAACCCGCGCGTACTGAAGGACCCGGAGCCTCACGTGTACTTCCTGAACTTCGGCGAAAGCACTCTCGACCACGAGTTGCGCATGCATGTGCGCGACCTCGGCGACCGTAACCCGGTGCTCGACGAGGTCAACCGCTTCATCAATCGCGAGTTCAAGAAACAGCACATCAACATCTCGTTCCGGCAGATGGAGGTCTACCTCAAGAACCTTCACGGCCAGGAATACAAAATGGTGCCGATCGAGCCGGAAGCCAAAACCATCGTGCCGCTGGCCGACGGCAAACCGCACCGCGAGCCGCCACCTGTCGAACTCGACTAACCGCTCTATCCCTAGCAGAATGCTCGGACATTCTGCTGGAGATGGCCGTTGAAAGCCCTCGACGAACTGACCTTCGACAATCGCTTCGCCCGTTTGGGCGACGCGTTCTCAACCCATGTGCTGCCCGAGCCCATCGCCGCGCCACGCTTGGTGGTCGCCAGCCCCGCCGCCATGGCGCTGCTGGACCTGGATCCGGCCGAGGCCGAGACGCCGGTATTCGCCGAACTGTTCGGCGGCCACAAGCTCTGGGCCGAAGCCGAGCCGCGAGCGATGGTCTATTCCGGGCATCAGTTCGGCTCCTACAACCCGCAGTTGGGCGACGGTCGTGGCCTGTTACTGGGCGAGGTCTATAACAACGCCGGCGAGCATTGGGACCTGCACCTCAAGGGCGCCGGTCAGACGCCTTACTCGCGCATGGGCGATGGACGGGCGGTGCTGCGTTCGTCGATCCGCGAGTTTCTTGCCTCCGAAGCCCTGCATGCGCTGAGTATTCCCACCACTCGCGCACTGTGCGTAATCGGCTCCGACACGCCGGTCTGGCGCGAGAAACAGGAACGCGCGGCCATGGTCCTGCGCCTGTCGCCGAGCCATGTACGCTTCGGGCATTTCGAATTTTTCTACTACACCAAGCGCCCCGAGCAACAGAAAGAGCTCGGCGAGCACGTGTTGGCCATGCACTTCCCGCTCTGCCTGGAACAGCCGGAACCGTACCTGGCGATGTTCCGCGAAATCGTCGAGCGCAACGCCGAGCTGATCGCCAAATGGCAGGCCTATGGGTTCTGCCACGGCGTGATGAACACCGACAACATGTCGATCCTGGGCATCACCTTCGACTTCGGCCCGTTTGCCTTCCTCGACGACTTCGACGCCCACTTCATCTGCAACCACTCCGATGACCAGGGCCGCTACTCCTTCAGCAATCAGGTGCCGATCGGCCAGTGGAACCTCAGCGCCCTCGCCCAGGCCCTGACGCCGTTCATCAGCGTCGAAGCCCTGCGCGAAACCCTCGGCCTGTACCTGCCGCTGTTCCAGGCCCACTACCTGGACCTGATGCGTCGCCGCCTCGGTCTAACCACTGCCGAAGACGACGACCAGAAACTGCTGGAACACCTGCTGCAACTGATGCAGAACAGCGGCGTCGACTACAGCCTGTTCTTCCGCCGCCTCGGCGACGAATCACCGGAGCAGGCCCTCGCCCGCTTGCGCGATGACTTCGTCGACATCAAGGGCTTTGATGCATGGGGCGAGCTCTACATCGCCCGGGTTGCCCGTGAAGGTGAGGTGGACCAGGAACAGCGCCGCACGCGCATGCATGCGGTCAATCCGCTGTACATCCTGCGCAATTATCTGGCACAGAAAGCCATCGATGCGGCGGAAAGTGGCGACTACTCAGAAGTTCGTCGTTTGCACGCGGTATTGAGCAATCCGTTCGAGGAGCAACCGGGAATGGAGAGCTACGCCGAGCGGCCACCGGAGTGGGGCAAGCATCTGGAGATCAGTTGTTCGTCGTGAGACTTAACAACACTGAGTATTCAGACTGGTACTGGCCGGCGCTCATGGTCATAGGCTTCGATATGGTCGCCTATGATCTCCACCAGGTTTTCCAACGGATGTAATTCTTCTCCGCCCATCATTGCTAGCAATTCATACCGCGACTCAGCCAACAGGTTGTATTCAGCTTCCGATTCAGGTCGTTTTAATAGCCAGGCTACAAATGGCCAGTGTTCGACGGCTCGCTTAACGATATCGCTCATTATTGCTCCCTATTAGTGGTGCTTCGGTCTTGCTGCGTGAAAATAGGGCTCAAGACTAAGAGTTGAACCGCTCTCAGCCAATCAGTCAGGGACACCAGCACTCGTAGGGTGTATCTCAAACCAAGGAAGGTTATTGCCTACAAACTTCTGCCTTGATAAACATCATTTCCGACTCCAGATCAGTGCCATAGATTGCCTACTCATCCGGAACCCAATCATGCCTGACCCACTCCTCATCCCCTGCCCCCACTGCAACGGCTTGAATCGCATCCCTGCCGAGCGCCTCGACGACCATCCAAAATGCGGTCGCTGCAAGACCGAAGTGCTGCTCAACAAGCCGTTCGAATTGAAGCAAGGCGATTACGCCAGTCAGATCAAGGGCGACCTGCCGTTGCTGGTGGATGTGTGGGCGGACTGGTGCGGGCCGTGCAAGTCGTTTGCGCCGGTGTTCGAGCAGGCGGCGGGGCAATTGGCGGGCAAGTGTCGGCTGGCCAAGCTGGACAGCGAGGCAAATCAGCAATTGTCGGCGCAGTTGGGGATTCGCTCGATCCCGAGCCTGATTCTGTTCAAGAACGGCCGGGAAGTGGCTCGCCAGAGCGGGGCGTTCCCGTTACCGCAATTGATGAGCTGGCTGCGTAGTCAGGGGATTTGAAACTACACGCGGACAAATGTGGGAGCGGGCTTGCTCGCGAAAGCGGTCTATCCATCAGCGATGATGTTGACTGTTATGACCCCTTCGCGAGCAAGCCCGCTCCCACATGGTTTCTGTGCCAACAACAGCGATTCAGGCATTTTCCAGCAGGTTGTGCAGGTCGACGAACTGCTGGGTCAGTTTGTGCCGCGGGTCGAGGTGGATCAGTGGCGTGTTGGCCTGGTGGGATTCGCGCATGCGTACTGAACTGGCCAGGTACACCGGCAACACCGGTAGCCCTTCGGCGATCAGTTCGTCGAGGATTTGCTGGGGCAAACTGGCACGGGCCTGGAACTGGTTGACGACGATGCCTTCGACTTCCAACCCTTCGTTGTGGTCCTCCTTCAATTCTTCGATTTCCGCCAACAGGCCATACAGCGCCTGACGCGAGAAACTGTCGCAATCGAAGGGAATCAGCACACGATCAGCGGCGATCAAGGCCGAGACGGCATAGAAATTCAGTGCTGGCGGCGTATCGAGGTAAATTCGGTCGTAATCGCCGTCCAGTTCCTCGAGCAATTTTCGCAGCTTGTTGATCTTGTGCTTGGCCTCAAGCTTGGGCTGCAAGTCCGCCAGCTCGGCGGTGGCGGTGACGACGTGAAGGTTGTCGAAGGGGGTTTCGTAAATATCGACCTGGTTTTTCTTCGAGAACGGCCCGGAGGACAGAGTCTGCTTGAAGAAGTCAGCGATCCCCATCGGGATATCATCACCGGTGAGTCCCGTCAGGTATTGAGTGGAGTTGGCCTGAGCATCGAGATCCACCAACAGTGTGCGATAGCCTTCGCTGGCGCTGACCGCCGCCAGATTACAGGCAATGCTTGACTTGCCCACGCCACCTTTCTGATTGAACACCACGCGCCGCATGTCAAAACCTCCGTGTATCAAAGAATGACCGAGTGTAGTAGTCCACGGCGCTGCTTAGCTACCTCACTGGCATCGGGACTACGAAGTCATTGGTAAATATCCGGCAGAAAAAGCCGCCAACTCGTCCATCGACAGCCGATGGAGCCGACAGACATGTCCGCTGCAACGTGGATAATGGCCAAACGACAGCTTTTTTCGCGAACCAGTCGGTACATTTCGTTGCGCAAAATGTAACCAACATTTGCTACACGCCCGCCGCACCGGGATAATGCGCGCCACTCGGCGTTAAGCGCCACGTAAGGTCGGCCGCGCTTTTTTGCGACTCACCGCGTCAAGGAAGCCCGCAGGGGCGGGATGAATGTCTGTGATCAACTTCAACATCGCCCAATGGCGCGCGTGGGCCCCTGGGCTTGAAAGCGTGGATGATTGGCGGGCCTGGAGCCGACAACCGGTCGTGCTCGAGCGTAGCGATGCCGCCCCCGATGTGTCATTTCTGCCTGCCATGCAGCGTCGGCGACTCAGCCGTCTGGCGCGGATGGCATTCAACGTTGGCTGGCCGTTGGCTGATGGTCGCCAGGATTTACCGTTGGTCTTTATTTCCCGCCACGGCGAAACCCCGCGCACTTTCGAAATTCTCAGCGATCTGGCGACTGACCAACCGCTGTCGCCCACTCAGTTCAGCCTGTCGGTACACAACGCGGTCATTGGCCTGTGGTCGATCATGCGCGGCGAAACCAGCGAAATGACCGCCCTCGCCGCGGCTGGCGATGGCCTTGAACACGGCATGCTAGAGGCGGCGGCATTGCTTGATGAAGGAGCGCCTGCGGTACTGCTGATAGTGACGGAAGAGCAACCGCCCGCGGCCTACTCGGCCTGGATCGACGACGTGCCATTCCCTTATGCGGTTGGCCTGCTGATTACGCCCGGCAATCAGTGGCAGCTGTCGCTGAACAGCACCTCGCAAGCGTTGTCCAAACCCCACTGGCCCCATGCCCTGAATCTGTTACGCACCCTGCTCGGCCAGCAGACCACCTGCCAACATGCCTGGAAAAATCGTGTATGGACCTGGCAACGCAACCCGTAACCGATAAAAACCGCGACGCCTATTACTGGCGCCTGCTGGCCACTGCCGCTAGCTTCACCCTGTTCGGGTTGGGCGGGCTTTGCCTGCGACTGGTAGTGTTCCCGCTGTTGAGCTGCCTGCCGGGAGACGCCCAGGCCCATCGTCAGCGGGCACGGCAGACCGTCAGCCGGTGTTTCTGGTTTTTCATTCGTTTCATGGCTCGCAGTGGCGTGCTGACCTATGACATTCAAGGGGCGGAAAAGCTCGGGCGGCCAGGCCAGATGATCGTTGCCAATCACCCCTCACTCATCGATGTGGTGTTTTTGATCGGCCTGGTGGGTCATGCCAACTGCGTGGTCAAGAAAAGCCTCTGGGAAAACCCGTTCACCCGCGGTCCGTTACGCCGCACCGATTACATCAGCAACGACGGCAGCATGGACATGCTCGATGCCGCTGCCGACGCACTGAAAAGCGGTCAGACCCTGATCATCTTTCCAGAGGGAACCCGCACCCAACCCGGTAAACCGCCGGCCTTTCATCGGGGGGCTGCGGCAATCGCCCTGCGCGGTGCGAGAATCCTCACCCCGGTGATCATCAAGGTCAGCCCGACCACATTGACCAAGGCCGAACCCTGGTATCGCATTCCCAAACGCCGCGTGCACTTCAGTTTTCGCGTCGGGGCCGATATAGACCCACAGGCCTTCGCTACGCAAGGGCCTGCGCCTCAGGCCTCGCGCAAGCTCAATGATTATTTGCACCATTACTTTATTAAGGAGCTCGCCGAAGATGAGCGATCTGCACCGTGAGATAAAAGAACTGATCATCGAAGCACTGGGCCTCGAAGACATCAGCGTCGACGACATCGGCGACGACCAGACGCTGTTCGGCGAAGGCCTGGGCCTGGACTCGGTAGACGCCCTGGAACTCGGCCTGGCAATCCAGAAAAAGTACGGCATCAAAATCGATGCCGACGCCAAGGACACCCGTAATCACTTCACCAACGTGGCGAGCCTTGCGGCGTTCGTCACTGCAAAACAGGCAGCTTGAGACCGGACCATGCAAACTCGTGACGATATTTTCAATACCCTGCGCGATGCTCTGGTCGAACTCTTCGAGCTGGAGCCCGAGCGCATCAGTCTGGGGTCCAACCTGTATCAGGATCTGGAAATCGACAGCATCGATGCAGTCGACCTGATCGATCACATCAAACGCCAGACCGGCAAGAAAATCGCCGCCGAAGAATTCAAATCGGTGCGTACCGTCAGCGACGTGGTCGAGGCGGTCTACCGTCTGGTTCAACCGGCCGCATGAGCCGATTGATCGGCCTGGGCCTGCTGCTGGCAGGCCTGTTGTACCCCTTTGCGGTGTATTTCGGCATGGAGCATTTTGCCCCGTGGCAGTTCGGTTTGCTGCTGGGTAGCCTGTGGCTGGCGCGGGCGCTGACTGGCGAACGGCGACCTGGAAGCCTGTGGATGGCCATGGTCGCCATCGCGTTCTGCCTGCTGCTGGCGTTGTTCGACAGCCCGGTGCTGCTGCGCTGGTACCCGGTGCTGATCAGCGCATTCATGCTGGTGCTGTTCGGGCTGAGCCTGAAATATGGCCCGCCGATGGCCGAGCGCCTAGCCCGTCTGCGAGAACCGGAATTACCGGCCAGGGCCATTCGCTACACCCGCCAGGTGACGATTGCCTGGAGCGTGTTTTTTCTCTGCAACGGCTTGTGCGCCGCCGCCCTGACCCTTTGGGCGCCGCTGAGTTGGTGGATGTTGTACACCGGCCTGATCTCCTATGGATTGATCGGCCTGATGTTTGCCATTGAATGGCTGATACGACAACGGGTAAGAGGCCGCCCATGAATTGGATAACACTTGAGCAACTGTTGCTCAAGGCTCAGCCGGACCGTGCCGTGACGGCCGAACCGGCGTTGAATCACGCGCAATTGTGCGAGCAGGCCCTGAGCCTGGCTGCCGGCCTGCAAGCGCAAGGCGTGCAGCGCATCGCCGTGCACCTTGAGGACGCTGCCGACCTGGCCATTGCCCTGCTCGGCGCCTGGCGTGCCGGGGTCAGCGTGCTGCTGCCCGCCGACCTGCAAGCGCAGACGCGCCAGCGCTGGTCGACCGAGGTCGATCTGTGGCTGACCGATCACGCCGAGGATGCGCACCTGAGCGATTATCAGCATCCACCGCTGCCGGCCAGCCTGCTGGATCTGGATCGCTGTCAGCTAAGCCTGTGCACCTCCGGTTCCAGTGGTGAACCCAAGCGCATCGACAAAACCCTGCGCCAACTGGCCAATGAAGTCCAAGCGCTGGAGCACCTGTGGGGCGCAGATATGGGCGAGGCCTGCATCATTGGCAGCGTCGCCACCCAGCACATCTACGGGTTGCTGTTTCGGGTGCTGTGGCCGTTGTGCGCCGGACGCTCGTTCGTGCGCAAACAATTGGCCTTCCCGGAAGACTTGCAGCGCGCCAGCCGCGAACACCCGGCCTTCGCCTGGGTCGCCAGCCCGGCGCTGCTCAAGCGCATGGGCGATAACCTCGACTGGCCAGCGCTGAGGGCGGTGCGCCGAGTGTTTTCCTCCGGTGGCGCGCTGCCCGCCGAAGCGGCGCAAAGCCTGCATGAGCGCCTGCAACAATGGCCGACAGAAATTTTCGGCAGTTCGGAAACCGGCGGCATCGCCTGGCGCCAGGGCCAAAATCTCTGGCAGCCCTTCGCTGATGTTGCACTGAGCCAGGACAGCGATGGCGCCCTGCTTATCGCTTCACCGTACTTGCCGGCCGGCCACATCGAACACACCGCCGATGCTGCGCGCATCGCCGCCGACGGCCGTTTCGAGCTGTTGGGACGGCTGGACCGAATCGTCAAACTGGAAGAAAAACGTATCTCGCTACCGATGCTCGAACAAGCGCTGACGGCTCACGACTGGGTCGCCGAAGCGCGCCTCGGCGTGGTTCAGGAAAACCGCGCCTCATTAGGGGCGCTGTTGGTGCTCAGCGAGCAAGGTTTGTATGCCCTGCGCAATCTGGGACGACGCAGCCTCACTCAAGCATTGCGTCAGCATCTGAGTCAGCATTGTGAAACGCTGGCCCTGCCACGCCGCTGGCGCTTGTTGCGGCAACTGCCGTTGAACGCGCAAGGCAAACTGCCCCAGGCCGAGGTCGAAGCCCTGCTGCTGGCGCCCCGCCCAAAGGCGCCGCAAGTGCTGGAGCAGCTCGAAGCCGATGGCGAGTGGAGCCTGCAACTGGCCGTCCCGCCAGACCTGGCGTATTTCAGCGGACACTTTCCCCGAGCGCCAGTATTGCCCGGCGTAGTGCAGGTGGATTGGGCATTGAACCTGGGCCAGCAATTGATGGACCTGCCGGCAAGATTCGCCGGTATGGAAGTGCTGAAATTTCAGCAACTGGTACGCCCCGGTGATGAAATCCAGTTGCACCTGCGCTTCGACTCGGCACGCAGTAAATTGTATTTCGCCTATCGCAATGAAACCGCTACCTGCTCCAGTGGGCGGATTTTGCTGGAGGCTGCCAGCGATGCATAACTCTGGTGAGTGCTGCGCACTCAATCGCGAGCAGGCTCGCTCCCACAATAAATCGCGGCCATGCGTCCAATCTGTGCTCGACACACATCCAATGTGGGAGCGAGCCTGCTCGCGATGCAGGCACCTCGATCCTTCAGGTGTACGCCAACATGCATAACCCCTGCGCAATCATCCCGGTCTACAACCACGAAACCGCAATCACCGCCGTGGTCGATGCGCTGCTTGCCAGTGGCTTGCCATGCATTCTGGTGGACGATGCCAGCAGCCCGGCCTGCGCCAAGGTGCTTGACCTACTGGCCCAGCGTGACCGGGTTTACCTGATCAGGCTCACCGTCAATCAAGGCAAGGGCGGCGCGGTGATGACCGGCTTGCGCGAAGCTTCGCGCCTGGGCTTCAGCCACGCCTTGCAGGTGGACGCCGACGGTCAGCACGACCTGCAAGACGTCAAGGTCTTCATCGAGCATTCGCGTGCCCATCCCGAGGCGGTAATCTGCGGTTATCCGCAATACGACGCCAGTGTGCCGAAAGGTCGTTTGTACGCCCGCTACCTGACGCACATCATGGTCTGGATCAACACCCTGTCGTTGCAGATTCGCGACTCCATGTGCGGCTTCCGCGTCTACCCATTGCCACCGACCCTGGCACTGATCGACTCGGCCAGGATTGGTAAACGCATGGACTTCGACTCCGACATCCTGGTGCGCCTGGCCTGGCGTAATCTGCCGATGCAGTGGCTGAAAACCAGGGTCCATTACCCTTCGGATGGCGTCTCGCATTTTCGCCTGTTCCACGACAATGTGCTGATTACGAGCATGCACACCCGGCTGTTCTTCGGCATGTTGCTGCGGGCCCCGGTGATCCTCTGGCGACGGTGGCGAGCATGAGCGACAACGCAGACAAACAGCACTGGGCCGACCGCCAGGAGCGCGGCAGCTTCTGGTTGATGAAGTTCACCGCGCTCTGCGCAAAAGTCTTGGGTCGCCGACTGCTGAGCCCGCTGCTGTACGGCATCGTGCTGTACTTTTTCCTGTTCGGGCGCAGCGCCCGCAAAAGCGCCTGGCAATACCAGCAGCGGCTCGCTGACTGGAGCGGCCGTAGCGAATTGCGCCCGAGCCATTGGCGGGTGTTCGGCCAGTTCATGGCTTTCGCCGACTCCATGCTCGACAAACTCGATGTGTGGAACGGCAAGCTGAGCATCGATCAAATCGAAATCATCGACCCGGCGCTGCTGCGCAATAAACTGCGCGGCACACGCGGGCAAATGCTAGTAGGTGCGCACCTGGGCAATCTCGAGGTTTGCCGGGCGCTGGCCGAGATCGGCGAAAAAGTCACCATGAACGTGCTGGTGCATACCAAGCACGCCGAACAATTCAACCGTCTGCTGGGCGAAGCCGGGGCGACCAACCTGCGGCTGATTCAGGTCAGCGAGCTGGACCCGGTGATCATGCTGCAACTGCATGAACGCCTGGAGCGCGGCGAATGGCTGGCGATTGCTGGCGACCGCGTGCCGTTGCATGGCGGGCGTAGCGTGAGCGTGGATTTCCTCGGCCATCAAGCCGCGTTCCCTCAGGGCCCATGGTTGCTGGCCGGCCTGCTGAAATGCCCGATCAACCTGATGCTGTGCCTGAAGAAACCCACTGGCGACTATCGACTGACCCTCGAACCGTTCGCCGACGCCATCGTGTGGAAACGCAGCGACCGCGAACAGGTCATTCATCAGTGGGCCTCCCGCTACGCCGAACGCCTGGGTCACTATTGCCTCGAAGCGCCCCAACAATGGTTCAACTTTTACCCTTTCTGGAAGACCGATGACGACGCCAACGCTTGAGCCGGTAACCTTCGGCGAACTCCCTTTGCGCATCGAAGACGTGCTGGCCCTGGCCAACCGTCAGGTGCCGACGCAGTTGCAGGGCGACGCTGAGTTTCGCCAGCGCATCGCCAAGGGTCCGCAGTTCCTTGACTCCCTGTTGGACAAGGAAGGCGTGATCTACGGTGTGACCACCGGTTATGGCGATTCCTGTGTGGTGGCGGTGCCGCTGCACCACGTCGAAGCCCTGCCCCGTCATCTGTATACCTTTCACGGTTGCGGCCTGGGCAAACTGCTCGACGCCCAGGCCACCCGCGCGGTGCTGGCGGCGCGTTTGCAGTCGCTGTGCCAAGGCGTTTCCGGGGTGCGCGTGGAATTGCTGGAGCGCCTGCAAGGCTTCCTCGAACACGACATTCTGCCGTTGATTCCGGAAGAAGGTTCGGTGGGCGCCAGTGGTGATCTGACGCCGCTGTCCTACGTCGCCGCGACCTTGTCCGGCGAGCGCGAAGTGATGTTCCGTGGTGAGCGTCGACAAGCCGCCGATGTGCACAGCGAACTGGGCTGGGAACCGCTGGTGTTGCGCCCCAAAGAAGCGCTGGCGTTGATGAACGGCACCGCCGTGATGACCGGCATCGCCTGCCTGGCTTATGCGCGCGCTGATTACCTGCTGCAACTGGCCACGCGCATCACCGCACTTAACGTAGTTGCCTTGCAAGGCAACCCGGAGCACTTCGACGAGCGTCTGTTCGCCGCCAAACCCCATCCAGGGCAGATGCAAGTCGCCGCCTGGTTGCGCAAGGATCTGGCGATCGATGCGCCGACCGCGCCGCTGCATCGCCTGCAAGACCGCTATTCCCTGCGTTGTGCGCCGCACGTGCTCGGCGTGCTGGCCGACAGCCTGAACTGGCTGCGCTCGTTCATCGAGATCGAACTGAACAGCGCCAACGACAACCCGATTATCGACGCCGAAGCCGAACGCGTGCTGCACGGCGGGCACTTCTACGGCGGCCATATCGCATTCGCCATGGACAGTCTGAAAACCCTGGTGGCCAACGTCGCTGACTTGCTGGATCGCCAGCTCGCCCTGCTGGTGGACGAGCGCTACAACCACGGCCTGCCGAGCAATTTGTCCGGTGCCACGGCCGACCGCGCGATGCTCAATCACGGCTTCAAGGCGGTGCAGATCGGCACCAGCGCCTGGACCGCCGAAGCCCTGAAAAACACCATGCCGGCCAGCGTCTTCTCGCGTTCCACCGAGTGCCACAATCAGGACAAAGTCAGCATGGGCACGATCGCCGCCCGCGACGCCATCCGTGTGCTGGAGCTGACCGAACAGGTCGCCGCTGCCACCTTGCTCGCCGCCAACCAGGGCGTCTGGCTGCGCGGCCAGGCTGAAGACGCGCGCCCATTGCCACCGGCATTGGCTGCGATGCACTTTGAGCTGGCCAAGGACTTCCCGCCGGTCATCGAAGACCGTGCCCTTGAAGGCGAATTGCGCCTGTGCCTGCAACGCATCGCTGAACAACACTGGAGGCTGCATGCGTAGCAAGGGAGTGCTTCACACCGACACGGAAATCCTCGTACCGTTCTTTGACGTCGACACCATGAACGTGGTCTGGCACGGCCATTACGTCAAATACCTGGAGGTCGCCCGCTGTGCGCTGCTGGACAGGATCGGCCACAACTACGACGCCATGGTGGCGTCGGGTTACGCGTGGCCGGTGATCGACTTGCAGCTGCGCTATGTGCGCGGCGCGGTGTTCGGCCAGAAGCTGAATGTGCGTGCCAGCCTGGTGGAGTGGGAAAACCGCCTGAAGATCAGTTATCTGATCAGCGATCTGGCCACCGGCGAACGTCTGACCCGCGCCTGTTCCGTACAAGTCGCCGTCGACATGAGCAGCCGCGAAATGCAGTTGGCTTCACCGAAGGTTTTCACCGATGCGGTTGAAAGGATGCTGCCATGAACTCGCTCCTCAAATGCCTTGGCGCTTTAGCGTTGCTCGGGCTCTCATCATTGGCGCAGGCCTTCGATCTGCAACAGCTCAGCGATCAACTGGCCAAACCCGATGTGATCCACGGCAGCTTCGTCCAGGAAAAACACCTGCGTGCCCTGCCCCAGCCGCTGACCAGCAAGGGCACCTTCGTTCTGGCGAAGAATCACGGCTTGCTCTGGCTGCTGAAAACCCCGCTACAACAGGACTACCGCATCAGCGCCAAGGGCATTGCCCGGCGTGATGCCAACGGTTGGCAAATGCTGCCGAACAAAAGTGCCGGCGCCGAACAGAACCGCTTGTTCCTCGCGGTGCTGCAAGGCGACAGCAGCGGCTTGCAAAGGGATTTCGAGCTTGCGCTGAGCGGCGATGCCCAGAACTGGAAACTGACCCTGACCCCGCGTTCGATGCTGCTCAAGCAGGTGTTCAATCAGATCAACATTGACGGCGGCGAACTGGTGCACAGCATCGAGCTGCTCGAAACCCAGGGTGACCGAACCCTGTTGCGCATGCAGGACAGCACCAGCGCACAACCTTTGAGCGATGCGGAGCAACATGACTTTGCCGAGTGAACGGATGCTGCCGCGGCTGTTTCTGATCCTGCTGCTGGCGGTGCTCGCGCTCGCCGGCTGGCAATGGCGTGACGGTGCACCGCTGTCGGCCAATCTGATGGAACTGGTGCCAGGCACGGCGCCAGACGCGCTGGAACTGCGCGCCGAACAGCGCATGCAAGAACCGCTGAACCGGGAAATGCTGGTGCTGGTCGGCCATCAAGACCGCCAGCAAGCCATCGCCATGGCGCAAAAGCTGGGCGAGCAGTGGCAGGCCAGCGGCGTGTTCGAAAAGGTCCAGTGGAACCTGCAGGCCGACTTGCCGGCGCTGCGCACGCAATTGCTGCAAGGCCGACTGGCGATGTTGTCCGTGGCCGACCGGCAGCAACTCATCGAGCACCCCGACACCTTTATCCAGCAACGGGTACAAGCCCTGTTCGACCCGTTCACCGGCTTCAGCCTGGTACCGAGCCAGGACGACTGGCTCGGCCTGACCGGGCGCATCCAGAACAGCCAGCCGCAACACGGCTCGGTACAACTGGACATCGGCAGCGGTGCGCTGGTTGCCGATGCCGACGGCAAGAGTTGGGTGATGCTGCGGGCGCGAACCGTCGGCAACGCGTTCGATATGAACCTGCCGCTGCAAGTGGCTGACCTGCTGCAACACAGTCGCGAAGAAGCCGCCCGCTCGGATGTGCAACTGCTCGCCGCCAGTGGCCTGCTGTATGCCGCCAGCGGTCAACGGCAAGCCGCGCGCGAAATGACTTGGGTCGGTGGTGGCGCCACGGTCGGGATTCTGTTGCTGCTGTTGCTGGCCTTCCGGCGTTGGCGAGTGTTGCTGGCGTTCGTCCCGGTGCTGGTGGGCATGTTGTTCGGTGCGGTGGCTTGCGTGGCGCTGTTCGGCCACATGCATGTGATGACGCTGGTGTTGGGCTCAAGCCTGATCGGCGTGGCGGTGGATTACCCACTGCATTACCTGTCCAAAAGCTGGAGCCTGAAACCCTGGCACAGCTGGCCGGCGTTACGCCTGACCCTGCCGGGGCTGACGCTGAGCCTGATCACCAGTTGCATCGGCTACCTGGCCCTGGCCTGGACGCCGTTCCCGGCCCTGACCCAAATTGCCGTGTTCTCCGCCGCCGGCCTGCTTGGCGCCTACCTGTCGGCAGTGTGCCTGCTGCCGGCGCTGCTCAAGGGCGTGGTTCTGCGCCCGGCGCAGTGGCCCATGCGCATCGCCGAGAAATTGCTGGAGCTGCGTGAAACGTTGCTCAAATACGTACGCTCACCGGTACTGCTGGCACTGCTGATCGCCTTTTGTGTCGGCGGTCTGTTGCAGCTGCAGAGCAAAAACGATATTCGCCAATGGGTCGGCGCACCGCAGCAACTGACTGACGAAGCCCAGACCATCGCACGCATCACCGGCTATCAACCCACCAGCCAGTTCTTCCTGGTGCGCGCGGCCAATCAGCAAGAATTACTCGAACGCCAGACGGCACTGAGCGAGCGTCTGGATCAGTTGGTCAACCTGGAAAAACTCCAGGGCTACCTGTCGCTCAATCAACTGGTCAGCCAACCGAGCGAGCAGCGCAAAGTGCGTGAAGCACTGAGCAAGCTGCCACAGTTCTGGCAACCGTTGCTCGACCTCGGCGTACCGGCCGCCGCGTTGCAGGCCGAGTTGGCAACGTTGCAGGCGCTGCCCACCGAAGACATCGACACAGCGCTGGCCGGCCCATTGGCCGAGCCCTACCGCACCCTGTGGCTGGGGCCGACCGATGACGGCGTGGCCGCGATGGTCAGCCTGCAAGGCTTGAACAATCCCACGCTGTTGCGGGTCCAGGCCCTGGACTTGCCGGGTGTGGAACTGGTGGACCGCCTCGGCGAACTGAACCAGGTTTTCGCCGCCACTCAAATCAGCGCCGCTGAATTGAAACTCGCTTCCTGCGTGCTGATCGTGCTGGTACTGATCCTGCCATTCGGTTTCGGTGGCGCGCTGCGTATCGTCTCTTTGCCGCTGCTGGCGGCCCTGTGCAGTCTGGCAAGCCTCGGCTGGCTCGGTCAGCCGCTGACACTGTTCAGCCTGTTCGGCCTGCTGCTGGTAACGGCCATCAGCGTCGATTACGCGATCCTCATGCGCGAACAAATCGGCGGTGCCGCGGCGAGTCTGCTGGGCACCTTGCTGGCGGCGGTGACCACCTGGTTGTCGTTTGGCTTGCTGGCAGTATCCAGCACGCCGGCAGTGAGCAACTTCGGCTTGTCGGTGAGCTTGGGCCTGGCATTCAGTTTCATCCTGGCACCGTGGGCCGGACGCCAAGTTCACGCCGCCCCAGTTACGGAGCCGGCAGCATGATGGTCGCGGTGTTCTGGGTGATGGCCCTGGTGTTATTCGCCGTGGCCACCCGTGTCGGTCGTCATTTCGGTCTGATTCCGATCGTCAGCCAGTTGCTGCTGGCGACCTTCGGCCTGCCGTTGCTGATGTACTTCTGGATCGAACCGGGCTGGCACCTGAGCGGTGCCAACCTGATCTCGCCGGGCTGGCTGAAGAACCTCTACAGCCTGAGCTTTGCCTTGCTGCTGGGGCACATCCTCAGCGACGTGATCGACCTGCGGCTGGAACGCCAGAGCCTGAAAATCGCCCTGCCGAGTTTCTGCATCCCGTTTGCCTGCGGGCTGGCGACAGCGGTCTGGCTGTTGCCGCCGCAGCCGTGGATCAGCTCGCTGGCGGTCGGTCTGCTGTTCGCCATCACCGCGATTCCGGTGTTGTATCTGTACCTGCGACACATCAACTACCCGCCCGCTGCCACCCGACGCCTGGTGCAGACCGCGATCCTGATCGACCTGACCTGCTGGACCCTGTTCGCGTTTGCCCAGGGCAGCCTGCACCTGAGCAGCCTCTTGCTGCCGCTGGCCGGCGCCTGTCTGCCGTTGTTGCTGCGACTGCTCAGGTTGCGCCAACCGTTGCTGCACAGCGGCTGCTTCTTCGCGCTGCTGGTGGTCGCCGAACACTTCAAACTCAATGCGCTGATTTTCGGCATCGGCTATCTGCTGTGCATGGCCGCGCTCAAGGTACCATTGGTGCTGCCATTGTCGGCGGCGTGGATGAGCCGTTTGCAGACCTGGATCGCCATCCCGCTGATCCTCACGTTCGGCATCGTGCAGATCAACGTGCACAGCGCTATGGCCAGCCTCGGCTGGGTGCAACTGGCGGCACTCCTGCTGCTACCGATTGCCAGCAAACTGCTGGGCAACTGGCTGGGGTTGGGCTGGGGCGGCGCCTCGTTTGAAGGTGCCAGCCGCTGGAGGGAAAGTCTCCTGCTGAACATTCGCGGCTTGAGCGAGATCGTTTTTCTCAACCTGCTGCTGCAACAACAGCTCATCAGCCCGGCGCTGTACTTCGCGCTGATGTTGATGGGCTTGATCGCAACCCTGCTGCCGGCACTCGCCGGCATGCACCGAATCCCTTTGAACATCGCCGCCCCGGCAAGGAGCACCCGTGCCAACAGTTGAAATGGAACGTCGTCAGGTACTGGTGATCGGCGCTGGCCCCTCGGGCGCCATCGCCGCCGCGCTGCTCAAGCGTAAAGGTCATGATGTGCTGATGATCGAACGCCAGCATTTCCCACGATTTTCCATCGGTGAAAGCCTGCTGTCCCACTGCCTGGATTTCGTCGAAGAAGCCGGCATGCTCGAGGCAGTAAATGCGGCTGGTTTCCAGCGCAAGAACGGGGCGGCGTTCGCTTGGGGCGATCAGTACAGCGCCTTCGATTTCGGCGATACGTTCAGCAACGGCAAGCCGACGACGTTCCAGGTCCAGCGCGCCGATTTCGACAAGCTGCTGGCCGATCAGGCTGAGCTGCAAGGTGTCGAAGTCCGTTACGGCGAAGCCATCGTCAGCGCCGATTTCAGCCTGCCTAAACCGCAGCTCGACGTGCTTCGCGAAGACGGTAGCCAGTACCGCGTCGAAGCCGACTTCGTGCTTGATGCCAGCGGCTACGGTCGCGTGCTGCCGCGCTTGCTCGACCTTGAAGCACCGTCGAATTTCCCGGTGCGCCAGGCCGTGTTCACCCACGTCGAAGATTGCATCGACAGTCCGGCTTTCGACCGGGAGAAAATCCTCATCACCACCCATCCGACCCAGCGCGATATCTGGTTCTGGACCATCCCGTTCAGCAACGGCCGTTGCTCGGTGGGCGTGGTGGCAGCCGCCGAACACTTCGAAGGCCGCACCGAGAATCTGGACGACTGCCTGCGCGGCTTCATCGCCGAAACCCCAAGCCTGGCCGCTGTGCTGAACAATGCCGTGTGGGACACGCCCGCGCGGACCATCGGTGGTTACTCGGCCAACGTCAAAACCCTGCATGGCCCAGGTTTCGCCCTGCTGGGCAATGCGGCGGAATTTCTCGACCCGGTGTTCTCTTCCGGCGTGACCATCGCCATGCGTTCGGCGAGCATGGCCGCCGGGGTGCTGCACCGCCAACTGCAAGGTGAAAGCGTCAACTGGCAGACCGAATTCGCCGAACCGCTCAAGCGCGGCGTCGACACCTTCCGTTGCTACGTCGAAGGCTGGTACGCGGGGACCTTCCAGGATGTGATTTTCTATCAGGGCGGCACAGCGGATATCCGCCGCATGATCAGCTCGATCCTCGCGGGTTACGCCTGGGATGAACGCAACCCGTTCGTCAGCGAACCCAAACGTCGACTGCGGATGATCTCGGACCTTTGCGCACAGGATCCGACATGAGTTACTTGAGCGACAACTACGTCGAAGAAACCCGTTTCGGTTTCTGGTTCCTGCGCAGTCACACCTGGCAGCACCATGTATTGCGCGTGGCGATCAATGATTTGCGCAACCTGTTCAGCGCGCCATTGCCCGACAACCCGGTATTGCTGGATGCCGGTTGCGGCCAGGGCAAGTCGTTCCAGTACCTGCGCCAGACCTTCGCGCCTCTGCGCCTGATCGGGCTGGATGCCGACCCTCACAGCCTGAACCTGAGCGGTGCGGAAGCGGCCCGCCAGGGCATGGATGTAGAGCTGCTCGGCAGCGACTGCGCCAGCATCAAAGTGCCGGACGCCAGTGTCGATCTGCTGTTCTGTCACCAGACCTTCCATCACCTTGTCGAGCAGGAACAGGCCCTGGCCGAGTTCTATCGAGTGCTCAAGCCGGGCGGTTATTTGCTGTTCGCCGAGTCCACCGAGGCTTACATTGATACGTGGGTGATTCGCTGGCTGTTCCGCCACCCGATGCACGTGCAAAAGAGCGCTGCCGGCTACCTGGACATGATCCGTCGACAGGGTTTTGAATTCGGCCCGCAGAACGTGTCTTACCCTTACTTGTGGTGGAGCCGCGCCAAGGATTTCGGCCTGCTCGAACGCTTCGGCCTGCGCCAGCCAAAACCCTTTGGCCAACGGGAAGAAACCCTGGTCAATGTAGTCGCGCGCAAGACTCTTGAAGGGTGTGCCTGATGATCCGTTTCCTGCTTCTGGGTTGTGCCCTGTTGCTGAGCGCTTGCGCCAGCCAGGCACCGTTGCCAGAGCGAACCCCGAACCTGGCGTTGCCGCTGCAACTGCACATCGAGCGTCAGATGGCCGAACAGCGTCAGGACTGGCTGCTGGTAATCCAGCGTGAAGGCCCGGGCATTCGTTGGTCGATGATGGACCCTTTGGGGATTCCCGTGGCACGGCAGAAACTGATCGATGGCCAATGGCAGGCCGACGGCCTGCTGCCGCCCAATCCGGAAGCCCGGGAGCTGTTCGCAGCCTTGTTGTTTGCGTTGACCCCTGCGGGCGAGTTGCATGGCAACTATCCCGCCGCCCGGCAGGATGGCGGGCAACGCTCCTTGTCACCACGCTGGAACATCCGCTATTCACAACCACTGAGCTTTGAATTGAACGTGTCCCAAGGCCCGCACTATCGCGTCACTCCGTTAGGCGAGCACACGCCATGACGGCCTATCTGAACGCCCTCGGGGTGATCTGCGCCCTGGGCCGCGACAAGCAGGAAGTCGCCCGCAACCTGTTTGCCGGCGATTGCTCGGGCATGCGCAGCGAGGCCGGCTGGGTGGCGGAACGCACGCTGCCAGTCGCGGCGGTGCGCGGCGAGCTGGCGCCGATTCCGGCTGAGCTGGCGCATCAAAGCAGTCGCAACAATCAATTGCTGCTGGAGGCCGCGCTGCAAATTCGCGAAGACATCGAGCAGGCGATCCAGACCTACGGCCGCGACCGTATCGGCGTCATCCTGGGCACCAGCACCTCGGGCATCGACGAGGCCAGCAGCGGTCTTGCCCATTACATCCGAGAGCACCAGTTCCCTGCCGACTATGACTATCAGCAACAGGAACTCGGCGCGCCGGCGACGTTTCTCGCCGACTGGCTGCAATTGAGCGGCCCGGCCTATGTGATTTCCACCGCCTGCACCTCCAGCGCCCGCGCGCTGATGAGTGCTCAACGACTGCTCGACCTGGGCATGTGCGACGCCGTGTTGTGCGGCGGTGTCGACAGTTTGTGCAAGCTGACCCTCAACGGTTTCTCGGCCCTGGAAGCGGTGTCCGAACAGCGCTGCAATCCGTTTTCAGCCAACCGCAACGGCATCAACATCGGCGAAGCGGCGGTGCTGTTTCTGATGAGCAAAAACGCCGGCAACGGCCAAGCGATTGCCCTGCTGGGCAGTGGCGCCAGCTCCGATGCACACCATATTTCCGCGCCGGAACCGACCGGCCGTGGCGCCCTGCAAGCGATGCGCAAAGCCTTGAGCCGCGCAAGCCTGCAACCGCAGCAGATCGGCTATCTGAACCTGCACGGCACCGCCACGCAACACAACGACGCCATGGAAAGCCTGGCCGTGACGACGCTATTCCCGCAAGGCGTGCCCTGCTCGTCGACCAAACCGATGACCGGCCATACCCTCGGCGCTGCCGGTGCCCTGGAAGCGGCGTTCTGCTGGTTGAGCCTGAGCGCGGACAACCGCGAACATGCGTTGCCGCCCCACGTATGGGACGGCCAGCCCGATCCTGAATTGCCGGCCCTGCATTGGGTGACCCCGACCGACCACCTGACGTCCATTGCACCTCGCTACCTGATGAGCAATTCCTTTGCCTTCGGTGGCAATAACGTCAGCCTGATTATCGGAGACGCCCCATGATTGCCTGGCCGCTCGCCGAACTGCTGCCGCATGCCGGCGACATGATCCTCATCGAGCAGATCCTGTCGTTCGATGACGAACAGATTCACACCCGACTCACCGTCAAACCCGGCGGCCTGTTCAATCGCCCCGACGGCAGCCTGCCAGCCTGGGTCGGCATCGAGCTGATGGCCCAGAGCGTCGCCGCATACGCCGGCTGCCATGCACGCCAGAAAGGCAATGCGGTGGAGTTGGGTTTCCTGCTCGGCACCCGTAAATTCGAATGCAACGTGGAACACTTCCCCGCCGGCACCGAGTTGACCATCCATGGAATACGCTCGCTGGAAGACGACAACGGCATGGGTGTGTTCGAATGCCACCTCACCGCCCCCGGCATCCACGCCACCGCCCGGCTGAACGTGTTTCGCCCGCCTCAGGCCGCGCAATATCTTCATGAACCCCAAGGAGTCGAGTGATGACTGAATCCGTACTGGTCACCGGCTCCAGCCGTGGTATCGGCCGCGCCATTGCGTTGCGTCTGGCCCGGGCCGGGCATGACATCGTGCTGCACTGCCGCAGCGGTCTCGCGGACGCCGAAGCCGTCAAGGCCGAAGTCGAGACCCTGGGCCGCAACGCGCGCATCCTGCAATTCGACGTGTCCGACCGCGCCAGTTGCAAAGCTATTCTTGAAGCCGACGTCGAAACCCATGGCGCCTATTACGGCGTGGTGCTCAACGCCGGCCTGACCCGCGACGGTGCTTTTCCGGCCCTGAGCGAGGAGGATTGGGATCTGGTGATGCGCACCAATCTCGACGGTTTCTACAACGTGCTGCACCCGGTGATGATGCCGATGATCCGTCGTCGCGCCGCCGGGCGGATTGTTTGCATCACCTCTGTTTCCGGGTTGATCGGCAATCGCGGGCAAGTCAATTACAGCGCGTCCAAGGCCGGTTTGATCGGCGCAGCCAAGGCGTTGGCGATCGAACTGGGCAAACGCAAAATCACGGTTAACTGTGTCGCACCCGGCCTGATCGACACGGCGATGCTCGATGAAAATGTGCCGGTGGAAGAACTGATGAAAATGATCCCCGCACAACGCATGGGCACCCCTGAAGAGGTGGCCAGTGCGGTGAATTTCCTGATGTCGGCGGAAGCGTCGTACATCACCCGGCAGGTTCTGGCCGTCAATGGAGGCCTGTGCTGATGAAGCGCGTCGTCGTCACCGGCATGGCCGGCATCACCTCACTGGGCAGCGATTGGGACACCATCGCCGCCAACTTCGCCGCCAATCGCAGCGGCATCCGCCGCATGGACGAGTGGGATCGCTTTACCGAACTCAACACCCGCCTGGCCGGGCCGATCGACGACTTCAAAGTGCCGAGCCACTGGACCCGCAAGCAACTGCGCAGCATGGGCCGCGTCTCGCGGCTCGCTGTTGGTGCTGCTGAGCAAGCGTTGGCGGACGCCGGTCTGCTGGGTGACGAATCGATCAAGGACGGGCGCATGGGCGTTTCCTGCGGCTCCTCCACCGGCAGCACCGACGAGATCAAGGCGTTCGGCAATATGCTGCTCAACTCGGTGGCTGAAGGCCTGAACGCCAACTCCTACGTGCGGATGATGCCGCACACCACGGCGGCGAATATCAGCATTTTCTTCGGCCTCACCGGCCGGCTGATCCCGACCTCCAGTGCCTGCACCAGCGGCAGCCAGGGCATCGGTTACGCCTACGAATCGATCAAGTTCGGCCGCCTGCCGCTGATGCTCGCCGGCGGCGCCGAAGAGCTGTGCCCGACCGAAGCCATGGTGTTCGATGCGCTCTACGCCACCAGCCTGAAAAACGATGCCCCGCAAACCAGCCCTCGCCCTTACGACACCGGCCGCGATGGCCTGGTGATCGGTGAAGGCGGCGGCATGCTGGTGCTCGAAGAGCTCGAACACGCCCTGGCACGCGGCGCACACATCCACGCCGAGATCGTCGGTTTCGGCAGCAACGCCGACGGTCAGCACGCCACCCGTCCGGAGCAGCTCACCATGCGCCGGGCCATGGAACTCGCCCTGGAAGACGCCGGGCTGCAGCCTTCGGACATCGGCTATGTGAACGGTCATGGCACCGCGACAGAACAGGGCGACATTGCCGAAACACTGGCCACCAGCGCGTTGTTCGGCGAACACATGCCAATCAGTTCGCAAAAGAGTTTCCTCGGCCACACCCTGGGAGCCTGCGGCGCGCTGGAGTCCTGGTTCAGCATCGAAATGATGAACCGCGACCAGTACGTGCACACTTTCAACCTCGATGAGGTCGATCCGAAGTGCGGCACGCTCGATTACCTGCGCGGTGAGTTCCGGCAGATGAGCAATGAGTACGTGATGAACAACAATTTCGCTTTTGGTGGGGTCAACACCTCGTTGATTTTCCGCCGCTGGTCGTAATCGAATAACTCAGGGTCAAGGAGACCTTCATGCACTTCAAGAAACTCGCTGCCGCCACCACCTTGCTGATCTGCGCGTTGCCAAGCATCAGCCAGGCCCGTGACACCGCGGTGTATCTGCCTTTTGACAAAGCAGTCGCCGAAGCAACCCGTGCCGGCAAAATCGATGGCAGCGTGAAGTTCTACCTGGCAGGCAATACACCGACTGGCAACGTCACCGTAGTCAGCCCAGGTGCCGTGACCAACAAGAAAACCAACGCCTTCAACAAGTCTGACGAAGTGGCCTGCGAATGGGTCGCGCAATCGGCAATCATCAGCCTGCACCAGGCCGCGAAGAACGCCGGCGCCAACGCCGTGACCAACATCGTCAGCTTCTACAAAAGCAATGAGCGCAAGGATGCCAAGAATTATGAGTGCCACGCAGGGGCGCTCATGGCGGGCGTTGCGTTGAAAGGGGATTTGGCGAAGGTTCAGTAAGACCTTGAGTTCAATAGGAGGACGAGCCGAACGCTCGTCCTGTGGCGAGCGAGCTTGCTCGCGCTGGGCTGCGCAGCAGCCCCCAAATCCTGACATCACTGAAGATTTTGTGAGCGCTACGCACTCAAGCGGGAGCAAGCTCCCTCGCCACAATGACAAAGGGCGCCTTTCGGCGCCCTTTTTTCAAACAGGTCGGGTTGTCATCGCCCTTTACCTGTCTGGCTCTGCGATGGCTGTTTGTCCAGGATCCTCAGAGTCTTACAAGCCCCTTTCGGCAACGCCGCTAGTATCGTTCAAGAATCTATCCCTGCCGCGAGCACGCTCAATCGTCTCAAGCACTTTGGCGATAAACTCCAAATCACCTCTCATTGCATCCATGCAAACTTCTAGATATTCAGCCCTCTCATCTTCTGTTTTGAGATAGTCAGCGGAGTCCCATCGACTGAATTGTTCGGTCATGGTTTTCATGCCTGCTGGTGCCTTCCGACAAACCTCGCATCCTGAAATTTCCGCGTAGTAACACTGACAATAAAATTACCGAAGGCCAGGAAAGCACACAAGTCGGTGGTTTCTGATGCATTTGTAGGTAATGCCGCAATGTTGCGTAGTCACCAACACAACCGTAATTCAACCACTCCGACCCCATGAAGACGGCTTTGCCAAGCCTCCACGCCCAGCGAAGAAATGAAACTAGGGAAAGCGCCGTCTGTCATTTCGGAAACGTCCCACAGCGAGACCTTAAGTTTCGCGATAGGGTCGATACCCCAGCGACATGTCGGGGTACTCCAGGGATGAAAAACATGAATAGAAAAGCGGTGATCGTTTTTAGTGGTGGCCAAGATTCAACAACCTGCTTGATCCACGCATTGCCAAACTACGAAGAAATACACTGCATTACATTCGATTATGGACAGCGCCACCGCGCAGAAATTGAAGTTGCGCAACAGCTTTCGGTAAAGCTTGGCGTGACAGTGCACAAGGTTTTCGACACTTCATTATTAAATGAGTTAGCGATCAGTAGCCTTACCCGCGACAACATCCCAGTACCAATTTCTGCCTGCTCAGGGGAGAGCCTGCCAAACACTTTCGTACCTGGCCGGAATATTCTGTTTTTAACGCTTGCTTCTATTTATGCCTATCAAGTGGGTGCCGAGACTGTAATCACGGGAGTTTGTGAAACCGACTTCTCAGGCTATCCGGATTGCAGGGATGAATTCATCAAGGCTATGAATAACGCCGTTGAACTGGGGATGGACTATAAATTACGAATTAAAACCCCACTTATGTGGTTAAACAAGGCAGAAACCTGGGCGCTGGCCGATCACTACAAACAGCTAGACTTAATTCGCCACCATACTCTGTCGTGTTACAACGGCATAAAGGGAAGTGGTTGCACCCAATGTGATGCGTGCATCCTTCGTGCAAAAGGATTAGATAAGTTCATGAAAAACAAAATAGAAACGATGACCAGTCTAAAAGAAAAAATTTAAAAAAGAAGTACGCTACAAGGGGAGCTATTAGCGCCCCTTCATTTTCCGTTATGCCGTCGAAACCGCAGCCACATATTTTCTAAACAAATGCCTTACTCCATAGGCAGGCAAAACATTAAAGACAGCAAAGCACATCTTTATAGCTATCTGAACATAAATTATGTCTAATATTTCATTATTTGGCATCACCCCATAAAACGCAATAGAGCAAAAAATAAAACTATCTACTATCACAGCAAAAAAGGTACTTAAGAACACTCGAAGAAATAGAAACCTGGAATTTGTGAGCTCCTTTATCTTGCATAACAAATAAGAATTGAAGTACTCAGAAAAAATAAATGAAATAGACGAAGCGATCAAAACTGAAGATACATGAGTCATGACCTCGCTAAACGGAGCATCAAGCTTCCAACCTGGCAGTCCAGGTAGATAGCTAGTAGTGCTAAGCAAGATAATAATGAGTGCATTACTTGAAAAAGCAAATAATATAGCCTTCCTCGCGAGTTTAAACCCATAAGACTCATTTAACAGATCGACTATTAAAAACGTTAGCGGATATAGAAAAACCCCAGGAGTGACAACCACATCAAATCGCTCAAGATAAACAAGCTTCGTGGCCGCTACATTTGAAAAAATGTAAAGCGCAAAAAGCAAAAGATTGAGTACCACATAAGTCAACCAAGACCGCTCATGGCGATCATTGACTTCGTATGCAGTTAACGCCGCCCCACCAGAATAAAACTTCCTGTAAACATCCTTAATTTCGACCTTGCTTAAATTGTCTAATATCTCGCTTTTCAAAAGTTCGTTCAGTTTTACTCGAAGAATTTTTCCTGTAGAGATCACCATGACTACAGCAAGACTCTTGTTGCTCTCAAACCCAAGAAGCTTGTATTTACTATTCTCAGCAGCGTCATCCATTGAATCGTTGCTCCAGTACGTCCCCTATAACACAGAAAACATCAGAATCAAAACACGCGCTACTAACTACATATAAAATCCCTGTTCTCTTTTCATACACCAATTTCTCCCTGGCACTCCTCGACAAACCTTTCTTTACTATCAACAAATCTCCTGACTCATAGACACCCGGGATATCATTTTCTAATAACACACCGATTACGTTGCAGGCTGATCCGAAATAGTAAGTAAGCGGGTAAGTGGCAGCCAACTCACCGATTCTTTTTTCCAGACTCTTGATCAACAGAGCCTCTTTAACCACCGGAACAGCCGCCGGATTCATATTCCCCAGCAGCGAAACGTCGCTCTCAATTATTTCCTTTTCTTCAAAATTTACTGTTTCTATCTCTTTGTAGGACACACCAAAAAAATCAGAAATCTTGCGAATTGTAGATCGTTGAACATTCACCACCCTCCCTTCCAGTATGTTATATATCGTGGTCCGGGTCAGCCCACTGGAATTACACAAGGACAGCTGCGTTTCTCCTCGACTTTTTATCAGATACTTAATATTATTTTTTAAATTTTCTGTTTTTTCTTTTTTATGCATCAAATATTTACCATGTACTTATAACCTTCAGCACTACGCTGGTGTTTCGCGAACCCAGCATCCTACAGAACCAGGCCTTATACAAAATCAATATCACAAAGACGCTAAATAATCATTAGATAATATTTCGCCCCCCCCCAGCGCTAAAACAAACTCGCCGTTGATATTCAACACAACACACAGCGAAACTTCCCACATATATTTCTTACGGCACTACCCTACAAAATCCACCTGACAAGAAATGAATCATTTAATTGCGCAGATGTTCATTTATTTGATTAATTAAATAGAATTTTCTGGTAATAAATCTACCGCTCCACTCCCTTTTGTACGTCGCCAACCAAACTTGGCTTGTTGCATGGGCTCAGTGGTTTCTTAAATCTTGAAGGGAATTCCAATATGAAAAAGATCCCCCCTACCCCCTCGGATTCGCAAAATCCATCAACCGACAACACCGTCGATTTACCCAAGCTCTCCCAAATCACCGAACGCCGCGTCAGCGCCCGTCTGCGCAATCCGGGCCAACCCGACCCTGTCAGTCACCTCTTCACCATCGTCCCGAATGCCGACACGGAGTCTTTGCTCTGTCACGCCTGCGAAACCCTTGCCTCGCTGAATGTCATGACCACCGATCTCGCCGGGGAACTGGAAGGCTCTCGCCGCAATGTGGCACTGGCCATTCAGCAGTTGGCCGTACTGGCCGAGCTATTGGTAAATCGAGCACTAGACAACCTGGACCTGCCCGGGGGGTTGCCTGAGGCTCCGTCAAACAGCCAACGCTGAGTAGTCCCGTTTTGTTACCAAATGGAGGTTTTTTGTCATGGATCGATACATGCCTATCACCGGCATCGACTGCACCATCGCATCGTTGGTGATCGACACCGAAGCACCGCTGGACGTGTTGCACGAAACCGCGGCCTACCGCATTCGTACCGCGACCCAACTGCTGGAAAGTTTCGCGTTTAGCGAGGGCGTTTACAGCGAGCTGGCGCGGGTATTGGTGACGTCATTGCGCGATGGTTGCGATTTGATGGATGTCATCGGGCGACGATTGCAGGTGCAGGTCTCGGTGTAGTGCCTGGAAAAAAACGGGTGACCTCACTGGGGTCACCCATAGTTACGGCTTCAGAGGCTCAACCTTACGCGTCAACAACTCCACAAACGCCTTGGCCATCGGCGACTTCTGATTCTTGCGCTGCATTAACCACACCGCCGACACTTCTGAATCAAGCAGCGGGCTTGCCACATCTGAGTCCTCGGCAAACGAGTGAAACATAGGAAAACGGAGTATGTAATTTCGGAAACGCCCTACAGCCAGCTTTGTAATTTCAACATATAGGCAAACCCCAACAACCAACACATTTAAAAGCAAGTGCGACAAAGCATCACTTTAAAAAGAAACGCCAAATTATTACAAGTCATTACCCAACTATTGACCCCCCCTATTCCCAGCCTATACTTTTCACGCATTGAATTTGGATAATAAATAGCGAGCAATCTACAAAAACAGATAAGGAGTTATTCGCATGCAAAAAAACAATATTGCTTCTATATGCCTGCTTCTTGCGGCATTGTCTTGCTCTTTGGGTAGTTTTGCGCAACAAGCCCCCACCACTGCCGATTCTCGAGCTCTGGCATCCTCCCCTCGATGGCTGACAACCAAGGTCTATATAGAGGGTGCACCACAAACGGACGTAAAAGCGAATTATCCTGGCGTGGTCGGAATATCGACGTGGGACCCCGAACGCAATCGCTATGAGTTCTTTTACACCGATACGGGAAAATCAAAGTACGACAATGGAGGTGGAGGTTACTTTTTTGTCACTGGCGATCAAAAAACCCACATTTTAGTGCCCGATGTAGGGCCAACCAAAACCGTGGCCAGGCGATTGGAAACGTTGATTCCAAATGAATTCACCTATTCTCGCGAAGTGCCTCGCGACATGATAGCCAATAACCCTCCAGTGCGTATCTATGTAGTTCATGCCCCCTATACCGGAACAGTGGAAACAAAGTCCGCTATTGATCCAGATACAAACATCACGAACTAAAAGCAATCGCCCGCAGCACACTAAATATTCCAGGCAGTTCTGCTGAAGCAGCGTTACCGCCTGGAATCAATTTTGCTTCTTAATAAAACATGGAGTTTCAATATGCAGAAATCACTCAAAACACTCCTTGCATCTGTACTATTAATATCCTCGGCCTTCTGCGGTGTTGTCAATGCACAGTCCACAACAAATTCCCCTGCAAAAAATGCCGTGGCCACACCAGACAACGCCGTCATGCTGACCGTATTTTTAAAGCACGATCAGTCACGGCCATTGGGTGAACTAAAGGCCCAACTTTCCAAACAAGGATTCTATAAGGTATTTCCACCTGCGGGAGTAGAGATTGTCAGTTGGAACATAATGATGGGCATCGGACAAGTCGTCACAGTGCGCTTCCCAGCCTCCCGTCTTGCTGAAGTAAACCTTGCACTTGAAAATACAGCGTGGGGAAGTTACAAAACCGAGTTCTATCCGACCTATGATTTCAAAGCGATAGCACTGGCAGAACAAAACAAAGCGCAGCAAACGCAAACTGCCCAGTGATGCCAGTTGACTGAGCGGTTAATTAATTATCTACCCTCTGGGGGCACCCGTAGTTACGGCTTCAGAGGCTCAACCTTACGCGTCAACAACTCCACAAACGCCTTGGCCATCGGCGATTTCTGATCCTTGCGCTGCACCAGCCACACTGCCGACACCGCTTCCGGATCCAGCAGCGGGCGGTAGACCACGCCATCGATACGCATCCGCTGATACGACGCCGGCAGTACCGACACCCCCAAACCTGCCGCCACCAGCCCGATGATGGTCATTGCCTCGCCTGCCTCTTGCGCGAAGTGCGGGCTGAAACCGGCATCCCGCGCCAGGCTGAGCAACTGAGCGTACAGACCACTGCCATAGCTGCGCGGGAAAAATACGAACGGTTCGAGGGCTAGCGCCGAGAGGAATAAACCTTCTTCGCTGCCATTCACCAGCGGATGCTTGGAGCTGAGCACCGCCACCAGAGGCTCACGCATCAGTTCCACTACGCTGAGCGAGTCCGGCAGCCCAAGCGGTCGCATGATCCCGACTTCGATCGACTCATCAACCAGTGCATCGGCCACTTGAGTGCTGCTCATTTCCCGCAGGTTCAGGTGCACCGCCGGGAAGCGCTGGCGAAACGAGAAAATCGCTTGGGGAATGGTCGAGTTGAACGGTGCCGACGAAGTGAAGCCGATCTTCAACTCACCCAGTTCACCGAGTTGTGCCCGCCGTGCCACATCCGCCGCTTTGTCGACCTGAGCCAGCACCAGCCGCGCCTCTTCCAGGAACAACCGCCCCGCCTCACTGAGTTCGACCCGACGATTGGTCCGTTCGAACAGACGCGCCCCGACCTCCTGCTCCAGCGCCTGAATCTGCTGGCTCAGCGGCGGTTGCGAGATGCCCAGCACCTGGGCGGCGCGGCCGAAATGCAGTTCTTCGGCGACGGCAATGAAGTAGCGCAGGTGACGCAATTCCATGAAAACTCCATTAGGTCGTAAAACCTATCAAACAGGTCGAACAATATATTGGATTGAATCATTAGGCAGCTATATGATTTTTTCATTGCCTGACCGGCTGCGCCCCTCCGAGGTCTGAAGTGAAAACTGCTGTCGCCCCACTCGCCCATGAAATTCCGCCCACTGCGCTGGATGATGTCGTCGCCGAGCGAAGCGATATCTACATAGAGAAAGGCACGCCGATGTTTATTCGCACGGTGCTGGCGCTGTTCTCGGGCGGCTTCGCGACCTTCGCCCTGCTTTATTGCGTGCAGCCGATGATGCCGCTGCTGTCCCACGAGTTTTCCATCAACGCAGCCCAGAGCAGTCTGATCCTGTCGGTGGCCACCGGCATGCTCGCCATCGGCTTGCTGATCACCGGCCCCATCTCTGATCGCATCGGGCGTAAACCAGTGATGGTCGCCGCGCTGTTCGCTGCGGCACTCTGCACCATGGCCAGCGCGATGATCCCGAGTTGGCAAGGCGTGCTGGTGATGCGGGCGCTGGTGGGGCTGTCGTTGAGCGGTCTGGCGGCGGTCGCGATGACTTACCTGAGCGAAGAGATCCACCCGCAGCACCTTGGTCTGGCCATGGGCTTGTACATCGGTGGCAACGCCATCGGCGGCATGTGTGGACGATTGATCGTCGGGGTATTGATCGACTTCGTCAGCTGGCACACGGCGATGCTGGTCATCGGTGGCCTGGCGCTGATTGCCGCAGCGGTGTTCTGGAAAATCCTCCCCGAATCGCGCAACTTCCGCGCTCGCTCGTTACATCCGCGTAGCTTGCTGGACGGCTTCACCATGCACTTTCGCGATGCCGGCCTGCCGCTGTTGTTTGTCGAAGCTTTTGTGCTGATGGGCGCGTTTGTCACGCTGTTCAACTACATCGGTTATCGCTTGCTGGCCGAGCCGTACCATATGGACCAGGCCTTCGTCGGGCTGCTCTCGGTGGTGTACCTGTCGGGCATCTACAGCTCGGCGAAAATCGGCGCCCTGGCCGACCAACTCGGCCGGCGCAAAGTGCTCTGGGCAACCATCGTGGTCATGCTTGCGGGCATCGCCCTGACCATGTTCACGCCTTTACCGCTGGTGATTCTCGGCATGCTGATCTTTACCTTCGGCTTCTTCGGGGCGCATTCGGTGGCCAGTAGCTGGATCGGCCGTCGTGCGATCAAGGCCAGAGGACAGGCGTCGTCGCTGTACCTGTTCAGCTATTACGCCGGGTCGAGTATCGCGGGTACGGCAGGCGGCGTGGCCTGGCACTTGGGTGGCTGGAACGGGATCGGGCTGTTTATCGGCGGATTGTTGGTGATTGCGCTGTTGGTGGCGTTGAAATTGGCGAAGTTGCCGCCATTGGAAAATGTGAAAGCCTGACGGCAATATCCTGTCAGCCACAAACAACTGTGGGAGCGAGCCTGCTCGCGAAGGGTCATAACATTCAACATCTAAGTTGACTGTCAGACCGCTAATCGCGAGCAGGCTCGCTCCCACAGAAAAGCGGTTTTTTATCGGGCGACGATCACTCGTGATACTGCGCCGACAACTCATGCACCGCGCGCAGGAAGGCACCTGCGTGCTCCGGATCGACTTCCGGGGTGATGCCATGGCCGAGGTTGAACACGTGGCCGCTGCCCTTGCCGTAGCTGGCGAGGATGCGGCCGACTTCGGCGCGAATGGCTTCTGGCTTGGCGTAAAGCACGGTCGGGTCCATGTTGCCTTGCAGGGCGACTTTGCTGCCGACGCGTTGGCGGGCTTCGCCAATGTCGCAAGTCCAGTCCAGGCCCAGCGCATCAGCGCCGGCGTCGGCAATGCTTTCCAGCCACAGGCCGCCGTTCTTGGTGAACAGGATGACCGGCACTTTGCGGCCTTCGTGCTCGCGGATCAGGCCGCTGACGATTTTGCGCATGTAGGCCAGGGAGAATTCCTGGTAAGCCGCTGCGGAGAGGTTACCGCCCCAGGTGTCGAAGATCTGCACTGCTTGCGCGCCGGCCATGATCTGGCCGTTGAGGTACGAAGTGACCGACTGCGCGAGTTTATCCAGCAGCAGGTGCATGGCTTGCGGGTTGTCGTAGAGCATGGCCTTGGTCTTGCGGAAGTCTTTCGACGAGCCGCCTTCGACCATGTAGGTGGCCAGGGTCCATGGGCTGCCGGAGAAGCCGATCAACGGCACGCGGCCGTTCAGTTCGCGGCGTATGGTGCTGACCGCATCCATGACGTAGCCGAGGTCTTTGTGCGGATCAGGAATCGGCAGGGCTTCGATGTCAGCCATCGTGCTGACGACTTTCTTGAAGCGCGGACCTTCACCGGTTTCGAAGTACAGGCCTTGGCCCATGGCGTCCGGGATGGTGAGGATGTCGGAGAACAGGATCGCCGCGTCCAGTTGCGGATAGCGGTCGAGCGGCTGCATCGTGACTTCGCAAGCGAACGCCGGGTTCATGCACAGGCTCATGAAGTCACCGGCCTTGGCACGGCTGGCGCGGTATTCAGGCAGGTAGCGACCGGCCTGACGCATCATCCACACAGGCGTGACGTCTACGGGTTGCTTGAGCAGGGCGCGAAGGAAACGGTCGTTCTTCAGGGCAGTCATGTCGGCATCCGGAAAAAAAGTGCGGGCATTTTCTCAGAGCGCGACGCAAAAGGCACGGCAAGAGCCGTTCCTTTTGTCTATCGGGTCAATTTGTCGCGGTGGAACACGCTGTTTAGCAACACTGAGAAGCAACTGTGGGAGCGAGCCTGCTCGCGATGACGGAGTGTCAGCCAATACATCTGGTGACTGATACACCGCTATCGCGAGCAGGCTCGCTCCCACAGGGTTACTGCATTTCAGCTCAGGATTCGGGGTTAAACGCCCAGGTAATCCAGGATCCCTTCAGCGGCATTGCGGCCTTCGAAGATCGCCGTTACCACCAGGTCGGAACCGCGCACCATGTCGCCACCGGCGAAGATTTTCGGGTTGCTGGTCTGGTGCTTGTACTGACCTTGTTCCGGCGCCACGACGCGGCCCTGGCTGTCGGTCTGGATGCTGAACTGCTCGAACCACGACGCCGGGCTTGGACGGAAACCGAAGGCGATGACCACGGCGTCGGCCGGGATGATCTCTTCGGAGCCCGGGATCGGCTCGGGGCTGCGACGGCCACGGGCGTCCGGTTCGCCGAGACGGGTCTCGACCACCTTCACGCCTTCGACACGGTCTTCACCGACGATCGCGATCGGCTGGCGGTTGTAGAGGAATTTCACGCCTTCTTCCTTGGCGTTCTTCACCTCTTTGCGCGAGCCCGGCATGTTCGCTTCATCGCGACGATAGGCACAGGTCACCGACTTGGCGCCCTGGCGAATCGAAGTACGGTTGCAGTCCATCGCCGTGTCGCCGCCACCCAGTACCACGACCTTCTTGCCTTTCATGTCGACGAAATCTTCCGGCGACTTTTCAAAGCCCAGGTTGCGGTTGACGTTGGCGATCAAGAAGTCCAGCGCGTCGTGCACGCCCGGCAGATCTTCACCGGCAAAGCCGCCCTTCATGTAGGTGTAGGTGCCCATGCCCATGAACACGGCATCGTATTCTTCGAGCAGTTGCTCGATGGTCACGTCCTTGCCCACTTCGGTGTTCAGACGGAACTCGATACCCATGCCGATGAAGACTTCGCGGCGATTGCTCAGCACGGTCTTTTCCAGCTTGAACTCGGGGATCCCGAAGGTCAGCAAACCACCGATTTCCGGGTTCTTGTCGAACACCACCGGAGTCACGCCGCCGCGTACCAGCACGTCGGCACAGCCCAGGCCGGCAGGGCCCGCGCCGATTACCGCGACACGCTTGCCGGTCGGTTTGACCTTGGACATGTCCGGGCGCCAGCCCATGGCGAACGCGGTATCGGTGATGTACTTCTCCACCGAACCAATGGTCACCGCGCCGAAACCGTCGTTGAGGGTGCAGGCACCCTCGCACAGGCGATCCTGGGGACACACACGGCCACAGACTTCCGGCAGGGTGTTGGTCTGGTGCGACAGCTCGGCGGCGGCGAGGATGTTGCCCTCGGCCACCAGCTTGAGCCAGTTGGGAATGAAGTTGTGCACCGGGCACTTCCATTCGCAATACGGGTTACCGCAACCCAGGCAGCGGTGGGCCTGGTCGGCCGACTGCTGGGGTTTGAACGGTTCGTAGATTTCCACGAACTCTTTCTTGCGTTGACGCAACAGTTTCTTCTTCGGATCCTTGCGCCCGACATCGATGAACTGGAAGTCGTTATTCAGACGTTCAGCCATTGTTAAAACCTCATCAAACTCTTCAGGCGCATATCACTGCGGGTTGGCACGGGTGCTGGAAAGCAACGATTTCAGGTTGGCAGCCTTGGGCTTGACCAGCCAGAAACGACGCAGATAGTCATCGAGGTTTTCAGCGAGGTTACGACCCCACTCGCTGTCGGTTTCCTCGACGTATTCGTTCAGCACGCGTTGCAGGTGGCTGCGATAGGCTTCCATCGCCTCACCGCTGATCCGCTGGATTTCCACCAGTTCGTGGTTGACCCGGTCAACGAAGGTGTTGTCCTGGTCGAGCACGTAGGCGAAACCGCCGGTCATGCCGGAGCCGAAGTTGTAACCGGTCTTGCCCAACACGCAGACGAAACCACCGGTCATGTACTCGCAGCAGTGATCGCCAGTGCCTTCCACGACAGTGTGAGCACCGGAGTTACGCACCGCGAAACGCTCGCCCGCGGTACCGGCGGCGAACAGCTTGCCCCCGGTGGCGCCATACAGGCAGGTGTTGCCGATAATGGCGCTGTCCTGAGTCTTGTAGATGCTGCCCTTCGGCGGAACGATGACCAGCTTGCCGCCGGTCATGCCTTTGCCGACGTAGTCGTTGGCATCGCCTTCCAGGTACATGTTCAGGCCGCCGGCGTTCCACACACCGAAGCTCTGACCCGCCGTGCCTTTGAAGCGGAAGGTGATCGGCGCGTTGGCCATGCCCTGGTTGCCATGCTTGCGAGCAATTTCACCGGAGATCCGTGCGCCGATGGAACGGTCGCAGTTGCAGATATCCAGGGCGAAATCAGCGCCGCTCATGTCGTTGATGGCCGAGGTGGCCAGGTCGACCATTTTCTCGGCCAGCAGGCCTTTGTCGAACGGCGGGTTGCGGTCGACCTGGCAGAACTGAGGCTTGTCTGCCGGGATGTGATCGCTGCCCAGCAACGGGGTCAGGTCCAGGTGGTTCTGCTTGGCGGTCTGGCCTTCGAGGATTTCCAGCAGATCGGTACGGCCGATCAGCTCTTCGAGGGAGCGCACGCCCAGCTTGGCCAGCCACTCACGGGTTTCTTCGGCGACGTAGGTGAAGAAATTCACCACCATGTCGACGGTACCGATGTAGTGATCCTTGCGCAGCTTCTCGTTTTGAGTCGCAACGCCGGTGGCGCAGTTGTTCAGGTGGCAAATACGCAGGTATTTGCAGCCCAGGGCGATCATTGGCGCGGTGCCGAAGCCGAAGCTTTCAGCGCCGAGGATCGCGGCCTTGATCACGTCGAGGCCGGTTTTCAGGCCACCGTCAGTCTGTACACGGACCTTGCCGCGCAGGTCGTTGCCGCGCAGGGTCTGGTGGGTTTCGGCCAGGCCGAGCTCCCACGGAGCGCCCGCGTATTTGATCGAGGTCAGCGGCGATGCACCGGTGCCGCCGTCGTAGCCGGAGATGGTGATCAAGTCCGCGTAGGCCTTGGCCACACCGGCAGCGATGGTGCCGACGCCCGCTTCTGCGACCAGCTTCACCGAGACCAAAGCCTTCGGGTTGACTTGTTTCAGGTCGAAAATCAGCTGCGACAAGTCTTCGATCGAATAGATGTCGTGGTGCGGTGGAGGCGAGATCAGGGTCACGCCCGGCACTGCGTAACGCAGCTTGGCGATCAGACCGTTGACCTTGCCACCTGGCAGCTGACCGCCTTCGCCCGGCTTGGCGCCCTGAGCGACTTTGATCTGCAACACTTCAGCGTTGACCAGGTATTCCGGGGTCACACCGAAACGGCCAGTGGCGACCTGCTTGATTTTCGAGCTCTTGATGGTGCCGTAGCGCGCCGGGTCTTCACCGCCTTCGCCGGAGTTGGAACGCGCACCGAGGCGGTTCATCGCTTCGGCCAGGGCTTCGTGGGCTTCCGGCGACAATGCGCCCAAAGAGATGCCCGCGGAGTCAAAGCGCTTGAGCACCGATTCCAACGGTTCGATCTCGCTGATGTCCAGCGGCGTGTCCAGGGTCTTGACCTTGAACAGATCGCGGATCATCGACACCGGACGGTTGTCCACCAGCGCCGTGTATTCCTTGAACTTGCTGTAGTCGCCCTGCTGCACAGCGGCTTGCAGAGTGCTGACCACGTCCGGGTTGTAGGCGTGATATTCGCCACCGTGGACGAACTTCAGCAGGCCACCTTGCTGGATCGGCTTGCGCGGGCTCCAGGCTTCGGCCGCCAGGGCTTTCTGCTCGGCTTCGATGTCGACGAAACGCGCGCCCTTGATGCGGCTTGGCACGCCACGGAAGCTCAGGTCGCAGACTTCTTCGGACAGGCCGATCGCCTCGAACAGTTGCGCACCGCGGTACGAGGCGATGGTGGAGATGCCCATCTTCGACAGGATCTTCAGCAGGCCTTTGGTGATGCCTTTACGGTAGTTCTTGAACACCTCATAGAGGTCGCCCAGCACTTCACCGGTGCGGATCAGGTCGCCCAGCACTTCGTAGGCCAGGAACGGATAGACCGCCGAGGCACCGAAACCGATCAGCACCGCGAAGTGATGCGGATCGCGAGCGGTAGCGGTTTCCACCAGGATGTTGGAGTCGCAACGCAGGCCTTTTTCGGTCAGGCGGTGGTGTACCGCACCGGTCGCCAGCGAAGCGTGGATCGGCAACTTGCCCGGGGAGATGTGACGGTCACTCAGCACGATCTGGGTGCGACCGGCGCGAACGGCTTCTTCAGCCTGATCGGCAACATTGCGCACTGCGGCTTCGAGGCCGACGCTCTCGTCATAGTTGAGGTCGATGATCTGGCGTTCGAAGCCCGGACGATCGAGGTTCATCAGCGAGCGCCACTTGGCCGGGGAAATGACCGGCGAGCTGAGGATCACACGCGAGGCGTGTTCCGGCGACTCCTGGAAAATGTTGCGCTCGGCACCGAGGCAGATTTCCAGCGACATGACGATGGCTTCACGCAGCGGGTCGATCGGCGGGTTGGTTACCTGCGCGAACTGCTGGCGGAAATAGTCGTACGGCGTGCGCACGCGCTGGGACAGCACGGCCATCGGCGTATCGTCGCCCATCGAGCCGACGGCTTCGTAGCCTTGCTCGCCGAGCGGACGCAGCACCTGGTCGCGCTCCTCGAACGTGACCTGATACATCTTCATGTACTGCTTGAGCTGATCGACGTCGTAGAACGCCGAACCATGGTCGTTGTCTTCCATGGTCGCCTGGATGCGCAGGGCATTCTTGCGCAGCCATTGCTTGTACGGATGACGGGACTTCAAGCGGTTGTCGATGGCGTCGGTGTCGAGGATCTGACCGGTTTCGGTGTCCACGGCAAAGATCTGGCCAGGGCCAACGCGACCTTTGGCGATCACGTCTTCAGGCTGGTAGTTCCAGACACCGATTTCCGAGGCCAGGGTAATGAAGCCGTTCTTGGTGGTGACCCAACGCGCCGGACGCAGACCGTTACGGTCGAGCAGGCACACCGCGTAACGACCGTCAGTCATTACCACGCCGGCCGGGCCGTCCCACGGTTCCATGTGCATCGAGTTGTATTCGTAGAACGCACGCAGATCCGGGTCCATGGTTTCGACGTTCTGCCACGCAGGCGGAATGATCATCCGCACGCCACGGAACAGGTCGATGCCACCGGTGACCATCAACTCGAGCATGTTGTCCATGCTGGAGGAGTCGGAACCGACACGGTTCACCAGCGGGCCGAGTTCTTCCAGATCCATCAGATCGTTGGTGAACTTGGTGCGACGGGCCTGAGCCCAGTTGCGGTTGCCGGTGATGGTGTTGATCTCGCCGTTGTGGGCGAGGAAGCGGAACGGCTGCGCCAGCGGCCATTTCGGCAAGGTGTTGGTCGAAAAGCGCTGGTGGAACACGCAGATCGAGGTTTGCAGGCGCTGGTCGCTCAGGTCTGGATAGAAGGCGGTCAAGTCCGCCGGCATCATCAGGCCTTTATAAATGATGGTCTTGTGGGAAAAGCTGCAGATGTAGTGATCGACGTCGGCGGCGTTGGCCACGGACGAACGACGACGGGCGCTGAACAGCTTGATCGCCATGTCCTGATCGCTCAAGCCTTCACCACCGATGAACACTTGTTCGATCTGCGGCAGGCGCTCGAGGGCCAGACGGCCGAGGACACTGGTGTCGATCGGCACTTTGCGCCAGCCGACCAAGGTCAGGCCTTCGGCCAGGATCTCGCGGTTCATGTGCTCGCGAGCCGCTTCGGCTTTCACCGGGTCCTGGTTGAAGAAGACCATGCCCACAGCGTATTGCTTGGGCAGTTCGACGCCGAAGGTTTCCTGGGCGATGGCACGCAGGAATACATCCGGCTTTTGAATCAGCAGACCGCAACCGTCACCGGTCTTGCCGTCGGCGTTGATCCCACCGCGGTGGGTCATGCAGGTCAGGGCCTCAATGGCCGTTTGCAAAAGGGTATGACTGGGCTCGCCCTGCATATGGGCTATCAGGCCGAAACCGCAGTTATCCTTGAATTCATCTGGTTGGTACAGACCTGCTTTCATAGACACTTTCTCACCAGGCTGCCTCTTATCGAGACAAATTTCTTTTCAATTCAACCAGTTACCATCCACGCCGAACGTACGCCAGCTTTGTGGGGGCAAAAGGGAGGTCATTGTACACACCGACACGGAGGCTCACAAATTTGACGACGAAATGTCGCAAATCTATGTCGCATTTGTGAAAGGTTTAAAGCGATATGCTGTGCTAGTCAAAACTTTTTTAATTTTGACCGCAGCGACTCAAAGACTACTGTGACGCAGACACCACAAGGCACGCGGCCTGTAGAGGCGGCATGCACTTGCAGAAATTTTGAGGTGCTTGGAGAGGCGGCCTGGGTAAGGCCGCCGAATCTTCAGCGAGTTGTTGCCAGTTCCTGTTGGACGCTGGCGACAGTGCGAGGCCAAGGTTTACCAGCCTGAACCTTCGCTGGCAAGGCCTTGATAGCGGTAACGGCTGCATCGCGGTTAGCGAAGCTACCGTAGGTGATGACGTAAAGCGGCTTGCCGTTGAGTACTTTCTTGAAATAACGGTACTCGCCGCCCTGCTCCTTGACGAAGCTTTGCGCGGCCGATTCGGAGCTGGTGCCGAGGATTTGCACCACGTAGTTACCCGGCGCCTGGCCTGCGTACCAGCTGCCACCGGCGGCTTTGGCCACGGTGACTGGCTTCTCGGCAGGTTTGACGGCGACGGCCGGCTTGGCGGGCGCTGGAGCCGGTTTGGCAACAGGTGCAGGCGCTGGCTTGGCTGTCGCGACCTGAGTCGGCGCTGGAACCGGTTTGGCGGCAGGCGTTGGTGCCGGGCCTGGCTGGACGCCGGCAGGCGGCGCAGTCGTGGTCACGGTTGGCGGTGTAGCGCTGGAACCTTCGACCGGCACGCCGTCATCGCCTTCGGTGATACCACCGGCCGCTTCGGCCAACGGACCACGCATCACCGGCTGCGAGTTGCCGACCAACGGCAACGGCATCGGTTGCGAATTACCGGCGAACTCGACGGAGGGAGCGCCACCGCTGTCAGGTTGTGGCGTGCCCTGGCCCAGCGGCAGTTGCGCCTGTTCGTTGGCAGGTGCGCCGGTGGTCGGCGCTTTGCTGCGACCCGGCATCAACCAGGCGGCGGCTACCGCGACCACGACAACGGCGGAAATCGCCAATACGTGTTTCTTCGGCATGTTGAACCCCATACTTGGACGCTTCACCGCTGAGCGGCTGGCAATCATGGCTTCGATCATCGCATCGCGGGCGACCTGGTTGATGGTGCCAGGCCAACCGTCGGAGCTTTCGTGAATATCAGAGATCTGATCCGCGGTAAAAAGTTCGATACCCCGGCCGGCGCCTTCAAGACGCTGGTCCAGATATTCGCGGGTTTCTTCTTCGGTGTAGGGCTGCAATTCGATGACATGGAAACGCTCTTCCTCAAGGGTCAGCGCTTCAAGTTGGGCAATCAGCGAGGACTCGCCGAACAGGAACACGTGCGGGCGACCTTCCGGCGCACCCGCGGCCAAAGCCAGCAAGGCCTCCAACGCGGATTCGTCGAGTTGTTCGGCATCATCCACCAGCAAATAGACTTCCTGCCCCGTGAGGGCAAGCTGTACCACTTGGGCCAGAATGGCGCCGATTTCGGCCTGCTCGACGTTCAGCGCCTGAGCCACCTGGCGCAGCATACCGGCTGCATCGCCGGCACCACGGGCGGAAACCACCACGCTCTGCACTGACTGTTTGTTGGTACTAGCCACCAGAGCCTGACGCAACAGGGTTTTGCCGCTGCCTTGAGGGCCAGTGACCACCAGCAACAACTGGCTGTAACGGGCCAGATGATGCAGTTGCCCCAGCACCGGTTTGCGCTGGGCCGGGAAAAATTTGAAGCCAGGCACCCGTGGAGCGAAAGGGTCATGACTTAACTGGTAATGGCCGAGGAAAGCCTCGTCGGCATGCAAACTAGTCATCGGGATCTTATTAACCTTTAAGCTGAGCCAAGGCGCGGTAATCCGCCCCCAGCGTGGCCTGTAAAACCTCTTTCGGATAATCGTCGGTCACCACTGCTTCGCCCATGTGGCGCAGCAGCACCAGGCGCAAACGACCGTCGATCACTTTCTTGTCAATTGCCATGTGCTCGAGAAAATCGGCTTCGGTCATCTCTTGCGGCGGGATGACCGGCAGGCCGGCCCGCTGGAACAGGCGAATACCGCGATCACGCTCCTGTTCGCTGATCCAGCCCAGGCGCGCGGACATCTCCAAAGCCATTACGGTGCCAGCAGCGACTGCTTCACCATGAAGCCAGACACCATAGCCCATGTGGGTTTCGATCGCGTGGCCAAAGGTGTGGCCCAGATTCAACGTGGCACGTACGCCCGTCTCTTTCTCGTCGGCACCGACCACCGCAGCCTTGGCCGCGCAGGAGCGTTCGATGGCGTAAGTCAGGGCGGTCTGGTCCAGCGCTCGCAGGCGATCGACGTTTTCTTCGAGCCAGGTCAGGAATGGCTCGTCGCAGATCAGCCCGTATTTGATGACTTCCGCCAGCCCGGCGGACAGTTCGCGGGGCGGCAGGGTGTTGAGGGTGGCGGTATCGATCAGCACCACGTTGGGCTGATAGAAGGCACCGACCATGTTCTTGCCCAGCGGGTGATTGATCCCGGTCTTGCCGCCCACCGAAGAGTCGACTTGCGACAACAACGTGGTTGGTATCTGGATGAAATCGACGCCTCGCTGGTAGCAGGCGGCCGCAAAACCGGCCATGTCACCGATTACACCGCCACCGAGGGCGATCACCGTGGTACGGCGATCGTGCCGTGCAGTCAGCAGGCCGTCGAAAATCAGTTGCAGGGTTTCCCAGGTCTTGAAGGCTTCGCCGTCGGGAAGCACCACGGAAATCACCGAGAACTGCGCGAGGCTGCGGGTCAGACGCTCCAGGTAGAGCGGCGCGACGGTCTCGTTGGAGATGATCGCTACTTGCCGCCCGCGGATATGCGGGGCCAGCAGCTCAGGCTGATCCAACAAACCTTCGCCAATATGAATCGGGTAGCTGCGCTCGCCTAGATCGACCTTGAGTGTCTGCATGTGTCCCCACAGTGAAGATGGAATCAGGCGTCCTGCCTTGAGTTTACGAATTCCATGGCGTCTGCTGGTGTGACGCCATTCGGTAGCCAGCTGCCACAACCTTGAGCGGCTGCGACAGGACGCCGAGGATAGCGCATTTCGCGCCGCGCATTAACGGGGCGGTAGCTGCTGCAAGCGTTCGAGGATATCGAGCACCACCATCCGCGGCGGCCGCTCATCGGTTTCAACCACCAGGTCGGCGATCTCCCGATACAGCGGATCACGGATCGCCAGCAAGTCCCGCAAGGTCTTCGCTGGATCGGCGGTGCGCAACAGTGGCCGATTGCGATCGCGAGCCGTTCGGCCGACCTGCTGCTCGACAGACGCATGCAGATACACCACCCGACCACCGGCGTGCAGCGCTCGACGATTGGCTTCGCGCATCACCGCGCCGCCACCGGTCGCCAACACCACGCCATCGAACTCGCACAGCTCGGCAATCATCGCCTGCTCGCGATCACGAAAGCCCGGCTCGCCTTCCTTATCGAAGATCCACGGGATATTGGCGCCCGTGCGCAGTTCAATTTCCTTATCGGAATCTTTGAACGGCAGGCGCAGCTCTTTGGCCAGCAACCGGCCGATGGTGCTTTTACCAGCCCCCATCGGTCCAACAAGAATCAAATTTCGCACAGAATCAATGACTCACAGCAATCGCCTGATTGTTCATGATACGCGGAGTGAGAAATACCAGCAGCTCGGATTTTTTCTCCGAAACCACGTCACGCCGGAAAAGGCGGCCAAGATACGGCACATCACCGAGAAATGGCACCTTATCTACAACCTTGCTCTGAGTATTTGAGAAAACCCCACCTATGACGATGGTCTCGCCGTCGTTGACCAACACCTTGGCGTTGACCTCGTTTTTCTTGATCGGCGGTACATCCTGCACTTTGTTCAGGTAGTCCGGTTCGTCCTTGGTGACTTTGACCTCCATGATGATGCGGTTGTCCGGCGTGATCTGCGGGGTCACTTCCAGGGACAGCGAAGCTTCCTTGAACGACACCGAGGTGGCGCCGCTGGAGCTGGCTTCCTGATAGGGAATCTCGGTGCCCTTGAGGATTTTCGCGGTTTCCTTGTCGGACGTGACTACCTTGGGCTGCGAGACAATTTCCCCGTTGCCGGTTTTCTCCATGGCCGAAAGTTCAAGGTCCAGCAGCACATTGTCGGTAATGAAGGCGATGCCGATCCCCGAGGTATTGGCAGAGGTTCCCAAGTCGACGAACGGCGAGTTGGTACTGGTGCTGCCCGGCGTACCAATAGTGGTCGAAGAGCCGTTGACCCCGGACGTGTTCCAGTTGCCCTTCTGCACCGAGCCGCCCCAGCGTACGCCGAGGCTTTTGTCATAGTCGACGTTGGCTTCGACGATGCGTGCCTCGATCATCACCTGACGCACCGGAATATCCAGTTGCGCAACAATGCGACGCAGTTCGTCGAGGCGATCCTGGGTCTGGTAGGCAATGATGTTGTTGGTTCGCTCATCAACCGTGATTGAACCTCGCTCGTCGACTTTCGCTTCGGCGCTGGTCACTGACTGGAACAGCTTGGCGATATCGGCGGCCTTGGCGTAATTGACCTGTAACAGCTCGCGACGCAGAGGCGCCAGTTCGGCGATCTGCTTCTGCGACTCCAGCTCCTGACGCTCTCGGGCAGCGATTTCATCGGCCGGCGCCACCAGCAGCACATTACCAATCTTGCGTTTATCCAGGCCTTTGGTTTTCAACACCAGATCCAGCGCCTGATCCCACGGCACATTCTGCAGGCGCAACGTGATGCCGCCCTGCACCGTGTCGCTGGCCACCAGATTGAGGTTGGTGAAGTCGGCGATCAGTTGCAGCACCGAGCGCACATCGATGTCCTGAAAATTCAGCGAGAGTTTTTCGCCGGTGTAGGCAAAGCGTTCGGCATTGCGTTTCTGCAAGTCATCGACAGTCATCGGCCGGATGCTGACGGTCAGTTTGTTGTCAGTCTGATAGGTCGAATAATCGAAGGCGCCACTGGGCTCGATACTGATAATGGCCCGGTCGCCCGTGGCGCTGGCGTTGACGAACTGCACCGGCGTGGCGAAATCCTTGACGTCGAGGCGTACGCGCAACCGTTCAGGCAGTTGGGTCTTGGTGAACCCGACGATGATTTTGCCATCGCGTTCCTGGATGTCCGGGGCGATGGAGGGATCCGACAGATCGATGACCACATTGCCCTCACCCTGGGTGCCGCGCTGGAAATCCACGCCCCGGATGGCTTTGCCCACGGGAGCACTGGCTCTGGCGGGCGCGGGTACCGCAGTGGCCGCGCGCGGTGCGCTGGCAATCGGTTTGGACGCCTTGTTACCGGCCGCCTGCCCGACGACCACAAACAGATTGTTGCCTTCGACGCGGGCGTTGTATGGCGTTAATTGAGTCAGGCTGATGATCAGCCGTGTGCGGTCCTTGGCCTCCACTACCGTGGCGCTGCGGGCATTGCCGCCGCCCAGGTCGCGATGCTTGTTCGCCAGCTGACTGGTGACCCCCGGCAGGTCCAGCGCAATCCGCGCAGGCTGCTCTGTCGTGTAACCGTGGGGCTGCGGCGGTGGTCCATCGAACGACAACTTCAACTCGACACGGTCACCGGGCAGCGCGGCGACATCCAGCGCTTTGAGGTTGGCCGCCACTACCATCGGCGACAGAAACGCTATCCATAGCGAAATACCGAAGGTTGAGAAAATCCTGTTCATTATTCGAGTTCCACTATGAGTGCTCTTTCAAAGGGATGGTTCGCGGCCGTTCCAGCCAGGCACCTTCGCCATCGGGAACGATTTCGACCACGTCGACTTGCGAACCGCTGATGGCGACGATCCGTCCATCGTTACGCCCCAGGTAATCGCCGACTTTCAGCCGATGCACGCCGCCCGCCCCGCGCAGCAGCGCGAAGGAACCGTTTGCATTGGAGAGGGTGCCGACCATTTCAAATTGCTCGATGTTGAAACCTTCGAGGTACTGCTTGACCCGGTTGGGGTCGGGTTTGACGTTGCGCGAGCCGTGTTTCTGCCCGGCCAGATCGACTCTGACCTGCCGGGAGAACGGGCTACGCAGGTTGGCAGCGTTGTAGGCGAATGTCGGGTAAGACCGGAATGTCGGCGTTGGTTCAATCTTGCCGGGTGCACGCAGGCGCACTTCGTTCAGGTAGGCGTCCAGGTCGCTGAAATCAGCGTCGCCGCCACAACCAGTGAGGAGAACCAGACACATAACCATCGACAGGCAACGAATCGGGCTCATTTCTGCAACCCCTTGTCGTTGTAGCGATAGGTCTTGGCAAGGATGCTCATGCGCAATTTCGGGCCGCCATCGGGATTGGCCGGTGCCAGGTCGAAGTCATGCAGGGTGACGATCCGCGGCAGCCCGGCCACGCCGCTGACGAAAGTGGCCAGGTCGTGATATGCGCCGGTGACGGTGATCCGGATAGGTAGCTCGATGTAGAACTGCTGGGTGACTTCCGGGAGCAGCTTGATCTCTTCGAACTCCAGGCCGCTGCCCAGGCCGGTGCGGGTGATGTCCTCCAGCAGGCCGGGCACTTCGGTGTCGCTGGGCAACTGCCGTAACAGCATGCCGAAGGAGTTCTCCATTTCCTTCATCTGCTGGGTATACAGCTCCAGATTCGCCGCCATGTGGGCCTTGGTCGCGAATTGCTCCTTGAGCGTCGACTCTTCCTCGCGCCTGAGTTCCAGGTGGTTTTGCAGATCGCTGATCAAGAAGCTGTAGCCCAGGGCCAGCACCAGAACCATCAGCAGGACACTCGCCAGGACCTTGATCGGCGCAGGCCAGGAGCCCATGTTGTTGGTGTCCAGATCGCTGATATCGATCTGGCGCAACCCTTCGAACCATTCGGACAGCTTCATTTAGCGCCCCCCACAACTGCGGGCTGAGTCTGACGGACGGTCAACTGAAAAACATTGGCCTGATCCAGCTGACCAGCGGTGGTTGCTTTGACCTCCGTAAGATTGGGCGCATCGAACCAGTCGGAGGCATCCAGATTGCGCATCAGATCCGAAACACGATTATTGGACTCCGCCGCGCCGGTGACGGACAACGTCTTGCCGACCATTTTCACTTCAGTGAAATAAACTCCGTCCGGCAAAGTACGCGCCAATTGATCGAAAATCCTCCCGCTGATCGGTCGGTTGCCTTGCAGGTCCTGAATAATGCGCATGCGCTCGACGAGTTGCTGTCGACGGGCCTTCAGGTCGCTGATTTGCTTGATCCGCTCGTCGACCACGGCAATCTGCTTGCTGATGTAATCGTTACGGGCGACTTGCCGATTAATGGCGCCGTTAAGGACCTGATCCGCGATCAGCAACGCCCCCACTGACCCCACCAGCACACCGACCAACGCCAGCAAAAAGCGTTTACGACGCCCTTCGCGCAACTCTTCACGCCAGGGTAATAGATTGATCCGCGCCATCAGTCGAAACTCCTGAGGGCCAGCCCGCAGGCGATCATCAGTGCCGGGGCATCACTCGCCAAGGCACCGGCGTTGACCTTGCTGCTCAGGGTCATGTCGGAAAATGGATTGGCGACCTGGGTCGGGGTACCCAGTCGCTGCTCGATCAATCGCTCCAGCCCGGGGACCGAGGCAGTGCCGCCGGCCAGGAGGATGTGATCGACCGAGTTGTATTGACCGGAGGCAAAGAAAAACTGTAACGAACGCGACACCTGCTGCACCAGCGCATCACGAAACGGCTGCAAGACCTCGCTGACATAATCGTCAGGCAAACCGCCCTGCTTCTTCGCCAGCCCCGCCTGCTCGACCGTCAGGCCATAACGACGCTGGATCTCTTCCGTCAGTTGACGGCCGCCGAACAATTGTTCGCGGGTGTAGATGATCCGCCCGTTGTGCAGCACGCTCAGGGTGGTCATGGTGGCGCCGATATCGACCACCGCCACGGTCAGACGCTCCTGAGAAGCGGCCAACTGGGTTGCCAGCAGGCCGAACGATCGCTCCAGGGCATAGGCTTCGACATCGACCACGCGTGCGGTCAACCCGGCCAGAGCCAGGGCCGCTTCACGGACTTCGACGTTTTCCTTGCGACACGCCGCCAGCAGCACATTGACCCGCTCGGGGTTGCGCGCCGACACGCCCTGCACTTCGAAGTCGATCGCCACTTCATCCAGTGGATAAGGGATGTACTGATCGGCCTCGATCTTCAGCTGGTTTTCCATCTCGTCGTCGGAAAGACCGGCGTCCATCTCGATGGTCTTGGTGATCACCGCCGAACCGGCCACCGCCACCGCGACGTTCCTGAGGCTGGTTTTGGCCTTGGCCAGCACGCGCGCAAGGGCCTGCCCCACGCCTTCGAGCTCGGCGATATTTTTCTCGACCACGGCACTGGCGGGCAGCGGTTCAACCGCATAGGCCTCGACCCGATAGCGGTCGCCCTGGCGACTTAGCTCCAATAGCTTCACCGACGTGGAGCTGATGTCGATCCCCAAAAGCGTATTGGCTTTTTTATTGAAGAGTCCTAGCACTACCAATTCCCTATGACTATCCGTGAGTTACGGACTCTGTAATATCCATTGCGTTCAATACCCCCCGTCTTGACAGAAGCGCAAATGACGCCCCCGACGGAAAAATGCTTATAATGCCGAGCGTTTTTTCCGCTTTCACTGCAAGCGCGGGTCATTCTCTGTATAGCCTGAACCCTGATGCCTAATTCATTCTTTGCCCTGGATATCCAAAAGCCTTGATTCGTCTGCTGAAATTTTTCGGTTGGTCCATCGTCGCCGTTTTCTGCGGACTGCTCCTGGGTCTGAGCGGCGCTTTTCTTTACCTTAGCCCCGGATTGCCATCCGTGGAGGCGCTGAGAAGTATTCAGTTGCAGATTCCTTTGCGGGTGTACAGCAGCGACAACAAATTGATCGCAGAATTTGGCGAAATGCGCCGTACGCCAATCCGTTTCGCCGACATTCCCCCCAATTTCATTAATGCGTTACTAAGTGCTGAAGACGACAATTTCGCCAACCACTACGGCGTCGATCCCAGCAGCCTGATGCGTGCCGCCACCCAGTTGGTAAAAAGCGGACACATTCAGTCCGGCGGCAGCACCATCACCATGCAGGTGGCGAAGAACTTCTTCCTGACCAGCGAACGCAGCTTCTCGCGCAAGACCACCGAAATCCTCCTGGCCCTGCAGATCGAACGGCAGTTGACCAAGGACGAGATCCTCGAGCTGTACGTCAACAAAATCTATCTGGGCAACCGCGCCTATGGCATCGAGGCGGCGGCGCAGGTCTATTACGGCAAGTCGATTCGTGACGTCAGCCTGGCGCAGATGGCGATGATCGCCGGCCTGCCAAAAGCCCCGTCGCGCTTTAACCCCCTGGCCAACCCGGCCCGCAGCAAGGAGCGCCGCGACTGGATCCTGGGGCGCATGTACAAGCTCGGCAAGATCACCGAAGCCGACTACACCACCGCGATCAATGAACCGCTGAACGCCAGCTACCATGTGCCGACTCCGGAAGTGAACGCACCGTACGTCGCCGAAATGGCCCGTGCCGAAATGGTCGGCCGCTATGGCAGCGATGCGTACACCGAAGGTTTCCGTGTCACCACCACGGTACCAAGCGATTTGCAGGAGATGGCCAACACCGCGGTTCACGAGGGCTTGATGACCTACGACCAACGGCACGGTTATCGCGGCCCCGAGTCACGCCTGCCAGGTAAAACCCGAGAGGCCTGGACTGTAGAGCTGACCAAGCAGCGGACCATCAGCAGCCTGGAACCGGCGATCGTGACCCAGGTCGACAAGAACGGCGTGCAGGTGCTGACCCGCTCCGGCGAAGAACACGTCGCCTGGGACACCATGAAGTGGGCTCGCCCCTTCCTGAATACCAACAGCATGGGCGCCAATCCGAAGCAGCCGTCGGATGTCGCGCAGGTCGGTGATCTGATTCGCGTGCAGCGTCAGCCAGACAATTCGCTCAAGTTCAGCCAGATCCCGCAAGCTCAGGGCGCACTGGTTTCCCTCGACCCGCAGAACGGCGCCATTCGTTCGCTGGTCGGCGGTTTCGCCTTCGAGCAGAGCAACTACAACCGCGCCATGCAGGCCAAGCGTCAGCCGGGTTCGAGCTTCAAGCCGTTCGTCTACAGCGCCGCCCTGGACAACGGTTATACCGCCGCCAGCCTGGTGAACGACGCACCGATCGTGTTCGTCGACGAGTACCTGGACAAGGTCTGGCGTCCGAAGAACGACACCAACACCTTCCTCGGCCCGATCCGCATGCGTGAAGCGCTCTACAAGTCGCGCAACCTGGTATCGATCCGCCTGCTGCAAGCGCTGGGTGTCGACCGCACCATCGACTACATCAGCAAATTCGGCTTCAACAAGCAGGACCTGCCGCGCAACCTGTCCCTGGCCCTGGGTACCGCGACCCTGACACCAATGGAAATCGCCACCGGCTGGAGCACCTTCGCCAACGGCGGCTACAAAATCACCCCGTACATCATCGACAAGATCGAAAGCCGCAACGGCGACACGCTATTCGTCGCCAACCCGCCGAGTGTTCCGAAAGGCGCCGTAGCCAGCGATGGCATCGCCGTGCCGGCCGCCGACACCTTCACGGTCAACGCCACTCCAGGCGCAACGCCGAGCGCCCAGCCAACGCCACAAACGCCAGCCGTGGCCGAGCGCATCGTCGATGGGCGCACCACTTACATCCTCAACAGCATGCTGGAGGACGTGATCAAACTCGGCACCGGTCGCCGTGCACTGGCCTTGGGCCGCAGCGACATCGCGGGCAAGACCGGCACCACCAACGAATCCAAGGACGCCTGGTTCTCCGGCTACAACGCCGATTACGTGACCACCGTCTGGACTGGTTTCGACCAACCGGAAAGCCTGGGCAAACGCGAGTTCGGTGGCACCGTTGCCTTGCCGATCTGGATGAACTACATGGCGGCGGCCCTTAAAGACAAGCCGCCTCACACCCAGGCGGAGCCAGAAGGCATCCTCAGCCTGCGGGTTGACCCGATCAGCGGCCGTGCCGCCAGCCCTGGCACGCCAGGCGCCTACTTCGAACTGTTCAAGGCCGAAGACACACCACCGTCGGTGAACGAGCTGGGTAACGGCAATGTCCCGGGCAGCCCGCTGCCAGCGGATGAGGCAGCGCCGATCGATTTGTTCTGATCGTGTAGCGCAACGCAAAAGCCCCGCCTTCGAAAGAAGAGCGGGGCTTTTTATATCGGGGTTTTCTGTCCCGGCCCCTTCGCGGGCAAGCCTCGCTCCTACAGGGGTCCTGCCATACCTGATATCACGAGCAACGCATATCCGTAGGAGCGAGGCTTGCCCGCGAAGAGGCCCTCAAAGACACCACAAATACCGCAGGCAATAAAAAGCCCCGACTCGCGAGAGCCGGGGCTTTTGGTTGAAGCGCTACAACGGCTTAGCCGTTGAACACGTCATCCACGCTTTTCAGCGGGTAGTTCTTCGGATACGGCAGGGTCGCCACACCGGTCTCGATCGCAGCCTTGGCCACGGCATCGGAGATCAGGGTGATCAGACGGGCATCCATTGGTTTCGGAATGATGTACTCACGACCGAATTCCAGCTTGATGCCGCCGTAGGCGTCGCACACTTCCTGAGGCACTGGCAGCTTGGCCAGTTCACGCAGGGCGTTGGCGGCAGCCACTTTCATTTCTTCGTTGATGCGCTTGGCGCGAACGTCCAGGGCACCACGGAAGATGAACGGGAAGCCCAATACGTTGTTGACCTGGTTCGGGTAGTCCGAACGGCCGGTGGCCATGATCACGTCGTTACGGGTGGCGTGAGCCAGTTCCGGGGAGATTTCCGGATCCGGGTTCGAGCACGCGAACACGATCGGGTTGGCCGCCATGGACTTCAGGCCTTCAGCGCTCAGCAGGTTCGGGCCGGACAGGCCAACGAACACGTCAGCGCCTTCCAGCGCGTCAGCCAGGGTGCGTTTCTCGGTCGCGTGAGCGAACACAGCCTTGTACTGGTTCAGGTCGTCACGGCCGGAGTGGATCACGCCGGTACGGTCAACCATGTAGATGTTTTCGATGTTGGCGCCCATGCTCACCAGCAATTTCATGCAGGAGATGGCCGCGGCACCGGCGCCCAGGCAGACGATTTTGGCGTCAGCCAGGGTTTTGCCAGCGATTTCCAGGGCGTTGATCATGCCGGCCGCAGTAACGATTGCGGTGCCGTGCTGGTCATCGTGGAATACCGGAATATCGCACTGCTCGATCAGAGCGCGTTCGATCTCAAAGCACTCAGGTGCCTTGATGTCTTCCAGGTTGATGCCACCGAAGGTGATGGAGATACGCTTGACGGTGTCGATGAAGGCTTGCGGGCTTTCGGAGTCGACTTCGATGTCGAACACGTCAATGCCGGCGAAGCGCTTGAACAGCACACCCTTACCTTCCATAACCGGCTTGGAAGCCAATGGGCCGAGGTTACCCAGGCCGAGAATCGCGGTGCCATCGGAAATGACTGCAACCAGGTTGCCCTTGCCGGTGTATTTGTAGGCCAGTTCAGGATCGCGGGCGATTTCGCGTACTGGTTCGGCTACGCCGGGGCTGTAGGCCAGCGACAGATCGCGGGCGGTAGCGGTGGCCTTGGTGAGCTCGACACTCAGCTTCCCTGGACGGGGATGGGCGTGATATTCGAGAGCGGCAGTTTTCAGATCAGACATATGGGCATTCCGCTTTTTACTGTTGGACAGACGGACCGCCGAGGATACTCGCCTCGCAAAGTCCTCACAAGACTGACCAGTCACCCCTGTCAAGCGCCCGGCCCTACGACTTTGGGCCAAGAGCCACGGAACACAAGGGATAGACTGTTCACAATTAATAGAAAAAATGTCTACAATTTTTTCTTACGGTGCTGCCTGCAACATCGCCGGATCGGTCAGCGGCAGCAGCCAGCGCGCCTGCCCCGGCTTCAACCCGCCGCGACGCGAACGATCCACCACCCAGCCACGAGCCTCGATTTGCTTGCCTTTGAGCTTTTCAAGCGATGCGACATCGAATTGATCCAGCAAATTGGGTGCAACCCGCAATACAACCGAATCCTGCAACTCGATCCAAACCCCGCCGCGATTGCGCTGAACCTTGCTCACACGACCGCTGAGCATGGCGAAGCCGGACGCGCTGATCTGCTCCGCTTTCAGTACAGGTGATTGTCGCCATAGCCCGAGACCCGCCCGACGAGCACTGCGTTCGGCCACTTGCTGGCAGGCGACCAAATCGACATTCGGTGCCACCGCCACCTGAAAACCGAGGCCCTCGGCGAGCATCTGCGCTTCAAGGTTGGCACCATCGACGCCATAGACATGGGCCAGGGTACGGCCGTAATGGTCCTTGCTTTCTTTACCCGGCAGCAAACCGACCCGCCCGTCGCTGGCGGCAACCAGAGCTTCAAGGCGCTTGCGCGCGGCCACGGCGAACGGCTCGTCAGAACGCCCCTGCTTGCCCAACTCCGGCGTATTCAAACCGATCATGCGCACGCTGCGACCATCGCGCAGGCGCAAGGTGTCGCCATCCACCACCCGCTGCACCGCGACCGACGTCAGACCGCTCGGTGCCGGGCAGAAGGCCTGGGCAGCGGAAAGCCAAATCGCGGACACAAAAAAGGCGCCCGCGAGGGACGCCTTTTTCATCAGCAAGGAAAAGCCCATCGGGCCTTTCAACCTTACTCTGCAGCAGCAGGAGCTTTCTTGCCGAAAGCGCCGAAACGGTCTGCGAAGCGCTGTACACGGCCGCCAGTATCCAGAGTCTTCTGCTTACCGGTGTAGAACGGGTGGCATTCGTTGCATACATCGATCGCCAGAGGCTTGGCCAGGTTCGAACGAGTTTCGAACTTGTTGCCACAGCTGCAGGTAACTGCGGTGATTTCGTATGTTGGATGGATATCGGCTTTCATGATGTATTCCTCAGGCTAGCGTGCCGCCACTCAACACCATTGTTGAATACCGCACGTAATTAGGCCGCGGATTCTACCAGACCTTTGCAATCACGCAAGCTGTCCCTTACACCGACCGTCTGCTAGGCTCCCGGCCCAAAGCGCCGTCCCTGTAGGAGCGAGCCTGCTCGCGAAAGCGGTGTGTCAGACGACATGAATGCTGACTGACATTCCCTTTTCGCGAGCAGGCTCGCTCCCACAGGGCCATGGCCCTGCTGTTTATTTTCCGCTTATCGAGACTCCCCCGCGTGCCCAACGCCATTTTGCGCCTCGCCCTGCCTTCGCCCCTGCGCCGCCTGTTCGACTACCGCGCGCCGGCCGGAGTCCTGCGTGCCCAGTTGCACCCTGGCATGCGCTTGCGGGTGCCGTTTGGCAGGCGAGAGATGATCGGGATTCTGGTGGAGATCACCGACACCAGTGAAGTACCGGCAGAAAAACTCAAACCGGCCCTGGCGCTGCTCGACGCCACGCCGCCCCTGCCGCCAGCGCTGTTCAAACTGTGCCTGTGGACTTCCCAGTATTACCAGCACAGCCTCGGCGACACGTTGAGCTGGGCGCTGCCAGTGTTGTTGCGTCAGGGTGAACTGGCCGAAGCGCGCCAGGAGCGTTTTTGGTCCGCCGCACCCGGCGCCAGCCTTGATGATCCGCGCATCGCCCGCGCACCGAGACAACGTGAAGCCCTGGCGACCCTGGCCCAGCACCCCCATGGTGTCGCTCATCAGTTGCTGAGCAAATTGATGCTGAGCAAGGACAGCCTCGATCTGTTGCTGGCCAAGGATCTGGTGCAAGTAGAAATCCGCAAGCACGCGCCCGGTGTGCGCCACGAACACTGGCTAGCGCAACCGGAGCTGCCGCTCAACCCGGAGCAGCGCGCCGCTTACGAAGCGATTCGCGCCGGATTCGACAGTTATCACGCGTTCCTGCTGGCCGGTGTCACCGGCAGTGGCAAGACCGAAGTCTATTTGCAGCTGATCCGCGAAACCCTCGAGGCCGGTAAGCAAGCCCTGGTGCTGATCCCGGAGATCAACCTCGGCCCGCAAACCCTGGCGCGCTTCGAGCAGCGCTTCAATGCGCGCATCGCGCTGATCCACTCCGCGGTCAATGACCGCGAACGCCTGGAAGCCTGGCTGGCGGCACGAGATGGCGAGGCCGACATTATTATCGGTACCCGTTCGGCACTGTTCACGCCGATGAAAAACCCAGGTCTGATCATCATCGATGAAGAACACGACGGCTCTTATAAACAGCAGGAAGGCCTGCGCTACCACGCCCGCGACCTGGCACTGGTCCGCGCCCGGCAGGAAAACATCCCGATTGTCCTCGGATCTGCCACCCCTTCGCTGGAAAGCCTGCAAAACGCCTACACCGGTCGTTACGGTCTCTTACGTCTGAATGAGCGGGCCGGTGGCGCCAAGCAACCGCGTTTCCTGCGCCTGGACGTGAAAAGTCGTCCGCTGGACAGCGGCATTTCCGGGCCGATGCAACAAGCTATCGGTCAGACCCTGGCCGCCGGCCAGCAGGTGCTGGTGTTCCTCAACCGCCGAGGGTTCGCCCCGACGCTGCTCTGCCACGACTGCGGCTGGATGTCTGAATGCCAGCGCTGCGACGCACGAATGACCGTGCACCAGCGCTCCGGTGAACTGCGTTGCCACCATTGTGGCTACGTCGAACGAGTGCCTCGGCATTGCCCGAAGTGCGGCAAAGTCGATTTGCGGCCCGTGGGTGCCGGTACCGAGCGCGCCGAAGAACGCCTGGGGATTCTGTTTCCGCACGTCCCGGTGCTGCGGGTCGACCGCGACAGCACTTCACGCAAAGACGCGATGAATCAACTGTTCGCCACCATTCAGAAAGGCCAGCCGTGCATTCTGGTCGGCACACAGATGCTTGCCAAAGGGCACCACTTTCCACGGGTGACCCTGGTGTCGATTCTCGATGCCGACGGCGGGCTGTTCTCCGGCGATTTCCGCGCCAGCGAACGCATGGCACAGTTGATCGTCCAGGTCGCCGGGCGCGCGGGGCGGGCCGAAGAGCCGGGCAAAGTGATTATCCAGACGCACCTGGCGGACCATCCGCTGCTGGTGCAACTGACCGAACAAGGCTATTTCGCCTTTGCCGAACAGGCGTTGAGCGAACGCCGCTCCGCAGGGCTTCCGCCGTTTGCGCATCTCGCGCTGCTGCGGGCCGAAGCGCATAAACCGGGGCAAGCCGAAGGCTTCCTCGATGAAGCGTGCAGCGAGGCCGAGCGTTTGCTGACCGAGCAGAACCTGAGCGGGATTGAGTTGCTGGGGCCAGTGCCTGCGCCGATGGAGCGCCGGGCCGGGCGTTATCGCGCACAGTTGTTGCTGCAAGCGACGGCCCGGGCACCGCTGCATCGATTGCTGAGCAGTTGGTTGCTGGTTTTGGAGCAGATGCCGAGTGGGCGGGCGGTGCGTTGGTCTTTGGATGTGGATCCGGTCGATTTGTATTGAATTCAAGATTGCTATCGCGGGCAAGCCCGGCTCCCACAGGGATCTGCGTTGTTCACATGCTCTACGTCATACCACTTACCCTGTGGGAGCGAGCCTGCTCGCGATGGGGCCCGATTTGTCACCACATATCCATAACCTGCCCGCTATAGTTGGCAAGCCCGTCTTCGCAACGGATAATGCCCAGTTTTTCCACCAGCGCATCGAAGCGCCGCCGCGCTTGCGGTCGAAAGAGCAGACCATGAAAGACACCATTCGCCAGCTGATCCAACAAGCCATCACCCAACTCGTCAACGAAGGTGTGTTGCCTGAAGGCCTGTCGCCGGCGATCCAGGTGGAAAACTCTCGCGACAAGAAAAACGGCGACTTCGCCAGCAACATCGCCATGATGCTGGCCAAACCGGCGGGTATGAAACCCCGTGACCTGGCCGAGAAAATCATCGCCGCGCTGCCGGCTGACGAGAACGTCACCAAGACCGAAATCGCCGGCCCTGGCTTCCTGAACTTCTTCCAGAACACTCAAGCCCTGGCGACCCGCCTGGACGCGGCGCTGGCCGACGACCACATCGGCGTACGCAAGGCCGGCCCGGTGCAGCGCACCGTGGTTGACCTGTCGGCCCCGAACCTGGCCAAGGAGATGCACGTCGGCCATTTGCGCTCGACCATCATCGGCGACGGCGTGGCCCGGGTTCTGGAATTCCTCGGCGACGAAGTGATCCGCCAGAACCACGTTGGCGACTGGGGCACCCAGTTCGGCATGCTGATGGCTTATCTGCAGGAAAACCCGATCACCAGCGACGAGCTGTCGGACCTGGAAAACTTCTACCGCGCCGCCAAGCAACGCTTCGACGAGTCCGCCGAGTTCGCTGATCGCGCCCGTGGCCTGGTGGTCAAGCTGCAAGCCGGCGACCCGGACTGCCTGGCGCTGTGGACCAAGTTCAAAGACATCTCGCTGTCGCACTGCCAGAAAATCTACGAACTGCTGAACGTCAAACTGACCATGGCCGACGTAATGGGTGAAAGCGCCTATAACGACGACCTGATCAACGTGGTCAACGACCTCAAGGCCGCTGGCCTGCTGGTCGAGAGCAACGGCGCTCAATGCGTGTTCCTCGACGAGTTCAAGAACGCCGATGGCGACCCGCTGCCAGTGATCATCGTCAAGGCCGACGGCGGTTACCTCTACGCCACCACCGACCTGGCGGCCGTGCGTTATCGCAGCGGCGTGCTGAAGGCCGATCGTGCGCTGTATTTCGTCGACCAGCGCCAGGCCCTGCACTTCCAGCAAGTGTTCCAGGTCGCGCGCCTGGCCGGTTTCGTGACGCACCCGATGGAAATGGAACACATGGGCTTCGGCACCATGAACGGCGCCGACGGCCGTCCGTTCAAGACCCGTGATGGCGGCACCGTGAAGTTGATCGACCTGCTGACCGAAGCACAGGAACGCGCCTACACGCTGGTGAAAGAGAAGAACCCGACGCTTGCCGAAGACGAGTTGCGCAACATCGCCAAGGTCGTGGGCATCGGCGCCGTGAAATACGCCGATCTGTCCAAGCACCGCACCAGCGACTACAGCTTCAACTTCGACCTGATGCTGAACTTCGAAGGCAACACCGCGCCGTATCTGCTGTACGCCTACACTCGGGTGGCCGGCGTGTTCCGCAAGCTTGGCAAGGATTTCAGCGAAGTCGAAGGGCAGATCGTCCTCGAAGCGCCGCACGAACATGAGCTGGCGGCGAAACTCGCGCAGTTCGGCGAGATCCTGAATAACGTGTCCGACAAAGGCACGCCGCACATCCTCTGCACCTACCTGTACGATGTTGCCGGCCTGTTCTCCAGCTTCTACGAGAACTGCCCGATCCTCGGCGCCGACACCCCGGTGCAAATGCAGAGCCGTCTGCGCCTCGCCGCGCTGACCGGCCGCACCCTCAAGCAAGGCCTGGAACTCTTGGGTCTGGAAACTCTGGAGCGTATGTAAGTTGGCTGCCAAGAAAAAACCAGCACCCAAGCGTGGCGCCAGCCGTTACCAAGCTCCTGCAAAGCAACCGATCCCGGGCTGGCTGTGGATGGCTATCGGCCTGACGGTCGGCGCGTTCATTGTGTTCCTGATGAAGCTGGAGCCGGGCAAGGGCAGCGATACCGTCAAGCGCGAGAAGATCGAGCAGCAGAAAGCCACCAAGATCGCCGAGGCCAACAAGACCCCGCCGAGCCCGACGCAACCGGTGAAGCCGAAGTACGACTTCTACACTTTGCTGCCGGAATCGGAAGTCATTGTGCCGCCGGACGCGGTACCGGAGAAAACCCTGCCGACGCCACAAGTGCCGGCCATTCCGACCACGCCGGTGACGCCAGAGCAAGCGGCGAAGATCGACACCGCCCGGGCTCAAGCGGCATTAGCCGGCATCACCCCACCGCCAGCACCGCCCGTGGCGAAAGCTGCGCCGGTGACCAAGTTCTTCCTGCAGGCGGGTTCGTTCCGCAAGGAAGCCGATGCCGACAAGGTGCGTGCGCAGATCATCTTGCTGGGGCAGGCCGTGGCGGTTGAATCCGGCACGGTGAAGGACGAGACCTGGTATCGGGTGCTGGTCGGTCCGTTCAGCAACCGCGAACAGCTGACCACCGCCCAGAAGCAACTGGCGGGTAGCGGCTTCAGCAACCTGTTGTTACAACAACGCCAGAGTCGCTGATTCGGTCAGGGGCATTGCGTCATCGTTCTTCGCGGGCAAGCCTCGCTCCTACAGGAGCAGGCGTCAGAGCCGCTGATTTCGCCAGGGACACCGCGTCATCGTTCTTCGCGGGCAAGCCTCGCTCCTACAGGATCACGTAAATCTCTGTAGGAGCGAGGCTTGCCCGCGAAGGCGCCCGAACAGACAACACCCCCATCCCTGCCCTACACCGCTCGTCCCCTCTCCCGCCCTACAGTTGAAAAACGCTCTACCACCCCCATATGAGTTGGCATAAGGCATTTTCGCCCCGCTGCGTGGAGACTCTCCCTTGACCACCATCGTTTCAGTTCGCCGCCACGGCAAAGTCGTCATGGGCGGCGACGGCCAGGTTTCGCTCGGCAATACCGTGATGAAAGGCAACGCGAAGAAAGTTCGTCGCCTCTACCACGGCCAGGTTATCGCCGGTTTTGCCGGGGCCACCGCTGACGCCTTCACCCTCTTCGAGCGTTTCGAAGGCCAGCTTGAGAAACATCAGGGCCACCTGGTTCGCGCCGCCGTCGAACTCGCCAAAGAATGGCGCACCGACCGCTCCCTGAGCCGCCTCGAAGCCATGCTCGCGGTCGCCAACAAAGATGCCTCCCTGATCATCACCGGCAACGGTGACGTGGTTGAGCCCGAAGAAGGCCTGATCGCCATGGGTTCCGGCGGCGGTTACGCCCAGGCCGCCGCGAGTGCCCTGCTGAAGAAAACCGATTTGTCGGCCCGGGAAATCGTCGAAACCGCCTTGGGCATCGCTGGCGACATCTGCGTGTTCACCAACCACACCTTCACCATTGAGGAGCAGGACCTCGCTGAGTAAGCCTGTTTTGGCCTAGCGCCACGGCTCACTTTTGCTTGAGGACCGCCAATTATTATGCCCATGACCCCCCGTGAAATCGTCCACGAACTCAATCGCCATATCATCGGCCAGGACGATGCCAAACGCGCCGTCGCCATCGCCTTGCGTAACCGCTGGCGCCGCATGCAGCTGCCCGAAGAGCTGCGCGTCGAAGTTACCCCCAAGAACATCCTGATGATCGGCCCGACCGGTGTCGGTAAAACCGAGATCGCCCGTCGCCTGGCCAAGCTCGCCAACGCGCCGTTCATCAAAGTCGAAGCGACCAAGTTCACCGAAGTGGGCTACGTTGGCCGTGACGTCGAATCGATCATTCGTGATCTGGCCGACGCCGCGATCAAACTGCTGCGCGAACAGGAAATGACCAAGGTTCGCCACCGCGCCGAAGACGCTGCCGAAGAACGCATCCTCGACGCCTTGCTGCCACCGGCACGCATGGGCTTCAGCAACGAGGACTCCGCACCGTCGGCCGATTCCAACACCCGTCAGCTGTTCCGCAAGCGCCTGCGTGAAGGTCAGCTGGATGACAAGGAGATCGAAATCGAAGTGGCCGAAGTGGCCGGCGTCGATATCTCCGCGCCACCGGGCATGGAAGAAATGACCAACCAGCTGCAGAGCCTGTTCGCCAACATGGGCAAGGGCAAGCGCAAAAACCGCAAGCTCAAGGTCAAGGAAGCGCTGAAACTGGTTCGCGACGAAGAAGCCGGTCGCCTGGTCAACGAAGAAGAATTGAAGGCCAAGGCCCTGGAGGCCGTTGAGCAGCACGGCATCGTGTTCATCGACGAAATCGACAAGGTCGCCAAGCGCGGCAATTCCGGTGGCATCGACGTGTCCCGTGAAGGCGTACAGCGTGACTTGCTGCCGCTGATCGAAGGCTGCACCGTCAACACCAAACTGGGCATGGTCAAGACTGACCACATCCTGTTCATCGCTTCCGGTGCGTTCCACCTGAGCAAGCCGAGCGATCTGGTGCCTGAGCTGCAAGGTCGCCTGCCGATTCGGGTCGAGCTCAAGGCCCTGAGCCCGGAAGATTTCGAGCGCATCCTCAGCGAGCCACATGCATCGCTCACCGAGCAGTACTGTGCACTGCTGAAAACCGAAGGGCTGCTCATCGAATTCCTGCCGGACGGCATCAAGCGTCTCGCCGAGATCGCCTGGCAGGTCAACGAGAAAACCGAAAACATCGGTGCCCGTCGCCTGCACACCCTGCTCGAGCGCCTGCTCGAAGAGGTGTCGTTCAGCGCCGGTGATCTGGCCAGCACCCACGAGGACAAGCCGATCCTGATCGATGCCGATTACGTCAACAGCCACTTGGGCGAATTGGCGCAGAACGAAGACCTGTCCCGTTATATCCTGTAAGCCATACTTACAGTGGTAGCGGACCCTGTGGGAGCGGGCTTGCTCGCGAAGAGGCCGTAACATTCAACATCTGTGTTGACTGTTACACCGCTTTCGCGAGCAAGCCCGCTCCCACATTTGAACTGTGGTGTTTTGCAGATCAGGTTCCACCAGGTCTCCCACACAGACGGACTGCCAGCCATGACCCAACTCCCCACCGACATCAAACTCCACAAAGCCTCGAAAACCCTGTCACTCAAATACGCGTCCGGCGAGGAATATCACCTGCCCGCCGAGTTCCTTCGCGTGCATTCTCCTTCCGCCGAAGTCCAGGGCCACGGCAAACCTATCCTGCAATTTGGCAAGATCGGCGTCGGCCTGAGCAAGGTCGAACCGGCCGGTCAGTACGCACTGAAATTGACCTTCGACGACGGCCACGACAGCGGCTTGTTCACTTGGGAATATCTGTACCAGCTGGCAGTGCGCCAGGAAGATCTCTGGAACGATTATCTTGCGGAACTCAAAGCGGCTGGAAAGACCCGTGATCCGAATGAGTCGGTCGTCAAGCTGATGCTCTAGCTCAGGCCTCTGGCTATTTAGAGGGCATTTTCTAATTCCATCTGTTTGAATGCTTCGCTGCGGTGGCAACGATTGGCCCGCTTGCGAAAAAAATTAAACTCGGGTAACCAATGGAGCTGGCAAGTTCCGTGCAGTGCTCTCTGAACTAAAAAAGCAGCGATGCGCAATTTACAGTCACCCGAGCAGTAGTACTTGGCGTGCTGTGTGATTACACAGCTGGACTCAGGTACTCGTCTCAGGACAATGGAGCGTCGTAGATGAGTAACAAGCTTAACGATGACTTGAAATTTCAGGCTTCGGAAAATACCTTGGGGCTGAATCCTGTTGTTGGACTACGTAGAAAGGATCTCTTGGGCTCTGCCCGCATGGTGCTTAGCCAGGCCATCAGACAACCCATCCACAGTGCCAGGCATGTCGCCCATTTCGGCATCGAACTCAAGAACGTGCTGCTCGGAAAATCCGAGCTTCAACCGCAAAGTGATGACCGTCGCTTCCTTGACCCGGCGTGGAGTCAGAACCCGCTCTACAAACGTTATTTGCAAACTTATCTGGCATGGCGCAAAGAGCTTCACGCCTGGATCGATGACAGCAACCTGTCGCCAAAGGACGTCGCTCGCGGGCATTTCGTGATCAACCTCATGACCGAAGCCATGGCCCCGACCAACACGGCGGCCAACCCGGCGGCGGTCAAACGCTTCTTCGAAACCGGTGGCAAGAGCCTGCTCGACGGCCTCTCCCATCTGGCCAAGGATCTGGTGCACAACGGTGGCATGCCGAGCCAGGTCAACATGGGTGCATTCGAAGTCGGCAAGAGCCTGGGCGTAACCGAAGGCGCAGTGGTGTTTCGCAACGACGTGCTGGAGCTGATCCAGTACCGACCGATCACCGAGCAGGTGCATGAACGCCCGCTGCTGGTGGTGCCGCCACAGATCAACAAGTTCTACGTTTTCGACCTGAGCCCGGACAAGAGCCTGGCGCGCTTCTGCCTGCGCAACAACGTGCAGACGTTCATCGTCAGCTGGCGCAACCCGACCAAGGAGCAGCGCGAGTGGGGTCTGTCGACCTATATCGAAGCGCTCAAGGAAGCGGTCGACGTGGTCACTGCGATTACCGGCAGCAAAGACGTGAACATGCTCGGCGCCTGCTCCGGCGGCATTACCTGCACCGCCCTGCTGGGTCACTACGCAGCGATCGGCGAGAAGAAGGTCAACGCCCTCACCCTGTTGGTCAGCGTACTGGACACCACCCTGGACAGCGATGTGGCCCTGTTCGTCGACGAGCAGACCCTCGAAGCCGCCAAGCGCCATTCCTACCAGGCCGGTGTGCTGGAAGGTCGCGACATGGCGAAAGTCTTCGCCTGGATGCGCCCCAACGACCTGATCTGGAACTACTGGGTCAACAACTACTTGCTGGGTAATGAGCCGCCGGTTTTCGACATTCTGTTCTGGAACAACGACACCACCCGGTTGCCGGCGGCGTTCCATGGCGACCTGATCGAGATGTTCAAAAACAACCCATTGATCCGTCCCGATGCCCTGGAAGTGTGCGGCACGGCGATCGACCTCAAGCAGGTAACCGCCGACATCTTTTCCCTGGCCGGTACCAACGATCACATCACACCGTGGAAGTCCTGCTACAAATCCGCGCAGCTGTTCGGCGGCAAGGTCGAGTTCGTGTTGTCCAGCAGCGGGCATATCCAGAGCATTCTGAACCCTCCGGGCAATCCGAAAGCACGCTACATGACCAGCACCGACATGCCGGTCAAAGCCGAAGAGTGGATGGAAAACTCCACCAAGCACACCGATTCCTGGTGGTTGCATTGGCAGGCGTGGCAGGCCGAGCGTTCGGGCAAACTGAAGAAATCCCCCGCCAACCTTGGCAACAAGGCCTATCCAGCGGGCGAAGCTTCGCCAGGTACTTACGTGCATGAACGTTGAGCTTCAAATAACTCGCAGTCCGCGGCACTGGGAGGTGCCGCGATCTCTATCGATTACTCTCGAGGCCAACCTCGAACATTCTGCGACGGCCCGGGACGGCCCGATCAGCGTTTAAACCTACAGGGCTCTGTGCATGCCGCAACCGTTCGTCTTTCGTACCGTCAACCTGGATGGCCAGACCCTCCGCACTGCGGTACGCCCCGGCAAGCCTCACTTGACGCCCTTGCTGATTTTCAACGGCATCGGCGCCAACCTGGAGCTGATATTCCCGTTCGTCCAGGCTCTGGATCCGGACCTGGAAGTCATCGCCTTCGACGTACCCGGCGTCGGCGGTTCATCGACTCCCAATCGCCCGTATCGCTTTGCGGGCCTGGCGAAACTCACGGCGCGAATGCTCGACTATCTCGATTACGGGCAAGTCAACGTGATTGGCGTTTCGTGGGGTGGCGCTCTGGCGCAGCAATTCGCCCATGACTATCCCGAGCGCTGCAAGAAGCTGGTGCTGGCGGCCACAGCGGCCGGCGCCGTGATGGTTCCGGGCAAGCCGAAAGTGCTGTGGATGATGGCCAGCCCACGGCGCTACATCCAGCCATCGCATGTGATCCGCATCGCACCGATGATTTATGGCGGCTCGTTCCGTCGTGATCCGACCCTGGCTGCCAGTCACGCCGCCAGGGTTCGTTCGGCAGGCAAACTCGGTTATTACTGGCAGCTGTTCGCCGGCCTCGGCTGGACCAGCATTCACTGGCTGCACAAAATCCACCAACCAACCCTGGTGCTGGCTGGCGACGACGATCCACTGATCCCGCTGATCAACATGCGCATGCTGGCTTGGCGAATTCCCAATGCCCAATTGCACATCATCGACGACGGCCATCTGTTTTTGATTACCCGGGCCGAAGCGGTGGCACCGATCATCATGAAGTTTCTTGAGGAGGAACGTCAGCGCGCAGTCATGCATCCGCATCCGGCGCCATCGGGCGGTTAACCGATCCCGACTTTTGTTTATGAAAAGGAGTCGGCAGGAGGCCGTGCCGCGCAACAACCCGCAACAACGTCTATGGTGTTTTGTTCGGGTGTGTTTGTTTTTGGCCTGATGACGAAGGAGTGTTGACTCATGCGCGACAAACCAGCGAAGGGCTCGTTGCCCACTCCCGCTGCATTCATCAATGCACAAAGTGCGGTTACCGGTCTGCGCGGCCGGGACCTGCTTTCGACCTTGCGCAGCCTGGCCACCCACGGCCTGCGCAACCCGGTGTATACGGCCCGGCATGCCTTGAAGCTGGGCGGCCAGCTGGGCCGCGTATTGTTGGGTGAAACCCTGCACCCGACCAACCCGCAGGACAGTCGCTTTGCCGACCCGACGTGGAGCCTCAATCCTTTTTATCGCCGCAGCCTGCAGGCCTATCTGAGCTGGCAGAAAGAAGTCAAAAACTGGATCGACGAAAGCAACATGAGCCCGGACGATCGTGCCCGCGCCCACTTTGCCTTTGCCTTGATCAACGACGCTGTGGCGCCGTCCAACACGCTGCTCAATCCGCTGGCGATCAAGGAGTTTTTCAACTCCGGCGGCAACAGTCTGGTGCGGGGTATCGGCCATCTGCTCGACGACCTTATGCACAACCACGGCCTGCCAAGACAAGTCACCAAACAAGCATTCGAGGTGGGCAAAACGGTCGCTACCACCACCGGCTCCGTGGTGTTTCGCAATGAGCTGCTGGAGCTGATCCAGTACAAGCCGATGAGCGAAAAACAGTATTCAAAACCGTTGTTGATCGTGCCGCCGCAGATCAACAAGTTCTACATTTTCGACTTGAGCCCGAGCAACAGCTTCGTCCAGTTCGCCCTTAAAAACGGTTTGCAGACCTTCATTATCAGCTGGCGCAATCCCGATGTGCGTCATCGCGAATGGGGGTTGTCGTCTTACGTCGAAGCCGTCGAAGAAGCGATGAACGTGTGCCGGGCGATCACCGGCGCTCGCGAGGTCAACCTGATGGGGGCCTGTGCCGGCGGGCTGACCATCGCCGCGCTGCAAGGGCATTTGCAGGCCAAGCGGCAGCTACGACGGGTGTCCAGTGCGACCTACCTGGTCAGCATGCTCGACAGCCAGATAGACAGCCCGGCCACCCTCTTCGCCGACGAACAGACGCTGGAAGCGGCCAAGCGCCGCTCGTATCAGAAGGGCGTTCTTGAAGGTCGTGACATGGCCAGGGTGTTTGCCTGGATGCGCCCCAACGATTTGATCTGGAATTACTTCGTCAATAACTACCTGCTCGGCAAGGAGCCGCCGGCGTTCGACATCCTCTACTGGAACAATGACAACACGCGGCTGCCGGCAGCATTTCATGGTGATCTGCTGGACTTCTTCAAGCACAACCCGCTGAGTCATCCTGGCGGGCTGGAAGTGTGCGGCACGCCGATCGACCTGCAGAAAGTCACCGTCGACAGTTTCAGCGTGGCGGGCATGAATGATCACATCACCCCATGGGATGCGGTGTATCGCTCGACATTGCTGCTGGGTGGCGAGCGGCGCTTCGTGCTGTCCAACAGCGGTCATGTGCAGAGCATTCTCAACCCGCCTCACAATCCGAAAGCCAACTACGTCGAGAATCCGAAACTGAGCAGCGACCCGCGAGCCTGGTATTACGATGCCAAGCGCGTCGACGGTAGCTGGTGGACGCAATGGCTGGGCTGGATTCAGGAACGCTCCGGCGCACAACGTGAAACCCAGATGGCCCTCGGCAACCAGAACTATCCACCGATGGAGGCGGCACCCGGTACTTACGTGCGCGTGCGCTGACGTTCAACGAACCACGGCCGCCCATGGCCGTGGCATGACTCGACCATTAAGAAGACTGGATGAAAACCCGCGACCGGATTCTCGAATGTGCCCTGCAGTTGTTCAATCAGAAGGGCGAACCGAATGTGTCCACCATGGAAGTGGCCAACGAAATGGGCATCAGCCCGGGCAACCTCTACTACCATTTCCACGGCAAGGAACCGCTGATTCTCGGGTTGTTCGAGCGTTTCCAGGCCGAATTGACGCCCTTGCTCGATCCGCCGTCCGATGTGGAATTGGCGCCCGAAGATTACTGGCTGTTCCTGCACCTGATCATCGAACGCCTGGCCCACTACCGGTTTCTGTTCCAGGACCTGTCGAACCTTGCCGGCCGCCTGCCGAAACTGGCCAAGGGGATACGCAACCTGCTCAATGCGTTGAAGCGCACACTGGCTTCATTGCTGGCACAGTTGAAAGCTCAAGGTCAGTTGGTCAGTGACACACAGGCGCTGGGGCAGCTGGTGGAACAAATCACCATGACGTTGCTGTTCTCGCTGGACTATCAGCGGATTCTCGACCGTGAAGGTGAAGTGCGACTGGTGGTGTATCAGATCATGATGCTGGTGGCGCCGCACTTGCTGCCGCCGATCAAGGTTGCGACCGAGCGGTTGGCATTGCAGTACCTCGAAGAGCACGACTAATGCTGTGGGAGCGGGCTTGCTCGCGAAAGCTATTCATCATTCAACATTGATGTCGATTGACCCACCGCTTTCGCGAGCAAGCCCGCTCCCACATTGGATTTGTGGTGCTTTCCAGAATCCATGCACAATCGGCATAGGGGACGGCCTTC
>NZ_AKJK01000052.1 GCF_000282375.1 Pseudomonas sp. GM50
TGGGCAGCCAATCGGCTGCCGCCGATCACCTGGACCTGTCACGGCCGGTGGTTTCACGCTATCTGGCGGAGCTGGAAGATTGGGTCGGCGCGCGCCTGATGCACCGCACCACACGCAAATTGAGCCTGACCGCCGCCGGTACGGAAATGCTGCCTCGCTGTCGGCAGATGCTCGATTTGTCCACCGACATGCAAGCCGCCGTCAGCGAGCCGGACGACGCACCGCGAGGCCTGCTGCGGATCAGCGTCAGCACCTCGTTCGGCCAGGCGCAACTGGCGGACGCCATGGCGGCTTACGTCAAACGTTTCCCCGGCGTCAGCATCGATATGCAAATGCTCGACCGCACGGTGAATCTGGTGGATGAACGCATCGATCTGGCGATCCGCACCAGCAACGACCTGGACCCGAACCTGATCGCCCGGCGCCTGACGGTCTGCCGTTCGGTGATTTGCGCCTCCCCCGCCTACCTGCGCGAGCACCCGACGCCGCAACGGGTCGAGGACCTGAGCCTGCACAACTGCCTGACCCACTCCTACTTCGGCAAAAGCCTGTGGCATTTCGAACAGGACGGCGAGCCCGTCTCGGTACCGGTACAGGGCAACATCAGCGCCAACGAAGCCAGTACGCTGTTGCGCGCGACGTTGGCCGGCGCCGGCGTGGTGATGCTGCCCAGTTACCTGGCCGGCGTGCATATCCACAGCGGCGAACTGATCCGCCTGTTGCCCCAGGCCGAGCCCCGGCAGCTGAACATCTATGCGGTGTATGCCTCACGCAAGCACATGCCGGCGGCGTTGCGCAGCATGCTGGATTTTCTGGTGCTCAGATTTCCGGAAGAGCCGGAGTGGGATCTAGGTCTGTAACCGGATCAATGGAGGGAATGCTTTCCCCCTTCAACACACAGACCCCCTGTGGGATATCAATGTTCTGAATATTGCGTTAAACGCGAGGGCCGCTTTGCTGGCAACTCACCCGCGCTGACCTATGCTCAAAGCAGTACCCAAGGGTATTCGTTCAGAGGTCAACGCCATGAACATCAAAACAAAAAGATACCTCGCCATTTTCATCACTTGCGCGGCGACGCTGGCGCTGTATGGCACAGCCGCCTGGCGTGTCGAGCAGTTGCGACAACAGCCCCGTGACTTCGCGAGCTGCAACTTCGAGCGCTGCATCCCCCACAACGCAAGCCTCAATGCCCTCCGATAACGAACCCTGTGGCGAGGGGGCTTGCCCCCGTTCGGCTGCGCAGCAGTCGTAACTCGGTGAATGCGGTGTTCTCATTGAAATGCTGGGGTCGCTTCGCGACCCAACGGGGGCAAGCCCCCTCGCCACGGGGTTCAGGTCTCGTTATCGGCATGGTCCTGATCGGCCTTCAAACGGTCGCGAAAGGCCTTGGGCGAGATCCCCACGCGACGCCTGAACAGGCGTGTGAAGTTGGTCGGATCGGAAAACCCCAACACGTCGGACATTTCATAAATGGTCATGCTGGTGTAGGTCAGCAAGCGCTTGGCCTCCAGCAATTGACGCTCATGCATGATCTGCAACGCCGGTTGCCCCGCCAGTTCACGGCACGTGCCGTTGAGGTGGGACACGGAAATCCCCAGCCGATGAGCCAGGTCCTCGACCTTGACGTGCTGGCGATAGGTTTCTTCCACCAGCTGAATAAAGCCGTTGAGGTATTCCCGAGCCCGCTGCGGACGCTGGGTGGCGCTTTGGCGCTGAATCACCTGGCGGCTGATCCACACCATAATCACGCTGACCAGCGAATGCATGAGCATTTCCCGCGCCGGTTGATGGCCGGTGTACTCGCTTTGCAGCGCTGAAAACAGGCTGTTGAGGTACTCGCTGTCCTTGCCCGCCGGGTAGCTTTCGGCCTGTGCCAGAGCGTTCACCGAATTGCCCAACTGCGCCTGAAGATGGGCGATCAGCGGCGCGGCCAGCGTGACGACGAAACCTTCGACGTCCTCGGAAAACCGATAACCATGCACCGATAACGGCGGCAGAATCAGGATTGCCGGCTCAGTCAATTGTGAGCGTTTGCCTTCGATCTCAAGCTCTGCCTGACCTTTGAAAACGAAGAGTAACTGACACAAATCGGCGTGGCGGTGGGGTTTGATTTCCCATTGATGTTCGCGGCTGCGTTTGGAAATGGTTTCACAGTGCAGCAAGTCAGGGGTCGGCCAGTCCAGGCTTTCACCGTAGAGTTTGAACACCGGAATCGATGGCAGGTCAGGCTTGTTCATCACTTCAATCCAGGCCTCGAGGGTAACGGGGCGATAATCGCACCGATTGGCAGAATGTACAGGTATCGGCTCAGTTTTCCCCTTCAATTGACAGACTCGCAAGTGAAAAATGCAAGTACTCGATCCATAAAAATCATTCACCGGCCTTGGTCGCGTGGAGCTTGCGAGTCATAAAAACAATGAAAACACTGAAAACCCAAGTCGCGATCATCGGTGCCGGCCCCTCTGGTTTGCTACTCGGCCAATTGCTGCATAACGCCGGCATCGACACCCTGATCCTCGAACGCCAGACCCCGGACTATGTGCTCGGACGCATCCGCGCCGGAGTCCTCGAACAAGGCATGGTAGAGCTGTTGCGTCAGGCCGGGGTGGGCCAGCGCATGGACGCCGAAGGGCTGGTCCATGCAGGCTTTGAACTGGCCCTCGACGGGCGCCGGGTACACATCGATTTGCAGGCGCTGACCGGCGGCAAAACCGTGACGATCTATGGCCAGACCGAAGTCACCCGCGATCTGATGGCCGCTCGTCGGGACGCCGGTGCGCAGACGATCTATGCAGCCAGCAATGTCGTCCCCCACGGCATGAAAACCGCCGAACCCTTTGTCACCTTCGACAAGGACGGCGAAACGTATCGACTCGATTGTGACTACATCGCCGGTTGCGACGGTTTCCATGGCGTGGCGCGGCAGTCGATTCCTGCCGACTGCCTGAAGGTGTTCGAGCGGGTTTATCCGTTCGGCTGGCTGGGGATTCTCGCTGACACGCCGCCGGTGCACGAAGAGTTGGTCTATGCGCGGCATGAACGGGGTTTTGCGCTGTGCAGCATGCGTTCGCCGACACGTACCCGTTATTACCTCCAGGTACCGGCCCAGGACAAAGTCGAGGATTGGTCTGACCAACGTTTCTGGGATGAGCTCAAAGCCCGTCTGCCTGCCGCCCTCGCCGACACGCTGGTGACCGGCCCGTCGATCGAAAAAAGCATCGCGCCGCTGCGCAGCTTCGTGGTCGAACCGATGCAGTACGGGCGGATGTTCCTGGTCGGCGACGCCGCCCATATCGTCCCGCCCACCGGCGCCAAGGGCCTGAACCTGGCGGCCAGCGACGTCAGTACGTTGTTCAATATTCTGCTGAAGGTTTACCGCGAAGGGCGCGTGGATTTGCTGGAGAAGTATTCCGAGGTTTGCTTGCGGCGGGTGTGGAAAGCCGAGCGATTCTCCTGGTGGATGACCTCGATGTTGCATCGCTTCGACGAGCACGACGCGTTCAGCCAGCGCATCAGCGAGTCGGAGCTGGCCTATTTCGTGGACTCCGAGGCGGGCCGAAAAACCATCGCCGAAAATTACGTTGGCCTTCCATACGAGGCTATCGAATAGCCTCCTACCGATCTACACTGGCGAGCATCCCGCTCGCCTTGCCTGCTGCGGGTCCATTACTGCCCGCAGGTTTTACCCGTGACCAATCTCAACCAGCCTGAAACGCCCAAACCGGCCATTCGCAGCGTGTTGATCGCACTGATGCTGGCGATCTTTCTGGGCGCGCTGGACCAGACCATCGTCGCCGTGTCGATGCCGGCCATTTCCGCGCAATTCAAGGATGTAAGCCTGTTGGCCTGGGTGATTTCCGGGTACATGGTGGCGATGACCGTGGCGGTGCCGATCTACGGCAAACTCGGTGACCTGTATGGGCGCCGCAAGTTGATGCTGTTCGGCATGGGGGTGTTCACCCTGGCGTCATTGTTCTGCGGCATGGCGCAAAGCATGGAGCAATTGGTGCTCGCGCGGATCCTTCAGGGTATCGGCGCCGGCGGGATGATTTCGGTGAGCCAGGCGATCATCGGCGACATCGTTCCACCCCGCGAGCGCGGTCGCTATCAGGGTTACTTCAGCAGCATGTACGCGGTGGCCAGCGTGGCCGGCCCGGTGCTCGGTGGCTACATGACCGAATACCTGTCCTGGCGCTGGGTGTTTCTGATTAACCTTCCACTGGGCCTGGGTGCCTGGCTGGTGGCCTACCGCACGCTGGTGGGGCTGCCGGTGCCACAGCGCAAACCGGTCATCGACTACTTCGGCACCTTGCTGATGATCATTGGCCTGACAGCGTTGTTGCTGGGCATTACTCAGGTTGGCCAGGGCCATTCGTGGCGCAGCGCTGAAGTCTTGGGTTTGCTCGGTTGTGCGGTGGTGGTGCTGGCCGTGTTCGTCTGGCATGAACGGCGGGCGCGGGAACCGTTGCTGCCGATGCATTTGTTTGCCAACCGCAGTGCGATTTTTTGCTGGTGCACGATTTTCTTCACCAGTTTCCAGGCGATTTCCTTGATCGTGCTGATGCCGCTGCGCTTCCAGAGCGTCACCGGCGCCGGGGCTGACAGCGCCGCTCTGCACCTGTTGCCGCTGGCCATGGGCTTGCCGATAGGCGCGTATTTCGCCGGACGCCAGACCTCGGTGAGTGGTCGTTATAAACCGATGATTCTGACCGGCGCCCTGCTGATGCCGTTCTCGATTCTCGGCATGGCGCTCAGCGCGCCTCAGGCGTTTGTGCTGAGCAGCCTGTTCATGTTGCTCAGCGGCATTGCCAGTGGCATGCAGTTTCCGACATCGTTGGTGGGCACGCAAAACTCGGTGGAACAACGGGACATCGGCGTCGCCACCAGCACCACCAATCTGTTCCGCTCTCTGGGCGGCGCAGTGGGTGTGGCGTTAATGTCGGCGCTGCTGCTGGCGTTGTTGCAGGATTCGAGTTTCGCGCACCTGGCCAGCTCTTCGCTGATGGCCGAGGGGAGTTCGGGGAATGTCTTGCTGGACGGTTTGAACGCCGCGCCGGGGGATGCGCAGGACGCCTTGCGCGCAGAATTGCTGCTGACCTTCCGGCACTTGCTGATGGTCAGCGCGGCGGTGTCGCTGCTGGGGCTGGCGGCGGCGATTGCCATGCCGAATAGAGTGTTGCGGGGGCGGGAGGACACGGTTCGGTAGGGGACCGAGGCGCCTGCAATCGCGAGCAGGCTCGCTCCCACATTGGATCTAGGCCGTATGCAACATTTGTGACCAATGGAGATTTACTGTGGGAGCGAGCCTGCTCGCGATTGCGGTCTTTCAGTAACCTTGAATCAAGGGCTGTAATACCCCACCGCCACCAGAAAATGCCCGACCTTTTTCAGGTAGGCATGCTTGTCTTCGACCTTGCCGGTCACCGGGTTTTTCCAGCGGTACTCGTATTCGCCGTCAGCCTGTTTGGCCATCAGCGCCAGAATCGGCTCGCCCACCGGTTTGCCTTCCGGGTCCTTGATCTTGCCGAAGTCGGTATTGATCAATCGCAGGTTGGTGCCGTGAGCGACATAACGCCGGGTATCCAGGTCGACGACAAACACGTACAGGTCATCCTGCAAGTAACCGCCCTTGAGGGAGTTGATCGCTGTGAGCGTGCCCTTCTCGTTTTTGGCCAGATCGACCGCTGCTTTATCGAGCAACGCTTGCGCCTGTTGCGGCGAGGCCCGTGGCAGGTAGTAACCAACCGCCAGAATCCGCTGGCCGACGCGCTGATAGAACACATGCTTGCGTTCAACCTTACCGTCGGCCCAGTTCTGCCAGCGGTATTCGGCCTGCTGAATGCCGTTGCCCTCCGGCACTTTCAAGGCGTCCTTGAAGGCTTTCTGTACATCCGGCCCGAGTACCTCGGACACATCGCGACCGATCAACGCCGAAGATGGCCCGCCGCTGGCGAGCATCACGCCCTTGGTATCGACCACGAAGACATAACGATCCTTGTCGACAAACTCGCCCTGACGGCTGAACGCCGCAAAAGCCTTGTCACCCTGCTCGTGGTAATAGGCCAGGGCTTTTTCCAGCAAGGCTTTGGCGGCCTGGCTGTCAGCCTTTTCCGTCGTGGCGGCATGAACCGGCCCCAGGCACAGCAAAAGCAAACCGCCCAGCCAGGCCAGCTTGTGAAGAACCCCCATGGTGCATTCCCCGTTCTTGTTAGTGTTTCAAGAGCGTAGACGGCTTGGGGTTATGTATGAATATTCAGGAAAGCGTGGTGGGCGCTGTGCTTTGAAGAGGCTTTGTGTGGCCAGGGGATTTTCTGTAGGGAGAGGCTTTTTGTGGCGAGGGGGCTTGCCCCCGTTCGGCTGCACAGCAGTCGCAAATCAGGCGCCGCGGATTATCTGAAAAACGGCGGCGAATGGATTGGGGCGGCTGCGCCACCCAACGGGGGCAAGCCCCCTCGCCACAGCAAGCCCCCTCGCCACAGAAGCTCCGTCACCACAAAAGCCCCATTCCTCATCACGGCATCAGTCAATCAAGGCCGGGTGCGCAGTTGTTGCTGCAGATTCTGAATCTGCGCCTGCAGGGTGTTGATGTTGCGGGTGACCTGGCCGCGGAAGGCGTCGAACTCGGCGGTATTGGTGCCACCTTGTGCGGTGGCCGGGCGGTTGTCCTGCTGGCTTTTGAGCACGATCATGTCTTGTTCCAGACGCTCGATGGCGGCGCTCGGGTTGCCTTGCCTCTTCAGCGCGGTAATGTCGGCACCCAGGCTTTTGAGCTGGGCATCGACTTGGCTGGTATCGGCCGACGCGTTCTTCAACGCGGCCAGTTCGCCGCTCAAGGCTTTGACCTGGGCCTGCAACTGAGCATTGGCGGTTTGTTGTTCGGTGGCTTGCGCGGTCATTTGCGCCAGGCGTTTGTCCAGTTCGGTGGTCTGGCCGAGTACGCCCTGCTGCTGTTTGCTCTGGTCCTGAAGCTTGCTTTCCAGCTGCTTGCTCTGGTCCTGGAGTTTGCCTTCAAGCTGTTTGATTTGCAGCTTCAACGCTTCACTGCCGGTGTTGACGTTGGACTGGCTGGCCACGACCTTGCCGGAAATATCCTGCAGGCGCCCCGCCGCTTCCTCACTGATGCGCGCGAAACTTTCCTGGGTCGCCACCAGTTGCTGTTCCATCAGCGAGATCTGCTGAAAACTCCACCAGGCAAGGCCGGCGAAGGCAAAGAACAGCGCGCCGACCAATGCCCACAGAGGGCCGGTGCTCGGGCCTTTGACCTTGACCACCGGTGTGGTGCGCGAATGCACGGAAGTGCGAGCGGTGGTCGGAAAATCATCGTCATCGAGGCTGTCGGCGCGCAGGCTCGGGACATCGTCGAAGTCGTCGTTGGCATCGTTACGCATGGGCATTAGGGTCAACCTTTGTGGAACGCGGTGATGGCTTGATGCGGCGAAGTATAACCCCCGCTGCCGCACCGGTTGACCCTGAACCCTGAACTCGGTTCAGTCAGGGCCACCCTTGTGTGTCAGCGAATGTCCTGAGCCTTCCACCAGCCGCAGAATTCATCAAGGGCGGTCCAGAGGCTGACTTTCGGATCGTAGTCCAGATAATGCCGTGCGCGACTGATGTCGAGGGTGAAGTTTTTGTTCATGACTTGCATGCCCAGCCGCGACAGGGTCGGTTCGGGACGACCGAGCCACAGCTTGCACACACCCTCGTTGAGCGCGGCAAGGCTGTAGGCCAAACCGTAGGAACGGTAACGGGTAACCTGTGGGACATCCATTTGGCGCATCACGTAATTGACCACATCCCACAACGGAACCGGCGCTCCGTTGCTGATGTTGTAGGCCTTGCCCAAGGCCGAACCGCTGGCCAGCAAGCTGCTGAGCAATGCTTCATTGAGGTTTTGCACGCTGGTGAAATCGACCTTGTTCAGGCCATTGCCGATAATCGCCAACCGCCCTTTACGCTGCATTTTCAGCAATCTCGGGAAAATGCTCATGTCGCCTGCGCCCGTGACGAAACGCGGGCGCAGGGCCAGGGTTTCGAGGCCGAATTCCTGCGCACCGAAGACTTTTTGCTCGGCCAGGTATTTGGTCGCGGCGTAGGGATGTTTGAAGCGCTTGGGCACTTGCTCTTCGGTCAACCCCAGATGATCGCGGCCATCGAAGTAGATCGACGGCGACGACAGGTGCACCAGACGCCGGACCCGCTGTTTCAAACAGGCCTCGACCACGTTCTCGGTGACTTCGACGTTGCCTTGATGAAAGTCCTGATACCGCCCCCACAAACCGACCGCGCCGGCGCAATGGACCACGGCTTCGACGTCTGAACACAGGTCGCGCGCCAGTTGCGGGTCGCTCAAGTCGCCCTGAATGAACTCGGCGCCACGGCGCACCAGATGCTCGACGCTCTCGGCCCGGCGACCGTTGACCCGCACGTCCAGGCCCTGCTCCAGGGCGAAACGCGCAAAGCGTCCGCCAATGAAGCCGCTTGCGCCGGTGACCAGAATCTTCATGAATTGCTCCGAATATTTCGTTTTACGTTTTGCGCTTTGCATATTGCGTAGGGCGTAGGCCGTGAGGTCTTGACGCTGCCCGTCAGTCCAACGGCACCAGCCATTGCTTCGACGAGTGCACCAATTGGTCGGTGAGTAACCCCAACAGCTGACCGCCATTGCGCCAATGATGCCAGTACAGCGGCACATCGATCGGCTTATCTGGCAAAAGCTCCTGCAATTGACCGCGCTCAAGTTGCTCGCGCACCTGCAACTCAGGCACCAGGCCCCAGCCAAGCCCTGCTTCCGTGAGACGAAGAAAGCCTTCGGACGATGGGCATAAATGGTGTTCAAAACCGCCGTCCACACCGAGGGATGCGAGGTAGCGATGCTGTAGGAAATCATCCGGGCCAAACACCAGGGCCGGGGTTTTGGCTAACTGATCGGCGCGCACACCTTCGGGAAAATGCCGGGCAATGAACGCCGGGCTCGCCATCGCACGGTAACGCATCGCCCCCAACAGAACGCTGCGCGCGCCGGCCACCGGCCGTTCACTGGCGCAGACACACCCCGCCACTTCGCCTGCGCGCATGCGTTTGAGGCCGACGGTCTGGTCTTCCACCACCAAGTCGAGCAACAGATGTTGTTCCGCGCAAAAGTCCCCCACCGCCTCGGCCCACCAAGTCGCAAGGCTGTCGGCATTCAGCGCGATGCGCAGGCGTTCCGGCAGACCTTCCTCGTCCAGCGCCGGCACCAGGCTTTGCAGATCGCGCTCCAGCAGCCGCACCTGCTGCACATGGTTGAGCAATCGCCGGCCAATCTCCGTCGGCGCCGGGGGGGTGACCCGCACCAGCACCGGTTGGCCGACTCGTGCCTCCAGCAGTTTGATCCGTTGGGAGATGGCCGATTGGGACAAACCCAGCACCTGCGCGGCGCGTTCGAATCCGGCCTGCTCGATGATGGCGGCGAGCGCAGAAAGCAATTTGTAGTCGAACATCAGTTTTCCTAATGGGCGATCAGCACTATTGGTTTTTCTTATACAGCCTTCAACCGGAGAATGGCCAGCAAGAACTCTTGAACAAGGATCACCGACATGGCTGGCGAAACGTCATTGGCAACCCTGCTGCGCAGCATGAGCCCGCAACTCAACGACGGCGAATATGTGTTCTGCACGTTGCGCGACGGCAAGTTGCCCGCCGGCCTTGAGATTGTCGGCAGTTTTCGTGAACGGGAAGGCCTGACGGTGATTCTGCAACGTTCCCACGCTGAAAAGGCCGGTTTCAGCTTCGACTACGTCGCCGCCTGGATCACCTTGAACGTGCACTCGGCCCTCGAAGCCGTCGGCCTGACCGCCGCGTTCGCCACGGCACTGGGCAAGGCCGGCATCAGTTGCAACGTGATCGCCGGGTATTACCACGACCATTTGTTCGTCGGCCAGGCCGATGCCGAACGCGCCCTCCAAGTACTGCGGGACCTGGCGACCGACGCGGAGTAAAAACGTATGTGGCAAAGCTATGTGAACGGCCTGTTGGTGGCCGCTGGGCTGATCATGGCGATCGGCACCCAGAATGCGTTTGTGCTGGCACAGAGCCTTCGGCGTGAACATCACCTGCCGGTGGCGGCGCTCTGCGTCACCTGCGATGCGCTACTGGTGGCCGCCGGAGTGTTCGGGCTGGCGACGGTGCTGGCGCAAAACCCGACCCTGCTGGCCATCGCCCGCTGGGGAGGCGCGGCGTTTCTGCTGTGGTATGGCAGCCTGGCGTTGCGTCGGGCCTGCTCGAAACAAAGCCTGCAACAGGGTGAAAATCAGACGGTACGCTCACTGCGGGCGGTGCTGCTCAGTGCGTTAGCGGTGACGTTGCTCAACCCGCACGTTTATCTGGACACCGTGTTGCTGATCGGCTCCCTCGGCGCTCAACAAACCGAGCCCGGTGCTTATGTGGTGGGCGCGGCCAGTGCGTCATTACTGTGGTTTTTCACTTTGGCCCTTGGCGCGGCATGGCTGGCGCCGTGGCTGGCACGGCCAGGCACCTGGCGAATCCTCGACCTGTTGGTCGCCGTCATGATGTTCACTGTAGCGTTCCAGTTAATCAGCGCCGGGTGATTTATTCCAAAAGGCTCTGGAACCTCTATTCCACACAGTTGTTGCGTGGTTATGCCGCACCCCCGGTGCTATGATCCGATCCCTGCGCCGCAAAGAGTACAAACTCCCCGGCGCATGTCTGGCCGCCCGTGATCGGCCTTGCGCTCACCGCAACTGACCTGATTAGGAGAATCATCATGGCTTTCGAATTGCCGCCGCTGCCTTACGCACACGATGCCCTGCAGCCGCACATTTCAGAGGAAACTCTGCAGTATCACCACGACAAGCACCACAACACCTATGTCGTGAACCTGAACAACCTGGTGCCAGGCACCGAGTTCGAAGGCAAGACCCTGGAAGAAATCGTCAAGACTTCCTCGGGCGGTATCTTCAACAACGCCGCTCAGGTCTGGAACCACACGTTCTACTGGAACTGCCTGGCGCCAAACGCCGGCGGTCAACCAACCGGCGCGCTGGCTGATGCCATCAACGCAGCGTTCGGTTCGTTCGACAAGTTCAAGGAAGAGTTCAGCAAAACCTCCATCGGCACCTTCGGTTCCGGTTGGGGCTGGCTGGTGAAAAAGGCTGACGGTTCCCTGGCCCTGGCCAGCACCATCGGCGCCGGCAACCCGCTGACCAGCGGCGACACCCCGCTGCTGACCTGCGACGTCTGGGAACACGCTTACTACATCGACTACCGCAACCTTCGTCCGAAGTACGTCGAAGCGTTCTGGAACCTGGTCAACTGGAAATTCGTGGCTGAGCAGTTCGAAGGCAAAACCTTCACCGCTTAAGCTTCGCGCCAGTCAAGAAACCCGGCTTTTGCCGGGTTTTTTTGTGGGCTGGGGAAATGGGTACATTCCTGCAGCCGCCTTCGCGGGCAAGCCTCGCTCCTACAGGGGCATTGAATCTGGGAACGTCGATACTCCTGTAGGAGCGAGGCTTGCCCGCGAAGAACGATAACGCGGTCCATACCATCTCATAATGGGATTGGCGGGGCTTCCATTAAAAATCAGGGCGCTTTCCCACAATGCGAGTGGCATTCGTCCTCTTGCCCCCACATCACAGCCGTCTAACATCAACTACAAGGAAAAATTGTCCCGTTCCCCTCAAGTTGAGGGCCTCAACAACCGACACAGTGCTAATAGGGCAAATACTCCAAACAACAGCCTATCGGCCAAGCTACCGGCAAAATCCCCTGGGTTGGATTGTCCCTTTGACTGACATCACCGGATTGCCAATACTCATGGCAACTTGACGCTACCCGCACGGAACAAGGAATAACCCTTTGAAGCTGGAACTCAAGAACAGCTTGTCGGTGAAGTTGCTCCGGGTCGTGCTCCTGTCGGCATTGATCGTCGGCGTGGTCTTGAGCTGCGCGCAGATCGTTTTCGATGCCTATAAAACACGCCAGGCCGTGGCCAATGATGCTCAGCGCATCCTCGACATGTTCCGTGACCCCTCGACCCAGGCCGTCTACAGCCTGGACCGGGAAATGGGCATGCAGGTGATCGAAGGCCTGTTTCAGGACGACGCCGTGCGCATGGCCTCCATCGGCCATCCTCACGAAGCCATGCTGGCGCAAAAAACCCGTGAGTTGCAGCACTCCAACAGCCGCTGGTTGACCGATCTGATCCTCGGCCAGGAACGCACCTTCACCACTCAACTGGTGGGTCGCGGGCCCTACAGCGAGTACTACGGCGACCTGAGCATTACCCTCGACACCGCCACCTACGGCAAGGGCTTCATTGTCAGCTCGGTGATCATCTTCATCTCTGGCGTATTGCGCGCCTTGGCCATGGCCCTGGTGCTGTACCTGGTCTATCACTGGCTGCTGACCAAACCGCTGTCGCGGATTATCGAACACCTGACCGAAATCAACCCGGACCGGCCCAGCGCCCACAAGATTCCGCAGCTCAAGGGTCATGAGAAAAACGAGTTGGGCGTCTGGATCAACACCGCCAACCAGTTGCTTGAATCCATCGAGCGCAACACTCACCTGCGCCACGAAGCGGAAAACAGCCTGCTGCGCATGGCTCAGTACGACTTCCTCACCGGTTTGCCGAACCGCCAGCAATTGCAGCAACAACTGGACAAAATCCTCGTCGACGCCGGCAAATTACAACGTCGGGTCGCGGTGCTGTGTGTCGGGCTCGATGATTTCAAAGGCATTAACGAACAATTCAGTTATCAGGCCGGCGACCAATTGCTGCTGGCCCTGGCCGATCGACTGCGGGCCCATAGCGGTCGCCTCGGCGCCCTCGCCCGCTTGGGGGGCGACCAGTTCGCACTGGTTCAGGCCGACATCGAACAACCCTATGAAGCGGCCGAACTGGCCCAAAGCATTCTCGATGATCTGGAAGCGGCGTTCGCCCTCGATCATCAGGAAATCCGTCTGCGCGCCACCATTGGCATCACCCTGTTCCCCGAGGACGGTGACAGCACCGAGAAGTTGCTGCAAAAAGCCGAGCAGACCATGACCCTGGCCAAGACTCGCTCGCGCAACCGCTATCAGTTCTATATCGCCAGTGTCGACACGGAAATGCGTCGGCGCCGCGAGCTGGAAAAGGACTTGCGCGATGCCTTGATCCGCGACCAGTTCTACCTCGTTTATCAACCGCAGATCAGCTACCGCGATCATCGCGTGGTGGGCGTCGAGGCGTTGATTCGCTGGCAACATCCCGAACACGGGCTAGTGCCGCCGGACCTGTTCATTCCGCTGGCCGAGCAGAACGGCACCATCATCGCCATCGGCGAATGGGTGCTGGATCAGGCCTGCAAGCAATTGCGCGAGTGGCACGATCAGGGTTTCGTCGACCTGCGCATGGCGGTGAACCTGTCCACCGTGCAACTGCACCACGCCGAGTTGCCGCGGGTGGTCAATAACCTGCTGCAGATGTACCGCCTGCCACCGCGCAGCCTGGAGCTGGAAGTCACCGAAACCGGCCTGATGGAAGACATCAGCACCGCCGCCCAGCACTTGTTGAGCCTGCGTCGCTCCGGCGCGCTGATCGCCATCGACGACTTTGGCACCGGTTATTCATCACTGAGTTACCTGAAAAGCCTGCCGCTGGACAAGATCAAGATCGACAAGAGCTTCGTTCAGGACCTGCTCGATGACGACGACGATGCGACCATCGTTCGCGCCATCATCCAGCTGGGCAAGAGCCTGGGCATGCAGGTGATTGCCGAAGGCGTGGAAACCGCCGAGCAAGAGGCCTACATCATCTCCGAAGGCTGCCACGAAGGTCAGGGCTATCACTACAGCAAACCGCTGCCGGCACGGGAATTGAGCGCCTACCTCAAGCAAGCCCAGCGCAGTAACGCGGCTATTTTGTAGAAGGTCAAAAGATCGCAGCCTCGTTTCACTCGACAGCTCCTACGTGGACCGCGTTCCCCTGTAGGAGCTGTCGAGTGAAACGAGGCTGCGATCTTTTAATGCGCCCCACATCATTGCGTGAATAAGAAATATTTACAGGAACAACCCTTTACACATAATGCGAAAGATTTGCATTATGTCGCAGTTTTGCGCGCCCTCCACGCGCGTCCATCAATCACCGAAGCAGGATGTTCGCCATGATTCGTATGCCTCTGGCCACCGCCAGTCTGCTGGCCATCGCTATTTCCCTCGCCGGTTGCGGCGAAGGCAAAGACAAGGCTGCCGCTCCACAAGCGCCGACCCCGGCCGCCAGCACCACTGCCCCGGCTGCGCCTGCTGCTACCGGTAAAGTCGATGAAGCCGCCGCCAAGGCTGTGGTCGCGCACTACGCCGACATCGTCTTCGCCGTTTACAGCGATGCCGAATCCACTGCGAAAACCCTGCAAACCGCCGTCGACGCATTCCTCGCCAAGCCGAACGCCGACACCCTGAAAGCCGCCAAGGCTGCCTGGGTCGCGGCCCGCGTGCCTTACCTGCAGAGCGAAGTGTTCCGCTTCGGCAACACCATCATCGACGACTGGGAAGGTCAGGTGAACGCCTGGCCACTGGACGAAGGCTTGATCGACTACGTCGACAAATCCTACGAACACGCACTGGGTAACCCGGGCGCCACCGCCAACATCATCGCCAACACTAAAGTTCAGGTCGGCGAAGACAAGGTCGACGTGAAAGACATCACCCCGGAAAAACTCGCCAGCCTGAACGAGCTGGGCGGTTCCGAGGCCAACGTCGCCACTGGCTACCACGCCATCGAATTCCTGCTCTGGGGCCAGGACCTGAACGGCACCGGTCCTGGCGCCGGCAACCGTCCGGCTTCCGACTACCTGGAAGGCAAAGGCGCTACTGGCGGTCACAACGATCGTCGTCGCGCTTACCTGAAATCCGTGACCCAACTGCTGGTCAACGACCTGCAAGAAATGGTTGGTAACTGGAAGCCGAACGTGGCCGACAACTACCGCGCCACCCTGGAAGCGGAACCGGCTGAAACCGGCCTGCGCAAAATGCTGTTCGGCATGGGCAGCCTGTCCCTGGGCGAATTGGCGGGCGAGCGCATGAAGGTTTCCCTGGAAGCCAACTCCCCGGAAGACGAACAGGATTGCTTCAGCGACAACACTCACAACTCGCACTTCTACGACGCCAAAGGCGTGCGTAACGTGTACCTGGGCGAATACACCCGCGTCGATGGCAGCAAAATGACCGGCGCCAGCCTGTCGTCGCTGGTCGCCAAAGCCGACCCGGCAGCCGACACCGCGCTGAAAGCCGACCTGGCCGCCACCGAAGCCAAGCTTCAGGTCATGGTCGATCACGCCAACAAGGGTGAGCACTACGACCAACTGATCGCTGCCGGTAACACGGCTGGCAACCAGATCGTGCGCGACGCCATCGCCTCGCTGGTCAAGCAGACCGGTTCGATCGAAGCAGCCGCTGGCAAACTGGGCATCAGCGACCTGAACCCGGACAACGCTGATCACGAGTTCTGATCAACGCTGGCTGAGTGAATACAAAGGCGACCTTCCGGTCGCCTTTTTTGTCCCTGCCTGAATGAAATCCCTGTGGGAGCGAGCCTGCTCGCGATGGGGGCATCACAGCCAACATTGATGTTGAATGTGAAATCGCTATCGCGAGCAGGCTCGCTCCCACATTGGATTGCGCTGAACCTGTAGGAGCGAGGCTTGCCCGCGAAGGCGGCGTCACATTCAACATCGTTGGTGACTGTCGCACTGCTTTCGCGAGCAAGCTTCGCTCCTACAAACTGGAGCAAACGATAATTCCTCTTATTCAAACTCCCCTGCCCTGTTAGACTTTGCGCCCTTGTTTTGCTCGTCTTGCAGGATGTCCGATGCCCTCGCTGCCTCTTCGCTTGTCTGCACTGCTGCTGGCCCTGGGCCTGAGTGCCTGCGATGACGCCCCGCGTTTTACCCAGGCCGAACCCGGTGAGGCCCGCTCCGGCGGCAGCGCGACGGTGCGCAAGACCGATCAGAACGCATTCTCCCTGCCGTCCGCCAATCTGCCGCCATCACGACGCGTCGACTTCAGCGTCGGCAACAGTTTCTTTCGCAGCCCTTGGGTGATTGCGCCGTCAACCACCACCGCCCGCGATGGCCTTGGCCCTCTGTTCAATACCAACGCCTGCCAGAACTGCCACATCAAGGACGGGCGCGGTCACCCGCCCGCGGCCGATGCGCCGAATGCGGTGTCGATGCTGGTGCGTCTGTCGATCCCTGATGCGCCGGCCTATGCCAAGGTCATCGAACAACTGGGCGTGGTCCCCGAGCCGGTCTACGGCGGGCAGTTCCAGGACATGTCGGTGCCCGGCGTCGTTCCGGAAGGCAAGGTGCGCGTCGATTACACAGCGGTCCCGGTACGTTTCAAGGACGGCAGCGAAATCGAGTTGCGTAAGCCGACCTTGCAGATCACCCAACTCGGCTACGGCCCGATGCACCCCGACACGCGTTTCTCGGCGCGCATCGCACCGCCGATGATTGGCCTGGGCTTGCTAGAAGCGATTCCCGACGAGGCCATCCTGGCTAACGCCGAGGCTCAGGCCCGAGAGAAAAACGGTATCGCCGGACGACCGAACCGGGTCTGGGACGACGCGCAGCAGAAAACCGTTCTCGGGCGATTTGGCTGGAAGGCCGGGCAACCGAACCTCAATCAACAAAACGTTCACGCGTTCTCTGGTGATATGGGGCTCACCACCAGCCTGAGACCCGTTGATGACTGCACCGACGCGCAAACCGCTTGCAAGCAGGCGCCCAACGGCAATGGCCCGGAGGGTGAGCCGGAAGTCAGCGATAACATCCTGCGTCTGGTGCTGTTCTACAGCCGTAACCTCGCGGTACCGGCCCGTCGCGATGTCGGCGCGCCGCAAGTGCTGGCCGGCAAGAATCTGTTTTTCCAGGCGGGATGCCAGTCCTGCCACACCCCGAAATACACCACCGCCACCAACGCCGCGGAACCTGAATTGGCCAATCAAGTGATTCGCCCTTACAGCGACCTGCTGCTGCATGACATGGGCGACGGCCTGGCCGACAACCGCAGCGAATTCCAGGCCAGCGGCCGCGACTGGCGCACCCCGCCGTTGTGGGGCATCGGCCTGACGCAGGCGGTCAGCGGCCACACCCAGTTTTTGCATGACGGCCGCGCCCGTAACTTGCTTGAAGCCGTGCTCTGGCATGGCGGCGAGGCACAGGCGGCGCAGCAACAGGTTTTGTCTTTCAATGCCGAGCAGCGTGCGGCGTTGCTGGCGTTTTTGAATTCCCTTTAATACGTTTTCCTTCAGCGGGAGCCCGACATGTTCCGTCCCAAATTGTTGTTCACCAGCCTTGCCGCCCTCGCCTTGGGCGCCTGTTCGCCCCAGGATCCGCAAGCGGTCACGTCGGCGGCCATCGCCAAGCAAGTCATCCTGCCGACCTACAGCCGCTGGGTCGAAGCCGACCGTCAATTGGCGGTCAGCGCCCTGGCGTTCTGCCAAGGCAAGGAAAACCTCGAAACCGCCCGCGCCGACTTCCTGCACGCGCAGAAAGCCTGGGCCGAGTTGCAACCGCTGCTGATCGGGCCGTTGGCCGAGGGCAACCGTTCGTGGCAAGTGCAGTTCTGGCCGGACAAGAAGAACCTCGTCGGCCGTCAGGTCGAGCAATTAGTGACCGCGCAGCCGCAGATCGATGCCGCCGCCCTGACCAAGTCCAGCGTTGTGGTGCAAGGCCTCTCGGCCTATGAATACATTCTGTTCGACAGCAAGATCGACATGGCCGACAGCGCTCAGAAAGCTAAATACTGCCCGCTGCTGACCGCCATTGGCGAACGTCAGAAGCAACTGGCCGAAGAGATCCTGTCGCGCTGGAACACCAACGACGGCATGCTCGCGCAGATGAGCAAATTCCCCAACCAGCGCTACGCCGACTCCCACGAAGCGATCGCCGATCTGCTGCGCGTGCAAGTGACGGCGCTGGACACCCTGAAGAAAAAACTCGGCACGCCGATGGGTCGCCAGAGCAAGGGCACGCCACAGCCGTTCCAGGCCGATGCCTGGCGTAGCCAATCGTCGCTGAAAAGCCTGGAAGCGAGCCTGAGCGCGGCGCAAACCGTCTGGGTCGGTGTCGACAACAAAGGCCTGCGCGGTCTGTTGCCGAGCGAGCAGAAACCCTTGGCCGACAAGATCGACGCGGCCTACGCAGCATCCCTGAAACTGCTCGCCAGCAACCAGCACTCGCTGACCGACATGCTCACTGACGATGCCGGGCGCCAGCAGCTCAACGCCATCTACGACAGCCTCAACGTGGTCCATCGGCTGCACGAAGGCGAACTGGCCAAGGCGCTGGGCATCCAACTGGGCTTCAACGCCAACGACGGTGACTGATGAGGGCAAGTGCCATGCTGCGACGCCAGGCTCTGACATTAGGGAGTTTGCTGCTGGGTGCGGTGACACTGGGCGGCTGGACGCTGTTCAAGCAAAAGGACAAAAGCCCGCTACTGCTCTCGGCGCGGGACGATGGTGACGGCAAGCACTACGCCGTCGGTTATCGGCTGGACGGCACCCGGGTGTTTGCCACCCAGGTCGGCCAGCGTTGCCACGACATCATCAACCACCCGACGCTGCCGATAGCGCTATTCGTCGCTCGGCGTCCGGGCACCGAGAGTTACCTGATCGACCTGCGCGACGGCACGTTGCTGCAAACCGTGGTGTCGCAGCCGAACCGGCACTTCTACGGTCACGCAGTGATTCACCACAGCGGCGACTGGCTGTACGCCACCGAAAACGACACCACCGACCCGGGCCGTGGCCTGCTCGGTGTGTATAAGTTCGAAGGTGAGCGACTTATCCACAGCGGCGAGCTTTCCACCCACGGTGTCGGCCCGCATCAGGTGTCGTGGATGCCCGATGGCGAGACGCTGATCGTGGCCAACGGCGGCATTCGCACCGAGGCCGAAAGCCGGGTCGAGATGAACCTCAACGCGATGGAGCCGAGCCTGGTGTTGATGCAGCGCGATGGCACTTTGTTGAGCAAGGAAACACTGGCTCAGCAGATGAACAGCGTGCGGCATTTGGGCGTCGCCAGCGATGGCACCATCGTCGCCGGCCAGCAGTTCATGGGCGCTGCTCATGAATCATCGGAGCTGCTGGCGATCAAGCGTCCCGGCCAACCGTTCGTGGCGTTCCCGGTGCCCGAGCATCAATTGCAGGCCATGGGGCATTACACCGCCAGCGTCGCCGTGCACAGCGAACTGCGTCTGGTCGCCCTGACCGCACCGCGGGGCAACCGCTTTTTTATCTGGGACCTGGACAGCGGTGAAGTACGCCTGGACGCGCCACTTCCCGACTGCGCCGGCGTCGGAGCCGTGGCCGATGGGTTTGTCGTGACCTCGGGCCAAGGACGCTGCCGCTACTACGATTGCCGCCAGACAACCCTGGTTGCAAAACCTCTGGAGTTACCTGCGGGGCTCTGGGACAACCATCTGCATCTGATCTGATCTCACCCGCCCTTGCAGGAGCGAAGCTTGCTCGCGAAAGCGATGTATCAGTCGGTATTTCCGCTGACTGACACACCGCTTTCGCGAGCAAGCTTCGCTCCTACAGGTTTTGTGCTCGCCTGTAAAAAGTGGCAGTTGGATTCACTGCCACACTCGGAGTAATGTTCCCGCCTGTCTCACCTGATTTTCTCCAAGGAAATGGAAATATGCTGCGTCGCCGCATGCTGATCATGCTGGGTGTTGTTCTGCTAATCGTGCTGGTCCTGGCCGGTTACAAAGCCTTTTCCATCTACACGATGATGCAAGGCTTCTCCGTGCCGAAACCGCCGATAAGTGTCGCCGTGGCCACCGCCACCGAACGTCCGTGGCAAAGCCGTTTGCCAACGGTCGGCACCCTCACGGCGCTGCAAGGGGTCGACCTGAGCCTGGAGATCGCCGGCACCGTCAAGGAGGTGCAGTTCGAGTCGGGGCAGAAGGTCAAGGCCGGTCAGCCGATCCTGCAACTCGATACCGCCGTTGAAACGGCTCTGCTGGCAACCGCTCAAGCCGACCTGGGACTGGCGCAACTGGATTACGGTCGCGGCAGCCAGTTGGTGGGCAGCCAGGCCATTTCCAAAGGCGAGTTCGACCGACTCTCGGCGGTGTTGCAAAAGAGCCGTGCCACCGTCAATCAGCTCAAGGCGGCACTGGAAAGAAAACGCATCCTCGCCCCGTTCAGCGGGACCATTGGCATTCGTCAGGTAGACGTCGGCGACTACGTGGCCAGCGGCACGATGATCGCCACCCTGCAAGACATCAGCAGCCTCTACGTCGACTTCTTTGTGCCCGAACAATCGGTGCCGAAAATAGCCCTCGGCCAACCGGTACAAGTCATTGTCTCGGCCTACCCGACAGAGAGTTTCCCCGGCACTATCAGTGCGATCAACCCGAAGGTCGAGAGCAGCACCCGCAACGTGCTGGTACGCGCAACCCTGGCCAACCCCGATGACAAACTGCTGCCGGGGATGTTCGCCAGCCTGCAGGTGATGTTGCCTGATCCGCAGCCACGCATCGTCGTGCCGGAAAGCGCGATCACCTACACCCTTTATGGCAACTCGCTGTACGTCGTCGCGCAGAAAAAGGCCGAAGACGGCAGCCTCGAAAAAGACGACAAGGGCGAGCCGATCCTGATCGCCGAGCGGCGCTTCATCGAAACCGGTGAACGCCGCGACGGGATGGTCATGATCACCAAAGGCGTGCAGAACGGCGAAAAAGTGGTCACGGGGGGCCAGATCAAACTGGACCACGGCGCACACATTGCCATCAGCGACGACAAGACCCTAGCCGAGAAGAGCAGTCAGCCGCGCGCTGACTGATCAAGGAATCCCCATGGCTTTTACCGACCCGTTCATCCGCCGCCCGGTGCTCGCCACCGTGGTCAGCCTGTTGATTGTGCTGCTGGGCTTCCAGGCCTGGAGCAAGTTGCCGTTGCGCCAATACCCGCAAATGGAAAACGCCCTGATCACGGTGACCACCGCTTACCCCGGGGCCAACGCCGAAACCATCCAGGGTTACATCACCCAACCGATGCAGCAGAGCCTGGCCAGCGCCGAAGGCATCGACTACATGACCTCGGTCAGTCGACAGAACTTCTCGGTGATCTCGATCTACGCGCGCATCGGTTCCAACAGCGACCGCTTGTTCACCGAGCTGCTGGCCAAGGCCAACGAGGTCAAGAACCAACTGCCCCAAGACGCCGAAGACCCGGTGCTGAGCAAGGAAGCCGCCGACGCTTCGGCGCTGATGTACATCAGTTTCTTTAGCAAGGAGCTGAGCAATCCGCAGATCACCGATTACTTGTCGCGGGTTATCCAGCCGAAACTGGCGACCCTGCCGGGCATGGCCGAAGCCGAGATTCTTGGTAATCAGGTGTTCGCCATGCGCCTGTGGCTGGACCCGGTGAAACTCGCCGGTTATGGCCTGAGCGCCAGCGACGTGACCAACGCCGTGCGCCAGTACAACTTCCTCTCCGCCGCCGGCGAAGTGAAAGGCGAGTATGTGGTCACCAGCATCAACGCCAACACCGAACTCAAATCCGCCGAGGCCTTTGGCGCGATCCCGCTCAAGGTAGAGGGCGACAGTCGCGTACTGCTGCGGGACGTGGCGCGGGTCGAGATGGGCGCGGAGAACTACAACTCCGTCAGTTCCTTCGGCGGCACGCCCTCGGTGTACATCGGCATCAAGGCCACGCCCGGCGCCAACCCGCTGGATGTGATCCGGGAAGTGCGCAAGATCATGCCGGAGCTGGAAGCCCAGTTGCCGCCGAACCTGAAAGGTGAAATCGCCTACGACGCCACGCTGTTCATCCAGGCCTCCATCGACGAAGTGGTGAAAACCCTGTTCGAAGCGGTGCTGATCGTGATCGTGGTGGTGTTCCTGTTCCTCGGCGCCCTGCGCTCGGTGGTGATCCCGGTGGTCACCATTCCGCTGTCGATGATCGGCGTGATGTTCTTCATGCAGATGATGGGCTACTCGATCAATCTGCTGACCTTGCTGGCGATGGTATTGGCCATCGGGCTGGTGGTGGACGACGCCATCGTGGTGGTGGAAAACATCCATCGACACATCGAAGAAGGCAAGACACCGCTGGATGCCGCGCTTGAAGGCGCTGCGGAAATCGCCATGCCGGTGGTGTCGATGACCATTACCCTGGCGGCGGTCTATGCGCCGATCGGCTTTCTGACCGGCCTGACGGGGGCGCTGTTCAAGGAGTTCGCCCTGACCCTGGCCGGGGCGGTGGTGATTTCCGGCGTTGTTGCCCTGACACTGTCGCCGATGATGTGCGCCCTGCTGTTGCGCCACGATGAAAACCCCAGCGGCCTGGCTCATCGCCTGGACATGATCTTCGAAGGCCTCAAGCGTCGCTACCAGAGTGTGCTTCACGGCACCCTCAACACCCGGCCGGTGGTGCTGGTGTTCGCGGTGATCGTGCTGTGCCTGATTCCGGTGCTGCTCAAATTTACCCAGTCGGAACTGGCGCCGGACGAGGACCAGGGCGTCATCTTCATGATGGCCAATGCCCCGCAACCGGCCAACCTCGATTACCTGAACACCTACACCGACGAGTTCCTCACGATTTTCAAGGAGTTCCCCGAGTACTACTCCTCGTTCCAGATCAACGGCTTCAACGGCGTGCAATCGGGGATCGGCGGCTTCCTGCTCAAACCCTGGAACGAACGCAACCGGACCCAAATGCAGATCCTGCCCGAGGTTCAGAGCAAACTGGAGAGCATTCCCGGGCTGCAAATCTTCGGCTTCAACCTGCCGTCCTTGCCGGGCACCGGCGAAGGCTTGCCGTTTCAATTCGTGATCAACTCGGCCAACACCTATGAGTCGTTGTTGGAAGTGACGGACCGGGTTAAAAAAAGGGCGATGGAATCCGGCAAGTTCGCTTTCGTCGACGTCGACCTGGCCTTCGACAAACCCGAAGTCGTGGTGGATATCGATCGGGCCAAGGCTGCACAGATGGGTGTATCGATGCAGGACCTGGGCGGCACCCTCGCAACGTTGCTGGGTGAAGCAGAGATCAACCGTTTCACCATCGAAGGTCGCAGCTACAAAGTCATCGCCCAGGTGGAACGGCCCTTCCGGGATAACCCCGACTGGCTGAACCATTATTACGTCAAGAACGCCAAGGGCGAACTGCTGCCCCTGTCGACCCTGATTACCGTGACCGACCGGGCGCGACCGCGCCAGTTGAACCAGTTCCAGCAACTCAACTCGGCGATTCTTTCCGGAGTCCCGCTGGTCAGCATGGGTGAAGCCATCGACACCGTGCGCCAGATCGCCCGGGAAGAAGCACCGGCGGGTTTTGCCGTCGACTATGCCGGTGCATCACGGCAGTACATTCAGGAAGGCAGCGCGCTGTGGGTCACCTTTGCCCTGGCGCTGGCGATCATCTTCCTGGTGCTGGCAGCCCAATTCGAAAGTTTCCGCGACCCACTGGTGATTCTGGTCACCGTGCCGCTGTCGATCTGTGGCGCGTTGATCCCGCTGTTCCTTGGCTGGTCGAGCATGAACATCTATACCCAAGTGGGATTGGTGACGTTGATCGGGCTAATCAGCAAGCACGGGATCCTGATCGTCGAGTTCGCCAATCAGCTACGCAAGGAAAAGGGCCTGTCACCTCGCGAAGCGGTGGAGGAAGCGGCGGCCATTCGCCTGCGTCCGGTATTGATGACCACGGCGGCGATGGTGTTCGGCATGGTGCCGTTGATCATCGCCACGGGCGCGGGTGCCGTCAGCCGGTTCGACATCGGCACGGTGATCGCGACGGGGATGTCGATCGGGACGCTGTTCACCTTGTTCGTGTTGCCGTGCATCTACACGTTGCTGGCCAAGCCCGATAAGCCCTGAAGACATATCCCTGTGGCGAGGGGGCTTGCCCCCGTTCGGCTGCGTAGCAGTCGTAAACCATTGCATGCGGTGTACCTGAACACACACCTCGATTGCAGGTTTTGGGGCCGCGTTGCGACCCAACGGGGGCAAGCCCCCTCGCCACACAGGCTCGCTCCCACAATGGATCGCGCAAGGCTTGAGTCATTGGATACAAAAAAGGCCTCGCATTTGCGAGGCCTTTCATTTGGGCTTCAATCTGTTCAACTTTGTGGCCTCAGTCCCTGAGAAAGTCCGAACATGAACAGTAATAAATCATGATCGGGTTGAGTGGCCACGGGTGCTTTGGCAACCCGGGGCAACGGACAATGCGCGTCACCGTGCACGGAGCTGAGGACTTGAGTGCGGGGCTGCTCCCAGGCAGCCACCGCCAATGAAGCAACTGCCAAGGCTCCGGCTAAAAACAAACCTCGTGCAATTTCGAGTTTCATTGTTATAAGCCTTTGATAGCGCTGCCAAACGCCGTTTCATAAAGATAGACGAGTTTTTTCCAGTCTGTATCGCTGAACGACGAGTGGCGACGCAGTTGTTTCAGGTCATGGCCCGCCGCTTGACGGGCGGTCAAACGCTGCCGGCATTTCTCCAGATCGATCAAGGCAATTTCGACCTTGGCTGACTCGCCCTCACCGGTGACCCGCACGAATACGTGCTTGATATAGAGGCAGCTGTGCTGCCAACGGCCCTTGTGCATGCGGGCCAGGTTGTCGGCCAGATCCTTCAAAACGCGATCATGCACTGCCTCACCATAACGCTCGCGACCGCCAGCCGCGTACCAGTGTTGGATTTCTTCGAAGCCATCCAGGGACTTGGTAACCAGCAATGCGCGCCATTTGTGCAGAGGATCGCGCTGTGCCCCACAGAAAACGATTTCCGGAACACGAACGTCGAGCAGGCGCAGGCCAATGAGCGCATCACGCTCGCGCAACACTGTCGGCCGGCCGAACGGGTGTAACCCGCTGCGATAGATATGCCCGGTTTGACGCTTGGTGTAGAGCAGCTGTCCATCACTGCCCATGACGCGCTGCACGCCACTTTCTCCACCACGACGGACATTGGGTTCTTCTACCCATTCACCGCGCAGGTTCCAGAAATAGTCGAAGCGGTCCTGAGAAGCAATTTCCGTTTGTGCTGCACACTGCGCTGCCATCCTGTTACCTCTTGCGTAATACATAGACCCGCCACATGGCGTAGAGCGGTAAAAAATCCAGTTGCTCCTGGATACGGAAACCCGCCTGCTCGAATTCTTTTTCAACCGTGGCAGCCGGTAACACAAATCGATTTTGGTAACCCTCCTGCCCACGCTTTTTCTCGGCGCGCTTGCGTTTCCAGGCCTTGAAATTGCCGTCCACCCACAACGAAACAATCACGCTGTCGCGGGTGACGCGCTCGAATTCGCGCAGGATGGCCAGTCGATGCTCGGCTTCACCGATGTGATGAAGCAAGCGCATACAGAAAATGCTGTCGACGGCGTTATCGGGTAAGGCAATGTCGAATGCAGAAGTGTGCAAGGGTTGTACCCGTTTTACCACGTCGGCGGGTTGCGCCTGCATGGCCGTCTTCAACATGGACTCCGAGTTGTCGGCCCCGATGATGACACGGTTGTGTTTTTCCGCCAGCAGCGGCCAGAAACGCCCCGCGCCGCACGGTAAATCGAGGACCAATCCTGGCTCACCGGCCAGCGTCAGCGCTTTTCGCGCCAATTGTTCGTCACGCCAGTGGGACAGTCGGCGACCGAGACCTGCCTGATGTTTGCGCAAATACTTCTGGGCGTGTTGATCGTCGTACTTTTCGGAAAAATCGAGTTTGATCGGACCAGCCATCACTGCAGTCTCCTGAACTTCTGATGACCACCACCTTAGGTAGCGAGGTGTCAGTGTCAGGTCGTGCATTTGTGAAAAATTTGTCATGTAAAACCCGGAAGTATTTCAGGGTTTTACAGGACCGAATTTCGTTTTCTCCATCAGATCCGGGAAGGACTCAAATCCACCTGAAAACGGCAGCCATTGGGTTCCATGTTCGTCAAGCTGACGCTCCAGCCCTGGTTCTCACAAATCCGCTGTACCAGCGACAGTCCCAGCCCCAGCCCCTCGCCACGTTTCTCGTTGCCACGCACGAAAGGCTCGAACATCGCCTCACGTTTTTCCTCGGGAATACCGACTCCACTGTCCTCGACCACGAACCCCGTATCCGTCATCGCCAAACGGATAAACCCGTGCTCGGTGTAATGCAGTGCATTACGCAACAGGTTACCCATTACCGCATGCAGAAGGGTCGCGTTATAGCGGGTGTCCGGCGGATTGCCCGGCTCAACGTTCAGCGTCAGGCCCTTGGCTTCGATCGGCTCGCGCCATTGACAGAGCAGCCCGTCGGCCACTTGGCTCAGGGTCTGCTGGGGGGCCATGCTGGCGTCTTCATGTTGAGCGCGAGCCAGCATGAGGAAGGTTTGCACCAGCTCGCGCATCTCGGCACACGCACGGGCGATTCGCTCGACCTGAGCGCGCCCGCGTTGATCGATACCGGGGTTTTCCAGCAATAGCTCACAGGAACTGGCCAACACCATCAACGGCGTGCGCAGCTCGTGGCTGACGTCACTGGTGAACAATCGCTCACGGGTCAACGCCTGACGCAAGCGCCCGAGGGTAGCGTCGAAGGCCACGGCCAGTTCGCCCACTTCATCGGCGGCATAATCCGGCGCCAGTGGCGGCGCCAGGCCCAGCAATTGATCGCGATGACGCACCTGACGGGCCAGGCGCACCACCGGCGCCATGACCTTGCGCGCCAGCACCCAGCCAAGGAATACAGCCAATGCCAGGCTCAGCACGAAACCCACCAGCACCACGGCAAACAGCACCCGCTCACGCTCTTCGAAATCGCTCTGGTCCTGCAACAGCACGTAACGCCGACCGTCGACGATTTCGACCATCGCGTGGTACGACAGCTGCTCGCGAAAGACTTCATGAAAGCCTGAGTCCAGGTGCCGCAAATCCTTGGGCAACTCAAAGTCGCCCGGCCCGCCGCTGAAATAGAACAACTGGTCCGGCTCGGGGCGGTGGCTCCAGTCCGACACGCTGTCCATCAGCAACAGACGTTGCAAATCGCCGCCCAGACCTGCCGAAATCAGTTTCTCTTCCACCAGGTGCACGGTCGCTATGATGCCCATGGCGAAGGCTCCCGCGACCAGCGCGCTCATCAACGCAAAGGCGATGATGATCCGCTGAGAAAGGCTCTGCTTAAACTCCATCACGGCCCTCGGCCAAGCGATAACCGACGCCATGCACCGTGTGCAGCAAGGGCTTGTCGAACGGCTTGTCGATCACCTGGCGCAGTTGATGGACGTGGCTGCGCAGGCTGTCGCTGTCCGGGCAGTCATCTCCCCACAGGGCTTCTTCGAGGACCTCGCGGCGTAACACATGGGGGCTTTTCTGCATCAACACGGCCAGCAACTTCAGGCCCACCGGGTTGAGTTTCAGCAGACGGCCTTCGCGCGTCACTTCCAGGGTATCGAGGTCGTAGCTCAGATCGCCGACCTGCAAGGTACGGCGACCGCCCCCTTGGGCACGGCGCATGACCGCCTCGATCCGCGCAGCCAGTTCGGACAGGGCAAAGGGTTTGATCAGATAGTCGTCAGCACCGGATTTGAAGCCTTGCAAACGGTCATCCAGTTGATCGCGGGCAGTGAGCATGATCACTGGCGTGTCGCGGCGGGCGTCTTCGCGCAGACGTTTGCACAGGGTGTAGCCGTCGATGCCAGGCAGCATGATATCGAGCACGATCAAGTCGTAATGTTCGGTGGCCGCCAGGTGCAGGCCTGACAGACCGTCCTGCGCGCAATCCACGGTGTAACCCTTGAGCCCAAGGTAATCGGCCAGGTTGGCCAGGATATCGCGGTTGTCTTCAACCAATAGAATTCGCATCGGCACCTCCTCCGTACACAGTAACGGCTGTCTTGGCGCGCAGCTTAAGGCCAAGTGTGGCTCAGGGATAGGGCGGCGTGCGGGGGTAAATCCGACAAAAAAACCTGAAACGGCCTTAACAACTTTTTCACCATCGATTCACAAGCTGACGACAGAGGCGTGTTCAGACTCCCGCGGTTGCGCTCTTAAGAACATTTCACTCACCAAGGAATTGCCATGGCTTCGACCGCTGCCCGCCCCGCTTCCAGGCCATTGAATGTATGGCTATGCCTGGGAGTGCCCGCCATTGCGGCGATCACTCTGCTGTTGCTCGAACTGACCTCCCTGGACATGGACCTTGCCAAGCGTTTCTATGACCCGGTGGCAGGCGAGTTCATCGGACGGCACAGCTACTTCCTGGAAAACATCCTGCATGACCGGGCCAAGCAAGTGGTCATCGCCTTTTCGGTGTTCTCCATTCTGGGCTTCGTCGGCTCCTTTTTCATGGAAAGGCTCAAGCCGTTCAAACGTGAACTGGGTTGCCTGGTGTTGTCTCTGGCACTGGCAACCTCGTTCGTCACCCCGGTCAAAGCAGTGACGGCCGTGCAATGCCCATGGAGCCTGGAGCAATTCGGCGGGCACGAAACCTACAGCGAACTGCTCAGCCCTCGCCCGCACACCGACAAGCCAGGCCGCTGCTGGCCCGGTGGTCATGCAGCGACTGGCTTCACGTTGTTTGCGCTGTTTTTCGTGTTGCGCGATCGTCGCCCGCGACTGGCACGCAAGGCGTTTGTCCTGGCCTTTACGTTGGGCTCGGTGTTTTCCATCAGCCGGATGATGCAAGGCGCGCACTTCTTTTCGCACAACGTGTGGACGGCGATTTTCTGCTGGCTGATTTGTCTGGGGGCGTATTACTACATCCTTTATCGACCGGCGTCCAAGGCTGAGCGAGTAGACAGCGCGGAACCTGTCAGCGTCTGAGCTGACGCCTTCGCGGGCAAGCCTCGCTCCTACAGGTTCATGGCGTGCGCGGGTATTGCGTCCGACTCAATACCTGTAGGAGCGAGGCTTGCCCGCGAAGGGGCTTTCATGAACAACACACCTTTGTGACGGGCAATAAAAAACCCCGCCTGCTCGATGCAGGCGGGGTTTTTATGTACGGGGTAAGGCTGGCTTACATCATGCCGCCCATGCCACCCATACCGCCCATGTCTGGCATGCCGCCGCCAGCTGGGCCGTCTTCCTTGATCTCAGCGATCATGGCTTCGGTGGTGATCATCAGGCTGGCAATCGACGAAGCCGCTTGCAGAGCCGAACGAGTCACTTTGGCCGGGTCCAGGATACCCATTTCGATCATGTCGCCGTATTCGCCGGTAGCAGCGTTGTAACCGTAGTTACCCGAACCCTGCTTGACCTTGTCGACTACTACGCTTGGCTCGTCGCCGGAGTTGGCAACGATCTGACGCAGTGGCGCTTCAACAGCGCGACGCAGCAACTGGATGCCAACGTTCTGGTCATCGTTGTCGCCTTTCAGCTCGGAGATAGCCTGCAGAGCGCGAACCAGTGCCACGCCACCGCCAGGTACCACGCCTTCTTCAACGGCTGCACGGGTAGCGTGCAGGGCGTCTTCAACGCGGGCTTTCTTCTCTTTCATTTCAACTTCGGAACCGGCGCCAACCTTGATCACTGCAACGCCGCCGGACAGCTTGGCCAGGCGCTCTTGCAGTTTTTCACGGTCGTAGTCGGACGAAGTGTCAGCCACTTGCTGACGGATCTGCAGCACGCGAGCCTGGATGTCAGCCTCAACGCCGGAACCGTCGATCACGGTGGTGTTTTCTTTGGACAGGATCACGCGCTTGGCATTACCCAGGTGTTCCAGGGTAGTGCTTTCCAGGCTCAGACCGATCTCTTCGGAGATAACGGTACCGCCAGTCAGAACAGCGATGTCCTGCAGCATGGCCTTGCGACGGTCGCCGAAGCCTGGAGCCTTGACGGCTGCGACTTTAACGATGCCACGCATGTTGTTCACAACCAGAGTCGCCAGGGCTTCGCCTTCAACGTCTTCGGCCACGATCAGCAGTGGACGGCCAGCTTTGGCAACGGCTTCCAGTACTGGCAGCATTTCGCGGATGTTGGAGATCTTTTTGTCGACCAGCAGGATCAGCGGACCGTCCAGCTCGGCGGTCATGGTCTCTGGCTTGTTGACGAAGTACGGGGACAGGTAGCCACGGTCGAACTGCATGCCTTCAACAACCGACAGTTCGTTTTCCAGGCCCGAGCCTTCTTCAACGGTGATCACGCCTTCTTTACCGACTTTTTCCATGGCTTCGGCAATGATGTCGCCGATGGAGCTGTCGGAGTTGGCCGAGATGGTGCCGACCTGAGCGATGGCCTTGGTGTCAGCGCAAGGCTTGGACAGGGCTTTCAGCTCTTTGACGATCGCGATGGTCGCTTTGTCGATACCGCGCTTCAGGTCCATCGGGTTCATGCCGGCAGCGACGGCTTTCAGGCCTTCGTTGACGATCGATTGAGCCAGAACGGTAGCGGTGGTGGTGCCGTCGCCTGCGTCATCGTTGGCACGGGAGGCAACGTCTTTGACCAGCTGCGCGCCCATGTTTTCGAAGCGATCTTTCAGCTCGATTTCTTTGGCAACGGAAACGCCGTCCTTGGTGATGGTCGGAGCGCCGAAGCTCTTCTCGATGATCACGTTACGGCCTTTAGGGCCCAGGGTCGCTTTTACTGCGTCAGCCAGGACGTTGACACCGGCGAGCATTTTCTTGCGGGCGGAATCGCCGAATTTAACTTCTTTAGCAGCCATGATCGATATTCCTTAAATACTTTGTAGTAGCGGGAAAATGAGCGGGGAATCAGCCTTCGACAACAGCGAGAATCTCGTTCTCAGCCATGATCACCAGGTCTTCGCCGTCGACTTTCACAGTGTTGCTGCCGGAGTAAGGGCCGAACACAACCTTGTCACCCACTTTCACGGCCAGCGCACGCACTTCACCGTTGTCCAGTGCTTTGCCTGGGCCTACAGCGAGGACTTCACCCTGGTTTGGCTTTTCAGCAGCCGAACCTGGCAGGACGATACCGCCAGCGGTTTTCTTTTCTTCTTCGCTGCGACGGATGACGACGCGGTCATGCAGAGGACGAAGCTTCATTGTCGATCTCTCCTAATTGTGGTTTTCATCGGCCGGTGTATTCCCGGCGGGTTTAACAAATCCGGCGGTGCCGGGTGCGGTTCGTCAAGCGAACCGCGGAAGTCTGTCTGGCGTAATCGCCAGAAACCTTGCGGTGACCGTTACATAAGGGCGCACAAGCTTATTTCAAGGGCGGGGAGCGAAAAATTTTTATCTCAATGCCCTGAAAATGAACACGGCACCCGAAGGTGCCGTGTCGATGGAAGTGTTACTTGGAATCGCGGTGTTCGAACTCGCCTTCGATCACATTGGGCTCGCGGCCCAGTGGCCGCTGCGGGGCAGGACCGCCCCGTGGCTGAAGGTCATCGGCGAACGCGCGCTGACGCATCGCTTGTTCCTCGGCGCGCCGACGCATTTTGTTGGCCAGCAGTCGACGAGAGATCGGCAGCAACATGATCAGGCCCAGCACGTCGGTGACGAAGCCCGGCAGAATCAACAGACCGCCCGCCAGGGCCAGCATCAGGCCTTCGAGCATGGTCTGGGCCGGCAGTTCGCCGCGGTTCAGGCTTTCACGGGCGCGCAGCGCAGTAGCAAGACCGGCGACACGCAGCACGAACACGCCGAGCATCGAGCCGAGAATGATCAGCAGCAGGGCCGGGAAAAACCCGATCGCCCCGCTGACCTTGACGAATACGAACAGCTCCAACACCGGGAACAGTACAAAGAGCAATAAAAAAGGGCGCATCAAATGGTTCCTCAACGCAAGAATACCTTGCCAGTTTTCCTTAGATGACGTCGCCGTTTCGTGAATTCAAGCGTCGGCCACTTCATTTTTCGGCCAATGCTCGGCGTGAGCCAGGAAAACCAAGGCTTCCCGGACTTGTGTCGGCGTATTACAGGGCGTTTGAAACGGCAGCCAGTAGAGCCCCTGGCCGATGCGCAAGTGCATGCCTTCGGTGTCGATACCCACCAATTGCGCCGGAGCGGTTTTCGGCAGACCCGCCAGCTCGACGTAGTGCGCAATGGCTTTGGCGTGATCGGCATTCATGTGCTCGACCATGCTCACTTCGGCCTTGCCGGCGAACGGGTTGGCGAGGGTCAACTGATCGATCCAGTGAATCGCACCGAAGCCGCCAATGTAGCGGTGACGTACTTCTTTGAGCACCCAGAAATCGAAATCATGGGCCTTGTGATAGTTCTTCGAGTCGGGGAAATAGCGATAGTAACGCTCGGCTGCCGCCTCGATGGCAGCGGGGTCTTGGAGCTTTTCCGCCTCGGCCAGGTAAGTCAGGCGACCAACGGCCTGTACGTCTTCGGCTTCACGCTCCCCCACCAGCAGCGAACATTTCGGATCTTTCTGCAGGTTGTGAGTGTGCTGAGCGATGCGGCTGATAAGGATCAGCGGCCGGCCCTGCTCATCCAGGCAGTAGGGAACCACGGAGCCAAACGGGAAACCGGGCATCGCTTTGGAGTGCGTCGAGAGCACTCCACGGTATTCCTTGAGAAGCAATTCTCGGGCATGCTTAGCCACTACAACGCTCAATTTATGACTCCTTATATAGAATCCGTCAAAAAAACGGACAGGCGACTGGGTAAAAGTTCCAGCACGCCATAGGGGCAGTTCTCATGTGCAGCCAGGCCATATCAGGCTCAGATCGAGAGGTCCTCTAGAATAGAAGGAAAACCACTCCGAACTGCTATGGGGCTATGCGAATGCAACTCACTGACAAAGTAATCATTATCACCGGCGGTTGCCAGGGTTTAGGCCGCTCCATGGCCGAGTACCTTGCAGGCAAAGGCGCGAAGCTGGCGCTGGTGGACCTGAATCAGGAAAAACTCGACGCTGCCGTCGCGGCTTGCAAAGCCAAGGGTGTCGAGGCCCGCGCCTACCTGTGCAACGTCGCCGATGAAGAACAGGTGACCCATATGGCCGCTCAAGTGGCCGACGATTTCGGCGCGATCCATGGCCTGATCAACAATGCCGGCATTCTGCGCGATGGCCTGCTGCTGAAGGTCAAGGACGGCGAAATGACCAAGATGAGCCTGGCCCAATGGCAGGCAGTCATCGACGTCAATCTGACCGGTGTGTTCCTGTGCACCCGTGAAGTCGCGGCGAAAATGGTCGAGCTGAAAAACAGCGGCGCGATCATCAATATCTCGTCGATCTCGCGCGCCGGCAACATCGGCCAGACCAACTACTCCGCCGCCAAGGCCGGTGTCGCTGCGGCGACCGTGACCTGGGCCAAGGAACTGGCACGCTACGGCATTCGCGTGGCGGGCATTGCGCCGGGTTTCATCGAAACCGAGATGACCCTGAGCATGAAGCCCGAAGCGCTGGAGAAAATGACGTCCGGGATTCCGCTCAAGCGCATGGGCAAACCTGAAGAGATCGCCCAGTCGGCAGCGTACATTTTCGAGAACGACTACTACACCGGTCGGATTCTGGAGTTGGATGGCGGGTTGCGGATCTAAAGCAAGATCACGCTCCTGTAGGAGCCAGGCTTGCCGGCGAAAGCGGGCTTGAGGACGCCTTCGCCGGCAAGCCTGGCTCCTACACAAACGATTTAATCGTCGCTGACGGTAATGTTCGGCATCGCTGGCGTCGCCGCTTCCTGCAACACAATCCGCGCGCCGACATGGCGGGCCAGTTCCTGGTAAACCATCGCAATCTGGCTGTCTGGCTCGGCGATCACCGTTGGCTTGCCGCCATCGGCCTGTTCGCGGATCAGCATCGACAGTGGCAACGAAGCCAACAGCTCGACACCGTACTGGTTGGCCAGCTTCACACCGCCGCCCTCACCGAACAGATGCTCGGCATGCCCGCAGTTGGAGCAGATGTGCACGGCCATGTTTTCCACCACGCCCAGCACCGGGATGTTGACCTTGCGGAACATCTCCACGCCCTTGCGCGCGTCTAGCAATGCGAGATCCTGTGGGGTGGTCACGATTACCGCACCGGCCACCGGGACTTTCTGCGCCAGGGTCAATTGGATATCGCCGGTGCCTGGCGGCATGTCGATAACCAGATAATCCAGGTCGCCCCAGGCTGTTTGCGTGACCAGTTGCAACAAGGCACCGGACACCATCGGCCCCCGCCAGACCATCGGCGTGTTGTCGTCGGTCAGGAAGGCCATGGACATCACTTCGACGCCATGGGATTCAATCGGAATGAACCACTTCTGATCCTTGACCTTTGGTCGGGTGCCTTCAGGGATGCCGAACATGATGCCTTGGCTCGGACCGTAGATGTCCGCGTCGAGAATCCCCACTTTGGCGCCTTCGCGAGCCAGCGCCAGGGCTAGGTTGGCAGCGGTGGTGGACTTGCCCACACCGCCCTTGCCGGACGCCACGGCCACGACGTTCTTGACGTTGGCCAGCCCCGGAATCTGTGCCTGGGCCTTGTGCGCGGCAATCACGCTGGTGATCTCGACGCGCGCGGTGACGACGCCGTCCAGGCCTTCGATGGCCAGTTGCAGCAGCTGCGCCCAGCCGCTCTTGAACAGACCGGCGGCGTAACCCAGCTCCAGCTGGACGCTGACGCGATCACCCTGAATATCGATGCCGCGCACGCACCCGGCGCTGACCGGGTCCTGGTTCAGGTAAGGGTCGGTGTATTGGCGAAGGACGGCTTCCACCGCTGCGCGATTGACGGCGCTCATGGGCAACTCCGATAGCAAGACTGGAAAATCAGGCGGGTATCGTACGCCGGACACACATTTGTGGCGAACAGATTACTGCGGCCAGAGAGCTTACCTGTGGCGAGCCCCCTCGCCACAAAAGCTCTTTTGCAACAATAAGCCTTCAGGTCGCAGGGGTGAAAAATATGCGCCAGCGCTTTATAGTGGCCGACCTCCGTTTCATCAAGTAGCCGAGCCCCATGTCCGAGCCACGCAAGATCCTCGTCACCAGCGCCCTGCCCTATGCCAATGGTTCGATCCACCTCGGCCATATGCTGGAATACATCCAGACCGATATGTGGGTGCGCTTCCAGAAGCATCGCGGTAATCAATGTATTTATGTCTGCGCCGACGACGCCCACGGTTCGGCCATCATGCTGCGCGCGGAAAAGGAAGGCATCACCCCGGAACAACTGATCGCCAACGTCCAGGCTGAACACAGCGCCGACTTTGCCGAGTTCCTGGTGGACTTCGACAACTTCCACTCCACTCACGCCGAAGAAAACCGTGAGCTGTCGAGCCAGATCTACCTGAAGCTGCGCGACGCCGGGCACATCGCCACGCGCTCGATCACTCAGTACTTCGACCCGGAAAAGAAAATGTTCCTGGCCGACCGCTTCATCAAGGGCACCTGCCCCAAATGCGGCACCGAAGACCAGTACGGCGACAACTGCGAAAAATGCGGTGCGACCTACGCGCCGACCGACCTCAAGGATCCGAAGTCGGCAATCTCTGGCGCCACTCCGGTGCTCAAGGATTCCCAGCACTTCTTCTTCAAGCTGCCGGACTTCCAGGAAATGCTGCAAGCCTGGACCCGCAGTGGCACGTTGCAAGAGGCCGTAGCCAACAAGATCGCCGAGTGGCTGGATGCCGGCCTGCAACAGTGGGACATCTCCCGCGACGCGCCGTACTTCGGCTTCGAGATTCCCGACGAGCCGGGCAAATATTTCTACGTGTGGCTGGATGCGCCAATCGGCTACATGGCCAGCTTCAAGAACCTCTGCGCCCGCCGTCCGGACCTGGACTTCGACGCGTTCTGGGGCAAGGATTCCACCGCCGAGCTGTACCATTTCATCGGCAAGGACATCGTCAACTTCCACGCCCTGTTCTGGCCAGCCATGCTTGAAGGCGCCGGTTTCCGCAAACCGACCGGCATCAACGTACACGGCTACCTGACCGTCAACGGCCAGAAGATGTCCAAGTCCCGCGGCACGTTCGTCAAGGCGCGGACTTACCTGGATCACCTGTCTCCGGAATACCTGCGCTACTACTACGCCGCCAAGCTGGGCCGTGGCGTCGATGACCTGGACCTGAACCTCGAAGACTTCGTGCAGAAGGTCAACTCCGACCTGGTCGGCAAAGTCGTCAACATCGCCAGCCGTTGCGCCGGCTTCATCCATAAAGGCAACGCCGGTGTACTGGTAGCCGGCAACGCCGCGCCGGAACTGACCGACGCCTTTTTGGCCGCAGCGCCAAGCATTGCCGATGCCTACGAGGCTCGCGACTTCGCACGTGCCATGCGTGAAATCATGGGCCTGGCCGACCGCGCCAACGCCTGGATCGCCGACAAGGCGCCGTGGTCGCTGAACAAACAGGAAGGCAAGCAAGATGAAGTCCAGGCCATTTGCGCCCTGGGCATCAACCTGTTCCGCCAACTGGTGATTTTCCTCAAGCCGGTATTGCCATTGCTGGCCGCCGATGCCGAGGCGTTCCTGAACGTCGCCCCGCTGACCTGGAACGATCACGCCACCTTGCTCAGCAACCATCAGCTGAACGAGTTCAAACCGTTGATGACCCGCATCGACCCGGTAAAAGTACAAGCCATGACCGACGCCTCGAAAGAAGACCTGACCGCCAGCGCAACCGACACCGGCGAAGCTGCACCCGTCGGCAACGGTGAACTGGCCAAGGATCCGCTGTCGCCAGAGATCGAGTTCGACACCTTTGCCGCTGTAGACCTGCGCGTTGCGCTGATCCTCAAGGCCGAAGCCGTGGAAGGTGCCGACAAGCTGCTGCGCCTGACCCTGGACATCGGTGACGAGCAACGCAACGTGTTCTCCGGGATCAAGAGCGCCTACCCGGACCCGTCCAAGCTCAATGGTCGCCTGACCATGATGATCGCCAACCTCAAGCCCCGCAAAATGAAATTCGGGATCTCCGAAGGCATGGTGATGGCCGCTGGCCCTGGCGGTGAAGAAATCTACCTGCTGAGCCCCGACAGCGGCGCCAAGCCGGGTCAGCGCATCAAGTAAGGCTCGATCCGCTGGACCGATCCCACAGTCGTGCCTGGCATGACTGTGGGTTTTTCATGTCTGGCCCATACTATCTCTCAACTCCGGCCTCACCTTGTAGGCGCTGTCGAGTGAAACGAGGCTGCGATCTTTTGACCTTGTCTTTAAAAAACACAGTCAAAAGATCGCAGCCTGCGGCAGCGCCTACAGATTTACCCAGCAGCCCAACGATGTGTGGATACGGACGCTTCAGGTAGACCGATCATGACCGAACTGCTTCTTACGCTTATCAGCGCTGCCCTGATCAACAACCTCGTGTTGCATTGGCCGCTGGGCGTCGATCCGGTGCTGGGCAGCGAGCGGCCACAGGTCCACGCGCTGGGTATCGCGACAACGTGCCTGATGCTGATCGTCGGCATACTCGGCTATGCGCTCTACCGCTGGCTACTGGTGCCGTTGGGGCTGACGTCGCTGCGGCTGTTCGTGTTCCTGCCGTTGAGCGTTCTGCTGATCGCCCCTCTGCTGAAACTGCTTTCCCGGTTATTGGCGAAGCTTTCATTCGACGGTCTCTGGCCCCTGCTGCTGGGGAATGCCGGCGTGCTTGGGCTGACGTTGCTCAACGCTCAGAACGACAAGGGAGTTTTCCACGCCATGGCCCTGAGCCTTGGCGCCGGGCTGGGGTTCTGGCTGGTGCTGAGTCTGTTCAGCGACTTGCGCCAGCGCACACTCGACAACGATATCCCCCTGCCCTTTCGCGGCCTGCCGATCGAATTGATCGGCGCCGGATTGATCGCGGTGGTTTTTCTCGGATTCAGCGGGCTGATCAAAACATGAGTCTGATTCAACGCATCGACGCCCTCTTGCCGCAGACCCAATGCGGCAAGTGTGGCCACCCCGGATGCAAACCCTACGCCGAAGGCATCGCTAGCGGCGAGCCGATCAACAAGTGTCCACCGGGTGGCAGCGAAACCATCGCGGCCCTGGCCGACCTGTTGAAAGTGCCAGTGCTGGAACTGGACGTCAGTCGCGGCTCGGCGCCGGCGCAGATCGCTTACATCCGCGAAGCCGAATGCATCGGCTGCACCAAGTGCATTCAGGCCTGCCCGGTCGACGCCATTGTCGGCGCGGCGAAATTCATGCACACGGTCATCGTCGACGAGTGCACCGGTTGCGACCTCTGCGTGGCGCCCTGCCCGGTGGATTGCATCGAGATGCATCCGTTACCGCTGGCCACGGTGCTGCCGATTGTCGGCGGGCTGGCGTTCAGCCTGGAGGAACAACAGGCCCGGGCCGCCAAGCGCAATCACGCACGACGCCGTTTCGAACAGCGCAATGCCCGTTTGCATCGCGAAGAGGAGCAGAAGCTCGCCGAACGCCAGGCCCGCGCCCAACGCGCCGTGCAGCCCAGCGAAGTGACGCTCGACCCGGTTCAGGCCGCACTCGAGCGCGTCCGCGCACAGAAAGCCGCCAATGCCGATGCGGCATTGAAAAAGGCCAAGGTCGATCTGGCGATGAGTCGGGCGCAGCTGAACAAATCGCTCAAGGCCTTCGGGCATCCACCGACCTTCGAACAGCAATCGCAACTGATCGTACTGCAACAGCAGTTCGACGCCGCCGAACAGGCGCTGGCGCAACTGGAGAGCGGCGCACCGCCGGTCTCTGCGCCACCTGCCCCGGCAAAAGATGCCGAGCTGAAACGGGCGAAGATCCAGCTGGCCATGCGCCGCGCCGAACTCAAGAAAGCTCAAACAAGCGAGGCGCCGGCCGAACAGATCGAAGCGTTGCAAAATGCGCTCAGCGAAGCCGAGCGTCAGGTGGATGCCTATGCCGCCCCTTGAATCGGTGGACGAACGCCTTCAACAGGCCATGAAGCTGGTATTGCTGGCCACTGTGCCGGGGATGCTGATGTTGTTCTGGCTGTACGGTTGGGGGGTGTTGATCAACCTGACTCTGACGGCGGCAACCGCGTTGGCCGTTGAAGCGGCGGTGTTGCAGCTGCGCAAGCAACCGGTAAAACCGACATTGAGCGACGGCAGTGCGCTGGTCAGTGCGACGCTGTTGGCGCTGGCCTTGCCGCCTTATTGCCCGTGGTGGCTGACGGTCAGTGCTGCGGCGTTCGGACTGTTTTTCGGCAAGCACTTGTATGGCGGCGTCGGCAAGAATCCGTTCAATCCGGCGATGCTCGGTTTCGCGCTGGTCCTGGTGACATTTCCCCAGCAAATGACTCACTGGCCGTCGTCCCATGGCATGGATTTGTTCGGTGGGCTGCAACAGGTGTTCGGCTTCAGCTTCGGCCAGACACCCGATGCGTGGGCCCAGGCCACGGCGCTGGACAGTCTGCGAATCAACAAAAACCTGACCATGGAAGAACTGTTCGCCGGCAATCCGGCATTCGGCCGTTTCGGTGGCCGAGGTGTGGAATGGGTCAACCTGGCGTTTCTGGCAGGCGGTGCGTTTCTGCTGCAGCGGCGGGTATTCAGTTGGCATGCACCGGTCGGCATGCTCGCCAGCCTGTTCATCATCAGCCTGTTGTGCTGGAACGGTACGGGCTCCGATTCTCATGGCTCGCCACTGTTTCATCTGCTCACCGGCGCGAGCATGCTCGGTGCCTTCTTCATCGTGACGGAACCGATATCCGGTGCAAAAAGCCCCATCGCCCGATTACTGTTCGGCGCAGGCGTGGGGTTACTGACTTACCTGATTCGCACATGGGGCGGGTATCCGGACGGCGTGGCCTTTGCGGTTTTGCTGATGAACCTCTGTGTACCGGCGCTGGAGCGGTTTGCCGCGTCCAGACAGGAGCAGGTTGCCCCATGAACCGAGCGACGAGCGTTGTGATCCTGGTAGTGCTGGCAGGCCTGGGGATGGGTGCGACTTACCTCGTGCAGCACACCAGCGCCGCGCGCATTGCCGCCGAACAACGCCTGATCGACAGCCGCCAGTTACTGGATCTGCTGCCGCCCGACAGCTACGACAATCAGCCACTGGAACAATCCCTCAGCTTAGAAAGCACTCGCCTGGCCAACAGCACACTGTTGGGTGGCTACCTGGCTTCCAAGGCCGGCCAACCGAGCGCTGTGTTGCTGCGTAGCCAGACTCTGGGCTACGCCGGCGCCATTGATTTGCTGATCGCCATCGACCCCCAAGGCAAGTTAGTGGGGGTTAAAACCCTCAAGCAATCGGAAACGCCGGGGCTGGGTGGAAAGCTCGCCGACTGGCCCAATGCCTGGCTTCAGGTGTTTACCGGAAAATCGCTAACCGACCCCGATGACAATGGCTGGGCCTTGAAAAAGGACCAAGGGCAATTCGATCAGATCGCGGGCGCGACCATCACCTCAAGAGCGGTGATCAATGCCACCCATGACGCGCTGCGCTACTTCGATGAACACCGGCAACTGCTGATCGGGAGCAGCGTTCATGAATAAGTCATCAACCCTGCAGAACTCGCTGATGCTTACGCCGTTGATCGGCGTCACTGATTCATTGGTAACGGCCCTGGGCCTGTGGCTGATGTTCGCCCTGGTGCTCAGTGTTTATGGTGTAAGCATGGGCGTTTTGCGCTCGCGACTGATGCCGGCCACACATTTGCTCGCTAGCCTGCTGCTGGCGGCCACGCTGACCAGTTGCGCGGAACTTGCCACGCAAGCCTGGTCGCTCCAATGGCACCAGCACCTGGGTTTCTACGCAGGATTGATCGCCCTGCAATGCGTTGTGCTGGAACATAACGGTTTTTTCCAGGACACATGGCGTGATCGACTGCGTCTGTGTGGCCTGTTCGGCGCCTTGATGGCGGGTTTGGGCTTGCTGCGCGAGTTCATCGGCAACGGGACACTCGGTAGCCATCTGTCCTGGATGGCCGGTGCCACGCAACCGGACTGGCAAGGCTGGACTCTCGTCGCCGACGGGGGCCTGCACCTGGCCACACTGGCCCCTGGCGGGTTTATTCTGCTGGGACTGCTGATCGCCGCACATCAAGCCTGGACCCGCCGCCCGGCTGCCCCACATTGACCGCCTTCGAGGAAACGCATCGCCCATGAATGCCGCAAAACGTCTTGAAATTTTCCGCAGGTTTCACGAAGACAACCCTGAACCGAAGACCGAACTGGCCTACGCCTCACCGTTCGAATTACTGATCGCCGTGATTCTCTCGGCGCAGTCGACCGATGTCGGCGTAAACAAGGCCACCGCCAAACTGTTCCCGGTGGCCAATACGCCAGCGGCGATCCATGCCTTGGGCGTCGAAGGGCTGTCTGAGTACATCAAGACCATCGGCCTGTTCAACAGCAAAGCGAAAAACGTGATCGAAACCTGTCGCTTGCTGGTGGAGCGCCATGGAGGCGAAGTACCGCAGACTCGCGAAGCGCTGGAAGCTTTGCCCGGTGTCGGCCGCAAGACCGCCAACGTGGTGCTCAATACCGCCTTTCGTCAGCTGACCATGGCCGTAGACACTCACATTTTCCGGGTCAGCAACCGTACCGGCATTGCTCCCGGCAAGAACGTGGTGGAGGTGGAGCAGAAACTGATGAAATTCGTGCCCAAGGAATATCTGCTCGACGCCCATCACTGGCTGATTCTCCATGGGCGCTACGTTTGCCTGGCCCGCAAGCCGCGCTGTGGCAGTTGCCGGATCGAGGATTTGTGCGAATACAAGCAAAAGACCTCGGACGATTGAGGCTCTATTAGTTTTTTTGATTGATCGATTGAAAAAATCTTTTTTACCCGCCGGGAAATTGTCGATATAAGGAGCGCCAAAGGCAGCCTTAGCCTGGAGTTAACCTTATGAGCACTGGCAAAGAGCAATTGGACGTAGAAGACGACTTCACCCCCGTTGAGGCCGATGACGCAGAGCCGATAGTGGAAGTGGCGAAGACCAACCTGAGCAAACGCCGCACCATCGACAATCTGCTGGAGGAGCGCCGACTGCAGAAGCAATTGGCCGATTACGATTTTGACTTATGACACCTAAAAGCCTCCCGAAACGGAGGCTTTTTACTAAGTGCCGCCCCCTGATAAACGCCCGTTCATCGCGCCTCGTCAAACGCTGGCAGCTTCATACCAGGCCATTGCGTTGAGCCAATTCGATCAGGTCGACCAGTGAGCGAGCATTAAGCTTTAACAACAAACGGGTTTTGTAAGTACTGACGGTTTTATTGCTGAGGAACATTCCATCGGCGATCTCCTTGTTTGTCTTTCCTCGGGCCAGCTGTTGCAGGACCATCATCTCTCGCCCGGACAAACGATCCACCATATCGGCTTCACTGGCGTTCCCAAGACTGGAACGCACGGTATGCAGAGCCTGATTAGGAAAATAGCTGTAGCCTGACAGTACGGCTTTTATTGCACTGAGCAACTCAGTGAGATCCTGTTGTTTGCAGACATATCCCGCGGCACCCGATTGCATGCAACGCATGGAAAAGTGCCCTGGCGCCTGGGACGTCAATATCAGTACTTTAAGAGGCATCGCCGTCGATGCCAGACGCGCGATGACTTCCAACCCATCCAGCTTCGGTATTCCAATATCCAGAATGACAATATCCGGCATTAGTTCACGGGCAAGTTGTAATGCATCTACACCATTATCTGTTTCTGCAATGACTTCGTAGCCATGACGTTCCATTAGCATACGTACCGCAAGACGAATGACGGGGTGATCATCCACGATCAGCACTTTATTCATGGGCAAGTCCAATTTCGCTGTTCGAATTTTTAGAGCCCGCACCATAGCCTAGTCGTTTCACCCATGGCATGCCGTCACCCCCGGCCACCCGCAGCGAGAGACATGGCCTACAAACAACACGGATTATTCCTACAAAAAATCATTGCATATCATGAGTCATGAGATTGCTACCAGCCGAACGCGGTTCAGCACTTCGACAGTTTTTTGTATCGACTTTCAACCAAAAAAACACAAGAACAGGGTCTGACACTAGTAATCCGACAGACTTCGGCTACTGAGCTACGCTTAAAAGTAACGAGCATTTTCCAGTCCCTGTACAACTCGACTCGAATGACTTATGAAAGCTCACACACGGCAACATTTCACCCACAGAATAAACCTATATAACTTTAAAACAAATAAACAGCCATACCTAAACCAAGAATAATACAGTTACTATAACGACCCACATCACCCACTAAAAAAAGGAGTACAACATAACAACAGAAAAATCCCACTCATTAATTATCATCCCAAGATCCACACCCACAAACAAATCGAGAAGAAATAATATCTCATGAGCAGAAGACATGATAAAACTCAAAAAAAGAATCACCAACCCCATGACAATCATTGCAATATTTGCAGCACTGTCTGAAACATCGGCCGCCGTGTCCCTCCCCTTTCTCGACAACAAGGATAGAGAACTCTATGTCTGGTTTCTGATTAGTTTTCCATTTTATTTACTTTTTCTTTTTTTCATCACACTCAATTTCAACTATCGATCGCTTTACGCGCCCTCCGATTTCGAAAAAGAGGAACACTTCATGACGGTCATGGGCAACGTTAACCGGTCAGGAAACGACCCGGCACCGCATGAAAGCTCGACCCAGCACCACGTACGCCTGCCCCAGCACTTGAAAGACCTGCATATCATTGATGCACGGTGGATGAACAACAAAATGGCATTCAGCGCCTTGGTGGAGAACATCCAGCAAGCACAGGAAAATCCTGCTCAGATGATCGTATTTCTCACCTGTGCCGAGTCGGAGACGTTGCTGAAGGAAAGTGCACTCAGGCATTCAAAGCACACCAAGAAACGCAACGGTGCGACGTTCTGCATTGCTTACAATTTGAATTCACACGAGCTGACGATGATTGGTCAAAATCTTTACAGGCACACAGCAGCCAGCTCTTGAAGAGCCATTGGAGAAAGAAGCGAAGAAAGGTATTGACAGAGGCAAGAAGAAAAGCTGAATACGCAGTGTACGACAGGGTATCCCTCTTTCAGATGTGTGGCCTCATCAACGAGGCCACACATCCATTACCGACTCAAAGGTCTCAGAAAAGCTTCCGGCCTTTGTTCGCCGCGATGCGCATGCGCAAGGCGTTGAGCTTGATGAAGCCCGCCGCATCGGCCTGGTTGTAGGCGCCGCCATCTTCCTCGAAGGTCGCGATGTTGGCGTCGAACAACGACTCGTCGGACTTGCGGCCGGTGACGATCACGTTGCCCTTGTACAGCTTCAGGCGCACTACGCCGTTCACATGGGCCTGGGAAGCATCGATCATCTGTTGCAGCATCAGACGCTCAGGGCTCCACCAGTAACCGGTGTAGATCAAGCTGGCGTATTTAGGCATCAGCTCGTCTTTGAGGTGAGCCACTTCGCGGTCCAGAGTGATCGATTCGATCGCACGGTGAGCGCGCAGCATGATGGTGCCGCCCGGGGTCTCGTAGCATCCGCGGGACTTCATGCCGACGTAGCGGTTTTCGACGATGTCCAGACGGCCGATACCGTGTTCGCCACCGATCCGGTTCAGGGTCGCCAGCACGGTGGCCGGGGTCATTTCGACGCCGTCCAGTGCGACGATGTCGCCGTTGCGGTAGGTCAGTTCCAGGTACTGCGCTTTATCAGGAGCCTTCTCCGGGGAGACGGTCCAGCGCCACATGTCTTCTTCGTGCTCGGTCCAGGTGTCTTCCAGCACGCCGCCTTCATAGGAGATGTGCAGCAGGTTGGCATCCATCGAATACGGGGATTTTTTCTTGCCGTGACGCTCGATCGGGATGTTGTGCTTTTCAGCGTAATCCATCAGCTTTTCACGGGAGAGCAGGTCCCATTCGCGCCAAGGAGCAATCACTTTCACGCCTGGCTTCAAGGCGTAGGCGCCCAGTTCGAAACGAACCTGGTCGTTGCCCTTGCCGGTCGCGCCGTGGGAAATGGCGTCAGCGCCGGTTTCGTTGGCGATTTCGATCAAGCGCTTGGCGATCAACGGACGAGCGATGGAAGTACCCAGCAGGTACTCGCCTTCGTAAACGGTGTTGGCGCGGAACATCGGGAACACGAAATCGCGCACGAATTCTTCGCGCAGATCGTCGATGTAGATTTCTTTTACGCCCATGGCCTGTGCCTTGGCGCGGGCCGGTTCGACCTCTTCGCCCTGACCCAGGTCAGCGGTGAAGGTCACTACTTCACAGTTATAAGTATCCTGCAGCCACTTGAGGATCACCGAAGTGTCCAGGCCGCCGGAATACGCCAGAACGACCTTGTTTACGTCCGCCATGCCATCACTCCACGGGGTTCTACGGAAAGCCGTCAAGTCTACCGCTCATGCAGGATAATTTACAGAGGCGCGACAGCTTATGACGACGAAGCGACAGATTATGTCGAGCGAGCGACGATTTCAGCAGGTTCAGGAGGTCTTCGCGCTGCCCGCGGAAGCGGTGGCTTGAGGCGCCGGTTGCTCGGTCGGCGCGACCCGTTCAAGACGTACGGCAACCCGGCGGTTCTTCGCCCGATTGGCGGCATTGGTGTTCGGCGCCAGAGGATAGCGCTCACCGTGAAAACGCAGGGTGATCTGCGATTCCTGAATACCATTGGCCTTGAAGAAATCCATCACGGCCAACGCCCTGCGTCGCGACAGTTCGCGGTTGGTCAGGCGGTTGCCGCTGTTGTCGGAATGGCCGTCGAGTTCAATGTGGTTGACCGTCGGATCGGCTTTCATGAACTCCAGCATGACCTGCAAATGGGCCTTGGCTTGGGCGTCGAGATCGATGCCCTCCCCCGGAAAGCCGACTTCGGATTGCTTCACCTGTTCAAAATTCTGCGGCAGCAACTTGGCCACGCACCCCTGATAGTCACTGTAGGCCTTGCTGAATTTGACCGGGAGCAGGCGGACTTCAGATACCCGACCGTCACCCGAGGAGTGTCGAACGACCGGGCTGCGACCATCCATCAACCCGCTGATCAGGCGCCCGGCCTGAACTTGCGAGCTGTTGAACAGCACGTTGCCACTACCGATTCGTACCGAGCCCAGGTTGATGTCGCCACGCCCCGGCTGCCATGGCGCAGCGGCCGCCAGCAAGGTCGCGGAACCGCCACCGATCATCGAGTTGTAGGCCTTCAGACGAAATGTCGCCTGCTCGCCAGCGCGACGCACGAACTCTCCCGAACCGAAATCGGTGATGGGTTGAGTCAGGCGGCATTCGAACTTGTCACCTTCGACCGTCCACTCGATGCTCTCCAGACGGGTCTGGAAAGTGAGCGCCATCGCGGGAAGGCTGGCAAACACACTGAGCAAGGCTAAATAACGCTGGCGCACGGGAGGCTCCACTGGCTTCTGCAACAAAAAGACCGACACACATATTTACGGCATACCTGTTGGATATCGGAAGCTTGCCGCAAAACTTGATAGCGAGTGCCTGCAAGAGTCTTTTCCGGTAGCATTCCCCTGAGTTTGACCCGCCTGGAATCCCCTCATGTCCGACCGCCTGACCCTGCTGCGTCCCGACGACTGGCATATTCATCTTCGCGATGGTGCTGTGTTGACCAATACCGTTGCGGATGTCGCGCGCACCTTTGGCCGCGCCATCATCATGCCCAACCTGGTACCTCCGGTGCGTAACGCCGCTGAAGCCGACGGCTATCGCCAGCGAATTCTCGCTGCACGCCCGGCCGGCAGTCGCTTCGAACCGCTGATGGTGCTGTACCTGACCGACCGCACACAGCCCGAAGAAATTCGCGAGGCCAAGGCCAGCGGTTTCGTTTACGCCGCCAAGCTGTACCCGGCCGGCGCGACCACCAACTCGGATTCTGGCGTCACCAGCATCGACAAGATTTTCCCCGCACTCGAGGCCATGGCTGAAGTCGGGATGCCCTTGTTGGTTCACGGTGAAGTCACCCGTGGCGATGTCGACGTGTTCGATCGCGAAAAAATCTTCATCGATGAGCACATGCGTCGAGTGGTCGAGCGTTTCCCGACCCTCAAAGTGGTGTTTGAACACATCACCACCGCTGATGCCGTGCAGTTCGTCAACGAGGCTTCGGCCAACGTTGGCGCAACCATCACCGCGCATCACCTGCTGTACAACCGCAACCACATGCTGGTGGGCGGGATTCGGCCGCACTTCTACTGCCTGCCGATCCTCAAGCGTAATACCCACCAGGAAGCCCTGCTCGACGCCGCCACCAGCGGCAGCGACAAGTTCTTCCTCGGCACCGACTCGGCACCGCATGCCCAGCACGCCAAGGAAGCGGCTTGCGGTTGTGCCGGTTGCTACACCGCTTATGCCGCGATCGAGATGTATGCCGAAGCCTTTGAACAGCGCAACGCGCTGGACAAGCTCGAAGCCTTCGCCAGCCTCAATGGCCCGCGTTTCTACGGCCTGCCGGCGAACACCGATCGCATCACCCTGGTCCGCGATGAGTGGACCGCCCCAACCAGCCTGCCGTTTGGCGAGCTGACTGTAATCCCGCTGCGCGCCGGTGAAAAACTGCGCTGGCGCCTGCTGGAGGAACACGCGTGAGTGAAGACCATTTCGACGACGAACAGGACGGTAATGGCGGCGGAGGCGGTTCCCGCCATCCAATGGCAGCCAGGTTCCGTGGTTACCTGCCGGTCGTTGTCGACGTAGAAACCGGTGGCTTCAACTCGGCCACCGATGCCCTGCTGGAAATCGCCGCCACCGTGATCGGCATGGATGAAAAAGGCTTTGTGTACCCTGAACACACCTATTTCTTCCGGGTCGAGCCTTTCGAAGGCGCGAACATCGAAGCGGCAGCCCTGGAATTCACCGGAATCAAGCTCGATCACCCGCTTCGCATGGCGGTGAGTGAAGAAGCGGCCCTGACCGATATCTTCCGCGGTGTGCGCAAGGCTCTGAAGGCCAACGGTTGCAAACGGGCGATTCTGGTCGGGCACAACAGCAGCTTCGACCTGGGCTTCCTCAACGCCGCTGTCGCGCGCCTGGACATGAAACGCAACCCGTTTCACCCGTTCTCCAGCTTCGACACGGCGACCCTCGCCGGTCTGGCCTACGGTCAAACCGTATTGGCCAAGGCCTGCCAGGCAGCCGATATCGACTTCGACGGTCGCGAGGCCCACTCGGCCCGCTACGACACCGAGAAGACGGCTGACCTGTTCTGCGGCATCGTCAATCGCTGGAAACAAATGGGCGGCTGGGAAGACTACAACGACTGATCCGTCACTGATCTGTGGCGAGAGAGCTTGCTCTTATCGCCACAAGTGAACAGCCTGGGTTTATCCCGCCCATAAAAAAACCGGCCTTGGCAGCCGGTTTTTTTATGCCTCGAACGTGCCTTACAGCGCAGCAGCGTTCTCGGTCAGGTAAGCCGCAACACCTTCGGTGGAAGCGGTCATGCCTTTGTCGCCTTTTTTCCAGTTGGCAGGGCAAACTTCGCCGTGCTCTTCGTGGAATTGCAGAGCGTCGACCAGACGGATCAGCTCTTCGATGTTACGGCCCAGCGGCAGGTCGTTGATGATCTGCGAGCGGACAACGCCTTTGTCGTCGATCAGGAACGCGCCACGGAAAGCCACGCCGCCTTCGGACTCAACGTCGTAGGCCTTGGCGATTTCGTGCTTCAGGTCGGCCGCCATGGTGTAGCGAACTTCGCCGATGCCACCATTGTTGACCGGGGTGTTGCGCCAGGCGTTGTGGGTGAAGTGCGAGTCGATCGAAACGGCTACCACTTCCACGTTGCGTGCCTTGAAGTCAGACATGCGGTTGTCCAGAGCGATCAGCTCGGACGGGCAAACGAAGGTGAAGTCCAGTGGGTAGAAGAACACCAGGCCGTATTTGCCTTTGATGGCCGAGGACAGGGTGAAGCTGTCTACGATTTCGCCATTGCCGAGTACGGCCGGTACGGTGAAGTCAGGGGCTTGTTTGCCTACGAGTACGCTCATTGGATATCTCCTGGTGTAATAACGGTGAAGTACAGGGTTCGTATCAGCCTGCCACCCTCAGGCGACAGCCCTGTGACACGATCCCCCTTCGCAAAAGGCCGACCATCATACACCGCGTTTTTGACCTGTCCTCAACGGTTTTTTCTGCCAGGTGAAAGGCCGCTGCTATATTTTCCTCATGGAAGGTGTGAGAAGAAGCCGTTCGTCAGTCACACGCCCTTATGACGAAAACCTTCAGAAACCACTTTGACAATCATTCTCGTTAACATTAAGATCCATCGCAATTGAGTCACAACCAGCGACGGTTCTCACTTATGTATGTCTGCCTCTGCACTGGCGTCACCGACGGTCAAATCCGCGATGCAATCTATGAAGGTTGCTGCAGCTATCGGGAAGTCCGTCAGGCCACTGGCGTTGCCAGCCAATGCGGTAAATGCGCCTGCCTTGCAAAGGAAGTGGTCCGCGAAACCCTGGGCAAACTGCAATCGGCCCAGGCGGCGATCCCCTACCCCGCAGAATTTACCGCCGCATAACTACCGTATTTCAAAGAACCGGACTTGATGTCCGGTTTTTTTATGTCTGGAAATCAATCGCTTAGGCTCTAGACGCGGAACACAAACATTCTTATTCCGATTAATTTTCATTTAAGTTTCAATAACTTAGGTTTGACACTCTTAATTACGCGGCTCAAACTCTGCCTTATAGACAGCTACTCAGGGCAGGACCCCATCATGAAAGGCGACGTTACAGTCATCCAGCATCTCAACAAGATCCTTGCCAATGAGCTGGTCGCGATCAACCAATACTTTTTGCATGCACGCATGTATGAAGATTGGGGCCTGAACAAGCTCGGCAAGCACGAGTACCACGAATCCATCGACGAGATGAAGCACGCTGACAAGCTGATCAAGCGCATCCTGTTCCTTGAAGGTCTGCCGAACGTCCAGGACCTGGGCAAGCTGCACATCGGCGAACACACCAAGGAAATGCTTGAGTGTGACTTGAAGATCGAGCGCGACGGCCATGCCGATCTGAAAGTCGCTATCGCTCACTGCGAAACTGTCGGCGACTTCGGTAGCCGTGAACTGCTCGAAGACATTCTTGAATCCGAAGAAGAACATATCGACTGGCTGGAAACCCAACTGGGCCTGATCGATAAAGTCGGTCTTGAGAACTATCTGCAGTCGCAGATGGGCGAAGAATAAATGTTACGCCGCTAATTGCGATGTAATAAAAAGCCCCGCTCTCTTTTAAAGAGGCGGGGCTTTTTAATGACCGCTCTTGTAGGAGCGAGGCTTGGTGGCGAGGGGGCTTGCCCCCGTTGGGCCGCGCAGCGGACCCAGGACCTGCGAGCGCTACGCACTCGAACGGGGGCAAGCCCCCTCGCCACCAAGCCTCGCTCCTACAGGTACCGAATCAGGCGTCGGTCTTGTTGGCAGCAGCAGCTTCAACAGCAGCTTTGATCGTCGCTTGCAACGAACCGTCGGCAGCCATTTCAGTCATGATGTCACTACCGCCAACCAGTTCGCCGCCGACCCACAGTTGCGGGAAGGTTGGCCAGTTGGCGTACTTTGGCAGGTTGGCGCGGATTTCCGGGTTCTGCAGGATGTCCACATAGGCAAACTTTTCGCCACAGGCCATTACAGCCTGAGCGGCTTTCGCGGAGAACCCACACTGTGGGGCATTCGGCGAGCCTTTCATGTAAAGCAGAATGGTGTTGTTGGCAATCTGCTCTTTAATCGTTTCGATGATATCCATGGAGCACCTCGGCTGAACTTTCCGACTCAGTGGTCGGCACGGTGGCGCATTGTAACGGAAACCCGAGCGCCATGCTCGGCCTCCCCGACAGTCATGTTCACGCCACCGCCACGGTCACCGGTACGCCGTTCAACGCCGCATTGCCCGACAACTCATCGAGCTGACATTCGTCAGTCAGGTCATTGGCGCTGGAGCCGGGTTGGCCGCTGGCAATCGTCATCTGCACACCCGGTCGCGCGTGACCCCAACCGTGAGGAAGGCTGACCACACCTTTCATCATATCCAGGCTGGCGATCACTTCAACCTCGATCACACCGACCCGCGAACTGACGCGCACCCGCTGCCCGTCGCTGAGCCCGCGACTGGCCAAGTCGTCCGGATGCATCAGCAGTTGATGACGCGGCTTGCCCTTCACCAGACGGTGATAGTTGTGCATCCATGAGTTGTTGCTGCGCACATGACGGCGGCCGATCATCAGCAGCTCATCGGCGACCGGTGCTTGTAAAGCCGCGAAGCGCGTCAGGTCGGCGAGGATCTCGACGGGTGCTGCCTGGACTCGTTGATTGGCGGTCTTCAGGCGTGGCGCCAGGTTGGGTTTGAGCGCCCCGAGATCGATACCGTGAGGATGATCGAACAAGGTCGCCAGCGACAATTTGTGTTCCGAAGCGTCGCCATACAGGCCCATTCGCAGCCCTCGGTCGATCATCTGCGCCGGCGCGATGGTCGGTTTCAGCTCCTTGCCAGTCTTCGCCGCAAAGGCGTTGGCCAGCCCGACGAAGATTTCCCAGTCATGCAGCGCGCCTTCGGGCTTGGCGAGGATCGCCCGGTTGAAGCGGGTGACGTTGCGCACCGCGAACATGTTGAACGTGGTGTCGTAATGATCGTTTTCCAGCGCAGACGTCGACGGCAGGATCAGGTCGGCATAACGCGTGGTTTCATTGATGTACAGGTCAACGCTGACCATGAACTCCAATCCGTCCAGCGCCTGCTCGAGTTGTCGGCCATTGGGCGTGGACAGCACCGGATTACCCGCCACGGTGATCAGCGCGCGGACCTGCCCTTCCCCTTCGGTGAGCATCTCTTCGGCCAGCGCCGATACCGGCAGTTCTCCAGAGTATTCCGGACGTCCGGACACGCGACTCTGCCACCGGTTGAAATGCCCGCCCGAGGTCGATGCCACCAGATCCACCGCAGGCTCGGTGCACACCGCACCGCCCACCCGGTCGAGGTTGCCGGTGACCAGATTGATCAGTTGCACCAGCCAGTGGCACAGGGTACCGAAAGCCTGGGTCGAAACGCCCATGCGGCCGTAGCAGACCGCTGTCGGCGCTGCCGCGAAGTCGCGCGCCAGTTGGCGAATCTGCTCGGCGGGCACCGCGCACAGCGGGCTCATGGCCTCGGCGGTGAACCCTGCGATTGCCTCACGCACTTCATCCAGGCCATCGACCGGTAAATGACTATCGCGGGTCAAGCCTTCGGTAAACAAGGTATTGAGCAGCCCGAACAACAGCGCCGCATCGCCACCGGGGCGCACGAACAAATGCTGATCGGCAATCGCCGCCGTTTCGCTGCGACGCGGATCGACCACCACCACTTTGCCGCCCCGCGCCTGAATCGCCTTGAGGCGTTTCTCTACATCCGGCACGGTCATGATGCTGCCGTTGGAGGCCAGTGGATTGCCGCCCAGGATCAGCATGAAATCGGTGTGATCGATGTCCGGGATCGGCAACAGCAAGCCGTGGCCGTACATCAAATGACTGGTCAGGTGATGGGGCAACTGGTCGACCGACGTCGCGGAAAACCGGTTGCGGGTTTTCAACAAGCCGAGAAAATAATTGCTGTGGGTCATCAACCCGTAGTTGTGCACGCTGGGGTTGCCCTGATAGACCGCCACCGCGTTCTGCCCGTGACGCTCCTGAATCGCCGCCAGGCGTTCGGCGACAAGGGCAAAGGCGTCTTCCCACTCGATAGGCTGCCATTCGCTGCCTACTCGCAGCATCGGCTGACGCAGGCGATCCGGATCGTTCTGAATGTCTTGCAGGGCAACCGCTTTGGGGCAGATATGCCCGCGGCTGAAGGTGTCTTGGGGGTCACCCTTGATCGAGCTGATCTGTACGCCGTTGCCTTCGACCTCGGTGGTTTCGATGGTCAGGCCGCAGATGGCTTCACACAGGTGGCACGCACGGTGATGGAGAGTCTTGGTCATGGCCAGTCTCTGTTTTGTTCTGGGCGGGCAATATCGGCCGCGGGAACAAAACTATGGCGCGCGACTCACCCCTTGGCCAGCGACGTTCGTCTTGTGAATCGGCGGCCATCAAGCCAGCCAATGGCAGCAAGGGATCAGTTCGACGGCAGACTCGGCGGCGCCTGCAACTGGATCTCCTCGATGGTTTCGATCTGCTCATGGGCAACATGCACGCCGGTGAGCTCGCCGATCAGTCGCCAATGCTCGTCGAGCCCGGCGCTGACGGTCGCCATGCGGTCGATCATGCGCCGGCCAGCTACCTTCGTGACTTCGTCTTCACTGCGCAACAGCTCGAAAGACATCGAGGTCATGGAAGCAGTGAGGTGGGTCAGGGAGCGGGCCGTCAGGCCGAGTAGCTCCATCAACAGCTGTTCTTTCGATTCCATTCCAAGGGCTTCCTGCGTCGCTCGTGCTCTAGTTATAACCCAGCACTTTGCTTTAGCAAATGTTTGGACGAGACACAATGCCCGCCAAAGGCCCGAATGACAGGTCAAAAACCGACCGCCAGCGTGTCGCCCGCGCCCTGTTTGATTGCCAAGCCCGGCGAGCGCGGTGTACAAATGGTTGGCTGCTGTCAGGAAACAGGCTTCAAAAGCGCTACTGCGGTCACCCGTAGCCCCTCTGAAATCCTCTAAACACCGTAGCCCATTGGAAAAACGCGACATTTAATGTCAATATCGCGCCTTCCCCTATTTCGTCGCCCCGTGCGGCTTACGCCGCAGGTCTCGCCCGTTTTTCAGTTAAACAAGGCTTTGAGTATCTGCGGTCTGTTGCAAAAAGGTAGTCAATGATGAGCGCAAGGCACTTTCTCTCCCTGATGGATTGCACGCCCGAAGAGCTGGTCAGCGTGATCCGTCGAGGCGTTGAGCTCAAGGACCTGCGTAACCGCGGCGTACTGTTCGAGCCTTTGAAGAACCGCGTCCTGGGGATGATCTTCGAGAAGTCCTCGACCCGCACCCGTATCTCGTTTGAAGCCGGCATGATCCAGCTCGGTGGCCAGGCGATCTTCCTGTCGCCACGCGATACGCAACTGGGTCGCGGCGAGCCGATCGGCGACTGTGCCATCGTCATGTCGAGCATGCTCGATGCGGTGATGATCCGTACCTTTGCCCACAGCACCCTGACCGAATTCGCCGCCAACTCCCGCGTGCCGGTGATCAACGGCCTGTCCGATGACCTGCACCCCTGCCAGTTGCTGGCCGACATGCAAACTTTCCTCGAACACCGCGGTTCGATTCAAGGCAAGACCGTGGCCTGGATCGGCGATGGCAACAACATGTGCAACAGCTATATAGAAGCGGCGATCCAGTTCGACTTCCAGTTGCGCATCGCCTGCCCGGAAGGTTACGAACCCAACCCTGAGTTCGTGGCTCAAGCCGGCGATCGGGTAACCATCATCCGCGATCCGCAGGAAGCCGTGCGCGGCGCGCATCTGGTGAGCACCGACGTCTGGACCTCCATGGGCCAGGAAGAGGAAACCGCCAAGCGCCTGAAGTTGTTCGCACCGTTCCAGGTCAACCGTGCCCTGCTCGACCTGGCCGCGCCGGACGTGCTGTTCATGCATTGCCTGCCGGCCCACCGTGGCGAGGAAATCAGCCTTGACCTGCTCGACGACTCGCGCTCGGTGGCCTGGGATCAAGCCGAAAACCGTCTTCACGCACAAAAGGCCCTGCTTGAGTTTCTGGTCCCACCTTCGTACCACCACGCATGAGCCAGACCTTACTGCTGAACCTGCGCAACCTGGCCTGCGGTTACCAAAACCAGCGGGTCGTGCAGAACCTCAACCTGCATTTGAATGCCGGCGACATCGGTTGCCTGCTGGGGTCTTCGGGCTGCGGCAAAACCACCACCCTGCGGGCAATTGCCGGTTTTGAACCGGTGCACGAAGGTGAAATCCAGCTGGCGGGCGAGACCATCTCCAGCGCCGGCTTCACCCTCGCCCCGGAGAAACGCCGGATCGGCATGGTGTTCCAGGATTACGCACTGTTTCCGCATTTGAGCGTGGCCGAGAACATCGCTTTCGGGATCCGCAAGCACCCGCAAAAGGATCGCATCACCGAAGAGCTGCTCGAACTGGTCAACCTGAAAAACCTCGGCAAGCGTTTCCCCCATGAGCTGTCCGGTGGCCAACAGCAACGTGTCGCCCTCGCCCGCGCCCTGGCGCCGGAACCGCAACTGCTGTTGCTCGATGAGCCGTTCTCCAACCTCGACGGTGAACTACGACGCAAGCTCAGCCATGAGGTACGCGACATTCTCAAGGCTCGCGGCACCAGTGCGATCCTGGTGACCCACGATCAGGAAGAAGCCTTCGCGGTCAGCGACCACGTGGGCGTTTTCAAGGAAGGTCGCCTGGAGCAGTGGGACACGCCCTACAACCTCTATCACGAACCACTGACGCCATTCGTGGCCAGTTTCATTGGCCAGGGTTACTTCATTCGCGGTCAGTTGAGCAGCCCGGAATCGGTGCAGACCGAGCTGGGTGAATTGCGCGGCAACCGTGCCTACACCTGGCCGATCGGATGCGCCGTGGACGTGTTGTTGCGTCCGGACGATATCGTCTATGCGCCGGACAGCCCACTGAGGACGCAGATTGTCGGCAAGAGCTTCCAGGGGGCATCAACCCTGTACCGCTTGCAGTTGCCTACAGGCGCACAGCTGGAGTCGATTTTCCCGAGCCATGCCGATCATCTGGTCGGTGCTGAAGTAGGTATTCGGGTGGCGGCTGAACACCTGGTGTTGTTCCAGGCGTCCGGCAGCACGGCGGCGCAAATTCCGGTGATCGAATCCGGTGTTCGGCGGTACAGCTCCGCCAGCTGACACCAGGATCTGTAGGAGCGAGGCTTGCCCGCGAAGGCGTCGTATCAGTCGACATCATCGTTGACTGGCATGACGCCTTCGCGGGCAAGCCTCGCTCCTACATAAAAAATCATCCGAGCAATAATGTGCCGCTCGCAACCAGCGTCGCATTCCCGCCAATACTCACTCGATCCCCTTCCAGCTGGCAAAACAACTCCCCGCCCCGCCCCGAGCACTGATAAGCCGTCAGACTCGACTTGTTCAAGCGTTCCGACCAGTACGGAATCAGGCTGCAGTGGGTCGATCCGGTCACCGGGTCTTCGTTGATACCGATTGCTGGCGCAAAGTACCGCGATACAAAATCATGCGTGTTGCCCTTGGCCGTCACAATGGCGCCTGGCCACGGCAGTTTTGCCAGCGCAACCATGTCCGGCTGACAATCGAGCACGGCTTGCTCGGACTCCAGCACCACGAACAATTCTTTGGAACCCAACACATCGACTGCTTTCACACCCAAGGCGTGCTCGACATCCAGGATCACGCCCACTTCTGTCGGCACGATGGCCGGGAAATCCAGCCACAAGCGCGTGCCCTCACGGCTGACACTCAGCGGGCCGGACTTGCAGATGAAGTCCAGTCGTTCGGCCGGCTCCTTATAGATTTCAAACAGAACATAGGCGCTGGCCAGGGTCGCATGGCCGCATAACGGGACTTCGGTGGTCGGGGTAAACCAGCGGATGTGCCAGACGGAACCCTCACGGACCAGAAATGCGGTTTCGGCGAGGTTGTGTTCGGCGGCGATTTTTTGCATCAACTCATCGTCGAGCCAGGTATCGAGCCGGTACACCATCGCCGGGTTGCCACTGAACGGCCGATCACTGAACGCGTCGACCTGATGAAACTCTAGCTGCATGCCACTTCTCCCTTTTTCAGGTCGACGAGCATGGCGCCACGAAGAGCCCTTCACCAGTGACAGAGCGAATCAATTTTCACCATACAGCGCCGGGCTGAACGCCCGAGGCCTTCTGCTCAGGCGCGACCGATGTCGGCGAACTTCGCCTGGGTGTGTTCGGCCAATACGGCGGGCGCCAGTTCGACTTCCAGTCCACGCCGTCCGGCGCTGACAAAGATGCTGGAAAAAGGCTGAGCTGAACTGTCAATAAAGGTACGCAGGCGCTTCTTCTGCCCGAGCGGACTGATACCCCCTAACAGATACCCTGTCGATCGCTGTGCAGCAGCGGGATCAGCCATTTCGACTTTCTTCACGCCAGCGGCCTGTGCCAGCGCCTTCAAGTCCAGACTTCCGACGACCGGCACCACTGCCACCAACAGTTCCCCCTTTTCGCTGGCCGCCAGCAATGTCTTGAACACCTGGGCCGGGTCCAAGCCCAGTTTTTCCGCGGCCTCCAGACCATAGGACGCGGCCTTCGGATCATGTTCGTAACTGTGCACGCGATGTTCGGCACGAACTTTTTTCAACAAATCCAATGCGGGGGTCATGGCAGCTCCAAGCTTGGCGGCAGAAGAAAAATACTGCGCAGATTCTAGGTCATTGATCGATAAAAGGCTCTATTACAACGCTATTTCAAAAGCTTGGCCGGGCTTCAGTGCCGTTCGTCCACGGTCAGCCTCCCCGATGAACGATGTGATCATTCACGTGACTAATAGTTGAAATATGACTGACAGTTCACTTTCGACCTTTGACAGCAGCGTTTCTTGTCTATATTTTTTCGAATCTGAATACTGTACGAATGTCTCACTGCAGCATCCAGCAGCAAGCCGAGCCCAGGATGGGGATCCTCCTCGGTGAAAATCGCGCTTTGACCTTGATGAAAAAGCGCCAGACAACAACAAAAACGAGGTTTTCAATGACAACTGCTTTACAACAACCGTCGCTCTCGAGCCAATGCATGGCCGAGTTTTTGGGTACTGCACTGCTAATCTTTTTCGGTACTGGCTGTGTTGCCGCGCTCAAGGTGGCGGGTGCCAGCTTTGGGCTATGGGAAATCAGCATTATCTGGGGGGTTGGCGTCAGCATGGCGATCTACCTCACCGCCGGCGTTTCCGGTGCGCACCTCAATCCTGCCGTGAGCATCGCGCTGAGCATTTTCGCTGACTTCGAAAAGCGCAAACTGCCTTTCTATATCTTCTCCCAGGTGGCCGGCGCCTTCTGCGGGGCCTTGTTGGTTTACACGCTGTACAGCAACCTTTTCTTCGATTTCGAACAAACTCACCAAATGGTTCGTGGCACCCAGGCCAGCCTTGAATTGGCTTCGGTGTTCTCCACTTTCCCGAACCCTGCCCTGACCACAGCCCAGGCCTTTTTGGTAGAAGTGATCATCACCGCCATCCTGATGGGCGTGATCATGTCGTTGACCGACGACAACAATGGCCTGCCCAAAGGGCCGCTGGCACCGTTGCTGATCGGCCTGCTGATTGCCGTGATCGGTAGCTCGATGGGCCCACTGACCGGTTTTGCGATGAACCCGGCCCGCGACTTCGGTCCTAAACTAATGACTTTTTTCACAGGCTGGGGTGAAATTTCCTTCACTGGCGGGCGCGATATCCCGTACTTCCTGATCCCGTTTTTTGCACCGATTGTCGGTGCCTGCCTCGGTGCTGCAGCTTATCGCGGGCTGATTGCCCGCCATCTGCCCAGCGCCATACCTGCTACAAAGGATGCAACACCGGCCATTGACGGCAAACCAAGAACGTCTTGAAACCGTTGGCGCGTGATCCTGCCCATGTGGTCCCGCGCCTGACCTCACTTCCTAATTTTCGTCCAAGGCAATCGACATGACCGACATACAGAATAAGAACTACATCATTGCCCTCGATCAGGGTACGACCAGCTCCCGCGCGATCATTTTCGACCGTGACGCGAACGTGGTCTGCACCGCCCAACGCGAATTTGCACAGCATTACCCACAAGCCGGCTGGGTCGAGCATGACCCGATGGAAATCTTCGCCACCCAAAGCGCCGTGATGGTCGAGGCTCTGGCTCAAGCCGGCCTGCATCACGATCAGGTCGCGGCCATCGGCATCACCAACCAGCGCGAAACCACCGTGGTCTGGGACAAGACCACCGGCCGCCCGATCTACAACGCGATCGTCTGGCAGTGCCGCCGCAGCACCGAGATCTGCCAGCAGCTCAAGCGCGATGGCCACGAGCAATACATCAGCGACACCACTGGCTTGGTCACCGACCCGTACTTCTCTGGCACCAAGCTCAAGTGGATCCTCGACAACGTCGAAGGCAGCCGCGAGCGTGCGCGCAAGGGTGAACTGCTGTTCGGCACTGTCGATAGCTGGCTGATCTGGAAATTTACCGGCGGCAAGGTGCACGTCACCGACTACACCAACGCCTCGCGCACCATGCTCTTCAATATCCATACGCTGGAGTGGGACGCGAAGATGCTGGAAGTCCTCGACATCCCGCGCGAGATGCTCCCGGAAGTTAAATCGTCGTCCGAAATCTACGGCCACACCAAAAGCGGCATCGCCATTGGCGGGATCGCCGGCGACCAGCAGGCGGCCCTCTTCGGCCAAATGTGCGTCGAGCCAGGCCAAGCGAAAAACACCTACGGCACCGGTTGCTTCCTGCTGATGAACACCGGCGACAAAGCAGTGAAATCCAAACACGGCATGCTCACCACCATCGCTTGTGGCCCGCGTGGCGAAGTGGCCTACGCCCTGGAAGGCGCGGTGTTCAACGGTGGCTCCACCGTGCAGTGGCTGCGTGACGAGTTGAAAATCATCAACGACGCCCACGACACCGAATACTTCGCCAACAAGGTCAAGGACAGCAACGGTGTGTACCTGGTGCCGGCCTTCACCGGCCTGGGTGCTCCGTACTGGGACCCGTATGCCCGTGGCGCGCTGTTCGGCCTGACCCGCGGCGTACGCGTGGATCACATCATTCGCGCCGCGCTGGAGTCGATTGCCTACCAGACCCGCGACGTTCTGGACGCCATGCAACAGGATTCCGGTGAACGCCTCAAATCCCTGCGCGTGGACGGCGGCGCAGTGGCGAACAACTTCCTGATGCAATTCCAGGCCGACATCCTCGGCACTCAGGTCGAGCGTCCGCAAATGCGCGAAACCACAGCGTTGGGCGCCGCTTACCTGGCGGGTCTGGCGTGTGGCTTCTGGGGCAGCCTGGACGAGTTGCGCGGCAAGGCCGTGATCGAGCGCGAGTTCGAACCGACGCTGGACGAAACCGCGAAGGAAAAACTCTACGCTGGCTGGAAAAAAGCCGTCAGCCGCACTCGCGACTGGGAACCGCACGAAGGCGCTGAATAAGCCAAGGACGGGTTCTAACTGGCAGGGAGCAGATTCCTCCGGCATCATGGGCAAATTTTGCACGGCAGCCCAAAGGAAGCCCCATGAATCTGCCTCCCCGTCAGCAGCAAATCCTCGAACTGGTCCGCGAACGCGGCTATGTCAGCATCGAGGAAATGGCCCAGCTGTTCGTCGTTACACCGCAAACCATCCGCCGCGATATCAATCAACTGGCGGAAGTGAATCTGTTGCGTCGCTACCACGGCGGCGCAGCCTACGACTCCAGCGTCGAAAACACCGCCTACGCGATGCGCGCCGACCAGATGCGCGATGAAAAGCAGCGTATCGGCGAAGCCATTGCCGCTCAGATTCCCGATCACGCCTCGCTGTTCATCAATATCGGCACCACCACCGAATCCATCGCTCGGGCGCTGCTCAACCACAACCACCTGAAGATCATCACCAACAACCTGCACGTGGCCTCGATGCTCAGCGCCAAGGACGATTTCGATGTGCTGCTGACCGGTGGCAACGTGCGGCGTGACGGTGGCGTGGTTGGTCAGGCGAGTGTCGACTTCATTAACCAGTTCAAGGTCGACTTCGCGCTGGTCGGCATCAGCGGTATTGATGAAGACGGCAGTTTGCTGGACTTCGATTATCAGGAAGTACGGGTGTCCCAGGCGATCATCGCCAACGCCCGGCAGGTGATTCTGGCGGCTGACTCCAGCAAATTCGGGCGCAACGCCATGATTCGCCTGGGGCCGATCAGCCTGATCGATTGCCTGGTCACCGACCAGCAGCCTTCGCCGGCCCTGGCGCAGTTGTTGAGCCAGCACAAGATTCGGCTGGAAGTCGTGTAAGCACATCGGCCCGTTGTGGCGAGGGGGCTTGCCCCCGTTGGGCCGCGAAGCGGCCCCAAAACCATTCACCGCCAATCCCTCAGTTAAACATCGCAACCCGCTCTGCGACTGCTGCGCAGCCGAACGGGGGCAAGCCCCCTCGCCACAAAACCGCGTCTAAATGTTCGAAAATTTTCCTTTAACCGCCCTTCGATCAGTATTTTCAATCGAAGCACACTGGCTGTGGGCGTCTTTATGGGCTAATATTTTCGCAAATGAACATTAATGTTCGAATTCAAATATAGAAATTCAAAAACCCGAGGCCAGCCGATGCCCACTTCTACCTTGCCTATGCCCCCTCTCGCCGAGGTCTACGATATCGCCGTCATCGGTGGTGGGATCAATGGCGTGGGGATCGCAGCGGATGCCGCCGGTCGCGGTCTTTCGGTGTTCCTTTGCGAAAAGGATGACTTGGCCAGCCACACCTCGTCCGCCAGCAGCAAGCTGATCCACGGTGGCCTGCGCTATCTCGAACATTACGAATTTCGCCTGGTGCGCGAAGCTCTCGCCGAGCGTGAAGTATTGCTGGCCAAGGCGCCGCACATCGTCAAACAGATGCGCTTCGTGCTGCCGCACCGCCCGCACCTGCGTCCGGCCTGGATGATCCGCGCCGGCCTGTTCCTTTATGATCACCTCGGCAAACGGGAAAAACTCGAAGGCTCGAAAAGCCTGAAGTTCGGCCCGGACAGTGCACTGAAAAGCGAAATCACCAAAGGCTTCGAATATTCCGATTGCTGGGTCGATGACGCACGTCTGGTCGTGCTGAACGCCATGGCCGCCCGCGAGAAAGGCGCTCACGTTCACACCCAGACCCGCTGCGCCAGTGCCCGTCGCACCAAGGGCCTGTGGCACCTGAATCTGGAACGTGCCGATGGCAGCCTGTTTTCGATCCGCGCCAAAGCGCTGGTGAATGCAGCCGGCCCGTGGGTCGCCAAGTTCATCCGTGACGACCTGAAGATGGAATCGCCGTACGGCATCCGTTTGATCCAGGGCAGCCACCTGATCGTGCCGAAGCTGTATGAAGGCGAACACGCGCACATTCTGCAAAACGAAGATCAGCGCATCGTGTTCACCATTCCGTACCTGAACCACTTCACCCTGATCGGCACTACCGACCGCGAGTACACCGGTGACCCGGCCGCAGTTGCAATCACCGAAGGCGAAACCGATTACCTGCTCAAAGTGGTCAACGCCCACTTCAAGAAGCAAATCAGCCGCGACGATATCCTGCACAGCTATTCCGGTGTTCGTCCGTTGTGCAACGACGAATCCGACAACCCGTCGGCCGTCACCCGCGACTACACCCTGGCATTGTCGGGCAGTGCCGAAGAAGCGCCGCTGCTGTCGGTGTTCGGCGGCAAACTGACGACTTACCGCAAACTGGCCGAATCGGCGCTGGCGCAACTGGCACCGTACTTCACGCACATCAAGCCGAGCTGGACTGCCAGCGCTACCCTGCCCGGCGGCGAAGACATGACCACCCCGCAGGCCTTGAGCTCGCGGATCCGCGACAAGTTCGACTGGGTGCCCACCGAAATCGCCCGACGCTGGGCCACTACTTACGGCAGCCGCACCTGGCGCATGCTCGAAGGTGTGGAAAGCCTCAGCGACCTGGGCGAACACATCGGCGGCGGTCTCTACACCCGCGAAGTCGATTACCTGTGCAGCGAAGAGTGGGCGACCACCGCCCACGACATTCTGTGGCGCCGCAGCAAGCTTGGGCTGTTCACTACCCAGGCGGAACAGCAGAAGCTCAAGGATTACCTGAACAAGGTCGAACAGAACCGCAGCAAGATCGAAGCGGCCTGATCGGCAATTCGGTTGAACCAGAAGCCCCTGAATCTCACGACTCAGGGGCTTTTTCATAACCCGCAAGACTGTAGGAGCGAGGCTTGCCCGCGAATGGATCACCGCGGTCTGCCTGGAGCACCGCGTTATCGTTCTTCGCGGGCAAGCCTCGCTCCTACAGGTTGAGGGGGGATTCATTCGGTTTTCCGAACGCGACTTGTCAGTCGATTCGGATAACCGGATTACTGATCGTGAAAAAATGCGCCATAAAAATTTAATAGCCTTACAAATCAATATCTTGAGCCATATCGCCTAGCCTGGCACGAGTCATGCTCTACACTCTTGGACGAATGTTCGCTGCGCCACCCCTTCAGGAGCCCGCAAGCATTCGAAGCACCAAAAAGGGCCGATGAACTGGCTCCATATAAAAACAATGTCGAGGAAAATTTGATGCGCATCGTTCCCCATATCCTGGGCGCAGCCATTGCTGCCGCTCTGATTAGCACTCCAGTTTTCGCTGCCGAACTCACCGGCACACTGAAGAAGATCAAAGAGTCCGGCACCATCACCCTCGGGCATCGTGACGCTTCCATTCCGTTTTCCTATATCGCGGACGCTTCCGGCAAACCGGTTGGCTACTCCCACGATATCCAGCTGAAAATCGTCGAAGCCATCAAGAAAGACCTGGACATGCCCAACCTCCAGGTCAAATACAACCTGGTGACCTCGCAAACCCGTATCCCGCTGGTGCAGAACGGCACCGTGGACGTCGAGTGCGGTTCCACCACCAACAACGTCGAGCGTCAGCAACAAGTTGACTTCTCCGTCGGCATCTTCGAAATCGGCACCAAGCTGCTGGCCAAGAAAGATTCCCCATACAAAGACTTCGCCGACCTCAAAGGCAAGAACGTCGTGACCACCGCCGGCACCACGTCCGAGCGCATCCTCAAGTCGATGAACGCCGACAAGCAGATGGGCATGAACGTGATCTCCGCCAAGGACCACGGCGAGTCCTTCCAGATGCTGGAAACCGGCCGTGCCGTTGCTTTCATGATGGACGACGCCTTGCTGGCTGGCGAAATGGCCAAGGCCAAGAAGCCGACCGACTGGGTCGTGACCGGTACTCCACAGTCCTTTGAAGTCTACGGTTGCATGGTCCGCAAGGGCGACGCGCCGTTCAAGAAAGCTGTCGACGACGCCATCGTCGCGACCTATAAGTCCGGCGAGATCAACAAGATCTACGAAAAATGGTTCATGCAGCCAATCCCGCCAAAAAACCTGAACCTGAACTTCCCGATGAGCGACGAGCTCAAGGCCCTGATCGCCAATCCGACCGACAAAGCGGCTGACGAAAAGAAATCCTGATTTCTGACTAACCTTATCCCCTGAGAGAGCCTTTGCCCTTTCAGGGGTTGTCACTCCCTGCTGGCATTTCTGGAAACACTCGAACCGGTGGTTGTCGAGCCGCTCGTGTGTGCCTGATCTTCAAGATCGGGCGGGAACGGAGCTTCCCCAGGCGGGCATTTGTAAATCGAACGAATCCGAGGGGAGACCCTAATGAATTACAACTGGGACTGGGGCGTGTTCTTCAAGTCCACCGGCGTGGGCAGCGAGATTTATTTCGACTGGTACCTCTCCGGTTTGGGCTGGACCATCGCCATTGCCGTCGCAGCCTGGATCATCGCGCTGCTGCTGGGCTCGATTCTGGGCGTCATGCGCACGGTACCGAATCGCATCGTATCGGGCATCGCGACCTGCTACGTCGAACTCTTCCGTAACGTGCCGCTGCTGGTTCAGCTGTTCATCTGGTACTTCCTGGTGCCCGACCTGCTGCCTGCGGACATCCAGGAGTGGTACAAGCAGGATCTCAACCCGACCACCTCGGCCTTCCTCAGCGTCGTCGTGTGCCTGGGTCTGTTCACCACCGCCCGGGTGTGCGAACAAGTGCGCACCGGTATCCAGGCGCTGCCTCGCGGCCAGGAATCCGCCGCCCGTGCCATGGGCTTCAAGCTGCCACAGATCTACTGGAATGTGCTGCTGCCCCAGGCATACCGCATCATCATTCCGCCGCTCACCTCGGAATTCCTGAACGTATTCAAGAACTCGTCCGTGGCATCGCTGATCGGCCTGATGGAACTGCTCGCGCAGACCAAACAGACCGCAGAGTTCTCCGCCAACCTGTTCGAAGCCTTCACCCTGGCAACGCTGATCTACTTCACACTGAACATGGGCCTGATGCTGCTGATGCGCATGGTCGAGAAGAAAGTCGCCGTACCGGGCCTGATTTCCGTAGGGGGTAAATGATGGAATTCGACTTCTCGGGCATCATCCCGTCCCTGCCGGGTTTGTGGAACGGCATGGTCATGACCCTGCAACTGATGGCGCTGGGCGTCGTCGGCGGGATCATCCTCGGCACAATCCTGGCGCTGATGCGTCTGTCCCACAGCAAACTGCTGTCGAACATTGCCGGCGCCTACGTTAACTACTTCCGCTCGATCCCGCTGCTGCTGGTCATCACCTGGTTCTACCTGGCGGTGCCGTTCGTACTGCGCTGGATCACCGGCGAAGACACCCCGATCGGCGCGTTCGCCTCGTGCATCGTGGCGTTCATGATGTTCGAAGCGGCGTACTTCTGCGAAATCGTCCGGGCCGGCGTGCAATCGATCCCCAAGGGCCAGATGGGTGCTGCCCAAGCATTGGGCATGGGTTACGGCCAGATGATGCGATTGATCATCCTGCCGCAAGCGTTCCGCAAGATGACCCCGCTGTTGCTGCAACAGAGCATTATCCTGTTTCAGGACACCTCGCTGGTTTACGCGGTCGGTCTGGTGGATTTCCTCAATGCCTCGCGCGCCAGTGGCGACATCATCGGTCGCTCCAATGAGTTCCTGATCTTCGCAGGTCTCACGTACTTCACAATCAGCTTTGCCGCCTCGCTGCTGGTCAAGCGTCTGCAAAAAAGGTTTGCCGTATGATCTCTATCAAGAACATCAACAAGTGGTATGGCGACTTCCAGGTACTGACTGATTGCAGCACCGAGGTCAAAAAAGGCGAAGTGATCGTGGTGTGCGGGCCGTCTGGCTCCGGAAAATCCACCCTGATCAAATGCGTCAACGCGCTGGAACCGTTCCAGAAAGGTGACATCGTGGTCGACGGCACCTCCATCGCCGACCCGAAGACCAATCTGCCAAAACTGCGTTCGCGCGTCGGCATGGTGTTCCAGCATTTCGAACTGTTCCCGCACCTGAGCATCATCGATAACCTGACCATCGCGCAAATCAAGGTGCTGGGCCGCGGCAAGGAAGAAGCCACCAAAAAAGCCCTGCAACTGCTTGAGCGCGTCGGCCTCTCCGCCCACGCCAAAAAGCACCCGGGCCAACTCTCCGGCGGTCAGCAACAGCGTGTGGCGATTGCCCGTGCGCTGGCGATGGACCCGATCGTCATGCTGTTCGACGAACCGACTTCGGCGCTGGACCCTGAAATGGTCAACGAAGTACTCGACGTGATGGTGCAACTGGCCCACGAAGGGATGACCATGATGTGCGTGACCCACGAAATGGGCTTCGCCCGCAAGGTAGCGGACCGGGTGATCTTCATGGACCAGGGCAAGATCATCGAAGACTGCAAGAAAGAAGAGTTCTTCGGCGACATCAATGCCCGTGCCGAGCGTACACAGCACTTCCTCGCGAAGATTTTGCAGCACTAAGGCACCGGGCACCACTTGTGTGGGAGTGAACCGTTTTTCGTAGGAGCCAGGCTTGCCGGCGAAGGCGCACTTAAGGACGCCTTCGCCGGCAAGCCTGGCTCCTACGGGATCCGGTTGGGCTTGCCCTCTCACACAGCAGCTCCCACAGGGCTCGTGGGTATATGGATATTTGTGTTGTGGTTGACCCAAGGCATCTGTGATGAAATGCGACTCCACTCTCTATCGCGCCGCGCCGCCATCACTCGCCGTGAAACCCCGTTTGATTCGCCATCTGTTCCTGCCGCCGCTGATCATCGCCCTGATGATCGGCTTGGGTTACATCGGCTTCTGGGTCAGTGAACACTACGGAATTCGCAGCCTCAGCGAGAACGGCCAGCGTCAGCTGGAACTGCACGCCCGCGCCGTCGAAAGCGAGATCAGCAAGTACACCTACCTGCCCAGCCTGCTGGAACTCGAATCCAGTGTTTCCAGGCTGTTGGCCGACCCATCGCCGGAACTCCGGCAGACGGTCAACGAATACCTTGAAGGCCTGAACCGGCGCAGCCGCAGTCGGGCCATCTATGTGATGGACACCACCGGTCGCGTACTGGCCACCAGCAACTGGCGCGATGTCGACAGTTATCTGGGTGAAGACCTGTCCTTCCGCGCCTATTTCCAGAATGCCGTGCGCGGTCAGCCGGGGCGTTTCTATGGCATCGGCAGCACCAGTGGCGAACCCGGCTATTACCTGGCTCATGGCCTGGAAGAGCACGGCAAGATCATCGGCGTTGCCGTGGTCAAGGTCCGCCTCGAAGCCATGGAAGAACGCTGGCAGCGTGCGCGCCTGGAAGCCTTCGTCAGCGACGAGAACGGCATCATCATTCTCTCCAGCGATCCGGCGCGGCGGCTTAAATCGGTTGTGCCATTGAGCGAGGAAACCAAGGAAAAACTGGCCCGTAGCCTGCAGTACTACTGGTTTCCGCTGAACGAACTGCAACCGCTGGCGCGGGAGAAACTGGCCGAAGGCGAGGAAAAACTGACCTTCCCCGCCAACAGCGAACTGGAGTCCGATGAAGAGAACATCAGCTACCTCTCGCAAACCCGTCCTCTAAGCGACACACCATGGAATTTCACCCTGCTCACGCCCCTGCAAGACCTGCGGCGTGAAGCGATCAATCAGGGGATCCTGGTGGCAGTGGCGTTTGCCCTGGTGGCGTTTCTGTTGATCGCCTGGAACGAGCGGCGCAAGGTCATTGCCACCCGCCTCGCGGCGCGGGAAGCCTTGCAGGAAGCCAACAATCAACTGGAGCGTCGGATTACCGAACGCACCACCGACCTGCGTGCCAGCAACGAACGGCTCAAGGGCCAGATCCGTGAACGCCGGCAAGCGGAAGAGACGTTGCGCCGCGCCCAGGATGAACTGGTCCAGGCCGGCAAACTGGCGGCCATCGGCCAGATGTCCACCAGCATCGCCCACGAATTGAACCAGCCGTTGGCCGCCTTGCGGACCTTGTCCGGCAATACCGTGCGCTTTCTGGAACGCGGTCAGCTGGATGTGGCCAGCACCAACCTCAAGACCATCAATGAACTGATCGACCGCATGGGCCGGATCACCGCCAGCCTGCGTTCCTTCGCCCGGCGCGGTGATGACAAGGGTCAGGCCAGTTTTGGTAAAGCCGTGGACGCCGCCCTGCAATTGCTGGGCAGCCGGATGGAAAGCGCGCACCTGCAATTGCATCGCGACCTCGAAGACGTGCAGGTACAGATCGACCAGACTCGTCTGGAGCAGATTCTGGTCAACCTGATCGGCAACGCGCTCGACGCCATGCAGTCGCAGCCCCAGCCAGAGTTGTGGCTTGAAGCCGAAGAATTCGACGGCAAGTATCGCCTGCGGGTGCGTGACAATGGCCACGGCATCGATGCCGAAGCGCGCAAGCATCTGTTCGAACCGTTCTTCACCACCAAACCCGGCGAACAAGGCCTGGGCCTCGGCCTGACGCTGTCAGCAAGCCTGGCCGCCGCCACTGGCGGGCACCCGGGGGTCGAACACCCGGCCAGCG
>NZ_AKJK01000053.1 GCF_000282375.1 Pseudomonas sp. GM50
CGTTGCAGGCCTTGGAAAGGGAGCTACCATTCCCAGCGGCCTGCGCCTTGCCTGGCCCGCTTTAAGGCGACAACGCGGCAGGGAAACTAATTGAGAACGCCCCCTAAGAGGACCGTCGCCATGGCTTATGACTCGATTTACAAACCCGACCTGTTCGCTGGCCAAAACATCATCGTCACCGGTGGCGGCAGCGGTATCGGCCGTTGCACCGCCCACGAGCTCGCAGCCCTCGGAGCGCAGGTGCTGCTGGTGGGGCGTAATGTCGAAAAACTGAAAAAGGTCGCCGCTGAAATCACCGAAGACGGTGGTAAAGCCAGTTGGCAGGTCTGCGATATCCGCGACGAAGACGCCGTCACGCAATTGGTCAGCGAACTGATCCGCAAACACGGGCCGATTCATGGGCTGGTCAACAATGCCGGCGGGCAGTACCCCTCGCCCTTGGCGTCGATCAATCAGAAAGGGTTCGAAACCATTCTGCGCACCAACCTGGTGGGTGGTTTTCTGATGGCCCGCGAGGTGTTCAATCAGTCGATGAGCAAGCACGGCGGCGCCATCGTCAACATGCTCGCCGACATGTGGGGCGGCATGCCCGGCATGGGTCACTCGGGCGCGGCGCGCTCGGGCATGGACAACTTCACCAAGACCGCCGCGTTTGAATGGGGCTATGCCGGCGTGCGGGTCAACGCCGTCGCGCCGGGCTGGGTCGCCTCAAGCGGCATGGACACCTACGAAGGTGCGTTCCGGGCCGTGATCCCGACCCTGTGCGAACACGTGCCGCTCAAGCGCATCGGCACCGAATCGGAAATCAGCGCGGCGATTGTTTTCCTGCTCAGCCCGGCAGCCGCGTTTGTCAGCGGCAGCACGTTGCGCATCGACGGTGCCGCCAGCCTCGGTGGGCGGGCCTGGCCGATGCACAAGGCGCAGAACAGTCATTCGTACAATGGTTTCCATCGCGCCTATTTACCCGAAGTACTCAGACCCGACGCGTCCAAACCAGACGTCTCCAAGCCAGACGAGCTCAAGGACAAGGAATAACCATGCCGGTCATCCAGTCCCAGATAGATCCGTTCAGCGAACCGTTCGCCCGTAACCGCACGGCCATGCTGGCCGGCATCGAGCAGGTCCGCCAGCTTGAACAGAACCTGCTGAGCAAGGCCGCCGAAGCCAAGCCCAGGTTCGACAAGCGCGGGCAACTGCTGCCCCGGGAGCGGCTTAACCTGCTGCTTGACCCCGGCGCGCCGTTCCTCGAACTGGCGAGCCTCGCCGGCTACAAGCTGCACGATGACAAGGACGGCAGCTCGGCCGGCGGCGGTTTGATCGCCGGGATCGGCTACGTGTCCGGCGCGCGGGTATTGGTGGTGGCGAACAACAGCGCGATCAAGGGTGGAACCATTTCCCCCAGTGGTTTGAAAAAATCCCTGCGCCTGCAACAGATCGCCATGGAAAACAAACTGCCGGTGATTACCCTCGCGGAGAGCGGGGGCGCCAACCTCAATTACGCGGCGGAGATTTTCGTCGAAGGCGCGCGCAGCTTTGCCAATCAGGCGCGGATGTCGGCCATGGGCTTGCCGCAAATCACCGTGGTCCATGGCTCGGCCACGGCGGGCGGTGCTTATCAGCCGGGGTTGTCGGATTACGTGGTGGTGGTGCGCGGCAAGGCCAAGCTGTTTCTTGCCGGGCCGCCGCTGCTCAAGGCCGCCACCGGAGAAGTCGCCACCGATGAAGAACTGGGCGGCGCCCAGATGCACGCGCAAACCGCCGGCACCGCCGAATACCTGGCCGAAAACGATGCCGATGGCGTGCGCCAGGTGCGCGAGATCATGAGCCTGTTGCCGTGGAACGATCAGCTGCCATGGTTACCCGAACGTCAGTGGGAAGAACCGCTCTACCCCATCGACGAACTGCTGGGCCTGATCCCGGATGACCCGAAAAAACCCTACGACGTGCGCGAAATCATCGCCCGGATTGCCGACGCGTCGAACTTCCTCGAATTCAAGGGCGAGTTCGACCCGCAAACAATCTGCGGGCACTTGCAGATTCAGGGTCGAGCCTGCGGCTTCATCGGCAACAACGGGCCGATTACGCCCAAAGGTGCGAGCAAGGCCGCGCAGTTCATTCAACTCTGCGACCAGAGCCAGACGCCCCTGCTGTTTTTCCACAACACCACCGGTTTCATGGTCGGCACCGAGTCGGAACAACAAGGGGTGATCAAGCACGGCGCGAAAATGATTCAAGCGGTGGCCAATGCCCGAGTGCCCAAACTGACGATCGTCGTCGGCGGCTCCTACGGCGCTGGCAACTACGCGATGTGCGGCCGTGGCCTAGACCCGCGCTTCATCTTCGCCTGGCCCAACAGCCGCACCGCGGTGATGGGCGGCGCCCAGGCCGGCAAAGTGCTGCGGATCGTCACCGAAGCCAAACAGCTCAAGGACGGGTTGGTGCCCGATCCGAAAATGCTCGACATGCTGGAACAGGCCACCGCGCAGAAACTCGACAGCCAGTCCACCGCGCTGTATGGCAGCGCCAATCTGTGGGACGACGGGCTGATCGATCCACGGGACACCCGCACGTTGCTCGGGTATTTGCTGGATATCTGCCATGAGGCCGAGGTTCGTTCGCTGCAATCCAACAGTTTCGGCGTAGCCCGTTTTTGATGACGCGGAGCGTCTAAGGCTGCATTCCCACGCAGAGCGTGGGAACGATCACAGGAGAACAATAAAAAATGATCTTTACCCAGGAACACGAAGCACTGCGCCGCACCGTCCGCCAATTCGTCGATCACGAGATCAATCCTCATGTCGAGGAATGGGAAAAGGCCGGGCGTTTTCCGATCCATGAGATCTTCCGCAAGGCCGGCGACCTCGGTCTGCTGGGGATTTCCAAACCGGAAAAATTCGGCGGCATGGGGCTCGATTACAGCTATTCGATTGTGGCCGCCGAAGAGTTCGGCACCATTCATTGCGGCGGCATTCCGATGTCCATCGGCGTGCAGACCGACATGTGCACCCCGGCCCTGGCGCGTTTCGGCTCCGATGAACTGCGCGAAGAATTCCTGCGGCCGGCGATCACCGGTGAACAGGTCGGCTGTATCGGCGTCTCCGAAGTCGGCGCCGGCTCCGATGTAGCAGGTTTGAAAACCAGCGCCCGCAAGGACGGCGACGACTACGTGATCAACGGCAGCAAGATGTGGATCACCAACTCGCCGAGCGCCGACTTCATCTGCCTGTTGGCCAACACCTCGGATGACAAGCCGCACATCAACAAGTCACTGATCATGGTGCCGATGAACAGCCCTGGCATAAGCCTCAGCTCGCACCTGGACAAGCTCGGCATGCGCAGCTCGGAAACCGCCCAGGTGTTTTTCGACAACGTGCGTGTGCCGCAACGCAACCGCATCGGCCACGAAGGCGCGGGGTTCATGATGCAGATGCTGCAGTTCCAGGAAGAACGGCTGTTCGGCGCCGCGAACATGATCAAAGGCCTGGAGTACTGCGTCGACAGCACCATCGAGTACTGCAAGGAGCGCAAAACCTTCGGCAATGCGCTGATCGACAACCAAGTCATCCATTTCCGTCTGGCCGAATTGCAAACCGAAATCGAATGCCTGCGGGCGCTGGTCTACCAGGCCACCGAGCAATACATCAAAGGCCAGGACGTCACCCGTCTGGCGTCCATGGCCAAACTCAAGGCCGGGCGCCTCGGTCGGGAAGTCAGCGACAGTTGCCTGCAATATTGGGGCGGCATGGGCTTCATGTGGGACAACCCGGTGGCGCGGGCTTACCGCGACGTGAGGCTCGTGTCGATCGGCGGCGGTGCCGACGAAATCATGCTGGGGATCATCTGCAAACTCATGGGCATCCTGCCGGGAAAAAAGAAATGAGCACCCTCCCCATTTGTCAGACCCTGTTGCTCGAACGGCATAACGGTGTCCTGCACATCACCCTCAATCGCCCCGACAGTCGCAACGCCATGAGCTTGCAAATGGTCGCCGAGCTGCGCGCGGTGCTGGCTGCGGTGCGCGATGACCGGCAGGTTCGCGCGTTGGTGATCGGCGGTGCCGGCGGGCATTTTTGTGCCGGTGCCGACATCAAGGACATGGCCAATGCCCGCGCTCAAGGCGCGACCGCCTACCGCGAATTGAACCGTGCGTTCGGCGCCCTGCTGGAAGAAACCCAGCACGCGCCGCAAGTGGTCATCACGGTGCTGCAAGGCGCGGTGCTTGGCGGCGGCTTCGGCCTGGCCTGCGTCAGCGATATCGCGATGGCCGATCATCAGGCGCAATTCGGCCTGCCGGAAACCAGCCTCGGCCTGTTGCCGGCGCAGATCGCACCGTTCGTGGTGCAGCGCATCGGCCTGACCCAGGCCCGCCGACTGGCCCTGACCGCCGCACGGTTCGATGGCACCCAGGCGCGACGCATGGGGCTGGTGCATTTTGTCGAGCATGACCCCCAAGCCTTGGCCGAGCGCCTCGATGAAGTGCTGGCCCATGTGTTGTGTTGCGCACCGGGGGCGAATGCGGCGACCAAAAAGCTCTTGCTGGCAAGTGCCGGGCAACTCTCGGATGGCCTGCTGGATCAGGCCGCCGAGTGGTTCAGTGAAGCAGTGACCGGGGATGAAGGGGTCGAGGGGACCATGGCTTTTGTGCAGAAGCGAAAACCGGGTTGGGCCATTTAAGAGCTTCGCGGGCAAGCCTCGCTCCTACAGGGGTATCACGCAGTCCGTAGGAGCGAGGCTTGCTCGCGAAGAGGCCCTTACATTCACCGCAAAAACCAAGGGAACAACCCATGCCCGCCTTCAGCAAAATCCTGATCGCCAACCGCGGTGAAATCGCCTGCCGCATCCAGCGCACCGCGCAAGCGCTGGGCTACCGCACCGTCGCCGTGTTCAGCGATGCCGACACCGATGCCTTGCATGTGCAGATCGCCGACGAAGCCGTGAACATCGGCCCGGCCCCGGTGCAGCAGTCTTACCTGAACATCCCGGCAATCATCGACGCCGCCCGGCGCACCGGTGCCGATGCGATCCACCCCGGTTACGGCTTCCTCTCGGAAAACGCAGAATTCGCCCGCGCCTGCCAACAGGCCGGCATCATTTTCATCGGCCCCAGCCCCGAGGCCATTGAACTGATGGGCAGCAAACGTCTGTCGAAACTCGCCATGATCAAAGCGGGCGTGCCCTGCATCAAAGGCTATCAGGGCAGCGAACAGGACGACGCGACCCTGAGTCGCGAAGCCGAACGCATCGGCTACCCGCTGATGATCAAGGCCAGTGCCGGCGGTGGCGGTCGTGGCATGCGCCTGGTGCACAGCGCTGGAGAGTTGCTGGAGCAGATTCGCACCGCACGCTCCGAGGCGCGGCATGGGTTTGGCAGCGACGAACTGATCCTCGAGCAAGCCTTGATCGACCCGCGTCACGTCGAAGTACAGGTGTTCGGCGATCAGCACGGCAACCTGATCTACCTCGGTGAGCGCGATTGTTCGATCCAGCGCCGCCACCAGAAAATCATCGAAGAAGCGCCCTGCCCGGTAATGACCGCCGAGTTACGCCAAGCCATGGGCGAAGCGGCGCTCAAGGCGGGGCGCGCGGTGAATTATGTCGGCGCTGGCACTGTGGAATTCCTGCTGGATACTCGCGGGCAGTTTTACTTTCTGGAGATGAACACCCGGCTGCAAGTGGAACATCCCGTGACAGAGCAGATCACCGGCCTTGACCTGGTGGCCTGGCAGTTACATGTCGCCGAAGGATTGCCACTGCCGTTGCGACAGGAGCAGGTGCAGCTCAACGGCCATGCCATGGAAGTGCGCCTGTACGCCGAAGACCCAGCCCAGGGATTTCTGCCGCAAACCGGGCGAATCGCAGCCTGGGAACCTGTGTTGCAGGGCAGCGTGCGGATCGACCATGGCCTGATCGAAGGCCAGTCTGTCAGTCCGTTTTATGACCCGATGCTGGGCAAGCTCATCGCCCACGGTGCCACCCGCGAAGAAGCCCGGCGCAAGTTGCTGCGGGCGGTGCAGGACAGCGTGCTGCTGGGCGTGCAAAGCAATCAGCGCTTGCTCGTCTGTCTGCTGGAACATCCGCAGTTCATCAGCGGCGAGTTCAGCACCGGGTTCATCCCCACGCACTTCGCCGATCATCCTTGCCTGCATCCCCATTTGCCGAGCGCCGAAGAACTGGCCATCGCTGTTGCGCTGTTTTATCAGGCTTCAGCGCAAGCTCACCGCGCCCCGCTGGCCGGTTGGCGCAACAACGCCAGCGTGCCTTTACACTACCGAATCGGCCTGGAGGATCAGGATTGGCCGGTAGAATTGAACGCTGAACCTGGCAAACCCTACCGTACTCAGATCGGCGCTCGTGCCCTCGAACTGAAGGTCATCCAGTGCGACGGACGCTGGGCCACGCTGGAAATCGACGGCATCCGCCAACGCCATGCCTACCGCCTCGAGGCCGGGCAACTGTGGTTGTTCACGCGCCCCGGCAGCCTGCGGCTGGTCGATCGAACCCAGGCACTGGTCTGCAGCCAGGCCAGTGTCAGTTCCGGCACGCTCAAGGCGCCGATGGACGGGGCGATCGTCGATGTACTGGTCAGTGAGGGCAGCCCGGTCAGCAAAGGTCAGCTACTGGTGGTGCTTGAAGCAATGAAAATGGAGCATCCGCTCAAATCGGGTATCGACGGAGTCCTCACACGGTTGCAGATCAAGGTAGGCGATCAGGTCAAAAATCGTCAGATTTTGTTAGAGGTCGAATAAGCCGCTAGGCGGATCCGCCGGGTTTGGCTACGCTCAAGCCCTATCAGGACGCGGATACCAGGAACCCTGCGATGCCTCACTGGTTGGTCATTGATCTGGAAGCCACCACCGATGAGGGTGGCTGGCCAGTAACGGAAATGGAAATCATCGAAATCGGTGCCACCCTCGTGGACCGCAAAGGCCAGGAACTGGATCACTTCCAGTGCTTCGTGCGCCCGTTGCGCCGGCCCTTGCTGACACCGTTTTGCCGGGAACTGACCCACATCACCCAGGCCAATATCGATGCCTCACAACCGCTCACCGACATCTGGCCGTTGTTCGAACGCTGGCTCGGCCAACATCACGCGAGCCTGGAAGGCTGGGCCAGTTGGGGCGATTACGACCGTAAACAACTGCTGCAGGACTGGCAGCGCCTGCAACTCGACAGCGCCCTGAGCCGGGTGCCGCACATGAACCTCAAGCAACGCTTCGCCAAGGCTCGTCGGCTGGAGCGCCCGCTGGGGCTTAATGGAGCCTTGCAGCTGGCGGGCCTGCAGTTCAACGGTCAGCAGCATCGGGCGTTGGAAGACGCGCGCAATACTGCGCGTTTGTTACCGCTGGTTTTCCCCGCTAATCCTTGAGTGCAGGAGGTGACGCCTATCGACACCTTGTGCATACTGGCCGGCCCTTTTTAGCCCTTTTCGAGGAACCGCCCATGTTTAAAGTCAACGAGTACTTCGACGGCACCGTCAAGTCGATCGCCTTTGGCACCGCTGAAGGTCCAGCGACCATCGGCGTCATGGCACCGGGCGAATACGAATTCGGCACCAGCCAGCGTGAAATCATGCACGTGGTGTCCGGCGCCCTGACCGTCAAACTGCCTGACAGCGATGCTTGGGAAACCTTCGCCGCCGGCAGCCAGTTCAACGTGCCAGCCAACAGCAAGTTCCAGCTGAAAGTGGCTGTCGACACCGCTTACCTGTGCGAATACCGCGGCTAAACCCCGGGTTTTCACAGCGACAAAAAAATGCCCGTGTCCTTGGACGCGGGCATTTTTTATTTGAAGGGCTTTTATTCGAGGATCGTCACGGGCATGCCGACTTCGAGCCGGCCATTACCGTCATTGACCAGGTTCTGGCCGAACATCGCGCCGTCTTCCTCGGCCCGGTACTTTTGTAAAGTCGCCAGCGGTTCACGATCGTCGCTGCGTTCGCCAGTCTGCGGGTCGATGGTGGTCAGAATGCAGCGTGAACAGGACTTGACCACGCGAAACTCGACATCACCAATGCGGATACGCTTCCAGCTATCTTCGGCATATGCCTCGCTGCCCTCGATCACCAGATTGGGCCTGAAACGCAACATCTCCAGCGGCCGCCCGACCTTGCTCGACAAATCTTCCAGCGACGCCTGACCAATCAGCAACAACGGAAAGCCATCGGCAAAAGCCACCTGATCATCATCCTTGCCATAACCGGCCTGGGTGGTCCGCGCGCGATCAAGCGGCACTTGCACCAGACGCGTCGGCTTGCCGATAAACTCACTGACCCAGGCGCCCGCCACATCGCCAGCATCGGGAACGCGCAAAGTGTCGCGCCAGATGGTCACCCCACGCAGATCCGCATTACCATCAGGCAACGCAATATCGATCGGTGAATGGTCCGGGGCACTGAGGGTCAAGCCGCCATCGGCATTCCACAACGCCGACAGCTGACTCATTTTCGCGACCGCGCGCTGGGTCAGAAAGCGCCCACTGGCCTCGTCCACCAGCATCCAGCGTCGATCACCGTTCAGCCCCAGCTTGTCCAGGCTGACCTGATTCAGGGTCTCGCCCTTGCCGGATTTCAACGGATAACGATAAAGCGCGCTCAGACGCAGCATGGCCAGCTCCCTGGTAGGTAAAAACGTCACCCTATACGAGCTTGATTGCCGAATCAAAGGCCTATTGAGAGCGCTTGCCCGCTTTTCGTAGGAGCCAGGCTTGCCGGCGAAAGCGCTCTTAAGGACGCCTTCGCCGGCAAGCCTGGCTCCTACGTTCCGTTTCAGGCAGGCACTGCGTCGAGCATCAGGCGCTGGCGCACCACGTCGACGAGTTTGTCGGGCTGGAACTTGGAGAGGAAGTTGTCGCAGCCGACCTTCTTGACCATCGAGTCGTTGAAGCTGCCCGACAGCGAGGTGTGCAAGACCACATAAAGGCTGCGCAAACGGGGGTCGTTACGTATTTCGGTGGTAAGGCGATAGCCGTCCATTTCCGGCATTTCCGCATCGGTGAAGATCATCAGCAGCTTGTCAGTCATGACTTCGCCCGTATCGGCCCAGGCCTTGAGCATGTTCAGCGCCTTCAAGCCATCGCTGGCGATGTGCATCTTCACGCCCAACTGACCCAAGGTGTCGCGCAATTGCGACAGGGCCACGTTCGAGTCATCCACCAACAGCACTTCACGGCCACGGGCGCGCTCCAGAACCGGGTCGTCGAGTTTTTCGCGCGATACCTTGGCGTTGTACGGAACGATTTCGGCCAGGACTTTTTCAACATCGATGATTTCCACCAACTGATCATCGACCTTGCTGATGGCCGTCAGGTAATGCTGGCGACCGGCGCTGGTCGGCGGCGGCAAAATGGCTTCCCAGTTCATGTTGACGATGCGGTCCACGCCACCGACCAGGAACGCCTGCACCGAACGGTTGTATTCGGTGACGATGATGGTACTGGTGGGGCTTGGCACCAGCGGACGCATGCCGATGGCTTGGGACAGGTCGATCACCGGCAGCGTCTGGCCACGCAGGTTGACCACGCCGCAGACAAAGGGATGACGTTGCGGCATCAGGGTCAGCTTCGGCAGCTGCAGCACTTCCTGGACCTTGAAGACGTTGATCGCAAACAATTGCCGTCCGGCCAGCCGAAACATGAGAATTTCCAGGCGATTCTCACCCACTAGTTGCGTGCGTTGGTCTACCGTGTCGAGAATGCCGGCCATTAATGACTCCTGGGCTTGTTCTGATGAATTCACTAAAGGGAGTTATCGGCTGTTTTTGCCGGACCTTGACCCCCAGACAAAATGCCACGATCAAGCATTGATGTCACATTAACATCATGCTTTACTGGCTCCGTGATTTTCATCTGCTTCATTCCCTGCGGCGCGACCTCGGTTTGCACGTTAGGTTCCCCTGCGTAAGGGATTCCCCTAGTAACAATCAGGCCCAACCTGATATTCGCAATATCCAATAGCCATTAATGTGACGCCATTCTCATTGCATGAACGGAGTCAGGCTTTTGTGTGCGATCGCAGGTCAGTGGCCATCCACCCTCTCGAGTTCCCCAGCCGGCGCTCAAACCTGCCGGAGCACGATCTCACGAAGGCTTGGCAGCGCCGGGACGCGTATGGTTCCCGTCGGCACACACGACATTCCCTCATCTGACATGACGTTGTGGAGATAAGCATGCCGAACGACACCAAAGAGTGGGCTCAACGATTTCCAGAATTTCTCGTCGAGGCCGAAACACTCTTGGCCAAATCCGAGGAATGCCTGAGTCATTTGCAACTGATCAGCAATGACAAGGACGCCATCGATTGCATGCTCAGCACCCTTCTCAAGCTGTCCAGCAAGGCTGATGCCTTGGCCCTGGCGGCGGTGTCGGAGTTCTCGCTGCATATTCATGGATTGCTGAGCCACGCGCAGAACCACATGGACCTGCACGATCAAGCCCTGGACGCGCTCAAGGACTGCTTCACATTAATGGCCTGGCAACTCGAACTCATCGATCAGACTACCGGCCAGCTCGGTCTGGATGACAGTGAACAGACCTCACTGATTGAAGCGTTTGCGTTTCAAGTGGGACATAGTCAGTTTCAACCGCCCAGCCACTCCAGACCGTTCAGGCTCGTTTCGTTCGCGGAACGGCAAGCCTGAAATCGCCTTGCCTCTGGCGTGTTGCGCTTTTTATGGTCATGACGTTGCCATATAACTGGGTGCGCTCATGTCGCAATTGAATATTTCTGACCAATCGACGACAGCTCAAAACAAATAGTTATCCCTGTCTTGACTTCAGATAGTGCCTGTCCAATAAAAACAAAATGCCGGGCAATCGATATCTTCCCACGATAAAACTCGACAGTTTTTCCATTATGGAACCATCGTCCAAAAACTATATTTCCTGACGGATAGAGTTATATACCGAACGCGACCAACGGTATCTTAAGTGTTATTATGCCGACCATTAGTTGACGTCAATTAATGACAGAGTGTCTCCAGACGAGCACATTGAAGTCTGTATTTCCAGCACTGCACCGCAGCCATTGAAGCCGACTTCACACAACGATTTCCACACACAGACCCGCCAGCCCTTACGGCTAGTCTGCCCGCAGCGAACATCCATTGGCTCCATCCGCTATGTACGCCAGCCTCAAGTCAATTACCCTGTGGCCACCTTCCCGAAAAAACGCGCGCCGGTTTACGCTTTTGCTGTGTATCTGCTCGGCGCTTGGCAGCCTGCTGGTCTATAGCTTGTCCATACCTCTGCCGGTGACTCTGCTGGTGCTCAATGGCGCGGCGCTGACCTGTGTCTGGGTGGGACATTGTCTCTCGCGCAAGTCGATAAAGTTTCAACCTCAAGAACTGGCTGACCGCCTGCTGCAAGTGCAGGAAAACGAACGCCACCGGCTCAGTCGGGAGCTGCATGATGACATCGGTCAATTGCTGACCGCCGCAAAACTTCAAAGTGAATGGCTCAAACGTCGATTGCCCGAAGAACTACAGGGTCAGTGTTCGGTACTCAGCGATACGCTAGACGAAACCCTGACCAAGGTTCGTGACGTCTCGGCCATCCTCAATCCGCGGCAACTGGCCAGCCTCGGACTGGAAGCCAGTCTGCGTGCGCATTTACTCAGGACCCTGGCCAATACCTCCGTGCACTGGAGCCTGGAATGCCATCAGCGCTTGACGGGCATACCGGAGGAAATGGCGGTGGCAGCTTTTCGAATCACTCAAGAAGCAATTACCAATATACTGCGTCACGCCGAGGCCAGTAATCTGTTGGTCCGCCTGCAACGCCTGCCTCAGGGCCTGACGCTGTTGATCAGCGACGATGGCCAGGGTTTCGCACCTGCGGCAGATCCCGCTCGCGAGGGGCAACGGGGAATGGCCGGGATGTCGGAACGGATCGATCAGTTAGGTGGCACACTGACCGTGAGCAGCGAACCAGGCAAAGGCACTCAAATAGAAGCACTCTTCCCCTGGGCGCCCCGTGCGCTAGAACGGGCCAGTACGAATAAGGTTATGCATTGACTTGTAACTTACTTCTGGTGGACGACCACTCGCTGATCAGGGCTGGCGTGCGCGCCCTGGTGCTGGATATTCCCGGCTATGCGGTAATCGGGGAGGCCAATGACGGCTCGCAGTTGGTCGAGATGGTCGAGCAGCTATCCCCTGACATCATTCTGCTGGATATTTCCATGAAGGAAACCGGTGGCCTTGAAGCCTTGCAACGACTCAAACGAGTGCGCCCGCAGTGCAAAGTGCTCATCCTGTCGATGCACACCGACCCGGCGCTCATCATGCAGGCACTGGAGTCTGGGGCTCATGGCTACCTGCTCAAGGACACCACGGCCACCGAACTCGAACATGCCCTGGATGCCTTGCGCAATAACGAACGCTACCTGAGTCCGGCCATTGCCCATACCGTCATCAACCAGGCGCTGACCCGAACCCAGAAAAATCAGACGCAAACCCAGGACTCGCACAATCTGACGGCACGTCAGCTGGAAATCCTGCGACTGATTGTTCGCGGCAAATCCACCCGGGAAATCGCCAATGGCCTGGGTCTGAGCATCAAGACTGTCGAAACCCACCGCTCGCAGATCATGAAACGCTTGCAGATCTACGATGTGGCCGGCCTGGTGCTGTTCGCCGTGCGCGAGCAAATTATCAGTCTGGACGATTAGCTGGATTCGAGACGCTCAATAGCGGCGAGCCCTTGGGCAAATGCACCCGCAATGCTGCCGGGCGCACCGAGAAACGCAGACTATCGCCCTCCAGAGGTTCACCATCAAGGTTGATATAAAGGCCCTCCGAGACTTTGATCTCGACCCATGGCAAGCGAGCTCGCACAAACATGTTGTCAATGCCGAAACCATCGGCCAGCAAATCTTTCAAGGTACCGACCACTTCCTGTGGCGCGGGCAAAATGCTGATATCCAGCAGACCATCGTCGGCCAGCGCCTGCGGGCACAACACATGACCACCGCCAGCCTGTCGACCATTGCCAATGCCCAATGCCAGCAATTCGCCGCTCCAGTGAAAATCCGGCCCCTGCAACTCGCCATAGGCCGCATGCAACTCACTGAAGCGCGATAAACCCGTGAAGAGATAAGCGGCGCCTCCAAGGATTTTTTTCAGATCCTCGGAGGTATTGGCCGTGACCTGACTGCCAAAGCCGCCGGTGGCCATGTTCAGGAAAACCTGACCGCCGACTTCTCCCAGATCAATGGTTCGCGGGGCAGCCTCCAGAAGATCCAACGCCTGAGCGGGCTCCAGAGGCACACCGGCAGCGCGAGCAAAATCGTTGGCGGTGCCCAAGGGCAAAAGTACCAGACTGGCCTGCGTCGAATGCGCCGCCATGGCTTCGGCGATATCACGCAAGGTACCGTCGCCGCCGCCGGCAATCAGTTGCGTATAGCCTGCCGTCAGCGCTTCTTCCACCAATCGCTGCGCATCACCGGCCTCCCAGGTCAGCCGAACAGCCAGTTTCCAGCCCTGCTGGCGTTTGCCTTCGACGGCTGCACGGACCTCCTCATTGAGTGCCTGCTTGCCATGCAGAATCAACAGTGCCTTGCGCTCGCTCATTTTTGCCACTCCCATATCCGCAATTCCATGGGATATGTTGACCTCGCGGCGCCTCATAAAAGTCGCAGGAATTTGAATTATTTCCAGGGAAAGGAAAGGTGAGTCCTACAGAGCGGTATTTTTTCTTACAAAACGTGAGGAATCGGCTCAATTGACCCAGCAGGGCAATTGGTACACCGTTGTGTCTCGATTATCAGTCATCACCCGTTAATTTACACAGGGACGTGAAAAACAATGAATGGAACCCCCTTAAGGGCCTCAAAAAGCGCAGGCAATAACGGCATCGGCCACTTGAATGGTTTTAATGCAAGGAGCCAGTTACTCCATGCAAAGCCATGACCTCAGACTACCGGTAACTCCGGTGGCGCCGTTCGCAGAAAATCGCGCCAATCATCAGGCTGAACTCAAAAACAGCGCAAAGCCCGCCGGAGAAGTTGATATGGAACCTCGCGTCATTGAACTGGAGACACACCTCAAATACATCCGAAGAGACATGGATGAAGTCCGGGGTGACGTCAAATCCATCAAACACAGACTTGCCTATTCAGCTGGCGGAACAGCCGTGATCCTGGGACTTCTGACCTGGATCGCCAACAGTCGCTTCGACCAGGTCGTGACACTTCTGGCGCATTAAGGAATGGTCATGCACGCAAGCCCAATGCGATCAACCGGGCTTGCGTGACAAAACCAGCGCCTGTATCAGCTCAAGACTTCACTCAGCGGGATGAAGCTCACACAATCACCCTCGATCAGCGTACGGTCCTCCAGCACTTCAACCAGACCGTCAGCCCAGGCAGCACTGCGCAGTACGCCAGAGCTCTGATTCCTGTAGATGATTGCCCGGCCATTCTCCAGACGTCCGCGCAAGTACTCACGTCGGTTACCAGCCTTTGGCCAGACAAACCCTGCCGGCACCTGAAACTTCAAGGGCTCGACCTCTTTTACGCCTTGGCGGCGCAAGAGGTAGGGCCTTGCCAACAAAGCAAACGTCACCAGGGTCGATGCCGGATTGCCGGGTAAACCAATCACAGGCACGCCGCGAAAATGCCCGAACGTCAGTGGTTTGCCTGGTTTGATGGCAAGCTTCCACAGAGTCAATTCGCCCTCTTCCCGCAAGGCAATGCCCAGAAAGTCAGCCTCTCCCACCGATACGCCACCGGTCGAGAGAATCAGGTCGACATCCTTCAACTCACCGAGGCGGGCACGAGTGGTCGCTAAATCATCGGGAAGAATACCGGCATCGATCACCTCACAACCCAAGCGCTGCAACCAGCTGCAGAGCAATACCCGATTGCTGTTGTAGATCTGTCCCGGCCCAAGGGCCTGACCGGGCTCAATCAACTCATCACCGGTAGACAAGACCGCAACACGAGTTTTGCGAACCACGTCCAGCTCAGCGCATCCCAGCGATGCCGCCAGCCCCTGCTCGATAGGCCCCAGACGTGTTCCGGCGGGCAAGATCAGCTCACCGACGGTGGCTTCCTGACCTTGTGGACGGATGTTCTGTCCCGGAGTCATGGTCTCGGTGAAACGTACCCGCTCATCTGCCTGAACCTCGGCGTTCTCCTGCATCTCGACACAGTCGGCACCTGCGGGCACAGGCGCGCCGGTGAAGATCCGCGCACAGGTACCCGGCTTCAAGGGCTCCGGGGCCTGGCCTGCAAAAATCTTCTGACTGACCACCAACGGCTCTCCCGTCCAGTCGGCCAGATGCAAGGCGTAACCGTCCATGGCACTGTTGGGCCAAGGCGGCAAATCAAGTGTCGAGACCAGGTCAGTGGCCAGTACACGCCCCTGAACCTGCGCCAACGGCAAGCGTTCGTGCTCACGAATCTTCGTGGCGTCGGCCATTTCCAGTAAACGCGCCAGTGCCACTTCGACAGCCATCAGACTGCCAGTCTTGCCTGGCTTACCCGCGCGATTCACAGGGTGCCGCCTGTTTCAGGTGGGCCACGAAATTGCACGGACGGTGGCGCGAATCCAGTTGCTCGGCAAGAATGCCGTCCCAACCGGTGCGCACCGCGTTGGTCGAGCCCGGCAAGCAGCACACCAGCGTGCCATTGGCCAGACCGGCCAAGGCCCGGGACTGCACTGTCGAGGTGCCGATATCCGCTACCGATATCTGCCGGAACAACTCACCAAAACCATCGACCTGTTTATCTAGCAGGCAACTCACGGCTTCGGGCGTGCTGTCGCGACCGGTAAACCCGGTACCGCCGGTGATCAGCACCACTTGCACGACCTCATCGGCAATCCAGTTGGCGACTTGCGCGCGAATTTTGTAGAGGTCATCTTTAAGCAGTACACGGGCCGCCAGGTTATGACCGGCAGCGCTCAAACGGTCGACGAAGACCTGGCCTGAGGTATCGGTTTCCAGGGTACGGGTATCGCTGACAGTCAGCACCGCGATGTTGAGCGGTGCGAAAGGTACATCAGCCTTGGCTTTCATAGGCTCGTCCAGTTGTAGGAGAAACAGCCCGGTGTTATATCACAGCGCCTCATTTTTTCGCCGCCCCCATGGAGAAGTGCGATGACCTCGAATACACCTCTGGCGCCCTGCTCCATTCTGCTCCTGGCCGGCGGTCGCGGCCAACGCATGGGCGGTCAGGACAAGGGTTTGCTGGATTGGCACGGCGAGCCACTGATCGCGCATCTGCACCGTAAGACGCGCCCACTGAGTGATGACCTGATCATCTCCTGCAACAGAAACCTGGAAAAATATGCGCCTTATGCGGATCAGTTGGTCCATGACGACGAAGGCGACTTTCCGGGGCCGTTGGCGGGTATTCGCGCAGGCCTGAAGGCGGCCCGTCATGCCTGCTTGCTTGTGCTGCCTTGCGATGTGCCACGCATCGATGCCGCGCTGCTCCAGAACATGCGTGAAACTGCCGGGCAGCATCCGGACAAACCGCTGATGCTGCGCCATGGCGAACACTGGGAACCCTTGCTGTGCATGATTCCTGTCGCCCTTTCAGCGGCTTTCGAGACTGCCTGGAACGAAGGTGAGCGCAGCCCGGGTCGCCTTATGCGCAAACTGGGCGCCACTGCCCTGCAATGCCCGGATAACGACCCTCGCCTGGCCAATCTCAATACGCCGGAACTGTTAAGCACACATCACACTGTGTCAGACTGACACGCGAAGGAACTTGCGCGCGTTGTATACGTCTCAAGCTCAGCAATCAAAAGAATTTCCATTCGGAGACACACCCATGACCCAACGGACCCTCGCCACTTTCATGCTCGCACTGGGCCTTGCGACCCTCGCCGGTTGCGCATCGCCTACAGTGATCACCTTGAATGACGGTCGAGAAATCCAGGCCGTCGACGCGCCTAAGTACGATGAAGAATCGGGCTTTTACGAGTTCGAACAACTGGATGGAAAACACACCCGCGTCAACAAGGATCAGGTTCGCACCGTTAAAGAGCTGTAATCTTTGCGGCGACACCAGATACAGAAAAGCCCGCTTTAAAAGCGGGCTTTTTCGTGGGTGAAGAAAAGCAGAGTCGTTAGCCCTGTGATCACCACTGCAAGGTGATAGTGCTTTCGAATTCTCTGTCCTGCCCCGTGACCGGATCGACAAATCGCAACCCTTGAGCCAACAGCTTCAAGGGGTTGGCATAGTCATCTTCTACGTCCTTGAGCACCTGCGGATAGAACGGATCATTGCAGATGCTGGCCCCCAGGGCCGTCATGTGAACTCGCAACTGATGTTTCTTACCCGTCACCGGGTACAGCGCATAACGCCAGAGTTCACCGTTTTTTTCCCTGACCTCGACAGCCGTCTCGGTATTGCTGATGCCTGGACCTTCTTGCATGCGAAAAAACGGCTCGCCATCGATAAGTCGACTTTTATGGACCAGCGGGAAGGAGTGTTCAGGCAATGCCCGGGCGATTGCTTCATAGCGCTTTTCGATCTGGCGTTTAGGAAACAATGACTGATACGCCGACCGACTCTGAGGGTTGGCTGAAAACAGCACCAGCCCCGCCGTATGCCGATCGATGCGATGCAACGGTACCAAGTGCGGGTTATCCAGGCGTCGGATCAGCCTCCGTAGCAATGTTTGCTCAACGTATTCACCCGCCGGAGTCACAGGCAGAAAGTGCGGCTTGTCCGCCACCACCAGATGCTCGTCGGCATAGAGGATCGACTCCACTACCGGGATCGGTTTTTCGTCCGGCACCTCACGAAAATAATGAATCCGCAGGCCTTCCTTGTAAGGCAGGTCCAGGGCGATCGGCAGCCCTTGCCCATCGAGGACACGACCGCGAGCAATTCTGTCCAGCCATTGTTCACGACCGATGGCGCTGAAGTGTTCGCACAGGCAATCGAGTACGGTCTGCCACGGCCCCGGCGGCAGATAGAGTGTGCTGGCCTGGTTATGTGCAGCAGAAAAAGATGAAGTGGACATACGAAAAGCTCTGACCCTCAATGCAGGGCGGCATTATCCAACAGTGGCCGGAACGAACCTAGAAGAGAATCCTCAGGCCGGTATCGACTGTGTTCGAGCGGCCGCTTCGGTGAACTCCTTGAGCCAGCGCAGCACATCGACCGCTTCCCAGCGCCCCGGATCATAAAGCGCATACAACAAACCCTGATAGCCCACGACATCCAGCTGCCGGTGATAGCCCGCACGCTGGAACAAGGCTTCGATTTCGGCGAAACAGGTATTGAAATGCAATTTGTTGAAGGGCGTTTTCCCTTCCGTGACCAGGCCATCCAAACGCAATTCGACAACGGCCTCGCGCACCACGTCCGCCGACATCCGGTTCACGCTGTTCTTCAATTGCTCGACATTGACCAAGGTTCATCCCTCTGACGTCCGGGATCGGCTGCCAAACCCAAAACCGGGAAAAGCATGGCAGGCAATCTGAATAACTGTATGCACATACAGTAACCGAATAACCTGCCTTTGGCCAATGGATGAAACGAGGATCGCGACAGGTGGGGCGCATCGCCAGCAGCGTCAGGGTTCGCGCAGGAACGCCACCACTTCATCGGCACCGAATGGCCATCCCAACTCAGCGCCGGTATCGACCCGTCGCAACACCGGAATACGCAGACTGTAAGCTTCGAACCAGGTTTCATCGTCAGCGATATCCACCAGTTCCACCAACAGACCACGCTCGACAAACTCCATCAGCATGGCTTCGGCGACTTCACAAAGATGGCAACCAACGGTGCCGAACAGCTGACATTCAGGAGGCATGACGACAAGACCCATCGAAGTAAGCGCTCATTCTAGGCCCGCTATCAAAAGCAGTCGAGCCGATGCCCCATCTGTCTGAACAATGGCTGATTTCAAGAGATTTCGGCAAACTCCTGACGCACATCATTCGCCTCAATGGTCATTTGCGCGATGCTCGCCTCTTTTTTGCCTCTACGCTTGAGTAGCCAGAACCCTCACCGGAGCTTTTTGTGTTCGCCAATCTGTTGATCATCTTCACCTCCTCTCTGGTGGTGATTGCACTGTTCCAGCGCCTGCGCTTGCCGCCGGTGCTGGGCTACCTGTGCGTAGGGCTGATGATCGGGCCGACAGCGTTCAACTGGGTGAATGAAAGCGAAGAGCTGCCCGACCTTGCCGAGTTGGGCGTGGTGTTCTTGCTGTTCTCCCTCGGGCTTGAGTTTTCCCTGTCGAAAATGCTCGCACTGCGCCAGGTGGTATTTGGCCTGGGCAGCCTGCAAGTACTGGGTTCCGGGATTGTGCTGGGGGGGGTGCTGATGCTGTTCGGCATGCCGACCACGCCGGCACTGTTACTCGGCACCGGTTTGGCGCTGTCGTCCACCGCCATTGTCAGCAAGGAGTTGAGCAGCCTCGGTGAGCTCTTCAGCCGCCACGGCCAGAATGCCATCTCCGTGCTGTTACTCCAGGACGTGGTCGCGGTGTTGCTACTGACCCTGGTGCCGGTGTTCGCCGGCAGCAGCGACCAGGCCTGGTATTGGGCGCTGCCTTTGACGCTGGGCAAGACCATAGTGCTGTTCGTCGGCCTGCTGCTGGTCAGTCGCTGGTTTCTGCCACGGCTGTTCCATGAAGTCGCCGCGTCCAGGTCCGCAGAGTTGTTCGTGCTGTTGGCGCTGGTGATCGTTTTGCTGACGGCCTGGTTGACTCACCTGCTTGGCCTCTCCCCAGCCCTAGGCGCCTTTCTCGCCGGCATGCTACTGGGGGAAAGTCACTACCGACATCAGATCGAGGCGGACATCCGTCCGTTCCGCGACATTCTGCTCGGGGTGTTCTTCGTCAGCATCGGCATGCTGATCGACTTGCGGTTGTTTGCCAGCCACGGCCTGCTGATTCTCGGTCTGACGCTGGGATTGCTGCTGATCAAAGGCACCGTGGTCGCGCTGCTGGTCAAATGGCGCGGCAGCGATGTCGAAACCGCCTGGCGTAGCGGCCTGGCATTGGCTCAAGGGGGCGAATTCTGCTTTGCCCTGATGGCGCAGATGCAGCAGAGCAAACTGATGCCCGCCGACTTCGGTGGCCTGCTGCTGGCCGCCACGTTCTGCTCGATGCTGGTGACGCCTTTACTGCTGCGCGCCGCTCCCCACATCGCCACACGTCTGCATCACAAGCCCAACGAAGAAGCCGAACTCGAAGCAATCAGCGCGCTCAACGCAGGCTTGCACAATCACGTAGTGATTTGTGGCTACGGCCGCGTAGGCCAGTCCATCGGGCGGGTCCTGCGTAATGTAGATCAACCTTACATTGCGCTGGATACCGACCCGGGGCGGGTTCAGGAAGCAGCCGTCAATGAAAGCTGTGTTCATTACGGCGACTCACGTCGCGGCGAGCTGCTGGTCGCGATAGGGCTGGAACGCGCTCGACTGCTGGTGGTCGCCGTGGACAAGACAGACATCGCACTGCTGATACTCAAGGAGGCACGCCGGCTCAACCCGAGCGTGTCGATCCTGGTGCGCACACGGGACGACAGTCAGTTGGCCGAGTTAAAGGCGGCTGGCGCCAGCGAAGTCGTACCCGAATTGCTGGAGTCCAGCCTGATGCTCGCCTCCCACGCGCTGATCATGCTGGGCATACCCGGCCAGCAGGTGCGAGACCGGGTCGACCAGGTACGGCGTGACCGCTATCGCCTGCTGCACGGTTTTTACCCCGGCGCAGACGATGAGGAACGGTGATTCAATCCTGACTCACGGCGCCGATCTTGTGCACCGACAAGTCCGCGCCGTAATACTCCTCTTCCTGGCTCAGGCGCAGGCCATGGAACGTCTTGATCGTGCCATAAACCGCAAAACCGCCGGCCAGCGCCACGATCACCCCCACAGAAGTACCGATCAACTGGCTGACCAGGCTCACGCCCCCCAAGCCACCCAAGGTGGTTTGACCAAAGATGCCGCAAGCGATCCCGCCCCAGACACCACACAGCCCATGCAAAGGCCAGACGCCCAGCACATCATCGATACGCCATTTGCCTTGAGCCGCGGTAAAGCACCAGACAAACAGTGCCCCGGCGATGGCACCGGTCACCAATGCGCCCACCGGGTGCATCAGATCCGATCCGGCGCAGATCGCCACCAACCCGGCCAATGGGCCGTTATGCAGGAAGCCCGGGTCATTGCGCCCCACGATCAACGCCGCCACAGTGCCGCCGACCATGGCCATCAGCGAATTCACCGCCACCAGCCCGCTGACCCCTTGCAAGGTCTGGGCGCTCATCACGTTGAAGCCGAACCAGCCGACGATCAAAATCCACGAACCCAACGCCAGAAAGGGAATGCTCGACGGTGCGAATGCCACAAGTCGCCCATCGCGATAACGACCTTGCCTTGGGCCGAGCAACAACACCGCCGCGAGTGCCAGCCAGCCGCCCATGGCGTGAACCACTACAGAGCCTGCGAAGTCATGGAAGCTGGCGCCAAAGCGCTCCAGCAACCAGGCCTGCAGACCAAAGTTGCCATTCCAGATCATGCCTTCGAAGAAGGGATAGATGAACGCCACGATCAGCGCCGTCGCACACAACTGCGGCACGAACCGGGCGCGTTCGGCGATGCCTCCGGAAATGATTGCCGGGATTGCCGCAGCAAAGGTCAACAGAAAGAAAAACTTCACCAGCCCATAGCCATGGTCGGCAGTAATCACCGCCGCCGGTTGCATGAAAGTGACCCCGTAAGAAATCCAATAGCCTATAAAGAAGTAGGCCAGGGTCGAAATGGCGAAGTCGCTGAGGATCTTCGACAAGGCGTTGACCTGGTTCTTTTGTCGAACCGTACCCACCTCGAGAAAGGCGAAACCGGCGTGCATGGCAAGGACCATGACCGCACCGATAAGGATGAACAACGTGTTGGAGCTATGGACCAGACTGTCCACAGCACTTTGCAGATTTTCCATGGATTGGCAGACCTGAAGGCTGAAAAAAGCACCAAAGCAGTTCGCGCGGACGACTGACGCACCAAGTTGCAGCTCATCCAGACCGCAGCGCTAATCTGGATGAACCGCTTTGGCGCACAAGACTGCAGCCTTTGCGCGAGTTTTGATTATTTGAGTTAAGGTTTTCCTGAAATCATGCCCAGCAACAGCGCAATGGCGCAGGCTGACGCACCACGACACAGCAAAAGTTGTACCAGTCATTTGTACTGAACCTTCACGCAAGGCTCATACTCGAACGCTTCAGAAGCCACTTACGGAGATCACCAATGGCACGCACCACGGCAAAGACTGCTCAAGAAGTTCTGATGGAAGATTTTCAGACGCTGGTCACCGACACTGAAAGGTTGCTGGAACACACCAAATCCCTGGCTGGCGATCAAGCCGATGAGTTGCGCCAGCAGATCCATGACAGTCTGCTGCGCGCGCGGGAAACCCTGAGATTGACCGAAGACTCTGTGCGCGAGCGCGGCAAGGCCGCTGTCACCGCCACGGAAGATTACGTCCAGGCCAACCCATGGCAATCGGTCGGAATTGCGGCTGGCGTGGGTTTCCTGATTGGCCTGCTAGCCACTCGGCGCTGATATGGCGATCGGCGAATCCGGCTCGTCCGAGACGGGCACCGGCTCATCACCGCGGCGCCTCGGTGCCGCGTTTCTTGGCCTGCTGCACAGTCATGTCGAACTGTTCGGCATTGAATTGCAGGAACAAAAAGCACGCACCGTAAGCCTGTTGCTGTTTGCAGGCCTGACGCTGGTCTTTGCCTTGTTATTGCTGGTGGGCTTGTCGACGCTGGTGTTGATCCTGTTTTGGGACACCTATCGCCTGGCAGCGATCATCGGGCTCTGTGTGTTCTATACCCTCGCAGCGTTGTTCTGTGCGATGCGCTTGAGAGCAGCGATCTTCGATGAATCCTCGCCCTTCCATGGCACCCTGGAAGAGTTGGCCAATGATCGGGAGCGTCTGTTGCCATGAGCATGCCTGAACTTCCCCGCAACAGCTCGCGCACGGAAATGCGCAAGGCACTGATCCGCCTGCGCATGGAAATGCATCGCCAGGAAATTCGCCACGAATCCCGACACCTGTTGCATCCCCTGCAACGCGTGCGTGACATGACGCAAAACCTGCAAGACGGTCTCGGCATCAAACACGCCCCGCTCTGGGGCATCGCGGCCGTGATCGGGTTGGGCTTTCTGACCGGCAAGGGTGCCAAGGGTGGCGGTATCGGCAGCCTGACTCGGCTGGCTCGCCTGGGTGTCACCCTGGGGCCACTGATCAAGCTGATCATGCAGAACTCGCGCAAACACTAATCAGTCCTGTTTGGCTGCATTCTTGCAATACCACCGGGATCAACCTCTTCATCGAGAGGTTGATCCTGCGTGCCTGCCTGATGTCCAGGTTTACCCAGAACAACCCCTCACTAAGGAGGCCTCGTGATCGACGGGCAACCGCTCGCCTGCTTTCAGCCGTTCATCGATACCGCGACGGGCCGCATCGCTGGCGTCGAAGCGCTGGGTCGACTGCGTCAGGCCGACGGTCAACTGACCTCGGTAGGACCGCTGTTCGCCGACCCGCGAACCCCCGCCATCGCCCTGCGTCGTCTCGATCGCCAGATTCGCGATGATGCGCTGAGCCGTCTGCATGAAGCGCCCCCGGACTGGTTTCTCAGCCTGAACATATCGCCCCGCTGGATCAGTCGCTTGCGCCGGGACCAGGCACTGCCAAGCCTCAAGCAGCTGAGCAGGCATGGCGTCGACGCGCAGCGAATCGTATTCGAAATCACCGAACTGGGCGGCGACAGCCAGCGCCTGGCCGAAGTCGTGGCCCGCTACCGACAAGCCGGGGCGCGGATCGCCATCGATGATTTCGGTGCCGGTTACTCTCAGCTCGATCGCGTGCTGGCTCTGCAACCGGACATTCTCAAGCTCGACATGCGATTGTTCCAGGCCGCCGCGTTGGGAGGCCCCAGCAGCGACGTGGTGAAGGCACTGGCGCAAATGGCGGAGAAAACCGGTTGCTGGATTATCGCCGAGGGCGTGGAAACCGAAGCTCAACTGAATTTTGCCCTGGAGTGTGGTTCACGCTACGTACAGGGCTTTCTGTTCGCCCGTGCGCAAGCTGATTTCTTCGCCACTGATGCCTTTGTCGAGCGCTTCGCGCAACTGCGCCAGCGCTATGTTCAGCAAAAACTGGCTGAACGTGCTCGTCTGATGATCATGCGCCAGCAACTCAGCGAATTGATGACCATCCTGCAAGCCTGGGCTCAAGCCAGCGCGCCCCTCAGTACCTTGCCACAACTGGAAGCGTTTCCCTGGTTGTTGCGCTTTTATCAATGCGACCGCCACGGCACGCAGCTGACCCCCAACCTGGAATGGCGCAACAACGGCTGGGAAGCCGATAACCGCTACCTGGGCCATAACTGGTCATGGCGCCCCTACTTTTATCACTTGCTGGCCGAGGGTTGGGATGAGCGCCGGCTGACGCTTTCCAACACCTACCGCGATGCCACCAGCAATCAGTACTGCCTCACCGCCGGGCAATTCTTCGATAACGGCGAGCGACTGCTGCTCATCGATATCGATGCCGCAGGGCTCTAGTTCTCCTTGCAGGGACCGGCGCGAACCGGGAAGCTAGGGGATCAGTCACCTGACGGAGAAACCAGCCTTGGATTGGCAAACCCTGCTCACCCGCGAACGCCTCGGAAAGCCTGTGCACAGCCCGGAAGAACTCGGCCGCAGCCCTTTCCATAAAGACCACGACCGCATCATTTTCTCGGGCGCGTTTCGCCGTCTCGGGCGCAAGACTCAGGTCCATCCGGTCTCCAGCAACGACCACATCCACACGCGCCTGACCCACTCGCTGGAGGTCAGCTGTGTCGGCCGTTCGCTGGGCATGCGTGTCGGTGAAACCATCCGTAGCGCCCTGCCCGACTGGTGCGAACCGAGCGACCTGGGAATGGTGGTGCAATCGGCTTGCCTGGCCCATGACATCGGTAATCCGCCCTTCGGCCACTCCGGCGAAGACGCGATCCGCCACTGGTTCCAGCAGGCCGCAGGCCGTGGCTGGCTGGATGCGATGAGCGAAGCCGAACGCAATGACTTCCTCAATTTCGAAGGCAATGCCCAAGGTTTCCGGGTACTTACCCAGCTTGAATACCACCAGTTCGAAGGGGGTACCCGCCTGACCTACGCCACGCTGGGCACCTACCTGAAATACCCGTGGACGGCTCGGCACGCCGACTCACTGGGCTACAAGAAGCACAAGTTCGGCTGCTATCAGAGCGAACTGCCGCTGCTGGAACAGATCGCTCATAAACTCGGCCTGCCCCAATTGGACGAACAGCGCTGGGCGCGCCATCCGCTGGTGTACCTGATGGAGGCCGCCGACGACATCTGCTACGCGCTGATCGATCTGGAAGATGGCCTGGAGATGGAGTTGTTGGAGTACGCCGAAGTCGAGTCCCTGCTGCTGGACCTGGTGGGCGACGACCTCCCTGAAACCTATCGCCAGCTCGGCCCACAGGATTCGCGTCGGCGTAAACTGGCGATCCTGCGGGGCAAAGCCATCGAACACCTGACCAACGCAGCAGCCCGAGCATTCGTCGAGCAACAGGACGCGCTGTTGGCCGGCACGCTGCCTGGCGACCTGGTGGAACACATGCATGGCCCCGCCAAACGCTGCGTCTTGAATGCCAAGGACATGGCGCGCAAAAAAATCTTCCAGGACAAGCGCAAGACACTCCACGAAATCGGCGCCTACACCACCCTGGAAATCCTGCTCAACGCCTTTTGCGGCGCGGCACTGGAGCAGCACAACGGCCGTACGCCATCCTTCAAGAACCGGCGCATACTCGACCTGTTGGGCAATAATGCGCCCGATCCTCATGGCCCTTTACACACCTCCTTCTTGCGCATGATTGATTTCATCGCCGGCATGACCGACAGCTATGCCAGTGAAATGGCGCTGGAAATGACCGGTCGTTCAAGCCACGGATAGAAGCGTATCGGTCAGCCGGGCCAGAGCACTCTGAACGGCTGATCGAATGTCTCGACATTCATCTGTATTTCAACGTCGACAGAATCGCCCTACACCTTGTGCAGAGCGGACTGATCGATTGTTCGACCATCTCGCGAAATAATCACACTCCCCTGCTCGACAGATGACGCATGAAAACTCCTACGTTCAAACATGATTGGCGCATCTTGCTGGTGGAAGATCATCCCTTTCAGCTACGGGCGACTCAGTACCTGCTCGAGAGTTATGGCTTCACCCAACTGACCGCCACTGACAGTGCCGAAGGCGCCTTGCAGCAAATGCTCAAGGCTGCGCAACCGTTCGATATCCTTCTGTGCGACCAATGCCTGCCCGACCTTCCAGGCCTTGATTTGATCGAATACGCCAGTCACCGGGGGATGATCAGGCAGGCAATACTTCTGAGCAGCCTGACAACTGTCGAACTGGACAAACTTAAAGTAATGGCCTACGAACATGGACTGCCCTTGCTCGGCTACTTGATAAAGCCATTGAAACAATCAGACTTCAGAAACTTATTGACCTTGGCCTCAGCATAAAAACGCAAAAACCCAAACACACTACAAACATGACCAAACCATAGATCCATACCTCTAACTCAATACTTTCAATCTCTCGACCAGCCCTACCAAATTTTTGCTCTTCCTCATGCAAAACCTAGTTGATACGTAGTCCTATTCTTCTTCGGTTGTAGGACTTTTCCTATATTGCTGCTACAGCCCCCTCAGTTCATGCGGCCCCTCAACTATCTGAGCTAAGGTGCGCGCTTTATTTGTGCACGTATGGGATTTGATTATGAACTCCGTTTTTATTGTCGACGATCACCCTGTTATCCGCCTTGCCGTTCGAATGCTGCTGGAACATGAAGGTTACAAAGTCGTCGGCGAAACTGACAATGGGGTCGATGCAATGCAGATGGTTCGCGAATGCATGCCTGACCTGATCATCCTCGATATCAGCATTCCCAAACTGGATGGGCTGGAAGTTCTCTCCCGTTTCAACGCCATGAGCACCCCCCTCAAAACACTGGTATTAACTGCACAGTGCCCGACACTTTTCGGTATTCGCTGCATGCAGTCCGGTGCATCGGGCTATGTATGCAAACAAGAAGATCTCAGTGAACTGATGAGTGCGATCAAAGCGGTCTTATCAGGTTACAACTACTTCCCCAGTCAAGCCTTGAACCCTGTTCGTCGTGACGACGCACGCTGGGCCGACCTGGAACTATTTAAATCCGTTAACGATCGAGAGCTGATGGTATTACAGCTTTTCGCTCAAGGCCGTACCAATAAAGAAATCGCCAAGGGCATGTTTCTCAGCAACAAGACGGTCAGCACTTATAAAAAACGACTCATGCAGAAACTCAAGGCCAAGTCCCTGGTTGAACTCATCGATATGGCAAAACGTAACGCGTTAGTGTGAGAAACAGGATGCCCAGCCGTTTCAAGGATTATCTAATACTCATGGCCGCGGGTTTATGCCTGAGCACCTCAGTACTCGCGGCTCAGACGGCCAGCGAGCACTACACCCTGCTCAGTCGCTCGACGGCCGGGCACATGGAAGTCCAGCTGGATACCTCACAACGACAATGGGTTAAAGACAAACGTGAATTGATCCTCGGTACATCGGCCCCGGATTATCCTCCTTTCGACCTGACCCTCAGCGGCCATGACTATGAAGGTTTCACCGCCGATTACGCAGGTATCCTCGGCAAGGCCATAGGGTTGCCGGTCAAGGTTCAGCGCTTCGCATCCCGGGGGGCCGCGATCGAGGCGCTGGAAAAAGGCCAGGTCGACATGCTCGGCACTGCCAATGGGTTCGAGGCCGACAATGCCGACATTGCCCTGTCCACGCCTTATGCGGTGGATCAACCCGTACTGGTGACACGAGAAGGAGAAACCAGATCGCTGACCGATGGACTTGCCGGCATGCGGCTCAGCATGGTGTATCACTATCTGCCTCTGGATGAGGTCAGGGCGCTGTATCCGAAAGCAATCATCACCTCCTATCCGTCCTACCAGAATGCAATCAATGCGGTTGCCTTCGACCAGGCCGACGTTTTTCTCGGCGATACCATTTCAACCCACTACATGATCAACAAGGGGTATCTGAACAACATCCGCATGGCCAACTTCGGTAAACACGAAGCCCATGGTTTCAGTTTTGCCGTGCAAAAGGACAACCCGGATCTGCTCGGGATTATCAACGCGGTACTCAAGGCCATCCCCACCAGCGAGCGAGAAAACATCGCCAAACGCTGGAGTGCCGGCAGCGACATTCTTCTCACCGATCACAAACTGCAACTCAGCCACCGTGAAGAACGCTGGCTGGCACAACATCCGGTCGTGCGCGTCGTGGTCAATGAAGCGTTTGCGCCGCTGACGTTTTTTGACAGCGACGGCAACTTTCGAGGTGTCACGGCTGATCTGCTCGAGCTGATCAGATTGCGCACCGGTTTGCGTTTCGAAATCCAGCGCAGCCGAAGCGATGACGCGATGATCGAGCAGATCGCCAACCATCAGGCTGACCTGATCGCCGCCCTGCTTCCCAGCGTCCAACGTGAAACCACACTGAACTTCAGCCGCCCCTATCTGGAAAACTCCTTTGTGCTGCTGACGCGCAAAGCGGCCGACAGCCCGACAAACCTTACGCAATTGCAAGACAAACGCCTGGCCATCGCCCAAGGCAATCCACTGGTGGATTACCTGCGCAGCGAGTTTCCGCGGATCAACCTGGTTGAAACCCCGGACACGTTCAGTGCCGTGGAGTTGCTTGCCGAGGGCCAGGCAGAAGGTGCGGTAAACTCACTGGTGATCGCCAACTACTTCATCTCATCGAGGATCTTCGAACAGACACTTCAGATCAGCACCACCATCGGCACCCGACAGGCAGCGTTTTCCCTGGCAACCGGGCGCGACGCCAAGGAACTGAATGCCATCCTCGACAAGGCACTGTTGAGCATTGCACCGGAAGAGCTGGGCATCATCAATAACCGCTGGCGCGGCTATTCAGCGGCCTCGCAAAGTACCTGGCGCAACTATCACCGTGTGTTCTATCAGATCGTTATCACTGCCGGCGTGTTACTGCTGATATCCATTGCCTGGAACGCCTATATGAGGCGCCAGATAAAACAGCGGCAAGCGGCCGAGCGCGCCTTGAACGATCAACTGGAGTTCATGCGATCACTGGTCAATGGCACGCCTCATCCCATTTATGTACGTGATCGCCAGGGATTGCTGCAAAGCTGCAACGACAGCTACCTGGAAGCCTTCCGTGCAAAACGCGAAGACATCATCGGTAAAGGCGTCATACCGGGCACCCTTGGCAATGCCTTCGAAGCACGGGAATATCAGGCGGATTACCAGCGCGTCATGGCCGAGGGGACGCCGCTGATTCTCGACCGTCCGTTGCACATCGACGACCGCAAGCTGACGATCTATCACTGGATTCTTCCCTATCGCGACTCGAGCGGCGACGTGCAAGGCATCATTGGCGGCTGGATCGACATCAGCGAACGGCGGCAACTGTTCGATGAACTGCGGGCCGCGAAAGAGCAAGCCGATGCTGCCAACCGAGCTAAAAGCACCTTTCTGGCGACCATGAGCCATGAGATCCGCACGCCCATGAATGCAATCATCGGCATGCTCGAACTGACGCTCAAACGTATCGATCACAGTCATCCGGATCGACCAGCCATCGACGTCGCGTACCACTCGGCGAAAGACCTGCTGGAATTGATCGGGGACATTCTCGATATTGCGCGCATCGAATCCGGACGCCTGAGCCTGAGCCCGGAGCGCGTCAACCTGGCTGAAACCGTAGCCTCGGTGGTGCGAATTTTCGACGGGTTGGCCCGACAGAAAAATCTCGGACTGCAACTGGAGTTCAGCCCTGCCAAACCTGCGACCGATGTCGTCCTGGACCCGATGCGCTTCAAGCAGGTGCTGTCCAATCTGATCAGCAATGCCATCAAGTTTACGCAACAGGGCCAAGTCAGGATCAGCGTCGAGTTGCAGCCAACCGACGAGCCCGACCGGGTCCAGTTGCAGTTGCGGGTTGAAGACAGTGGCGCAGGGATCAGCGAACAGGATCAACGGCGATTGTTCGAGCCTTTCGTCCAGGCCGATAACTGCGGCCAGTCAGCCAGAGGCGGTGCGGGTCTGGGCCTGGTGATCAGTCGCAATCTGTGTGAAATGATGGGCGGCAACCTGCAATTGAACAGTCAGCCGGGAGTCGGCACACAGGTCCGGGTTTCGCTGAACCTGGCCACCCTGCCGACAGAACGGATGCCGGAACCTGCCGAGCTGCAAATCCACCCGAGCACCGCCCCCTTGAACGTGCTGGTGGTCGATGATCACCCGGCCAATCGCTTGCTCATGTGCCAGCAGCTGGAGTTTCTGGGGCATCGGTTCAACGTCGCAGCGGATGGCGAGGCGGGGTTCGAGGTCTGGAAGAATCAGCCATTCGATCTGGTGATTGCCGATTGCAACATGCCAATCATGAATGGATATGAGCTGGTCCGTGCCATTCGCCAACATGAACAGCACCTGCAGTGCCCTCCCTGTACCGTTCTGGGTTTCACCGCCAACGCGCAGCCGGAGGAAAGGCAACGCTGCAAACTGGCCGGGATGGACGATTGCCTGTTCAAACCCCTCAGCCTGACAGCCTTGAGCCAATGGGTCGAAGGCATCACGCCGACGGTCCGCGAGCCGGCCTTCAGTCTGGAGGGGCTGCACCTGTTGACCGGTGGCAACCCGACACTGAACCAGCGATTGTTGACCGAACTGCTTAACAGCAACCGCCTGGACCGCACAGCGCTGCTGGCGTTATCCGAGTCAAAGGACCGGCAGTCACTCCTCGACATTGCCCACAAAATCAAGGGCGCGGCCCGAATCGTCCAGGCATCCCGACTGATCGACAGCTGCGAGGCACTCGAACAGGCCTGCAATAACAGGCTCCACCACGATGAAGTGGCCGATTGCAGCAAATCCATGGAGCGCGCCATGCTCGAACTGGAGCAGGCATTGCAACAACAGATGGCACGCCATGACAAAAGCAGAATGAAGGAGCATTAACTATGCTTGGGGGCTGAGCAGTGTGTTAATCATCATGGAGAAAGCTGCAATGCCCAGCCCACTGCGCCCGGATCAACGCCGGTTCCCTCTGCACATCCATATCAGCGTGATGTTCACCTTCCTGTTGTTGCTGACCGGGGTGGTACTGGGCATTTTCAACTATCGGCAAACCACCCAGATCATTCTTTCCAGCAGCGAAAAGCTCTTCAACCGCATCGAGCAGGATGTCCGTCTGGACCTGCATCGCACCTATCAGCCGATCCGTCATTTGCTGAACCTGCTGGCGGACAATCCAGCGACCCAGGCGCCCGACCTTGAGCAACGCGTGGCGTTGCTCAAGCCCTTCAGCCAATCGCTCAAGGACAACCCCGATCTGGCCTCGCTGTACCTGGGCTATGGCAATGGCGACTTCTTCATGGTTCGTCCTTTGCGCACCGACGCCCTGAAAACGCTGGTCAAGGCGCCGCAGACGGCGGCGTTTCAGGTATGGAGCATCGAGCACCCAGGCAGCGGTCAGACCCGCTCCCAATCATTGTTCTTCGATCAGAACCTGGCCCTTATCAGCCGTCAGGACAACCCCGACGAAACCTACGATCCCCGTACCCGCACCTGGTTCTCCAGCGCCCGCAGCGACCGTGATCAGATCACCACCGAACCCTACCTTTTTTTCTCCACCCACAACGTCGGCACCACACTGGCCCGGCGCAGTGGCGAGCATGCAGTGATGGGGGCCGACCTCACGCTGGCTGAACTGTCGGCGACCCTGGCCAAACATGTGGTGACCCCCAATACCGAAATTGTGCTGTTCGATGCCGAGGGCAATGCCATCGCCTACCCCGACAGCAGCAAACTGATCGTCGACGACCAGACTGCCCGGCTGGTCAAAGCCGCCGACCTGAGCCCCAGCCTCGCGGCCCTGCTCACAAGTCCCGCCGAGGTCAATCGCCTGAACACCGCGGGCCGCCAATGGATCGTGGCGCGTAGCAGCATCCAGGAGGGTGGCCCGCAGGGACTGCAACTGGCGCTACTGGTGCCGGAGGATGAATTGCTCGTCGATGCCTACCGTATGCGCTGGCAAGGCGCATTGATTACCCTGGCGACGCTGTTGTTGTGCCTGCCGATGGGTTGGCTGACCTCGAGAGTCCTGGTCAAACCCTTGCGCGCCCTGGTGCAGGAAGCCGATGCGATTCGCAGTTTCGATTTCAATTTTCCGGCCTCCCGTCGCTCGCCGGTGCTTGAAGTCGACCAACTGAGCGTGTCGATGGCGCGCATGAAAGACACCCTGGCGAGTTTTTTCCAGATTACCGACAGCCTGAGCGCCGAGACCCGTTTCGCCCCGCTGCTGCAACGGGTGTTGTTTGAAACCGTGAAAATCGGCCAGGCCCAGGCCGGTCTGCTCTACCTGCGGGAAAGTGATGACGATCGCGTGGAGCCTCATGCGCTGGTCATTAACGGCAGCTCACAGGCATTGTCATCATTCGATATTCAAGGACACACGCCTCAGGATCCGCTGAGCCCTCAATGGATGCAGGAGCTGTCGAATACCAACAATGTTGTCAGCCACCTCGGCTTCGAACAGGCAGGGGACCTGCAGAAGGTTTTGCTCGCGCTGGAGTGCCCTCGGGTTCATCTGATCGGTATCCGGCTGCACAATCGTCATAACGAAACCGTCGGGCTACTGGTCCTGCTGCTGGCCGACAGCGGCACGCAAGACGACCTGGAAAAACTTCGCCCGGACCGCATCGCGTTTCTCCAGGCCGTTTCCGGTGCAGCCGCCGTGAGTATCGAAAGTCAGCGCCTGCAAGCCAAACAGAAACAGCTGCTGGACTCTTTTATTCAACTGCTGGCTGGCGCGATCGATGCCAAAAGCCCCTATACCGGCGGGCACTGCCAGCGGGTGCCAGCACTGACGCTGATGCTGGCGCGGGCTGCCGCGGCCAGTCAGGACCCGGCCTTCAGCAGCTATCGGCCCACCGAAGATGAGTGGGAAGCCCTGCACATCGCTGCCTGGCTGCATGATTGCGGCAAGATCACCACGCCTGAATACGTGGTCGACAAAGCCACGAAGCTTGAGACCCTGAACGACCGCATCCACGAAATCCGCACCCGTTTCGAAGTGCTCAAGCGTGATGCCTGGATCAACTATTGGCAGGCTATCGCGCGAGGAGGTGACGAGCAGCCTCTGGCGCAATTGCGCGATACGAGCCTGGCGGCGCTGGATGATGATTTCGCATTTGTGGCCCACTGCAACTTGGGCAGCGAGGCCATGGCCGAGGCCGATCTGCAACGCCTGAACACTATCGCCAAACGCACCTGGACCCGAACCCTGGACGATCGACTTGGGGTTTCATGGGAAGAGAATCGTCGCCAGGCCCGGACCCCAATGCCGCCCCTGCCGGTCAGCGAGCCGCTGCTGGCCGATAAACCCGAACACTTGCTCGAACGCGCCGACAGTGAACTGATCCCGGCCGACAATCCGTGGGGGTTCAAGCTCGACGTACCGCGCTACAAGTACAACCGGGGCGAGCTTTACAACCTGAGCATCACCCGAGGCACCCTGACCCGTGAGGAGCGTTACATCATCAATCACCACATGGTGCAGACGATTCTGATGCTCAGTCACCTGCCCTTCCCCGGCCACCTCAATAACATCGCGGAGATCGCCGGCGGCCATCACGAAAAAATGGACGGCACCGGTTATCCCAAACGCTTGAAGCGCGAAGACATGAGCCTGCCGGCGCGGATGATGGCGATTGCCGATATTTTCGAAGCGCTGACCGCCGCCGATCGCCCCTACAAGAAAGCCAAGTCCTTGAGCGAAGCGCTGGGCATCATGGCCACCATGTGCCGTGACGCCCACATTGACGCTGAATTGTTCGGGCTATTCATCAACGACGAAGTCTACTTGCAGTACGCCAACTGTTTTCTCGACCCACGACAGATTGATGCGGTCGACCCGTCAAGCCTGCTGATCAAGGCGGGCTTGATGGCCTGATCAGCAGTCGGTCAGACGCAGGAAAATCGCCGCCAGTTGCTCGATACCGGCCTGATCGTCAGCGGTAAAACGCGCGAGTTTCGGGCTATCGAGGTCCAGTACACCGATCAGTCGACCGTCCTTGACCAGCGGCACCACCAGTTCACTGTTCGAGGCACTGTCGCACGCGATGTGCCCAGGGAATGCATGTACGTCTTCGACCCGCTGGGTCTGCAAGGTGGCCGCCGCCGCCCCGCACACACCGCGACCAAACGGAATCCGTACACAGGCGATCTGCCCCTGAAACGGGCCAAGCACCAGTTCTTCGTTGCGATTAAGGTAGAAACCGGCCCAGTTCAGGTCATCGAGCTGGTTGAACAGAAACGCCGAAAATTGTGCGGCGTTAGCGATAAAATCACGCTCGTCCGCCAGCAGCGACTCAAGCTGTGCCCACAGCATGCCGTAGCCCTCCAGGCCCTGGCCGCTCTTTTGTAAATCGATCATGCCTTGTGCTCCAACAGCTTCAGCCCGACCCAATAACGGGCAAATTGATACGCGCAACGTCCGTTGCGATTGCCCCGGCCCGTGGCCCAGCGCACTGCGAGGATGTCCAACTCTTCGTCACGCTGCCACTCAAGGCCGGCCTTGTCGGCCAATTGGCCGATCCAATGCTCGACGACGTTAAGGAAATGCTCCTGAGTAAACGGATAGAACGACAGCCACAGACCAAAACGGTCCGACAGCGCGATCTTGTCTTCCACCGCCTCACTGGGATGGAGTTCGCCATCGACCCTTTTCCAGTTCTCGTTATCGCTTTCCTTTTCCGGCACCAGATGGCGACGGTTGGAGGTGGCGTACAGCAGAACGTTGTCTGGCGCCTGTTCGAGCGAACCATCGAGCACGCTCTTGAGCACGCGGTAATCGCCCTCGCCCGACTCGAACGACAGGTCATCGCAAAACAGCACAAAGCGCTGAGGCAACTTGGCGATCTGCTCGACCACGCGCGGCAAGTCCGCCAGGTGATCGCGTTCGATCTCGATCAGCCGCAGGCCGCTCTTGGCGTGTTCCGACAGCAAGGCGCGCACCAGCGACGATTTACCGGTGCCACGCGAGCCCCAGAGCAAAGCGTGGTTGGCCGGCATGCCGTCGAGAAACTGGCGGGTGTTGCGGCCCAGTTGCTCCAGTTGTCGGTCAACGCCGATCAAGTCGGACAAACGCGTGTCCAGGCTGACTTGCAGCGGCAACAGAAAACCGCTGCGCCCCTCGCGCTGCCAGCGTGCGGCCAGGCAGTGCGTCCAGTCGATGGTTTGCCGAGGCGCGGGCAGCAGCGGCTCGATACGGGCCAGAACGGCATCGGCGCGTTCAAGAAAAGCATTCAATCGGGAATCCACGTCTTCTCCTCGGGCACGTTCACGGTAATGATGGCGGTACAACGACGAAACACAGCACCTACACCCCCTACAGGTGTTTTGCGAGAACATCGGTATCCATTGATGATCGACTATGCTTGAGCAGCGAAGGGAAACGGAAGTGGTTCAACATCCCATGGATATCAAGTTCAGCCACCGGCTGTCGTACAAACAAGCCAGGATTACGGTGCTGGCCGGTTTCATTCTGGGCACGCTGCTCAGCCTGCTGCAAATAGGCATCGATTATGCCAGCGAAGACGCCTCCATCAACCGCGAAATACTGTCCTTGCTGGAAATCAGCCATAACCCGGCATCCCGCATCGCCTACAACATCGATGCCGAACTCGCTCAGGAACTGGCCCTGGGTCTGTTGCGCTCCCCGGCAATCATCGGCGCGCAATTGATCGACAACAACAATACCGTGCTGGCCGCCGTCAAACGTCCGGGCCTGGAAAACAATGACCGGATGATCAGCGACTTCCTGTTCGGCGCCAACCGGCAGTTCGAAGACCGCCTTTATCTCGACCACTTGCCGGAAGAATCCCTCGGGACCTTGCGCCTGGAAGTCGATACCTACACCTTCGGCAGTCGTTTCCTGCGCCGGGCCGAAGTGACCCTGCTCAACGGCTTCGCGCGCAGCCTGATTCTCACAGGCATTCTGCTGGCGCTGTTTTACGTGATGCTGACCAAACCGCTGGTGCGGGTTATCCGCGAACTCAGTGGCCGTGATCCGCGCAGTGCGGAACCGACGTTGCTGGAGTGTCCGACGGGGCATGAAAACGATGAAATCGGGGTCTTGGTCGAAGTCGCCAATCAGCAGTTCGAAAATATCGCCACCGAAATCCAGCAACGACGCAACGCCGAAAACCGCCTGACCGACTACCTCTCGCAACTGGAAAACATCGTCTCGGCCCGCACCGCGGAACTCAAGGCGATCAATACCCGCCTCAGCCAATCCAACGAGGAATTGGAAGTCGCCCGCAGCACTGCCCTGGACATGGCCGAAGCGCGTTCGGTGTTCCTGGCCAACATGAGTCATGAAATCCGCACGCCCCTCAACGGTCTGCTGGGGATGATCGCGCTCTCGCTGGACGGCCCGCTCAATGCCGAGCAGCAGCAACAGCTGTCCATCGCTCATGACTCGGGCAAAGTGCTGGTGGAACTGCTCAACGATATTCTCGACCTGTCGAAGTTCGATGCCGGCCAGCTCGAACTCGAACACATTCCATTCGACCTTGGTTCGCTGATCGAAGATACCGCCAACCTGCTGTCCCAGAACGCCGCGCCGAGTGTCGAGCTGGCATGCCTGATCGACCCGCAATTTCCCGCACTGGTGCTCGGTGATCCGACCCGGGTCCGGCAGATCGTCAGCAATTTGTTGTCCAACGCCCTCAAGTTCACCCGTTTCGGGCGGGTCGATGTGCGTCTTTCAACGTTCGAAGACGGTGTACGAATCGAAGTCTGCGACACTGGCATCGGCATCGCCCAGGATGCGCAGGTCAAGATCTTCCAGCCGTTCACCCAAGCCGGTGCCGGCATTACCCGGCAATTCGGCGGGACCGGGCTGGGCCTGGCGCTGACTTATAGCCTATGCGAAGCCATGCAGGGGCGTCTGACGATCAGCTCGGAAGCGGGCTTCGGCAGTCAGTTCTGCGCCGACCTGCCCCTGCCCTGCCATACCCGGGCCATTTCCCCGGCAGCACTGCGGGGCAACATCGTCGCGATTACCGCCGCCAGCAGCGGTCTGGCGGAACTGTTGAGCAGTCTGCTGCCCGGCTGGGGGCTCGACTATCAGCAGCGCTCCATCGATGACCGGCTAATCGGCCTGGAGCCGGATGTACTGATCACCGATTGTCCCGAATGCCTGTTTGGCCTGCGTCCTACCTTCACCGCGCCGATTCTGTTGGTGACCGCTTACGGCAGTTTCCTGCCTGGTGAGCAAGCCAACGCCCTGGCGCCTTTGCAGCAGCAGGCGCGGCCTTTGGCGCGCAACGCGCTTTATCAGGCATTGCGGCGGATCTTGCAGCCGGAACTCACCACGATCAACGGTGCCCGGATCGAAGCCATCTCACCCCAGCGACGCGGACGCATCCTGCTGGTGGAGGACAATCCGGTCAATCAGTTGGTGGCCAAGGGCATGCTCGGAAAACTCGGTTGCGAGGTGAGCGTCGCAGCCCACGGCGGCGAAGCGCTGGATCAGCTTGAGCAGAGCGAATTCGATCTGGTGCTGATGGACTGCAACATGCCGGTGATGGATGGCTATGAAGCCAGTCGGCAGATTCGTCGCAGCGGGCGCTGGCCACAGTTGCCCATCGTCGCCCTGACCGCCAACGCCATGTCCGAAGAACGCGAACGCTGCCGCGCGGCGGGCATGAGTGACTACCTGGCCAAACCTTTCCGCCGGGAAGAACTGGCCGCCCTGCTCGACTTGTGGATACCCACTACGACAGCGCTTTGATTTGTCCCAGCAGGTGATCGAGGCCATCGCGCAGATCATTCAGGCGATCAAGATCGACGCCGCTATCGCACAACAACCGGGCCTTGAGGGGCCCGACCTGATCGCGCAAAGCCTTGCCGGAGGGCGACAGGCTCAAGTGCACCTCACGCTCATCGCGCGCCGAACGCTGACGCTGCACCAGCTGCAGTTGCTCAAGGCGCTTGAGCAGCGGCGTCAGGGTCCCGGAATCCAGCGCCAGGCGCTCACCCAAGGCCTTGACCGTCGGCTGCTCCGGCGCCGTCTCCTGCCATTCCCACAACACCAGCATCGCCAGGTATTGCGGGTAAGTCAGGCCCAACTGATCGAGCATCGGCTTGTAGGCACGGATCACCGCCCGAGAAGCGGCGTACAGCTTGAAGCAGAGCTGACTGTCGAGTTTCAGCGAATCAACTGACAACGTGTTCATTTGAGCAGGGCTTCGATCTCGCGGCTCAGGTCCTGCGGCTTGGTCGCCGGAGCGAAACGCTTGACCAACTGGCCGTCCTTGCCGATCAGGAATTTGGTGAAGTTCCACTTGATGCCTTGGGAACCCAGCACGCCCGGTGCGCGCTTTTTCAGCTGAACGAACAGTGGATGGGCGTCGGCACCGTTCACTTCAATCTTCTTGAACAGCGGGAAACTCACCCCGTAATTCAACTCGCAGAACTCGGAAATCGCCCCCTCGTTGCCCGGCTCTTGTTTGCCGAACTGATTGCAGGGAAAACCGAGCACCACCAGGCCTTGATCCTTGTAGGTCTGCCACAACTCTTCGAGGCCTTTGTACTGCGGGGTGAACCCGCACTTGCTCGCGGTGTTGACCACCAGCACCGCTTTGCCGGCGAAATCGGCCAGGGTCTTTTGCTCGCCCTTGATGGTGGTGCAAGGGATGCTCAGCAGGTTGTCGCTCATGGCACGAACTCCGAGTGAAGGAAGAAAGACCAAACATAGCGAGCAATTGAATTGTGTGCAATTTAAATTGTGAGACGCTGATCCTCTGTAGGAGCGAAGCTTGCTCGCGAAGGCGTCTTAACATTCAACACTGATGTTGACTGACCCGACGCCTTCGCGAGCAAGCTTCGCTCCTACGGGGCTCGCATTACGAGCGGGGAACCAGGTCCAGGCACACCGAATTGATGCAATAACGCAGGCCAGTGGGCGGCGGACCGTCCGGGAACACATGCCCAAGGTGCGCATCGCACTTGGCGCAGACCACTTCGGTGCGGATCATGCCGTGGCTCACATCACGGATCTCGACCATGGCGCTGTCGCCGATCGGCGCGTAGAAGCTCGGCCAGCCGCAACCGGAATCGAATTTGGTCTTGGAGTCGAACAGCGGCGCGTTGCAGCAGATGCAGTGGTAGACACCGTCGGTTTTGGTGCCGTTGTATTTGCCGGAGAATGGCCGTTCGGTGCCCTTGAGGCGGCAAACGTTGTACTGCTCCGGATCGAGCATTTCACGCCATTCTTCCAGGGTTTTCTGCAACTTTTCCATTGTTACACCTCAGCAGCTGAAAAAGCCCGATCTGTACCTTTTCCACGGATCGGGCGGCACGTATGATTGCGCCTCGTCAAACGCCAGTCTGGCAGCCAGACCACGCGCATTCAAACGGATTATGAGTGCCGCCACTCAAGGCGTCAGGCCTGTGTGAATACGCAGGATTCCCAGTACGGTCGTTCATACGCCGCCTGGATCGTTCATTTTCGGGAACACATCGCCATGCAGGTCAGCAAATCGAACAAGCTCGCCAACGTCTGCTACGACATTCGCGGCCCAGTGCTCAAGCACGCCAAACGCCTGGAAGAGGAAGGCCATCGCATCCTCAAGCTGAACATCGGCAACCCGGCGCCCTTTGGTTTCGAAGCGCCGGATGAAATCCTTCAGGACGTGATCCGCAACCTGCCGACCGCCCAGGGCTACAGCGACTCCAAGGGCCTGTTCAGCGCCCGCAAGGCCGTGATGCAGTACTACCAGCAAAAGCAGGTGGAAGGCGTCGGCATCGAAGACATCTACCTGGGCAACGGCGTTTCCGAACTGATCGTGATGTCGATGCAGGCCCTGCTCAACAACGGCGACGAAGTGCTGGTGCCGGCTCCCGACTATCCGCTGTGGACTGCTGCCGTCAGCCTGGCGGGCGGCAACCCGGTGCATTACCTGTGCGACGAGCAGGCCAACTGGTGGCCGGACCTGGCCGACATCAAGGCCAAGATCACTCCGAACACCAAAGCGCTGGTGATCATCAACCCGAATAACCCGACCGGTGCGGTGTACTCGAAGGAAGTGCTGCTGGGCATGCTGGAACTGGCCCGTCAGCACAATCTGGTGGTGTTCTCCGACGAAATCTACGACAAGATCCTGTACGACGACGCCGTGCACATCTGCACCGCCTCGCTGGCACCGGACCTGCTGTGCCTGACCTTCAACGGTCTGTCCAAGTCCTATCGCGTGGCCGGTTTCCGTTCCGGCTGGATCGCCATTTCCGGTCCGAAACACCACGCACAGAGCTACATCGAAGGCATCGACATGCTGGCCAACATGCGCCTGTGTGCCAACGTGCCGAGCCAGCACGCCATCCAGACCGCGCTGGGCGGCTATCAGAGCATCAACGATCTGGTGCTGCCGCAAGGGCGTCTGCTGGAACAGCGCAATCGTACCTGGGAGCTGCTGAACGACATTCCGGGCGTGAGCTGCGTCAAGCCGATGGGCGCGCTGTATGCGTTCCCGCGGATCGATCCGAAAGTCTGCCCGATCCACAACGACGAGAAATTCGTGCTCGACCTGTTGCTCTCGGAGAAGCTGCTGGTGGTGCAAGGCACGGCCTTCAACTGGCCATGGCCGGACCACTTCCGCGTGGTCACCCTGCCACGACTCGACGACCTGGATCAGGCGATTGGCCGGATCGGTAACTTCCTCAAATCCTATCGCCAGTAAGTGGCCTGTCACCGTGCGACGCTGGTTAATGTCGCACGGTGATTAATTCAGCAACATATCTTTGCACCCTGCCCTGCATCGTTGTTTCAAGCGCTGACTGACGACACGTTTCATGCCCGCGCCTAACAACGGCGGGGGCCTGCGACGCTAATTGCCTGACAACCGTTTCCCATGCCGACGTCGGAAATGCCCTTCAAGCCGCTAGACTGTTGTTGTAGGACACAGTTTGAAATAGTCACTCGGTTGAATACCCCGGTGCAGCACCTTATATACCCCGCAGTACGCTACATATTTAGCACGAGGAGATTTCTACAACCATGATGCGCATCTTGCTGTTTTTGGCCACTAACCTGGCGGTCGTGCTGATTGCCAGCATCACCCTGAGCCTTTTCGGCTTCAACGGGTTCATGGCGGCCAATGGGGTTGATCTCAACCTCAATCAGCTGCTGATTTTCTGTGCGGTCTTTGGTTTCGCCGGTTCCCTGTTCTCGCTGTTCATCTCCAAGTGGATGGCGAAAATGAGCACCAGCACCCAGATCATCAGCCAGCCGCGTACCCGGCACGAGCAATGGCTGCTGCAAACTGTCGAGCAATTGTCCCGCGAAGCCGGGATCAAGATGCCCGAAGTCGGGATTTTCCCGGCCTATGAAGCCAACGCCTTCGCCACTGGCTGGAACAAGAACGACGCACTGGTCGCGGTCAGCCAGGGCTTGCTCGAGCGTTTCTCGCCGGATGAAGTGAAAGCCGTCCTGGCCCACGAAATCGGCCACGTGGCCAATGGCGACATGGTTACCCTGGCGTTGATCCAGGGCGTGGTGAACACCTTCGTGATGTTCTTCGCCCGGATCATCGGTAACTTTGTCGACAAGGTGATCTTCAAGAACGAAGAAGGCCAAGGCATTGCCTACTACGTGGCGACCATCTTCGCCGAACTGGTCCTGGGCATTCTGGCCAGCTCCATTGTCATGTGGTTCTCGCGCAAACGTGAGTTCCGTGCGGACGAAGCCGGCGCGCGCCTGGCCGGTACCAGCGCAATGATCGGTGCCCTGCAGCGTCTGCGTGCAGAACAAGGGCTGCCGGTGCACATGCCGGACACGCTGAATGCCTTTGGCATCAACGGTGGTCTCAAACAAGGGTTTGCCCGTATGTTCATGAGCCACCCGCCGCTGGAAGAACGCATCGACGCATTGCGTCGTCGGGGCTGACAGGCTCCGCACCAAAAAGAAAAGGCCCGCAGCGATGCGGGCCTTTTTTTGACTTCTGGTTGGTGTGGTGTTCATCAGGGCCTCTTCGCGGGCAAGCCTCGCTCCTACAGTTGACCGCGTGATCTGAATGGACGCGGTCCACTGTAGGAGCGAGGCTTGCCCGCGAAGAGGCCAGCAAACTCAACACACCTTAATGGCTGGAAACCCGATAAACCCGCTCTTCAAGCCGCGTGACACCGGCCTCAAGAAACTTCCAGCTCTCACCCAGGACGTCCTGGTCTTCCAGAATCTTCAGCGCCCACACATCGCCGAACAACCGCTGCACTTCATCATCCAGCACCGCAAACGGCGGCCCGTCCATCTGCGCCTGGTCGTAATCCAGGGTAATCAACAGCCCCAGAGAATCCTTCGGCAGAATCCGAATCAAATGAGCCGCGTATTGCTCACGCATCGCCGGCGGCAGGGCAATCAACGCCGCGCGGTCGTACAGCCCGCTGCAGTCGGCGACATCGCCTGCCGTCAACTCAAAGAAATCGCCACACCACAACTCGATTGAACCGGCACGGTAGACCTTGAAGGGCCCCTGCTCACTGACGTCCGGGTCAAATTGATGCTCACTGAAGAAGTCCTCCACGGCCTTTTCCGACAGCTCAATCCCCAAGACCTCATGACCTTGGTGCGCCAACCACAACAGATCCAGACTTTTCCCACACAGCGGCACCAGCACGCGAGCGCCCTCTTCCAGGCTCAACGCTGGCCAGAACCGTTGCAGATAAGGATTCACTTCCGGCAGATGAAAGCCGATCTGATTCGACGCCCATCGTTTGTGCCAAAACTCCGGCTGCATAATTAACCCCGAAAAATTCGATCAAAAGACCCTAAAACTTATATTAGATTTAGATCAATGATCTGACTGAAGATGGTGCCATCTTACTCTCAGGAGCTCATTCATGTTCCCCAGCCTGTATATCTCTCATGGCTCCCCGATGCTAGCCCTGGAACCCGGTGCCAGCGGACCGGCTCTCGCGCGTCTGGCCGCCGCATTGCCGAAACCCAAGGCCATCGTGATGGTTTCCGCGCATTGGGAAAGCAGCGAACTGCTGGTCAGCGGCAACCCCCAACCTGAAACCTGGCACGACTTCGGCGGCTTTCCGCAGGCCTTGTTCGAAGTGCAATACCCGGCCCCGGGCAATCCGCAACTGGCGATGGAGGTGGTCGAGCTGCTGAAGGCCGACGGCCTGCCTGCGCGCGTCGACAGCCAGCGACCGTTTGACCATGGTGTTTGGGTGCCCTTGTCGTTGATGTACCCGCAAGCTGATATCCCGGTGGTGCAGGTTTCGCTGCCCACGCGTGGCGGCCCCGCCCTGCAAACCCGTGTCGGCCATGCCCTGGCCAGCCTGCGCGAACACGGCGTGCTATTGATCGGCTCCGGCAGCATCACCCACAACCTGCGCGAACTGGACTGGCATGCCGGCCCGGAAAGCGTCGAACCCTGGGCCAGGGCGTTCCGCGACTGGATGATCGAGAAGCTTGAAGCGAATGACGAAGCCGCATTGCACGACTATCGTCAGCAAGCTCCGAATGCTGTGCGCAGCCATCCGAGTGACGAGCATCTGCTGCCGCTGTACTTTGCCCGCGCGGCTGGAGGTGAGTTCAGCGTGGCGCATCAGGGTTTCACCATGGGGGCGTTGGGGATGGATATTTATCGTTTTGGCTGACAGGTAGACCGAGTCGCCCCCATCGCGAGCAGGCTCGCTCCCACATTGATCTGCGGCACCTGTGGGAGCGAGCCTGCTCGCGATGGGGACGACTCCGCTCAAAAGCCGGGCAGAAACAGCAGGCAAAAAAAATCCCCGAACCAGTCGGGGATTTTTTATGTGCGATCAATCAGCTCGAGAGCGGATCAATCTTCGCGGTAGCGACGCAGCTTCAACTGCTTACCGGCAACGCGAGTGTCCTTCAGTTTGGTCAGCAGCTTCTCCAGACCATCTTCCGGCAGCTCGACGAGGCTGAAGCTGTCACGCACCTGGATGCGGCCGATGGCTTCACGCGCCAAACCGCCTTCATTCAGGATGGCGCCCAGCAGGTTCTTGGCAGCGATACCATCACGCGCACCCAGCGCGGTACGGCAACGAGCACGACCTTCAGCCAATGGAACCGGAGCACGACGCTCACGATCACCACGGTCCGGACGATCACCGGTACGCTCAGGACGATCGCCACGCGGTGCATTGTTCGGCACCAGTGGACGTTCTTTCTCGATTGCGGCCAGGGTCAGCGCCTGAGCGTTGGTTGCCTTGCGCAGCAGAGCAGCGGCCAGTGCACGCGGGGTGCAACCGATGTCGGCGGTCAGGCGATCCAGCAGATCACCGTGAGTCGATTCGGCATCAGCGACCAGCGGCGACAGGCTGTTGGTCAGTTTCTTGATGCGGGCATCAAGAACAGCCTGGGCGTCCGGCAGACGAACTTCGGCAACCTTCTGACCGGTAACACGCTCGATCACTTGCAGCATGCGGCGCTCACGAGGAGTCACCAGCAGCAGTGCACGACCTTCGCGACCGGCACGGCCGGTACGGCCGATACGGTGAACGTAGGACTCAGGATCGTACGGCATGTCAACGTTGAACACGTGAGTGATGCGCGGAACGTCCAGGCCACGAGCGGCAACGTCAGTCGCCACAACGATGTCCAGACGGCCATCCTTGAGGGACTCGATCACGCGCTCACGCTGGTTCTGAGCAATGTCACCGTTCAGCGCAGCGGCTTTGTAGCCTTTGGCTTCCAGGGCACTGGCCAGGTCCAGGGTCGCTTGCTTGGTGCGCACGAACATGATCAGGGCGTCGAAATCTTCCACTTCCAGCAGGCTCAATACAGCCGAGGTCTTCTGGTCAGCGTGAACCAACAGGTGAGCCTGTTCGATCGCGGTAACGGTCTGAGTCTTGGTCTGGATCTTCACGTGTTGCGGATCGCGCAGATGGCGTTCGGCAATGGCACGGATCGACTGCGGCAGGGTGGCCGAGAACAATACGGTCTGACGGGTTGCAGGCAGTGCCTTGAAGATAACTTCGAGGTCGTCCATGAAACCCAGTTTGAGCATTTCGTCCGCTTCGTCGAGAACCAGGTGGTTCACGGTAGCCAGGACTTTTTCGTCACGACGCAGGTGGTCGCACAGACGGCCCGGCGTGGCGACAACGATCTGTGCGCCATTACGGATTGCTTTCAGTTGTGGACCCATAGGGGCGCCGCCGTAAACGGCCACAACGGTAACGCCCGGCATTTGCTTGGCGTAGGTTTCGAAAGCGGTTGCTACTTGCAGCGCCAACTCACGGGTTGGCGCCAGGATCAGGGCTTGCGGCTCGCGCTTTGCAGGATCGATGCGGTGCAGGATCGGCAGGGCGAACGCGGCGGTTTTACCGGTACCGGTTTGCGCCTGACCAATCATGTCGTGACCGGCCATGATGATCGGGATCGATTGCTGCTGAATAGCCGAAGGCTCTTCGTAGCCGGTCGCAATGACGGCTGCAAGAATATTCGGATTAAGATTAAAAGCGGCGAAGCCGCCGGTTTCCTGGGTCATGGGTCTGCCTCTAAGTGCATCCGCAAAGACCCATGCTCCAAAGCTGCGCATGCCGTGTAAGACTCAAGAGTCGCCCTGGCTGCTTTGTCGGCGGGGATTTGCGAAAACGAATGAATGAAAAAGATTCGTCAAGGAAGAGTCCGCTGTGCGGACGTGCAGCCGAAGCTGACTTCGGGGAATTGCGCTACCTAAACGCGGCCCGGTTAAAGGCCGGCGCGCACTATACCGGAATTAGCCAAAAAAGGGAGCTTTTTTTATCGGAAAAAACCGGCGTACGCCGTTGTGTCATGGGCTTTGCGGATAATCGTGCGACGGTCTATTTTGCAAAGGCCCGGCCCTGCTGACGATGGCGCTAAAACGGTTCACTCTTGTGACGCAGACCTTCGGTCTCACATATCTCTTCCCGCCCCTTCCCGCCCGAGGAAATGTTCCATGAATCAGCCCAGCCCCAGTCGTGTAACCCGTGAACGACATGGTCATGTCCTGATGATCGGCCTGGATCGGGTGGCCAAACGCAATGCCTTCGACCTCGACCTGCTCAACGAACTCAGCCTGGCCTATGGAGAGTTCGAGGCCGACAGCGAGGCACGGGTGGCGGTGGTGTTTGGCCATGGTGAGCATTTCACTGCCGGGCTCGATCTGGTCAGCGCCGCAGCGGCCCTGGCCGAAGGCTGGCAGGCACCGCCCGGTGGCTGCGACCCGTGGGGCGTGCTCGCCGGCCCCAGGGTCAGCAAACCGGTGATTGTCGCGGCTCAAGGCTACTGCCTGACCGTTGGCATCGAGTTGATGCTGGCTGCCGACATCAACCTGTGCGCCAGCAATACCCGTTTTGCCCAGAAGGAGGTGCAGCGCGGGATCTTCCCGTTTGGCGGCGCCACTTTGCGCCTGCATCAGGTCGCCGGCTGGGGCAATGCCATGCGCTGGCTGCTCACCGGCGATGAATTCGACGCCCATGACGCCTTGCACCTGGGGTTGGTACAGGAGGTCATGGCCAGTGAGGACTTGTTGCCGCGGGCAATTGAACTGGCTGAGCGGATTGCCCGGCAGGCACCGCTGGGGGTTCAGGCAACGCTGATGTCTGCCCGGCAGGCCCGCTATGAGGGTGAAATGGCGGCTGCTCAGGCCTTGCCGGCGCAGGTGAAAAAATTGCTGAATAGCGAGGATGCCAAGGAGGGTGTGCGGTCGATGATCGAGAAGCGGCCGGGCGTTTTCAAAGGCTGCTGACATTTAACCTGTGGCGAGGGGGCTTGCCCCCGTTGGGTTGCGCAGCAACCCCAAAACCATTCAATTCGGGTGTATCAGGCACACCGCAATTGCTGATTTTACGACGGCTTCGCCGCCGAACGGGGGCAAGCCCCCTCGCCACAATGAATTCATGCATCCATTCAAGTCGCCGGCCGAATCGCCTTGATCAACGACTGCAGCGAATACCCCAATCGCGGCGCCAGGCCTTCAGCGCGTGCGATCAGCCCCTCCATGTCCAGTTCCTGATCCAGCTCCGATGGCACGATCAGAATCACGTTGCCCTCCTTCACTGGCAGTTCCCAGTAATGCCGGTGATAGAGGCCGCGCAACAACGCCGCCCCCAACGGTCGACCATCGTCGGTGGCCCACTGGTTGATCACCAGCCAGCCACCCGGATTCAAACGCTTCTGACAGTTTTCCAGAAAACCCCAGGCCAGATGCCCGACACCCGGCCCGACATCGGTATAAAGGTCGACGAAAATCAGATCGGCCGGTTCAGCCGTATCGAGCAATTCCAGGGCATCGCCGACGCGGATGTACAGCCGCGGATCGTCATCCAGCCCGAGGTATTCGATGGCCAGGCGCGGCACATCGGGGCGCAGCTCGATGGCTTCGACGTCTTCCAGCGGCAGGAACTTGAGGCAAGCCTGGGTCAGTGTGCCGGCACCGAGCCCAAGGAACAGCGCGCTTTCCGGCAGTTCGTGGCACAGCGCGCCAATCAGCATCGCCCGGGTGTAATCGTACTCGAGCCAGCTCGGGTCAGCGGTGAACACGCAGCTCTGTTCGATGGCATCACCGAACTCCAGAAAACGGTAATCGGCCACTTCCAGCACGCGAATCACGCCGAACTCGTCCTGTACCTCGGCGAGCAGATGCTCGACGCGCTCCTCAGTCATTTCGTCTCCTGATCGTCACCGGCCCCGGCAACGCGATAAACCGCAACATAAAGCGGCAAAGGCGCGATTGTCCGCGAAGCGACGGGAACAGGTCACGCACTAATTGCTGATAACATAACCGTCCGAGCGTAAAACACTAGAGACTGCAATGAGCCAACCCTGGAGCCCTGACAGCTGGCGCGCCCTGCCGATCCAGCAACAACCTCAATACCCCGACGCGGCGCATTTGCTGCACGTCGAGCAAACCCTGGCGAGCTATCCACCGCTGGTGTTTGCCGGTGAAGCCCGGGAGTTGCGCCGTCAGTTCGCCGAAGTCACCCAGGGCCGGGCGTTTCTGTTGCAGGGCGGCGACTGCGCCGAAAGCTTCGCCGAATTCTCCGCCGCGAAAATTCGTGACACTTTTAAAGTGTTGCTGCAAATGGCGATCGTCATGACCTTCGCCGCCGGTTGCCCGGTGGTCAAAGTCGGGCGCATGGCCGGCCAGTTCGCCAAACCCCGTTCGGCCAACGATGAAACCATCAACGGCGTGACACTGCCGGCCTACCGTGGCGACATCGTCAACGGCATCGGCTTCGACGAAAAAAGCCGCGTGCCGGACCCGGAACGCTTGCTGCAGTCTTACCATCAGTCCACCGCGACCCTGAACCTGCTGCGTGCCTTTGCCCAAGGCGGCTTTGCCGACCTGCATCAGGTGCACAAGTGGAACCTGGACTTCATCGCCAACTCGGCGCTGGCCGAGAAGTACAGCCACCTGGCCGACCGCATCGATGAAACGCTGGCCTTCATGCGCGCCTGCGGCATGGACAGCTCGCCGCAACTGCGCGAAACCAGTTTCTTCACCGCCCACGAAGCGCTGCTGCTGAACTACGAAGAAGCCTTCGTGCGTCGCGACAGCCTGACCAACGACTACTACGATTGCTCGGCCCACATGCTGTGGATCGGCGACCGTACCCGTCAACTGGACGGCGCGCATGTCGAATTCCTGCGCGGGGTGCACAACCCGATCGGCGTGAAGGTCGGCCCGAGCATGAACCCCGAAGACCTGATTCGCCTGATCGATGTGCTCAACCCGGACAACGACCCGGGTCGTCTGAACCTGATTGCGCGGATGGGCGCGAACAAGGTCGGCGATCACCTGCCGCAGCTGATCCGCGCAGTGCAGCGCGAGGGCAAGCAGGTGCTTTGGAGTTCCGACCCGATGCACGGCAACACCATCAAGGCCAGCAGCGGCTACAAGACCCGCGACTTCGCGCAGATCCTTGGCGAGGTGAAACAGTTCTTCCAGGTTCACGAGGCGGAAGGCAGTTATGCCGGCGGCATCCACATCGAAATGACCGGGCAGAACGTCACCGAATGCATCGGCGGCGCGCGGCCGATTACCGAGGATGGGTTGTCGGACCGTTACCACACCCACTGCGACCCGCGGATGAATGCCGATCAGTCGCTGGAATTGGCGTTTTTGATTGCTGAAACCCTGAAGCAGGTTCGGCGTTAAATTGTGTCGAGCCCTTCGCGGGCAAGCCTCGCTCCTACAGGAATTCACGATCCCTTGTAGGAGCGAGGCTTGCCCGCGATGGCGTCGGTTCAACCACCCTCAATCTGTGCCAATGCCACCCGCAACCGCGCCGCACTCGCCCGCGGGCAATTCAATTGAATCTGCGCCAGCCCCAACCAATCCGCCATCTGCCGCAGATTGACCGCCAACGCCAACATCCCCGCCTCATCCAGCCCCGGTTCTTCCTCATGCACCGCATGCACCGCCAACCGGCTCAACGCTCGCTCGGCGCGCAAGTCGACCCGCGCGGCAATCCGCTCATGGTGCAAAAACGGCAATACGTAATAGCCGTAGATGCGCTTGTGCTGCGGCGTATAAATCTCCAGCCGATAACGGAAATCGAACAATCGCTCGGTACGGCTGCGTTCCCAAATCAGCGAATCGAACGGTGAAAGCAGCGCACTGGCCTCAACCTTGCGCGGTACTTTCGGCTCTGCCACGCAATAGGCCGGTTGCCGCCAGCCTTCAACCTCACACACCAGCAGATCACCCTCCTCTGCCAACTCCGCCAGACGCGGCCGGCTGTCTGCCGGGCTCAGGCGAAAATAATCCCGCAGGTCCTTTTCCGTCGCCACGCCCAACGCATTGGCGGCATGTAGCAACAGCCCGCGCTGAGCCTCGGCCTCGTTGAGCAAGGGCTGCTGGAGAATCACTGAAGGAATCACCCGCTCCGGCAAATCATAAAGCCGTTCGAACCCGCGCCGGCCGGCCACGGTTACTTCACCGGCAGCGAACAACCATTCCAGCGCATGCTTTTCCGCGCTCCAGTCCCACCACGGCCCTGCCCGCTCCTGACGGGTCGACAAGCTGCCCGCCCCCAGCGCACCGAGTTCCTGAACCGACGCCAACACGCGGCGAATCGTGCCTTGCTGCTCACGACCGAAGCGCGCCAGTTGCTGATAGATGTCTTCGCCGCGAGTCGCGCGCCGCATGCGCCAGCGCATCAAGGGGTACATCGACAAGGGCAGCAACGACGCTTCGTGGCCCCAATATTCGAACAACGTGCGGCGACGACCCTGACTCCAGGCAGCCTGATCGAGCAAGTCGGATGAGTAATTGCCAAGACGGGAAAACAAGGGAAGGTAGTGCGAACGCACCAACGCATTGGCCGAATCGATCTGCAGAATGCCCAGGCGTTCTATCAGCCGGTTGAGCTGAACCGCTTTGATCGCCGCTGGCGGCTGGCGCCCGTTGAACCCTTGGGCAGCCAGCGCCAGACGCCGAGCCTGTTTGAGGGAAAAAGACAGTGTGGCGGGCATGAGCATCTCCTTGTCTGCTCGCAACCTACCTCACCCGCAAGTGGTTTGTGTAGCGATGGCATCATCATTTATGCATCGGATCATCCCAGAACGGTCTTACCGTCTCATGCTCCACATCCGCACGGCTCACGCCGATATCCTTCAGTGCTTCGTCGCTCAAGCTCGCCAACATTTCACGTTCACGGTGAAGTTCGTACCAGCGACTAAACTTGTGCAGCAGATCGGATACCGCGTGGATTGAGAATTTTTGTTCCGTTACATGCTCGTTGTGACCTTTCATCGTGCAGCCCTCCTTTAGGGATGGCCCAAGTCTCGCGCCAGCGCTAAGATCAATCCAACGAATGTTTCTGATGTCATACATCTCGGAGATTGATGAATGTCCGCCTACCCCAGTATCGACACCGATGTACTGCGCACCTTCGTCGCGATCGCCGATCAGGGCGGTTTTACCCGCGCCGGTGAAATGGTCAACCGCACCCAGTCGGCGGTGAGCATGCAGATGAAACGCCTGGAAGAAGACGTGCTGCAGCGCCAGCTGTTCGAACGCGACGGGCGCCAAGTCAAGCTGACCGCCGAAGGCCAGGTATTGCTGGGCTATGCGCGGCGCATCCTCAAACTCCACAGCGAAGTCTTCAATACCCTGCGCGAGCCGCACATGGTCGGCACGGTGCGCATCGGCACGCCCGACGATTACGTCATGCGCTTTCTGCCGGGCATCCTGTCGCGCTTTGCGCAGTTCTACCCGCTGATCCAGATCGAGGTTCATTGCGAATCGACCCGGCAACTGTTGCAGCGCCAGGACCTGGACCTGTCCATCGTCACCCGCGAGCCGGGTAACGAGATTGGCCAACTGCTGCGCAAGGAGCGTTTTGTCTGGGCCGAAGCCCAATGCTTCAGCGCCCATGAGCAAACACCGTTGCCGCTGGCGATGTTCAACAGTGATTGCTTCTGCCGCCTCTGGGCATGCAATGCCCTGGATGCCATGGGCCGCGACTACCGCATTGCCTACAACAGCTCCAGCCTGTCGGCGTTGATGGCCGTGGTCAGCGCGGGCCTGGCGATCACCGCGCAGCTGGAAAGCCTGATCACACCGGACATGCGCATCCTTGGCGCCAACGAAGACCTGCCGCTGTTGCCGGAAGCCAGCATCATGCTGATCCGCAACCTGAACAACCCTTCGCCGATCACCGAATGCCTGGCCGAGCACATCGTCGAAGGTTTCAAACTTTAAACGCGAGCATCACCGCACAGACCACCAGAAAACCACAGAACAGCCCGCGCAGGAGCCGCTCCGGCAATGCGTGGGCAATTCTCACGCCCCAACTGATGCTCATCAATCCACCGACCGCCAACGGCACACCGATCGCCCAATGCACCTGATGATGCACCGCATAAGTCGCCAGTGTGACGCCTGTACTCGGCAACGCCAGCGCCAGCGCCAACCCTTGGGCAACCACTTGAGTGGTACCGAACAGGCTGGTCAACACCGGCGTTGCCACCACCGCCCCGCCCACTCCAAATAGTCCGCCCATCGTCCCGGAAGCCGCGCCGAGCACACCCAGCCACGGCCAGGAATAGCGCATCTGCGAAGAGGCCGGTGCGTTGGTGGTGAACATTCGCATCAGGTTGTAGGCCGACAGCGCGATCAGGAAAGCGACGAAGCCCAAGCGCATGGTTTGCGCATCGATACCCACCGCCCAGATCGAACCGATCCAGGCAAAGCAGAACCCCATCGAGGCCAGTGGCAGCGCATGCCGCAATTCGATGCGATTGCGCTGGTGATAACGCCACAGCGCCAGCATCACGTTCGGCACCACCATCACCAGCGCCGTGCCTTGGGCAATCTGCTGATCGAGACCGAACCACACGCCCAGCAGCGGGATCGCGACCAACCCGCCGCCAATGCCGAACAGGCCGCCGAGGGTTCCCAAGACCGCGCCAAAAACCAGATACAACATGAACTCAATCACAGGCGATTTCCTTTTGTCAGGCTGTTCATCCTACGCAGTCGGCTCTGGCGGGGAAACGCACAGCAACGCACAATGGCTGTGCCAATTTCGCACAAGCGCCGACGAACCATGAACCCCAATCAATTGACCGAACAACTTGGCCTGTTTCTCGATGTGCTGGAAAGCGGCAGTTTTTCCGCCGCATCCCGCCGCCATCCCTTGACGCCTTCGGCAGTAGCGCGACGCATCGACAGCCTTGAAAGCGCGGTTGGCAGCCAGTTGTTCATTCGCAGCACCCATGCGGTGCGCGCTACCCCGGCCGGCCTGGCTTTTGCTGAGCGTGCGCGGCGGATCGTCGCTGAACTACGCCTGGCCCGGGCGGAAGCGGTGTCTCTTAGCAGTGCGCCGGAAGGCTTGATTCGGGTGGATGCGCCGGCAGCGTTCGGAAGACGACACCTGGCGCCGGTAATTGCCGATTTCCTGACGCTTTACCCTGGCCTCGACGTGCAATTGCACCTGATTGACAGCTTTGTCGACATGCAGGGCTCGAATCTGGGCAAGGTCGATCTGGTGTTGCGTGCCGGGCAGATGGCCGATACCCGACTGGTGGCGACGCCACTGGCGAGCATGGTGCGCATCGCCTGCGCCAGCCCCGATTACTTGCAACGCCGTGGCGTGCCGACCGCCCCAGCGCAGTTGGTCGACCATGATGGCCTCGACTGGGAGGGCTTGGCTCCGCCCTTCGCCTGGCGCTTCGAGCAGAATGGGCAGATGCACTTGCACCGGCCAGCGCGAATCCGCATGAGTGCCAACAATGCCGAGGCACTGGTCTGCGGCGCACTGGCCGGGTTGGGCATCGCGCATTTACCGACCTGGCTGGCCAGCGAATATTTGTTACGCGGCGAACTGCTGCCGCTGTTTTGCGAAAACGGTCTGCCAAAACCGGAAAGCACCGGCATTTATGCGTTGCGCCTGGAGCAGCAACCCAGTTCGCGCAGCCGCTTGTTGCTGGAATACCTGAAGACCCGTTTCAGCCCCATTCCGCCGTGGGATCTGGCGTTGCGAACCAATCTGGACCGCCACTAGTCCAGAATTATCTGGCGCATTAAAGATTCGCCCGCTAGATTTATGACGATCACTGATCAAGGCTTTGAAATGAACACCGAGCGCAACAACCCGGATAACTGCGACGACCTGCTGCTGGACAATCAGGTCTGCTTCGCCCTGCATTCCACCTCGCTACTGATGACCAAAGTCTACAAGCCGCTGCTGCAAGCGCTGGGCCTGACCTATCCGCAGTACCTGGCGATGATGGTGTTGTGGGAAAAGGATGGGTTGACGGTCGGCGAAATCAGCACCCGACTGCTGACCGATCCCGGTTCCCTCACCCCTCTACTCAAGCGCCTGGAAGCCGAAGGCCTGCTGAGCCGCACCCGCAGCCGTGAAGACGAGCGAGTAGTGATTGTCGAACTGACCGAGCAAGGCCGTGCGCTACGAGACAAGGCGCGGGGCATTCCCCAGTGCATCCTCGGCGCCAGCGGACAAACGCTGGAACAGTTGAAGAAGCTGCAAGCGGATCTTCAAGCGCTGCGTAGCCATCTGCAAGATAGCCTTTAGACCGCGTTATCGTTCTTCGCGGGCAAGCCTCGCTCCTACGGGTTTTGTGTCGTTTTATTGACCGAAAATCCGTAGGAGCGAGGCTTGCCCGCGAAGGCGTCCTCCCCGTCGCAAAAAATTTCACTTCGCAAAAATCCCGAACAAAAGCCTCTATCTCAAGCTTCTCCTCCCCAATCGAATTGCTGGGCTACGACTCAAAACAATTTTTTTCAAAAATTTATCTTGTGCGCTAAATACTTGCGAGCTACATTCATCTCGCACTTACTTAGCGCGCAAACATTTAGCGCGAAACATCCAACCCGAACGAGGCTCTCACCATGCAAACTCTCTACACCGCAATCGCAACCTCCACCGGCGGCCGTGACGGTCGTGCGATCTCCAGCGACAACGTCCTCGACGTCAAACTCGCGACCCCGAAAGAACTCGGTGGTGCCGGCGGTGCGGCAACCAACCCTGAACAATTGTTCGCAGCTGGCTACTCCGCCTGCTTCATCGGCGCGCTGAAATTCGTCGCCAGCCAGACCAAACGCAAAATCCCGGACGACGCATCGATCACCGCCCATGTCGGCATCGGCCAGATCCCTGGCGGTTTCGGTCTGGACATCGACCTGCACATCAGCCTGCCGGGCCTTGAACAAGCCGACGCACAAAGCCTGGTTGAAGCTGCCCACCAGGTTTGCCCGTACTCCAACGCCACCCGTGGCAACGTCGATGTGCGCCTGCACGTTACCGTCTAACCGCTGACTCCAAGGCCTGACAGGAAATGAACATGAACACTTTCAGCAAAGTCTTGACCGGTACTCTTCTCGCCCTGTCCATCAACAGTGCATTCGCAGGCAACGGGGTTGAACACAACACCCAGGCGTTCCTCGATGTACTGAATGCCGGCACCGGCAAACCGATGGAACAGCTCACGCCTGCCGATGCCCGCGCGGTGTTGGTGGGTGCGCAGGCGGGGGTGAAACTGACGCTGCCAAAAGCCGATGTCAGCGAGAAGACCATTCAGGTCGACGGCCAACCGATCAGCCTGACCATCGTTCGGCCGGCCGGGGTCAAAGGCGAGCTGCCGGTGTTCATGTTCTTCCACGGTGGTGGTTGGGTGCTGGGGGACTTCCCGACCCACGAACGACTGGTTCGAGACTTGGTAACGGGTTCGGGCGCGGCGGCGGTGTTCGTCAATTACACCCCGTCGCCGGAAGCGCATTACCCGGTGGCCATCAACCAGGCCTACGCCGCGACGAAGTGGGTGGCCGAACACGGTAAAGAGATCAACGTTGACGGCAAACGTCTGGCCGTGGCCGGCAACAGTGTCGGTGGCAACATGGCAGCCGTGGTTGCGCTGATGGCCAAGGATAAAGGCACGCCGGCGATCAGGTTCCAGGTGTTGTTGTGGCCGGTGACTGATGCCAGCTTCGAGACGGCGTCCTATAACCAGTTCGCCGAGGGGCACTTCCTCACCAAAAACATGATGAAGTGGTTCTGGGACAACTACACCACCGACGCCAAGCAACGGAACGAGATCTACGCCTCACCGCTACGGGCGACCACTGCGCAACTCAAGGGCTTGCCACCCGCGCTGGTGCAGACAGCCGGCGCCGATGTGCTGCGCGATGAAGGTGAAGCCTACGCCCGCAAACTCGATGAGGCTGGCGTAGCGGTCACGGCCGTACGCTACAACGGCATGATCCACGACTACGGTTTGCTCAACGTAGTGAGCCAGGTGCCCGCGGTGCGTTCGGCGATGTTGCAGGCGTCTGAAGAGCTCAAGCAGCATTTGAAGAAATAACATACCCCTTGTAGGAGCGAGGCTTGCCCGCGAAGGCGTAGTGTCAGTCGGCATCAATGTCGAATGATTAATCGCCTTCGCGGGCAAGCCTCGCTCCTACAAGGGCACGCACAAAAAAGCCCGACACAATGGTCGGGCTTTTTCATTACTCAAGCGGTGCTTATTTGGCACGGCCTTTGTAGGAACCGCCTTCGCGGGTATCGATCTCGATCATGTCGCCGATTTCGATGAAGTCAGCAACCGACAGTTCGGTACCGTTCTTCAGTTTGGCAGGCTTCATCACCTTGCCGGAAGTGTCACCGCGAGCGGAACCTTCGGTGTAGTCAACCTGACGCACGATAGTGGTCGGCAGTTCTACGGAAACCAGACGCTCTTCGAAGAAGATCGCTTCGCAAACATCGGTCATGCCTTCTTCAACGAAAGGCAGAACGGCTTCGATGTCTTCAGCGTTCAGCTCGTACATGGTGTAGTCGGTGGTGTCCATGAACGTGTAGGAGTCGCCGCTGATGAAGGACAGGGTCGCTTCTTTACGGTCGAGGATTACGTCGTCCAGTTTGTCGTCGGCGCTGTAAACGATCTCGGTCTTGTAACCGGTCAGCAGGTTTTTCAGCTTGGTCTTCATGATCGCGCTGTTACGACCCGACTTGGTGAATTCAGCTTTCTGAACCAGCCAAGGATCGTTTTCGAGACGGATCACCATCCCGGGTTTCAGTTCTTTACCAGTTTTCATTGCGAATATCCGAATTTGGATGGGATTTACAAAAATCTAGGCCGCGTATCATATCCAATTTAGGTAAAACTGTACCAGCGCTGCGGCAAGATCTGCCTGCAAGGCTTGTTCCAGACACCATGTCTCGGCATGTTTTTCCAGTTCAGGCCAGTGTTTGCGGGTTGATTTCCAGTGATCGGTCATTGTCTCACCTGCATTCCATGCCCGCCATAGACCGCTGATCGCCTCGCGGGCAGGCTCGGACAGGCCTTGGGTGTACAGGGTCAGGAAAGCATCGAGCTTGTCCAGATGGATATCTTCGTCCTGCCGATAGATGTGCCAGAGCAGCGGCCGACCTGCCCATTGAGCGCGGACAAAGGAGTCTTCGCCGCGCACGGCGTTGAAATCGCAGCTCCATAGCAGCAGGTCATATTGATCCTGTCGGACGAACGGCAGCACTTGCACGGTCAAGGCGTCGCGCACATGCACCGCACCAGCCTTCAGCCCATCCACCCCGAGCCAGCGTTCGACGTTGCCGAGAATCCGCCCTTCGGGCACCAGCAAATGCGTCGGCGTCGAGTCGGCCGCCATCGTGTCGAGCCAACTGGCCAGCCCGGTATTTTCGTAGGCAAACAGCGAGATCAGTTGGGCATTCGGCACGCGATCAATTCCCAGGCCTTGCAGGAATTCTTGCTGAGCTTGCGGGCTTTGCTGAAACTGCCGACGCCGCTCCAGCAATCCGCTTTCACGCAGCAAGCCGCCAGTGCCCTTGCGAAAGCCCGGGAAGAAAAAGAACTTCTGCACGTTCTTGTACTTTACCGATGGCAAGCCGTGGCAGCCGACGACCCAGTCTTCGGCGCTCAGATAATCGAGGTTCATCCACAGCGGCGGTTTTTCCCGTTCGGCCATGGCCTCCATATAGGCACTCGGCAACTGGCAGGCGAATGCGGCGATGACGACATCAGCGGCTTCAGTGGGTTGCCAGTCGGCCGACCACTGTCGCACCTCGACGCCCTGCTGCCACTGCTGCGCAGCGTTGATATCGATCTGCGGGCACAAACGCTCGAAGGCTCGCAGGTCGTCGACCCACAAGCGCACTGTCGCGCCATGTTCGGCCACCAGTTGTCGGGCCAGGCGCCAGGTCACACCGATGTCGCCGAAGTTGTCGACCACGGTGCAAAAAATATCCCAGCGCCAGCGGTTTTTCACTTGAGGCATTTCAGGCATTCCAGGCTCCCGTTGGCAAAGGCGCCGATTGTCCGCATAAATTACCCCGCGCAGAAGAGCCGACGGCGATTAATCTTCATGCGACAATCGCCACTTGCCCGCGACCACCCGCCAGGAGGCAGTAATGCCCTACCGTCCCAACCCACGCCGTCCCTTGCCGATCCAGTTTAATGCGCTGCAACTGACCGGCAGCATTGCCCTCGGTTTGTGGCTGGGATTCATCGCGATTGCACTGACTTGCTGGCTCGCCTGGCGCTTGTTGTTCAACGAGCAATTGGCGCCCTTGGCCCAAGCGGTGGAGCAACTGGCCAAGCCACCGGTGATTGAGCAACCCGCCCCGCAAAACCCGATGCTCGATCAGTACGAGGACAATCTGCGCAGGAATGAACAGCAGCAAATGGTGGAACAGGCCAGAAGCAGCAAACACAATCTGTCCAATCCCAAATGCCAGTTCTGGCTGCAACAGAATCAAAATGCGCCGAGCGAAAAAAGCCGCGCCAACGTCCTACAGTTCTGCGATTGATCATGAAACTCTCTATGCACAAGCCGACCGTCCACCAACTGATTATCGACAAGCTGCGGATCGATCTCGACATCGCCGAACGAGCCGCGCAAACCGCTTACGAAACCGCGACCCACGAAGAAAACATAGCCGAAAACAAGTACGACACGCTGGGGCTGGAGGCGTCTTATCTGGCGGCCGGACAGGCCAGACGAGTGGAAGAAATCAGGCAGTCATTGGCCCTTTGCCAGAACCTGACATTACGGCCTTATGACGATCAGCGCGGTATCGAAGTCGGTGCCCTGCTCGGCCTGGAAGACGAAAAGGGTCGCGAACAATGGCTGTTCCTGGCCCCTGACGCGGCCGGGCTGAAGGTTGATCTGGTGGGGCAACTGATTACCGTCATCACCCCTCGCTCGCCGCTGGGCAAAAGCCTGCTGGGCAAGTTCGAAGGGGATGAAGTGGAGATTCTGGTGGCGGGCGCTCGGCAACAGTTTTCTGTCACCGAGGTGATCTAGAAAAAACGATTAATGCACCGGCAGTTCGACGCCGTCGAACAGCTCTTCCAGTTCCTGTTTGTTGTGGCACTGAATGGCCTTGGCCATGACTTCGCGGGTCAGGTGCGGCGCGAATTTCTCGATGAAGTCGCACATGAAGCCACGCAGGAACGTGCCGCGACGGAAACCGATTTTGGTAATGCTGGATTCGAACAACTCGCTGGCATCGAGCACCACCAGGTCGCTATCGAGCTTGGTGTCGACCGCCATTTTCGCCACGATGCCCACGCCCAGGCCCAGACGAACGTAAGTCTTGATCACGTCGGCGTCGGCGGCGGTGAATACCACTTTCGGTGTCAGGCCGCGATGACTGAAGGCTTCGTCGAGTTTCGAACGGCCGGTGAAACCGAACACGTAGGTCACGATCGGGTATTCGGCCAGGGCTTCGAGAGTCAGCTTCGACAGCTTGGTCAGCGGGTGGCCCTGAGGCACGACCACGCAGCGGTTCCAGCGGTAGCACGGCATCATCACCAGGTCGCCGAACAACTCCAGCGCTTCGGTGGCGATCGCGAAATCGACGGTGCCGTCAGCGGCCATCTCGGCGATCTGCATCGGCGAGCCCTGGTGCATGTGCAGGGCAACATCCGGGTATTGCTTGATGAAATTGCTGATCACCGGTGGCAACGCATAACGCGCCTGGGTGTGCGTGGTGGCGATCGACAGGGTGCCTTTTTTCTCGTTGGAGAATTCCTGGGCGATCTGCTTGATGCTTTCAACTTTGCGCAGGATTTCACCAGCGGTGGTGATGATGCGCTCGCCAGCCGGGGTAACCCGGGTCAGGTGCTTACCGCTGCGGGCGAAAACCTCGACCCCCAATTCGTCTTCCAGCAGACGGATCTGTTTGCTGATGCCCGGTTGCGAGGTGTAGAGGCTTTGGGCTGTAGCTGAAACGTTGAGGTCGTGGTGCGCCACTTCCCAGATGTAGCGCAATTGTTGAAGCTTCATATGAATCCCTCAAAGCAGGTAGACGCCACGGGCATCAGCGACGGTATATAACTATATTAATGGTTTGATTAATAAATCTAGAACTTTTTTATCAAAACGCCATTATTCGTGTCCTAGCGATCCCCTTTGCGGCGACGTTCCGTCAGCGGCACCAGATAGACCGGCACCCTGGACAGTTGCAACACGCGCGCAGCGGTTCGGCCCAATGGCGTTTCCGCGCCAGCGCCATGACTGTGACTCCCTACGATCAGCAAATCGACGGAGAGTTTCTGCGCCTGGTCGAGAATCACCTGCGACGGATCGCCCTGCAGCACCCGCACTGCCCGAATCCGTTCCAGGTCCTGCTCCCCCTCATCCCCCAGTTCTTCGCGAAAGCTGTCGAGCACCCGCTGCTCGATATTGGCAATCACCGTATTCAAACCCTGACTGTGAAACTCGTTCAAGGCCTGCTCATCGAGGTAACTCTGTAGCACCGATTCGGCGAACAACCCCATCGGCTCAACCGCGTGCACCACATACAAGTCGGCATTGAATGTTCGAGCCAGTGCCAACGCATGCTGCATCACAAAAGGTGCATACAGACCGAGGTCGGTGGCATACAGCATCGAATGAATCATTGGGACCTCCTGAATGCCAACATGGCGGAGATTGATTCAGCTTAGCAGTGCCGTGGCGAGAGCGGCGTTCGGCGCCATGCATTGAACCGCAGCGCTTTAAATCGATGGCTCGTTACTGATGCCATGCGGCACATGACCGGTGGCGACCACTTCACGGGCCAGCTCGCAATGGCCGGCCTGATCGTCGAAAAACACGTCGGCGGCAAAGGCTTCGAGAAACGGTGCCTTGTTCAGGCCGCCGAGGAACAGCGATTCGTCCAGACGGATGTCCCATTCGCGCAAGGTGCGTATCACCCGCTCATGGGCCGGTGCAGAGCGCGCCGTCACCAGCGCGGTGCGGATCGGACAGGCATCATCGGGGAACTCGCGCTGCAAAAGGTTGAGCGCAGCGAGGAAGCCTTTGAACGGCCCGCCGCGCAAGGGCTCGCGGGCGGACTCACGCTCGCTGGCCTGAAACGCTGCAAGGCCTCCCGACTGATAGACTCGCTCCGACTCATCGGAAAACAGCACCGCGTCACCGTCGAAAGCAATGCGCAATTCATCGCTGGCGGCGCGACTGGCACCGCCCGATAGAATAGTCGCTGCGGCGAAACCGGCATCCAGCGCACTGCGCACATCGTCGGAATGGGTCGAAAGAAACAGGTCGCAGCCAAAGGCCTTGAGGTACGGATAAGGACTTCGCCCGCCGGAAAACGCTGCGCGGGAGATTGCCAGGCCAGAATCGTTGATCGAGTTGAAAACCCGCAGACCAGTGTCGGCACTATTGCGCGACACCAGGATCACCTCGACCCGGGCACGGCCGAGACGGGCATTCAGGTTCAGGAGTTTTTCCACCAACGGGAACGCATCGCCGGGCTCGAGAATTTCGTCTTCGTGTTCGATCTGGTATTGCCGATAGGCCTCGACGCCGCTCGACAGATAAACCTTGTGACTCTCACTCAAGTCGAACAGTGCTCGCGAAGAAATCGCCAACACCAGTTTGTCGTCTATACCATTGGCCATGCCCTTCCCTCTCCTTTTGACCGACTCAGTGATTACGTCGATCGATAAAACTCAAGCTGCGATACAAGGCTTCTATTCGCGGCAACTCACATCCCGCCGCCTTCGCCGCTGCCAGTGGTCGAGTGTAGATCGCGTCCAGTTCCAGCGGCCGCTTGTGCAGGAAGTCGTGGTACATGCTCGGCCAATAGTCGGGCATTTTTTCAGTCACCATGAACAGATGCTCGGCATATCCGGCCGGCATTTCGTGACCACAGGCCGTTGCCCCCTGAACCACTTCGGTCATCAGCGCCTTGATCAGCTCCCGGCAGTCGGTATCGGCCATCAACGGCGTGGTGCTTGCCCTGAGCAGAACCGACAGACCGTTGTAAGGGATATTCCAGACCAGTTTTTGCCAACGCGCCTGATGCAGGTTCGGCATGGCCTGGGAATCGATTCCGGCGGCGCGGAACAGCCCGGCGCCTTCCTCGACAATCGCCATCCGCGCCCGCTCATCGACTGCCGGGCCGCTGTGGTAGCCGACATTCACCGCGCCGAGCGCCTGATGGGTGATGACGCCAGGTCCCTCGCGATGGACGCAGATAAAACAGAGCCCACCCAGCAAGTGCAGCGAATTGGGGAGCAAGTCGCGCAGGCTGTCTTCGACGTCCAGGCCATTTTGCAACAACAGCACTTTGGAATTCGGAGCGGCAGCTTGAATGATTGTCGGCGCCAAGTCCGCGTTACTGGTGGTTTTCGTGCCCACTAGCAACCAGTCGCAGGGCGGCATATCTTCGGCCGTCGAATAGGCCTGAACCGGTTTCAACGTCAACGTGCCGTGCACTGCACTGTCGAGTTGCAGCCCGCGTTCGGCCACCGCTGAAAATTCACTGCGCAACAGAAAATGCACATCGAAGCCGGCACGCGCCAGCATCAACCCGTAGAAACCGCCGATCGCGCCGGTTCCGATAATACCGATTGTCGGCTTGGCAACTGTCCCCATCATGGTAATTCCTCTGCTATTCGACTCAACGCCAGCCCCACGGCTGCATTGAGCTCGGTGCTGGTCAGGCGCGATTTCAGTGCCCCAAAGAACTCACCGTCGCGCACCACAAACAGCGCTGGCAAATGAAAGACCTGATAACGCTCCACCGCACCGCCATTGTTCCCGGCATCGATCCAGCACAGTTGATCGATCGCCAGATCCAGCTTGGGCAATTGCTCACGGGCAAAGCGGCAAGAGGCGCAACCAATGCTGGTAAAAATCACCAGTGAAATGCCGCTCATCGCCAACAGCCGTTGGTCGGCGTCGAAATCGGTCAGTTCCAGTTCGACCACTATACTGGGAGGAACAATGTCAAATGGCCGACACAGGGAGTCCGTGTTCATGGGACGTTATCTTCCTCATCCTGACGATGTACCCGTTGAATTAACGTTGCTCAGACATGAATGTATTTCGCGGCAACAGCTGCACACTATCAGCCTCGGCGGCATGGCTTGCAATTATCACCGCGCGTGGCGCCACGGTACGGCGCTGGAAGTGCGCATGCCGACCGTGAACCCGGACTTGCGTTATCTGGGCTATGTGGCCTGGTGCCTGCGACGAAAGCACGGCTATCTGGTGGGTATTGCTTTCGTTGACGAGCACACGTTGTTCAGTGCGCGGATGGGCGAACAGGTGTGCCAGATCGAACGCTATTGCCGCATGCATGAGACTCATAGCGACTTGCATGACAACCAGGCACTGGCCCTCGAATGGGTCCAGCGGCACGCCGACGAATTCTCCCACGACACCGTTCGCAAGGCATTTGCACAGCCAGCGATGGGTTAGAGGCGCGCTCAATTGGTTTCCCCGCCGCGAAACTGATTGAGAATGCCCCCGAAACCGGCGTCTGCCCATTGTCGAGCCACGGTGTAACGCGCTAAGGTTCGGGCTCCCCCGACGCGCTTAAATTTGCTGTGCTCCGCCGCGCGGGGATCGCTGGCGGCCGGCACCCGTGACCTGACGAGTAAACGATGGCTGATTTACCGATCAACGACCTTAACGTCGCCTCCAACGAGACCCTGATCACTCCCGATCAGCTCAAGCGTGATATCCCTCTGAGCGACGCTGCCCTGCGCACCGTCACCAAGGGCCGCGAAGTCATTCGCAACATTCTTGATGGCACCGACCACCGCCTGTTCGTCGTGATCGGGCCGTGCTCGATCCATGACATCAAGGCTGCCCACGAATACGCCGAGCGCCTGAAAGTGCTCGCGGCCGAAGTGTCCGATACCCTGTATCTGGTCATGCGCGTGTATTTCGAGAAGCCACGCACCACCGTCGGCTGGAAAGGCTTGATCAACGACCCGTACCTGGACGACTCGTTCAAGATTCAGGATGGCCTGCACATCGGCCGTCAGTTGCTGCTGGACCTGGCCGAGATGGGCCTGCCGACCGCGACCGAAGCCCTCGACCCGATCTCTCCGCAATACTTGCAGGACCTGATCAGCTGGTCGGCGATCGGCGCACGCACCACCGAATCCCAGACTCACCGTGAAATGGCTTCCGGCCTGTCCTCGGCTGTCGGCTTCAAGAACGGCACCGATGGCGGCCTGACCGTGGCCATCAACGCCTTGCAGTCGGTCTCCAGCCCGCATCGTTTCCTGGGCATCAACCAGGAAGGTGGCGTGTCGATCGTCACCACCAAGGGCAATGCCTACGGTCACGTGGTGTTGCGCGGCGGTAACGGCAAACCGAACTACGATTCGGTCAGCGTCGCGCTCTGCGAGCAAGCGCTGAACAAAGCGAAGATCAAGCCGAACATCATGGTCGACTGCAGCCACGCCAACTCCAACAAGGACCCGGCCCTGCAACCGCTGGTGATGGAGAACGTCGCCAACCAGATCCTCGAAGGCAACCAGTCGATCATCGGCCTGATGGTCGAAAGTCACTTGAACTGGGGCTGCCAGGCGATCCCGAAAGACCTCGCCGACCTGCAATACGGCGTGTCGATCACCGATGCCTGCATCGACTGGACCGCCACCGAAAACACCTTGCGCAGCATGCACGCCAAGCTCAAGGATGTGTTGCCTAAACGCGATCGCAGCTGATCACCGTTTCACGCAAAAAAAACGCCAGGCTTAAACCTGGCGTTTTTTTATGCGTTCGCTTTGTTCACAGCTTGGCGGCATGCCGCGCGTGACGCTCCATGTAGCGCTCCACATAGGAACACGATGGAATGACTGTGTAGCCCATTTCCTCGGCATATTGCAGTGCCTGCTCGGTCAACGCCGCCGCGATGCCGCGACCACGCAGTGCATTGGGCACAAAGGTACGATAAATATCCAGGGTCTGTTTCCCCAGATCCATATAGGTCAGGTAGGCACGATAACCGTCCACAGTGGTCTCGAACTGATGACCAGCCTGGTCATGGTGGATGGACAACGCCTCGCTCATCACTACTCCTCGCGGGTCTTTAATTCTGACCCCTACCTTACCGATGTTTTTCCGGCGAAGGAACATCTACGCCACCCTGTGCCTGAATGGACACCGAGAGAGCAACACCAATCTCGCGCAACCGAGCACGTATCAAATAGTAGGCACCATTGGCAGAAATGCTCAAGGGACGCTCGTCATGCTGGCAGGCGGGTGCTGCTTGGGGTAATGCAGGGACGGCTCGACCGGGATCTTCCCGGGTCCAGGCCTGAACATTGCCGGATATTGAGACTTAAGACGAGCGCGCTTTGTTTAAGTCACCTCAACATGGATAAAGATATGAGAGCCGCTGCGCAAAATCCGAACAAAAGTGTGGACGATCCCATCTAGACAGACTTTAGCCTAGACTGAAAAACAGCTGCCGACACCGGGAACTTTTCCCCAGAAGCTCGCTCAGCTCGGGCCTCGCAGCTGGATATTTTTTATACAATGCAGTTAAAAGTTGCTCGAAAAAGAATCAACGCCTACAATTTTTTTTGCTTCTTGCTCTACGTCAGTTTACTTACTACAAGTAATGGGTAGTATGTACGCCGGCTATTTCCTCACTCTGAGGAGACAGCTACTTAATAGAAAGTCCTTGAAGGGGAACACGATGAACAACGTTCTGAAATTCTCTGCTCTGGCTCTGGCCGCAGTTCTGGCTACCGGTTGCAGCAGCGTATCGAAAGAAACCGAAGCACGTCTGACTGCTACTGAAGACGCAGCAGCTCGCTCCCAGGCTCGTGCAGACGAAGCTTACCGTAAAGCTGATGAAGCTCTGGCTGCTGCTCAAAAAGCACAACAGACTGCTGACGAAGCTAACGAGCGTGCTCTGCGCATGCTGGAAAAAGCTAGCCGCAAGTAATAGTCCTTCGGGATTGTTATCAAGCCGACCCATTTTTTGGGTCGGCTTTTTTATTGCCTGACGTTTGTGCAGACAATAAAAAACCCGCCGACGCAGCCTGCGTCGGCGGGTTCCTTTAAAACGTTACTGCTGCAGGTCGATCGGCGCACTCGAGACCATCGGTGCCGACGTACCCGGCACAGCGATTTCCACCGGCAGGCCATCTTCAGCGGCGACGACGTCACGCACTACATCCCAGTTCATGCGCAAGTTGTTAGTGATGTCTTCACGCTTGAGCATCGCGTTGATGACTGCGGTGTGCTTGTCGACTACCGAAGGGTTGCCCTTGTCGTCCAGCGGCGTGTGCGCTTCCAGATAAACCTTGCCGCCACTGAGGCCGAACTTGTACGGGTCGTTGAGGATGCGCACCGACGTCCCTACCGGCACCATGCTGGCCATTTCCAGCACGTTGTTGTTGAACATGCGGAAGCAACCGTGGCTGGTGCGCATGCCGATACCGAACTTCTTGTTCGAACCGTGGATCAGGTAGCCCGGAGTGCCCAGCGTGAACTTGAACGGCCCCAGCGGGTTGTCCGGGCCGGCCGGCACCACATTCGGCAGTGGATCGCCATCAGCGGCGTGCTCGGCCTTGATCGACGCTGGAGGCGTCCAGGTCGGGTTCGGCGTCTTGGCGATGATGCTGGTGTGGGCAATTGGCGAGCCCCAGCCTTCACGGCCGATACCCAGCGGGAAGGTGTACACCACGTTCCGGCCTTTCGGGAAATAGTAAAGACGGTATTCAGCCAGGTTGATGACGATGCCTTCACGGGGGCCCGGCGGCAGGATGAAGCGCGTCGGCAGGACGATTTCGGTACCTGCGCCCGGCAGCCATGGATCAACACCCGGGTTGGCCGCGACCATCTCCGAATAGCCCAGGTCGTAGGTGGTGCCAAGGTCGGCGAAGGTGTCTTCGTACTTGGCCTTGATCACTTGCACCTGACCGATGATGTCTTCACCGGGTGGTGGCAGGGGTAGCTCCAATGCTGCTACCGGACCCGCGACACAGAGGGCGGCAAGAGACAGGCAGCGGGTGACGGCGGGAAAGCGCGGCAACATCCGGAAAATCCTTCGCATGATCGACAAGGGTATAAAAACGGAATTGTACACCGCCTTCCGTAATTTCGGGGAGACGTAAAGACCTGTGGTTGCGGAGCTTGCCTGGGGAGGTTATGGAGGCATAGGTCTCTATCTTGATGGTGTACATATCCGTTTCTGCGGTCACGGCTTCTATTGGTTTCGCTTTTACAGCGAGTCACTTTCGAAAAGCGCGAAAGTAACCAAAGCGCTTTTGCCCCT
>NZ_AKJK01000054.1 GCF_000282375.1 Pseudomonas sp. GM50
CCGCGACTGGCAGCCGCTACGCGACTACAACCACGACAACCCGGCTGACGGTTTCCGCCCTTACGGCACCACGCCGGGCCATGGTTTCGAATGGGCGCGGCTGTTGCTGCATCTTGAAGCGGCGCGGGTGCAGGCCGGGATACTCACACCGGGCTGGCTGGCAACCGATGCGCAAAAACTCTTCGAGCACAATTGCCGTCACGGCTGGGACGTCGACGGTGCGCCGGGGATTGTCTACACCCTCGATTGGGATAACCGTGCGGTGGTTCGCCATCGCTTGCACTGGACTCATTGCGAAGCCAGCGCCGCCGCCAGTGCGCTGCTCAAACGCACCGGCGACGAGCAATACGAGCGCTGGTACCGACTGTTTTGGGAATTCTGTGACAGTCATTTCATTGACCGTTGCGATGGCAGCTGGCATCACGAACTCGATCCTCTGAACCGTCCGAGCGCCGATATCTGGGCCGGCAAACCCGACCTGTATCACGCCTGGCAAGCCGTTTTGATCCCGCGCCTGCCACTGGCACCGAGCATGGCCAGTGCGCTGGCGCAGTTGTCCCAGAGCGTTGCTGTGTAACCATGTGGTGACATTCGCGCGTCCCTTCGTTACCTGCGAAGGGGCATCCCCTGTTTAGAATCCTATGCAGCGCAAGCACCAGACTTGCATGCATAACAACAAGAAAGGTACTACTAGATGAATGCGATTTCTCGCCTCGCTACTGTCATTTCTCTCGCCTCACTGCTTCCTGTTGCAGCATTTCCCGTCAGTGCCCTTGCCGCCGATGCCAAAGGTTCGGTGGAAGTCGTTCACTGGTGGACGTCTGGTGGTGAAAAAGCGGCCGTCGATGTGCTCAAGGCCCAAGTCGAAAAAGACGGCTTCACCTGGAAAGACGGCGCAGTCGCCGGTGGTGGCGGCTCCACGGCCATGACCGTACTCAAAAGCCGCGCCGTGGCCGGTAACCCGCCGGGCGTAGCCCAGATCAAGGGGCCGGACATCCAGGAGTGGGGCAGCACTGGCCTGCTCAGCACCGACACCCTCAAAGAGGTTTCCAAGTCCGAAGGCTGGGATAACCTGCTGATCAAGAAAGTCTCCGACACCGTGAAATACGAAGGCGATTACGTCGCCGTGCCGGTGAACATCCACCGCGTCAACTGGCTGTGGATCAACCCGGAAGTCTTCAAGAAAGCCGGGATCGAAAAAGCGCCGACCACCCTCGAAGAATTCTATGCCGCTGGCGACAAGCTCAAAGCCGCCGGCTTCATTGCGCTTGCCCACGGTGGCCAGCCTTGGCAGGACAGCACCGTGTTTGAAGACGTGGTGCTCTCGGTCATGGGCGCAGACGGTTACAAGAAAGCCCTGGTCGATCTGGATCAGAAAACCCTCTCGGGGCCCGAGATGGCCAAGGCCTTCACCGAGCTGAAAAAAATCACCGGCTACATGGACCCGAACCGCGCCGGTCGTGACTGGAACATCGCTGCAGCCGACGTCATCAACGGCAAGGCCGGCATGCAGATGATGGGCGACTGGGCCAAGAGCGAATGGACCGCAGCCAAGAAAGTCGCAGGCAAGGACTACCAGTGCGTGCCGTTCCCAGGCACTGAAAAAGCCTTCACCTACAACATCGACTCGATGGCCGTGTTCAAGCTCAAAGCCGATCGCAAAGGCGACATCGCCGCCCAGCAAGACCTGGCCAAGGTCGCTCTGGGCAAAGACTTCCAGAAAGTCTTCAGCATCAACAAAGGCTCGATCCCGGTGCGTACCGACATGCTTAACGACATGAGCGCGCTGGGCTTCGATTCTTGCGCTCAAGCGTCCGCCAAGGATTTCCTGGCTGACGAGAAGACCGGCGGCCTGCAACCGAGCATGGCGCACAACATGGCCACGTCCCTGGCCGTGCAGGGCGCGATCTTTGATGTGGTGACCAACTTCATGAACGACAAGAACGCTGATCCGGCGACGGCCAGCAAGCAACTGGCGTCGGCCGTCAAAGCTGCCCAGTAATCCCTGACGCCGCGTGACCCCTGTGGGAATGGGGCTTATGTGGGAGTCGGGCTTGCCCGCGATGCAGGCAACTCGGTTTAACTTCAAACCGAGTTGATGCCATCGCAGGCAAGCCAGCTCCCACAAAAGCCCGCTCCCACAAGGGATCGCCGTGCCGATTTCATTTCTCTTCACCTGGATTATCCCGATGAGCTCTGTGGCGGTTTTCAGCAAAGCCTCACCGTTCGACGCATTGCAGCGCTGGCTCCCCAAACTGGTTTTGGCGCCGAGCATGCTGATCGTCCTGGTTGGTTTTTACGGTTACATCATCTGGACATTTGTTCTGTCCTTCACCAATTCCAGCTTCATGCCGAGCTACAAGTGGGTCGGCCTGCAGCAATACATTCGCTTGATGGACAACGATCGCTGGTGGGTCGCGAGCAAGAACCTCGCGGTGTTCGGCGGCATGTTCATCGGCATCAGCCTGGTGCTGGGCGTGTTCCTCGCGGTGCTGCTGGATCAGCGTATTCGCAAGGAAGGCTTCATCCGCACCGTTTACCTGTACCCGATGGCGCTCTCGATGATCGTTACCGGTACCGCGTGGAAATGGCTGCTCAACCCGGGCCTGGGCCTGGACAAAATGCTGCGTGACTGGGGCTGGGAAGGCTTCCGTCTCGACTGGCTGGTGGATCAGGATCGCGTGGTGTATTGCCTGGTGATCGCCGCGGTGTGGCAAGCCTCCGGGTTTGTGATGGCGATGTTCCTGGCCGGCCTGCGTGGCGTCGATCAATCGATCATCCGCGCGGCGCAAGTCGACGGTGCGAGCCTGCCGACCATCTACTTGAAGATCGTATTGCCGAGCCTGCGCCCGGTGTTCTTCAGCGCCTTCATGATCCTCGCGCACATCGCGATCAAGAGCTTCGACCTGGTGGCGGCAATGACCGCGGGTGGCCCGGGCTACTCGTCCGACCTGCCGGCGATGTTCATGTACTCCTTCACTTTCAGCCGTGGCCAGATGGGCATTGGTTCGGCGAGCGCCATGATGATGCTCGGCGCGATCCTGGCGATTCTGGTGCCGTACCTGTACTCCGAATTGCGAGGCAAACGCCATGAGTAATCAACTCGGAAAACCGGCGATCAGCTTCAGCCGCATCGCAATCTACGCAACCTTGTTGCTGGCCGCGGCGATCTATTTGGTCCCGCTGGTGGTGATGCTGCTGACCAGTTTCAAATCCCCGGAAGACATCCGCACCGGCAACCTGTTGAGCCTGCCGCAAGTGATTGATGGCATCGGCTGGATCAAGGCCTGGGACAGTGTCGGCAGCTACTTCTGGAACTCGGTGAAAATCACCGTGCCGGCGGTACTGATCTCTACGTTCATCGGTGCCATGAACGGCTACGTGCTGTCGATGTGGCGCTTCCGTGGTTCGCAACTGTTCTTCGGCCTGTTGTTGTTCGGCTGCTTCCTGCCGTTCCAGACCGTGCTGCTGCCAGCCTCGTTCACCCTCGGCAAGATCGGCCTGGCCAACACCACCACGGGCCTGGTGCTGGTGCACGTGGTCTACGGCCTGGCGTTCACCACGCTGTTCTTCCGTAACTACTACGTGAGCATTCCGGATGCGCTGGTCAAGGCGGCGCGGCTGGATGGCGCGGGCTTCTTCACGATTTTCTGGAAGATCCTGCTGCCGATGTCGATCCCGATCGTGATGGTCTGCCTGATCTGGCAGTTCACGCAAATCTGGAATGACTTCCTGTTCGGCGTGGTCTTCGCCAGTGGCGATGCCCAGCCAATTACCGTGGCCCTGAACAACCTGGTCAACACCAGCACCGGGGCCAAGGAATACAACGTTGATATGGCCGCCGCGATGATCGCCGGGCTGCCGACACTGCTGGTCTACATATTCGCTGGCAAGTATTTCCTGCGTGGGCTGACGTCCGGCGCGGTCAAGGGGTAGAACATGGCAACTCTCGAATTACGCAACGTCAACAAGACCTACGGTGCCGGTTTGCCGGACACCCTGAAAAATATCGAACTGAAGATCAATGACGGTGAGTTCCTGATCCTGGTCGGTCCATCAGGCTGTGGCAAATCCACCTTGATGAACTGCATCGCGGGACTTGAAAACATCAGCGGCGGCGCGATCCTGGTGGACGACGCCGACATCAGCGGCATGAGCCCGAAAGATCGCGACATCGCCATGGTGTTTCAGTCCTACGCGCTGTACCCGACCATGAGCGTGCGCGACAACATCGCGTTCGGCCTGAAGATTCGCAAAATGCCGGCCGCTGAAATCGACGAAGAAGTCGCTCGCGTGGCCAAGCTGCTGCAAATCGAACACCTGCTTAGCCGCAAACCGGGTCAACTCTCCGGTGGGCAACAACAGCGCGTGGCCATGGGCCGGGCGCTGGCGCGGCGGCCGAAGATTTACCTGTTCGATGAACCGCTGTCCAACCTCGACGCCAAGCTGCGGGTCGAGATGCGCACCGAAATGAAACTGATGCACCAGCGCCTGAAAACCACCACGGTCTACGTGACTCACGACCAGATCGAAGCCATGACCCTGGGCGACAAAGTGGCGGTGATGAAGGACGGGATCATTCAGCAGTTCGGCACGCCAAAAGACATCTATAACAACCCGGCCAACCTGTTCGTGGCGAGCTTCATCGGTTCGCCGCCGATGAACTTCATTCCTCTGCGTTTGCAACGCAAGGACGGTCGTCTGGTAGCGCTGCTCGACAGCGGTCAGGCGCGCTGCGAATTGCCGCTGGGCATGCAGGACGCCGGGCTCGAAGACCGCGAAGTGATCCTCGGCATGCGCCCGGAGCAGATCGTGCTGGCGAACGGCGAACCGAATGGTTTGCCGACCATTCGCGCCGAAGTGCAGGTCACCGAGCCGACCGGCCCCGACACCCTGGTGTTCGTCAATCTCAACGACACCAAAGTCTGCTGCCGCCTGGCACCGGACGTCGCGCCGGCCGTGGGCGAGACCCTGACCCTGCAATTCGATCCATCGAAAGTGCTGTTGTTCGATGCCAAGACCGGTGAACGCCTGGGGGTGGCCGGCCTGCCAAAAACCGAAGCTCACAGCGCCAACGTAGCCCAATTCAAAGGCCGCTGAAGATCAAAAAATGTGGGAGCGAGCTTTTGTGGCGAGGGGGCTTGCCCCCGTTCGACTGCGAAGCAGTCGTAAACCGGTCACTGCTTTCTAATCCTGGATCGCGGTGACTGGTTTCAGGGGTGCTTCGCGCCCCAACGGGGGCAAGCCCCCTCGCCACAAGCTCGCTCCCACAGGGGGATCCGTGACGCCCGGACTGTCGTGCGTCGCAATCGATGTAAACCGCGTTAGATAAAAACAGTTAATAACAATAAAGACGAGGATGTAGGGATGAAGAAGAAGAACAACGCTCAGCTTATCTGCCAATTGTCAGCGCTTGCGATGATGACGATGGCCGGTAGCGCACACGCGGCTGACGCGTTCAGTGCCGACTCGCAGTGGATGACCGGGGATTGGGGTGGTGAGCGTACCAGGCTGATCGAACAAGGTATCGACATCAAGGCCGACTACGTCGGTGAAGTGGGCGCCAACCTGCATGGCGGCTACAACGACGACAAGACGGCGCGTTACGCCGACCAGTTTGGCCTTGGCGTGGCGCTGGACCTGGAAAAACTGTGGGGCTGGGATAACACCCAGGCAAAAATTCAACTTACCAACCGTAACGGTCAGAACATCTCCAATGACCGTGTCGGCGACCCGCGTGCCGGCACCTTGAGTTCCTCCCAGGAAGTCTACGGCCGTGGTCATATGGTCCGCTTGACCCAATTGTGGATCAAGCACCAGTTCCTCGACGGTAAACTGGACGTCAAGGCTGGTTACTTCGGCGAAGGCGAAGACTTCAACACCTTCCCTTGCGAGTTCCAGAACCTGGCGTTCTGCGGTTCACAAGCGGGTAACTGGGCGACCGGTATCTGGTACAACTGGCCGGTCATGCAGGCAGCGGTTCGCGTGAAATACAACATCACGCCTGAGTTCTATGCGCAGATCGGCGCGTACAACCAGAACCCATCGCAACTGGAGCACGGTAACGGCTTCAAGCTCAGCGGCAGTGGTACCAAGGGCACCGTCTTGCCGGTCGAACTGGTCTGGTCACCGAAGGTCAACAACCTGCCGGGCGAATACCGTGTCGGTTACTACAAGAGCACGGCCGATGCCGACGACGTCCGTAAAGATGACAGCGGCAATGATGCGGCAACCAGCGGCAATGCCTATCGCAGCCACGACAGCAAGCATGGCTACTGGTTTGTCGCGCAGCAACAACTCACCACCCACAACGGTGATGCTTCCCGCGGTCTGAACATCGCGGCCAACGCCACCTTCCACGACAAGGACACCAACTTCGTCGACAACTACCAGTCGCTGATGTTTGTGTACAAGGGGCCGTTCGATGCGCGTCCTAAAGATGACGTCGGAATCGGTTTTGCCCGTATCCATGTCAACGATGACGTGAAGAAAAACGCCGAATTGGTCAACGCCGCCAATGGTGTCACCGACTACGAAGATCCGCTGTTCTCGCCGCTGCGTACCACCGAGTACAACTACGAAATCAACTACGGTTTCCACGTTACCAACTGGCTGACCGTACGTCCTAACCTGCAATACATCACTCACCCGGGCGGTGTGGATGAAGTCGACAACGCACTGGTCGCCGGCCTGAAAATTCAGTCGGTGTTCTAACGCTGTTGCGATAAGCTCCTCTCTATGTGCGCATATTTGCGGACGGCCATGGCTGTCCGCTTTTTTTTGTGTGGCTAGGAGCTTGCTGTGGCATGAGGTTTTTGTGGCGAGGGGATTTATCCCCGTTGGGTTGCGAAGCAGCCCCAAAATCATCCACCACAGTGTTCCAGGTAATTCGCGTTTTTCTGGTTTTACGACTGCTTCGCAGCCGAACGGGGGCAAGCCCCCTCGCCACAGTGGTTCACTGGGCATAAGAGTACGAGTACACCAATGATTTTCAGGACCGTGGCACATGCTTGAGCATCCGCTACAACGCTTCTTCAAATCCTTGCGCGAACGTCCGGTGTTTGCGTGGGAGCGCTATCAGATGCGCGATGTGCTGGTGATCGACCATCCGCTGTGTCAGGCGGTGTTCAGTCGGCAGGGCGCACAGCTGCTGCACTTCCAGCCCAAGGGTCAGAAACCCTGGCTGTGGTGCGCGGCGAAGTGGCCGCATGTCGGTGCGATTCGCGGCGGTGTGCCGGTGTGCTGGCCGTGGTACGGCCGTCATCCGAGCGAAAACGCCTGGCCGTCCCATGGCTGGGCGCGTTTGCTCGACTGGAAACTGCTCGACAGCAGCAGTGATGACGATGGCGTGCACCTGCACTGGCAGTTACAGCTGTGCGACTGGCAAGTGGACTTGCACGCGCACTTGGGTGAACGCATGGATTTGCACCTGAGCACCGAGCATCAGGACGACATGCCGTGCCAGTTGAGCCAGGCGTTGCACGCCTATTGGCGTATTGGTGACGTGGGCGAGGTAGCGCTGTCTGGGCTCGATGGCGCGCAAGGTTATGACCAGTTGAGCCGCCAGGTTTGTCAGCAGGAAGGCGAGTTGCGGGTCGACGGCGGTTGTCAGCGAGTGTTCCAGCATGACGGCGAATTGCAGCTCAAGGACCACGCCTGGCAACGGCAATTGTGCATCGACACCGGTGACCATGCGGACACGGTGGTCTGGCATCCGGGCTCGCGGCCGTTGCTGGGCGTGAGCTGGAACGAGATTTTAGAGTTCGTCTGTGTGGAAGCGGCCAGCGGCGGGACCGACAGCTTGAGCCTGGCACCGGGTGAGCGGGCGCATTTGAGTTTGCAGGCGCGGGTTGGGGCTTAGCTCAAGACCTTCGCTGTTGCGGCTGACCTCTTCGCGGGCAAGCCTCGCTCCTACGGAATGTCGCCGATTTGCTGACCGGCGCGAATCCTGTAGGAGCGAGGCTTGCCCGCGAAGAGGCCCAAGCAGGCAATAGAGCTATCGGACTAATTAAATTCATCCCCAATCGGATACCGACTGGCATTCAGGCTTTCCTTGATCTTACGCAAATGCGGCTGGAAATCCACACCTCGGCGCAGGGTCATGCCGGTGGCGAGCACGTCGAGTACGGTCAGCTGAATGATCCGTGACGTCATCGGCATATAGATGTCGGTGTCTTCCGGCAGCGGAATGTTCAGGCTCAAGGTACTGGCCTTGGCCAACGGCGAACCCTCTGCCGTCAGGCCCAGCACCGAAGCACCGTTTTCCCGGGCGATGCGCGCCACTTCCACCAGTTCACGGGTGCGGCCGGTGTAGGAAATGATCACGAACAACTCACCGGTGTGGGCCACCGAGGCGATCATGCGTTGCATCAGCACGTCGGCATGGGCAGTCACCGCCAGATTGAAGCGGAAGAACTTGTGCTGCGCGTCCAGTGCCACCGGGGCCGAGGCGCCGAGGCCGAAGAAGTGGATCTGCCGGGCCTGAATCAACAGGTCGACGGCGCGGCTGATCAGGTTCGGGTCAAGCGCCTGTAACGCACTGTCCAAGGAGGCGATGGCGCTGCCGAAAATCTTTTTCGTATACGCTTCCGGATTGTCATCGGCTTCAACCGCCCGGCTGACATACGCCGCGCCACTGGCCAGGCTCTGGGCCAGCTGCAGTTTCAGTTCCGGGTAGCCGCTGACGCCGAACGAGCGGCAGAAACGGTTGACCGTCGGCTCGCTGACCTTTGAGGCCTGGGCGAGGGCGGCAATGCTGAACCGGGTGGCCTGCTCCGGGTTGAGCAGAATCACTTCGGCGACTTTGCGTTCAGCCTTATTCAGGTCTTCAAGGCGATTCTGGATCTGTTCCAGTAAATTTCGCACGCGATCCATTTCATGTTCCTTAGGTCAGCAGCGCAAATAAGCGTTCGACTAATGCAAATTGGGCCTTTGATACGGCCCATAACGGTGGCCTATCCTACTGATGGCTCCGACCGACCACCACTCGGAATCTGTATTTTGCGAAAATGTTGTGGTTATTACTACATTTTCCCTTGAGTGATGCCTTGAAAAAAGGTATTTGTAGCTTAACTTGATAAAAGAACAAACATCATGCCTTCGATTACGGTTGAACCGTGCACCTTTGCCTTGTTCGGCGCTCTCGGCGATCTAGCCCTGCGCAAGCTGTTTCCTGCCCTCTATCAACTCGATGGTGCCGGCCTGCTTCATGAGGATACGCGCATTATCGCGCTGGCCCGTGAACCCGGCAGCGAGCAACAGCATCTGGCGTTCATCGCCGCTGAGCTGCGCCGCTACGTGGGCGCCAAAGAGCTGGATGAAGCGGTGGTCGAGCGCTTCCTGGCCCGTTTGAGCTACCTGCACGTCGACTTCCTCAAGGCTGACGATTATGTCGCCTTGGCCGAGCAGGCCGGCAGTGCCCAGCGGGTGATTGCTTACTTCGCCACCCCGGCGGCGGTTTATGGCGCTATTTGCGAGAACCTGTCGAAGGTCGGCCTGACCGAAAACACCCGTGTGGTGCTGGAAAAACCCATCGGTTCGGACCTGGAATCCTCGCGCAAGGTCAACGACGCCGTGGCGCAGTTCTTCCCGGAGAACCGCACCTACCGCATCGACCACTACCTGGGCAAAGAGACCGTACAAAACCTGATCGCCCTGCGTTTCGCCAACAGCCTGTTCGAAACCCAGTGGAACCAGAATTACATCTCCCACGTGGAAATCACCGTGGCCGAGCAGGTCGGGATCGAAGGCCGTTGGGGCTATTTCGACAAGGCCGGCCAGCTGCGGGACATGATTCAGAATCACCTGCTGCAACTGCTCTGCCTGATCGCCATGGACCCGCCGGCTGACCTGTCCGCCGACAGCATCCGCGACGAGAAAGTCAAAGTCCTCAAGGCGTTGGCGCCGATCAGCCCGGAAGGCCTGACCACTCAAGTGGTGCGCGGGCAGTACATCGCCGGTCACAGCGAAGGCAAATCGGTACCCGGGTATCTGGAGGAACCTAATTCCAACACCCAGAGCGACACCGAAACCTTCGTCGCCCTGCGTGCCGATATTCGTAACTGGCGCTGGGCCGGCGTGCCGTTTTACCTGCGGACCGGTAAGCGCATGCCGCAAAAGCTGTCGCAGATCGTCATCCACTTCAAGGAACCGTCGCACTACATCTTCGCCCCCGAGCAGCGCTTGCAGATCAGCAACAAACTGATCATCCGCCTGCAACCGGACGAAGGCATTTCCTTGCGCGTGATGACCAAAGAACAAGGCCTGGACAAGGGCATGCAGCTGCGTAGCGGTCCGTTGCAGCTGAATTTTTCCGACACCTGGCGTAGCGCGCGGATTCCCGACGCCTACGAGCGGTTGTTGCTGGAAGTGATGCGCGGCAATCAGAATTTGTTTGTCCGTAAAGATGAAATCGAAGCCGCGTGGAAGTGGTGTGACCAGTTGATCGCCGGGTGGAAAAAATCCGGTGATGCGCCCAAGCCGTACGCGGCCGGGTCCTGGGGACCGATGAGCTCCATTGCACTGATCACGCGGGACGGGAGGTCGTGGTATGGCGATATCTGAATTGAAACTGCCTCAGGGCGTCAGCGCCCATGAGTTCAAGAGCCCGGTGCTGCTGGCCGAAGGCCTGGCATTGACGGTAGCCCGGCAACTGAGTGACGCGATTGCCGCACAGGGCGCCGCGACGCTGGTGGTGTCCGGTGGGCGCAGCCCGGTGGCGTTTTTCCAGCACCTGGCCAAGCAGAAGCTGGACTGGTCGAAGGTGGTGGTCAGCCTGGCTGACGAGCGCTGGGTGCCGGTGGAGCATGCCGACAGCAATGCTGGCCTGCTCAAGCGTTACCTGTTGCAAGGCCCGGCGGCCAAGGCCCAGTTCCTTAGTCTGTACAGCGCCACCGCGAACCTTGAGTTGGCCGCCGAGCAGGCGGATCGCTTGCTCGCGGAATTGCCGCCGATCGACGTGCTGATACTCGGTATGGGCGACGACGGTCACACCGCCTCGCTGTTCCCGAATAGCCCGAACCTGGCCGACGCCCTGAACGTCGATGGCACCCGTCGCTGCTGGCCGATGCTGGCGCCGACCGTGCCCCATCAACGCCTGACCATGAGTCGCGCGCTGCTGGCCTCGGCGAAGTACACCGTTCTGTCGATTTCCGGTCAGTCCAAGCTGACCACCCTGAATGCCGCACTGGCCGGTGACGATGTCGCCGCCATGCCGATTCGGGCGTTTCTGCAACCTACGTTAGAGATTTACTGGTGCCCATGAACCAAGGATCAGCCGCTATGACAAACACATCCCCGACCGTTTCCATGGCGGACAAAGTTGCCCTGATCGACAGCCTCTGCGCCAAGGCGCGGATTCTGCCGGTGATCACCATCGCTCGTGAGCAGGACGTGCTGCCATTGGCCGACGCCCTGGCGGCCGGTGGCCTGACGGCGCTGGAAGTGACCCTGCGTTCGCAGTTCGGCCTCAAGGCGATCCAGATCCTGCGCGAGCAGCGTCCGGAACTGGTGACCGGTGCCGGTACTGTGCTTGACCGCAGCATGCTGGCCGCTGCCGAAGCGGCGGGTTCGCAATTCATCGTTACGCCGGGTATCACCCGTGATCTGCTTGAAGCCAGTGTCAACAGCCCGATCCCGCTGTTGCCGGGCATCAGCAATGCCTCCGGCATCATGGAAGGCTATAGCCTGGGTTATCGCCGCTTCAAGCTGTTCCCGGCGGAAGTCAGCGGCGGCGTCGCGGCCATCAAGGCCCTGGGCGGCCCGTTCGGCGAAGTTAAATTCTGCCCGACCGGCGGCGTCAGCCCGGCCAACATCAAGAGCTACATGGCGTTGAAAAACGTGATGTGCGTGGGCGGTAGCTGGATGCTTGACCCCGAGTGGATCAAGAACGGCGACTGGGCCCGCATCCAGGAGTGCACCGCCGAGGCGTTGGCCCTGCTGGACTGATTCACCGGATTTTTACCAAACACTTCGTTGTGTGTTCTACGGCTTTACGGTGCACTTGGTCGGTGCACCGTTTTTTTTTGCCTGAAATAAAACCCTTATGGCTGCCACGCCGTTTTTTTTTGCCAAAAAATAACCTGTAGGAGCGAGGCTTGCCCGCGAAGGCGTCGGTACATTCAGTATTGATGTGGCTGGAAGACCGCCTTCGCGGGCAAGCCTCGCTCCTACGGGACATCATGCGATACATAGTTACCGCATCTCGTCGCTCGTCCAGCGTTAACCTGCGTTCATCTTATGGAAGAGAGAACCTCATGGACGACAACACCTCAGCTGCATCTCCATCACTGGTTTATCAGCTATCACCCGAACAGATCGCCGGCCCGTATTTTCGAAACCCGAAACTGATCAGACGAAACATCAGTGAAGGGATGGATGGCATCCCCTTGGTGCTGCGACTGACAATCGTCGATGCCATGACCGGTCAACCGGTCGCAGGGGCTCTGGTCGATATCTGGCATTGCAACGCACGCGGGGCGTATTCGGGCTGGAGTAAGGTCAATCCGGACCAGGAAGTCGATGTCGGTGATATCGGCTCGATTCCGCGCACCGATGACGATACCTACCTGCGCGGTGGGCAATTCACTGATAAAAACGGCATCGTGCGGTTTACCACCATTTATCCGGGGTATTACGCCGGACGCGCTTTGCATATCCATGTTGCTGTTCGCATCACGGTTGGTAACAACTATCTGGAAGAGCGACATGTCGCTTGGGTCGGGCAGCTTTACTTGCCGCAGGTTGCATCAAGGTCGGTACTTAACACCCGTGAGTACAGCGGTCGAGTCGCTTCACCGCTGACCAACGATCAGGATTTTTTCTACGAAACCATGGGCGGCGAAGCCTCGACCCTGAACGTTCACGCCATCGGTCGAGACTCGAATGAAGACGGTTTTTTCGGGCACATGACCATCGGTGTCGACACGTTCGCGGTGTCTTCGCAGATCAAGCCCGAGGACTTCGACAAGTACACCGTGTGACGTCAGCGCAATTCATTCAGCGCCCGGGCCAGCCGATCCATGTCGGCCGCCGTGGTGGTGAGCCCCGGCGTAATGCGGATGCACGGGCCACACGCCGCGCCGCTGCGTGTCACGGTAAACAGGTTGTAGTCGTTGAGCAGTCGCTCGACCATCACCTGCTGATCGGCATGCCGGGTAAAGCGCATCGAGGTGATGCCGCAATACAGGCGCGGGTCATCCGGGGTCATGATTTCGATCCCCGGCAGCCCCCGAACGGCATCGACCCATCGGTTACGCAGGTAATTGAGCCGCGTGCCCTTGGCGACGGAACCGCCCATGGCGTGATGTTCTTCGAACACCAGCGGCAGGGTCAGCAGGGCCGGAATATTGGGCGTGCTGTAGGGCGTGCGGGCGCGAATGTCGGTGACCGGGAAATGCATCTCGCCCATGTCCGGGTCGATGTCGGTCAGGCGCTCGGGTGCGATGTAAATGAAGCCCAGAGTCAGCGGCGCACCGATCCATTTGTGCAAGTTGTAGCCAGCAAAAGCGATGCCCAGTTTCTCGAGATCGAACTCGATCTGACCGAGGGCATGGGCGCCGTCGAGGATCACATCGATCCCGTGTTCCCTGGCGGCAGCGGCAATCGCCTGCACCGGCATCACCAGTCCGGTGCGATGGGTGACGTGGGTAAGCGCCATCAGCTTCAGTCGCGGATAACGCACGAAAGCTTCGCGGTAAGTGGCCAGTAAACTGTCGAAACTGGCGGGGTGATGGTGTTCGATCTCGATCACTTCCACGCCTCGATAGCGCGCCAGCCAACGCATTGCGCCCTTGACCGTGTCGTACTCCAGATCGCACAGCAGTACCTGATCGCCCGGTTCCAGACGGTTGTAGTTGCGGATCAGCGATTGCAGGCCATCCGAGGCGTTACGGGTGAGGGCGACGGCTTCGGCGGGGGCACCGATCAACTCGGCCAGTTGCGCGCGAATCCCGACGCTTTCGCCCTGTTCGAAGCGCTGGCGCACATGCACCGAGTTGCCGCGGTTGATCAGCTCGATGTTGCGCTGATACTCCTCGACCACCGTGCGTGACATGCGCCCGAAGTAACCGTTCTCCAGATTCAGGGGGCCGGGTTCGACAGCGTAGCGGTCGGCAAAGGTCTGCCAAAAGACTTCATCACGGGCACGGCGGGTGTTATCGGGCATGGGCTACTCGGTGAGGTAGGACAGTCAGTGGCGAGGGGCGGGTTTGCCGTGTTTGGCGCGCAGCGGTTCGAGCAACTCCGACAAGCCGTTGTGGTCGATCTCCTGCATCAAGGCCAGCAAACCGCCCAGTTCGCCATGAGGGAAACCTTCGCGAGCGAACCAGTTCAGGTACTGGCCGGGCAGGTCGGCGATGATGCGGCCCTTGTATTTGCCGAAGGGCATTTCGCGGGTAATCAGGAGTTCGAGCTTTTCGGGATTCATCATCAGTCGTCTTGATTCAAAAACAGTCTGGAAAATACAGGCATTCTGCATGCAGGCCAAATGACAGATCATGCAAAAAAAGCGGATACAGATTTCTGATTTAAGTTTAACTATTTGAAATATAAGAAAAAAATAATCGGTTCGAGGCTGGCATGCAGGATGCAATTACTTAATGCATCTTTCATCAACCGCGAGGAATTGAAAAATGACCGACATTAATAAAGAAGCGATCTCTGTACTCAACGACCTGATTGAAACCAGTAAAGACGGTCAGGAAGGGTTCAAGACTTGCGCTGAAGACATCAAGAATCCAGAACTCAAAAACCTGTTCATACAGCGCTCCGCCGACTGCGCGGCTGCCGCTGCCGAACTGCAAGCCACTGTGCGTTCCCTGGGCGGTGATCCGGAAACCTCCACCAGTGTCAGTGGCGATATGCACCGTCGCTGGGTCGACGTGAAGGCGATGTTCACCGGCAAGGATGAAGAGGCTGTGTTGAACGAAGCTGAGCGCGGTGAAGACCACGCGTTGAAGGCTTACAAGGACGCACTGGAGAAAATCAACAAGGACAACCTGGTGGGCATTCGTGACATCGTTGAACGTCAGTATCACGGCGTACAACGCAACCACGATCAGGTGAAAGCCCTGCGTAATCAGGCTCGCGCACGTTCGTAAGGGTTCGTTGCCTGCCAAAAACGCCAGCCAGTCTGGCGTTTTTTTTGTGGAGAATGACGGCGAGTGGGCAGGCGCAGGAAGGTAGGCAACAAGAACTGCAGCGCTGTGGTCATTGTGGCGAGGGGGCTTGCCCCCGTTCGGCTGCGCAGCAGTCGTAAACCTGTCGCCGCGCTTGATCAGATACAACGCGGTGTTTGATTCAGGGGCGTTTCGCACCCCAACGGGGGGCAAGCCCCCTCGCCACAGAAGCCCATCCTGACCGCAGATAAGCCGTAAATCAGCCGATGCTGATCGCCGGCAACGTCGGCAACGTCACGGTCTGTTGCTTGCGCGGCGCCAGAATCTCCGCCTCGCCATCCACGACCAATTCATCGCGCTGGTTGAATACCCGAGTGGCGATACGCACACGAAACTTCGGCAGTTTCTCGAGAATTTCCAGGCGCACAGTCAGCGTGTCGCCAATTTTCACCGGCTTCTGAAAGCTCATCGTCTGACCGATATAAATAGTCCCCGGCCCAGGCAACTCGCAAGCGACTGCCGCGCTGATCAACGCGCCGCTGAACATGCCGTGGGCGATACGCTCCTTGAACATGCTGGCGGCAGCGAATTCGGCGTCCAGGTGCACCGGGTTGTGATCACCGGACATCGCGGCGAACAACTGAATATCGCGTTCTTCGACGGTCTTGCTGTAGCTGGCGGTCTGGCCGATTTCGAGGGCTTCGTAAGGGGTGTTGGTAACCTGGGTCATCTGTCTCGATTCCTGTGACGAATTAAATAAATCCACAAAAAAACTATTCGGCTCTGGGTGGCCGGCGGTTGCTCAAGGCCTGGGCGATCCAGCTCAGCACGTCGGCCGTCACTTCGTCGCGGTTGCTCTCGTTGAACAGTTCATGCCGGGCCTGCGGGTAAACAGTCAGTTGCAGGCTCTGGCAGCCAGCGTCGCGCAGGGCGTGGGCCAGATCTTTCAGACGTTTGCCTTCGCTCACCGGATCACATTCACCGCCAATCACCAGCAACGGCAGGCCCCGATCGATCTGGGCGAGATTGGACGCTTTGCTGATTTGCTGCAAGCCACCGAGCAAATCGATCCACAACTGATTGGTGCAACGAAAGCCGCAGAGCGGGTCATTGGCGTATTTGTCGACTTCGGCCGGGTCGCGGCTCAGCCAGTCGAACGGCGTGCGCGCCGGTTTGAATTTCTTGTTGAACGAGCCGAACGACAGCCATTCGATCAGCGCACTGCGCCCCTTGGGCCCTTGGCGCAGGCGTTCGAGACGAGCAATCTGTCGCGCTGCGCGATAGAGCGCCACGGGCTGGAAGTTCGAGCCGCTGAGAATCGCCCCGTGCAAGCTGGCGCTGTGGTGCAGCAAGTAAGCCTGGGCGATGTAGCTGCCCATGCTGTGGCCCAGCAGCACGATCGGCACGCCGGGATGCTGTTGACCGATATGTTGGTTAAGGCTGGCCAGGTCGCCGACCACTTTGCACCAGCCATCATCGTCGGCGAAATGGCCCAGCGTACCGTTTTCGGCAGTTTTGCCATGTCCACGCAGGTCCGGCGCATAAACGCCGTAGTCCTGATCACAGCATGCTTGCGCCAGGCGGGCGTAGCGACCGCTGTGTTCTGCCATGCCGTGGGCCAGCAGGATCACCGCCTTGAGTGGCGCGGCCGGCAGCCACTGGTTGACGAAGAGGCGGCTGCGGTCACTCGCGGTCAGCCAGAAAGTGTCGTGGATCATGGCGATTCCTTTGCGTTGGGCTGCATGAGGCTGCTGGGTGGGAAACAGCCCCGTTGCATTGTATAGCGCATCCAACGCCTACCGTCTGATCAGGCCACGCCGGGGCAGCAAGATTCACGCGATCAATGACGACCGTGCGCATATTTGCCTGATTCACCATAGCTGCTAGTGTCCGGGAAGCACCGCTTTTTCAGAAGTGACAGAAAGCGGCCCCCGGATAGGCTCAGGTAAAGAGGACAAGAATAATGCAACCTGATTTCTGGAATGACAAACGCCCGGCCGGCGTGCCCCTGGATATCGACCTTGGGGCCTATAAGTCGGTGATCGAGGTGTTCGAGCGTTCCTGCAAGAAATTTGCCGATCGCCCGGCGTTCAGCAACATGGGCGTGACCCTGACCTACGCTGAACTGGAGCGCTACAGCGCCGCGTTTGCCGGTTACCTGCAAGCCCACACCGACCTGGTGCCGGGGGATCGCATCGCGGTGCAGATGCCCAATGTCCTGCATTACCCGATTGCCGTGTTCGGTGCCTTGCGCGCCGGGCTGATCGTGGTCAATACCAACCCGTTGTACACCGCGCGGGAGATGCGTCATCAGTTCAAGGACTCCGGTGCCCGGGCGCTGGTCTACCTGAACGTGTTCGGACAGAAGGTCCAGGAAGTGCTGCCCGACACCGACATCCAGTACCTGATTGAAGCGAAGATGGGCGACCTGATGCCCACCGCCAAGGGCTGGCTGATCAATACCGTGGTCGCCAAGGTCAAGAAAATGGTCCCGGACTATTCCTTGCCGCAGGCGATTTCTTTCAAAAGCGCGCTGCGTCTGGGCCGGGGCCTGGGCATCAAACCGCTGAACGTCGGCCTCGACGACATCGCCGTGCTGCAATACACCGGCGGCACCACCGGGCTGGCCAAGGGCGCCATGCTGACCCACGGTAACCTGGTGGCGAACATGCAGCAGGCGCGGGCGTGCCTGGGGCAATTCGGCGCTGACGGTCAGCCGCTGCTGCGCGAAGGCCAGGAAGTGATGATCGCGCCGCTGCCGCTGTACCACATCTATGCCTTCACGGCGAACTGCATGTGCATGATGGTGACCGGCAACCACAACGTGCTGATCACCAATCCACGGGACATTGGCGCCTTCATCAAGGAACTGAAGAACTGGCGGTTTTCGGCGCTGCTGGGGCTTAACACGCTGTTCGTCGCGCTGATGGACCATCCCGACTTCAAGAGCCTGGATTTCTCCAGTCTCAAGCTCACCAACTCCGGCGGCACGGCGCTGGTCAAGGCCACCGCCGAGCGCTGGGAACAGCTCACCGGTTGCCGCATCACCGAAGGTTACGGCCTGACCGAAACCTCACCGGTGGCCTGCACCAACCCTTACGGCGACAAGTCGCGCATCGGCACGGTCGGCCTGCCGGTGCCGGGCACGACCCTGAAAGTGATCAACGATGAAGGCGTCGAGCAGCCGCTGGGCGAGCGTGGCGAACTGTGCATCAAGGGCCCGCAGATCATGAAGGGCTACTGGCAGAAACCCGAAGCCACCGCCGAAGTGCTGGACGCCGACGGCTGGTTCAAGTCGGGCGACATCGGGGTGATCGACCCGGACGGTTTCGTGCGCATCGTCGATCGCAAGAAAGACATGATCATCGTCTCGGGCTTCAACGTGTACCCCAACGAGATCGAAGACGTGGTGATGGCCCACCCGAAAGTCGCCAACTGCGCGGTGATCGGCGTGCCGGACGAGCGTTCGGGTGAGGCGGTGAAGTTGTTTGTGGTGGCCCGTGAATCCGGGGTCAGCCTTGAAGAGCTGAAGGCGTACTGCAAGGAAAACTTCACGGCGTACAAAGTCCCCAAGCACATCGTCTTGCGTGAGTCGTTGCCGATGACACCAGTGGGCAAGATTCTGCGGCGGGAGTTGCGGGATATCGCCTGATCGTTGAATGGCCGCGCTTCGCGCGGTTCGCGGGCAAGCCTCGCTCCTACAGGTTCAGTGGTCTGAACGACACGAATCCTGTAGGAGCGAGGCTTGCCCGCGAAGCTTTTAAGGGGCTGAAGCCCCGATTTCAAAGGCTTTCAAGGAGCTATAGAATTTTTGCTCTAAAAGTGACTATTGAATAGTCAAGAGTCAAAAATGTGACCGTAGAGGCCGATTTTGGCTCTAGTCGGCCCTTGGCAAAGCTGCTACTCTCGGCGCGCTTTGTGACTTCTCGGCCTATGTTAAAAGCCAGACTCACCAAAAACACACACCAATAATAATCGCACCAAATGCGGTATTTGAATTCGCGTTGCTGAGGAGTGGGCTTCCATGATCGAAGACTTTTGGAAGGATAAGTACCCAGCTGGAATTGCTGCCGAGATCAATCCAGACGAGTATCCGAATATTCAGGCAGTGTTGAAGCAATCCTGCCAACGCTTCGCTGACAAACCGGCATTCAGCAACCTGGGCAAGACAATCACCTACGGTGAGCTGTACGAATTGTCCGGTGCCTTTGCCGCTTACCTGCAACAGCATACCGATTTGCAACCCGGCGATCGAATCGCCGTGCAACTGCCCAACCTGTTGCAATACCCGGTTGCTGTCTTCGGTGCGATCCGCGCCGGGCTGATCGTGGTCAACACCAACCCGTTGTATACCGCGCGGGAAATGGAACACCAATTCAACGACTCCGGTGCCAAGGCCCTGGTCTGCCTGGCCAACATGGCGCATCTGGCCCAGACCGTCGTGCCGAAAACCGGCGTCAAGCACGTGATCGTCACTGAAGTGGCCGACCTGCTGCCGCCGCTCAAGCGCCTGCTGGTCAACAGTGTCATCAAGTACGTGAAGAAGATGGTCCCGGCGTATCACTTGCCCAAGGCCATCAAGTTCAATGACGTGCTGAGCAAGGGCCATGGCCAGCCAGTGGCTGAAGCCAATCCGGCCAGCAGCGACGTTGCCGTGCTCCAATACACTGGCGGCACCACCGGCGTGGCCAAGGGTGCGATGCTGACCCACCGCAACCTGGTGGCGAACATGCTGCAGTGCAAGGCGCTGATGGGCTCCAACCTCAACGAAGGTTGCGAGATCCTGATCACTCCGCTGCCGCTGTACCACATCTATGCCTTCACCTTTCATTGCATGGCGATGATGCTGATCGGCAACCACAACATCCTGATCAGCAACCCGCGCGATCTGACGGCGATGGTCAAGGAACTGTCGAAGTGGAAGTTCAGCGGTTTTGTCGGCCTGAACACGCTGTTCGTCGCGTTGTGCAACAACGAAGCGTTCCGCAAGCTGGATTTCTCGAATCTGAAAATCACCCTGTCTGGTGGCATGGCCTTGCAGCTGGCTGCGGCTGAACGCTGGAAAGCGGTCACCGGTTGCCCGATCTGCGAAGGTTACGGCATGACCGAAACCAGCCCGGTGGCCACGGTGAACCCGAGCCAGAACATCCAGATCGGCACCATCGGTATTCCGGTGCCATCGACCCTGTGCAAAGTCATCGACGATGCCGGTGTTGAACAGCCATTGGGCGCCATCGGTGAACTGTGTGTGAAAGGCCCGCAAGTCATGAAGGGCTACTGGCAGCGTCAGGACGCCACCGATGAAATCCTCGACAGCGAAGGCTGGTTGAAGACCGGTGACATTGCGCTGATCCAGCCAGACGGTTACATGCGCATTGTCGATCGCAAGAAAGACATGATCCTGGTCTCCGGTTTCAACGTGTACCCCAACGAACTGGAAGATGTGCTGGCGACCCTGCCGGGCGTGCTGCAATGCGCGGCCATCGGCGTGCCGGACGAGAAGTCGGGTGAGGCGATCAAGATTTTCATCGTCGTCAAACCGGGTGTGACCCTGACCAAGGAACAGGTGATGGAGCACATGCGCGCCAACGTCACCGGCTACAAGGTGCCGAAAGCCGTGGAGTTCCGCGACGCGCTGCCAACCACCAACGTTGGCAAGATCCTGCGCCGCGAACTGCGCGACGAAGAGCTGAAGAAACTGGGCGTGAAGAAAGTCAGCGCCTAGTCAAACAAAAGCCCCGCCGATGCGGGGCTTCTTGTTTAAAGAGGTATCAAGAACGCTTTTGTGGCGAGGGGGCTTGCCCCCGTTCGATTGCGAAGCAGTCGTAAATCCGGCAAGCGCGGTGTGCCGGATGGAACGCTGTTGCAGGTTTTGGGGCCGCTTCGCAGCCCAACGGGGGCAAGCCCCCTCGCCACAGGGGGACTTACTGGCGGAACTGCGCGAAATTGACGTTGGTGCCGGCCGGGCGCATGTCTTGCAGGTAGGAGTCCTTGTCGGCGCTCAGTTCCAGGCTCAGGGCTGCCTTGCGCTTGCCTTGGTTGCGCACCACCAGGCCTTCCAGCTTCTCGCGCAGGAACACCGTCGGCACTTTCAAGTGCAGCAGTTCGTCGGTATCCGGGGTGTGCATCAGCAAGTGAATCCATTCGTACTGACCAACGGCCAGGCGCGCGACCGGAATATCGAACCAGAAGATATTGCGGTTGCGGTTCAATTCGGTGAAATGGCAGTTGTTGACGCCAAGCACAGCGCCGCCGAGTTCCTGGTTTCTGCGGGCGATGGCCAGTTTTTTATCGAGTTTCATAACGTTCCTACGGGATTGGATCTTCAGCGCCATGGCCTGAATACGTTGCGCATTCTCGGGGCAAAGCCTGCAAACATAAAGCCTAACCTGCGAAATCTCCGGTTAATAAATAAATGAAACTCCGCGCAAAGGCCCCCGGTCAATCCTTGTGTAACCACTTTCCCCGTTGAAATGTTCACAGGAGAACGGCCATGAGCAGCACTGGCGATAAAGTTAAAGGTATGGCAAACGAAGCGGCCGGCAACGTCAAGCAAGGCGTCGGCAAGGCCACCGGCAACGAAAAACTGCGCTCCGAAGGCGTGGCGCAGGAGAGGAAAGGCGAAAACCAGCAAGCAGTCGGCAAAATCAAGGATGCTCTTAAAAAAGGCATCGACAAGGCATAATCCGGGCTTTGACGAGTAATAGAAACGGCCATCCGCGGATGGCCGTTTCTGTGTCAGCTTGAACTTGAGCAAGGAAATTGTTTCAAAGTCGCCAAGTACGCTACTTTGTTGTAGAAAACGGCCCCTGAGTCGCCATGACTTCAACCTTTTTGCGGCGAAAGGAGACGCTAATGTTTTTTCCGACCATGAAAGGTTTGCCCCTGCATCGGGTGATGATGCGCACGATCACCGAGTTCGTCGACGATGAGATGTCGACCTATGCCTCGGCGCTGGCCTATCAGATGCTTTTCTCGCTGTTCCCTTTCATCCTGTTCCTGATCGCCTTGATCGGTTTTCTGCACTTGCCGGACTTCTTCTCCTGGCTGCGCCTGCAATCGGAACTGGTCCTGCCACCCCAGGCGCTGGAACAGGTGAACCCGGTGATCGACCAGCTCCAGCAATCCAAGGGCGGCTTGCTCTCGGTGGGTATCGTGATTGCCCTGTGGACCGCATCTGCCGGTGTGCGGCTGATGATGAGCGCGATGAACGCCGCGTACGACGTGGTCGAGCGCCGTCCGATCTGGAAGCGCTTTCCGCTGTCGATTTTCTACACCATCGGCATCGCCGGCATGTTGCTGATCGCCGCCGCGCTGATGGTGCTCGGGCCGCAGGTGATGAGCTGGATCGCCGCGCAAGTGGGCCTCGAAGATTTCATTGTGACTGTCTGGACCATCGTCCGCTGGCCGGTGGTGGTGATTCTGCTGATGATGGCGGTGGCGCTGATTTACTACGTCATGCCCGACGTCAAACAAGATTTTCGCTTCATCACCCCGGGTGCGGTGTTGTCCGTGGTGGTCTGGATTATCGCTTCGCTGGGCTTCGGCCTCTACGTCAAAACCTTCGCCAACTACAACGCCATGTATGGCAGTATCGGCGCGATCATCGTGTTGTTGCTGTACTTCTATATTTCCGCCGCGGTGCTGTTGCTCGGCGCGGAAATGAACGCGGTGATCGAGCACATGTCATCCGAAGGCAAGAAACCTGGCGAAACGGTGACCGAAGAACCCAAACAACACGTTTCGGGACTGGGACGGGATCACTCGCTCAAGCCGACCACTGACGAAGTCATAAAATGATCCGTGAAATTCTGAAAATGGGCGATGAACGCCTGCTGCGTATTGCTCCACCGGTACCGGCAGAAATGTTCGACAGCCCCGAGTTGTGGCAACTGATCGACGACATGTTCCAGACCATGGAAAGCGTCGGCGGAGTCGGCCTGGCCGCGCCGCAGATCGGTGTCGACCTGCAACTGGTGATCTTTGGTTTCGAACACAGCGAACGCTATCCGGACGCCGAAGCGGTGCCGCAGACGATTCTGATCAATCCGCTGATCACGCCATTAAGCCCGACTCTCGAAGAGGGTTTCGAAGGCTGCCTGTCAGTGCCGGGCCTGCGCGGCGCGGTGGATCGTTATCAACAGATTCGTTATGAAGGCTTCGATCCCAAGGGCGAGCCGATCGTACGCATTGCTTCGGGGTTTCATGCGCGGGTGGTGCAGCATGAGTGCGATCACCTGATCGGCCGGCTGTACCCGTCGCGCATCAGTGATTTCAGCAAATTCGGGTTTACCGAGGTGATGTTCCCGGACCTTGATCCTGCGGCGGATGACTGATTCGAAAACACCTCAAAACCAATGTGGGAGCGAGCCTGCTCGCGATGAGGCCCTGACAGTCAACATTGATGGTGACTGATACACCGCTATCGCGAGCAGGCTCGCTCCCACAGGTGATCTCTTCATAAGCCTTTTAGGGCTTTATCTGGCCGGTTCAAAACCCATCGCAATCATCGGTTTGCTGCGCGCGTAACGGCTCAAGCGTTCAGCCATGGCGTAGGGCAGGGGTGGGTCGAACGTAAAGCCGCGGCGCTCATAAAAGCCACGTAAATCCGGATGGCAGAACAACCAGACCGGCTCTTCGAGATGCTTGACGGCGTGGGCGATCAACGCCGCGGCGATCCCTTGTTCGCGACAGCTCGGGGCGACGAACAGCCCGGTCAGCCAATGCCCGCCGGCCACGGGCCGCAAACATAACGCCGCGATGATCTCTTCGCGTTTTGCGACCCACAATTGAGCGTCGCGAACCGCTTTCATCGACGACTGGTGGGCGCGGTAAAACTTGTTCATCAACGGCCATAACGGCTCGTCGAGCAAGGTGTACTGGGTGTTGGGCATGGGCCTGGACTGTCGGTGCGCAAAGCGGGTGATTATAAAAGAACGCGGGCGCCGCGATAGGTGTATACCTGATCTCACGTCCCGTATGAGTGGAGTATGTATCATGGCCAAAGGCATGGATTCAAAGAAAGCGGCAAAGAAAAAACCGGCTAAAACCGCCGATGAAAAGCGTGCGGACAAGAAGGCCAAGAAGGTGGGTGTGTTCGGCCACTGATCCCGCGTCAACGGAGCCCGAGTCCTCGGGCTCCTTGTTTTTATGCCTATCGAAATAACCAGATAATCTGCAAGAAATCCCTGCGCCGTTGCACAGAGGGGGACTGGTTCCCGTTCTGAGCAAAGCCATGCCCCATTATTTTGATGCTGCCCACCGTGAAGAAATCGAAACCCTGCGCCAACGCCTGACCGCTCGCACCGAGTGGCCAACCTGGCTGCTGTTGATCGGCGTGTACGTCAGCTGGTTCAGCATTGTCCTGGGCAGCGCCCGATTGGGGCTCTGGTGGAGCACGTTGCTGCTGATTCCACTGTTGGTGTTGTGGTTGTCGGTGCAGCACGAATTGCTGCACGGCCATCCCACCCGTTGGCAAATGCTGAACAAAGTCCTCGGTTATGCGCCGTTCGCGGTCTGGTATCCCTACACCTTGTACCGCGACAGTCATTTGTTGCATCACCGCGATGAAGACCTGACCGTCCCCGGTCGCGATCCGGAAAGCCGTTACCTGAGCGCTGAACAGTGGCAGCGCCGTTCACCGTTCGAACGAGGCCTGCACTGGCTGAACAAAACCGTGCTCGGGCGCTTTGTCCTCGGTGCGCCACTGGCCTTGCTGGCGCTGGCCCGCGAAGAGCTGCAACGGCTAAAAGCGGGTGAGCACCAGGCCTGGTTGATGTGGCTGACCCACGGTGCGCTGATGCTGCTGATGCTGACGTTCATCGCGCGCTATAGCGTGCTGCCGGTCTGGCATTACCTGTTGCTGATCAGCGTGCCGGCGCTGTCGATTGCGATGATCCGCTCCTACTATGAACACCGTCCCCACATGCAACCCGAGCAACGCACCGTCATCAACGAAGCGGCATGGCCGTGGCGCTGGCTGTTCCTGAACCTCAACTTGCACCTGGTGCACCACGACTTGCCGGGTCTGCCCTGGTACGACTTGCCGAGGGCCTATCGTGCGCGCCGCGAGCAATGGCTGGCGCGCAGTGGCGGGTTTCTGGTGCAGGGTTATGCTCAGTTGTGGCGAGAAAATGGAGTGAAAGCCATTGATAGCCCGAAACACCCGTTCCACTGATTGCGAACGCGTTCCCCCTGTGGGAGCGAGCCTGCTCGCGATGAGGCCATTACATCCAACATTGATGTTGCCAATCACACCGCCATCGCGAGCAGGCTCGCTCCCACACTGGTTTTTTGTTGTAGGGAGACTTTGATGGCACAACACCTCGCTGAATTGCTGATGTACATCGCCCCCGAGCCGATCCGCCAGGCCAACGAGCGTTGGCTGGCGCGGATTCTCGAACAGCTCGGCAGCACTCGCCTCGCTGCCGAAGGGCTGTCGCTGATGGACCTCTGGCTGTCCCCGCGCCTGCTGCTGACCCAGACTTGCGGCTATCCCTTGATGACGGCTTTACGCGGTCGCGTCCGGGTCATCGGTCGTCCTCGTTACGAACTCCCGGACAGCAACGGCGGTAACCATTGCAGCCTGTTATTGACGCGTGCCGATGATCCTCGATGGACCTTGTCGGCCTTGCGGGGCAGTCGCGGTGTGATCAACGGTGAAGACTCCAACAGTGGCATGAACCTGTTGCGTCACCGACTGGCGCCGCTGCACCACGACGGGCAGTTTTTTGCCAGTGTCGCCATCAGTGGCAGCCACCGCGAAAGCCTGCGTTGGCTGCGTGATGACTTGGCAGACCTGGCCGCCATCGACAGCGTGACCTTCGCCTATCTGGCGCAGCATGCCCAGGCGGAGGTCACGGGCCTGCGCGTGTTGGCGCGCACGGCGTTCAGCCCGACGTTGCCCTACATCGCAGCCGCTGGCACCACCGATGAGCAGGCTGAACAGCTTCGACGGGTGATGAATCAGACGTTGAAGGAGCTGCCCGAGGTCGCGGAAATCCTCGGCCTGCAAGAAGTGCTGCCGGCCACCGAAAGCGACTATCAGGTCATTCTCGATTATCAGCAGGAGGCCGAAGCGCTGGGGTACGGGCGGTTGCGTTGACTGAAGGATTGTTCGCGGGCAAGCCTCGCTCCTACAGGGTTTATATCGAACCCACCATCGCGGATCGACTCGGTCCTGTAGGAGCGAGGCTTGCCCGCGAAAGCGATGGCCTGATCAACCTATATCTTAAATTCAAAAATGGAATATAAAAATGCATTTTAAGTATTATTAATGAATAAGGCTCCTTGCTAGGATTGCGCCACCGGATCACCGGACATTCAGCGACCCCTAACCCATGGAGCCTCTATGTCCGGCGCCGACCTTTCCCATCGCAACGATGTGGGCGGATTGTTCCGCGCCCACTACGCCTGGCTGTGCACACGGCTGCGCCGATACCTGGGGGCCAGTCCCAGTGTCGAAGACATCGCTGCCGAGACCTTCGTGCAATTGCTCGAATCACCAGGCCTGACGCCCATTCGCGAACCTCGCGCCTTACTCACCACCATTGCCCATCGGTTGATTTATCAGCTGTGGCGTCGTCGCGATCTGGAACGCCAGCACCTCGATCAGCTATCGCCGATTGACCCGTTCGGCGGGCCATCGCCTGAAGATCTGGCGCAGTTTTCCCAGGCCCTGACACGCCTTGATCAAACCCTCGAGCGCCTGCCGGGCAAGGTCAGGGCAACGTTCCTGTTGTCGCGAATCGACGGCCTGACCTACCCCCAAATCGCCGCCGAACTGGGCATTTCCCTGCGCTCGGTCAGCGTCTACATGACCCGCTCCCAGGCACTGTGCACCCAGCACAGCGCCAACGAACCCTTGAACCGACCACCCCTGACCCAGAGGTCCGCATGAGATCGATCAAAACCCTGCTTGGCAGTTCGCTGCTGGCCCTGAGCCTTGTGGCTGGGCACGTTCCAGCAGCAGAAAAAACCACGCCCATCCACTTCGGTGACATCACCTGGGAAAGTGGCAGCCTGATCACCGAGATCCTGAGGTTGATCGTCGAGAAAGGTTACGGCTACCCGACCGACACATTGCCGGGCAGTACCGTCAGCCTCGAAGCCGCGTTGGCCAAGAACGACATTCAAGTGATTGGCGAAGAGTGGGCGGGGCGCAGTCCGGCCTGGGTCAAGGCGGCATCGGAGGGCAAAGTGTTTGGTTTGGGCGACACGGTCAAAGGCGCCACCGAAGGTTGGTGGGTGCCGGAATATGTGATCAAGGGGGACCCGGAACGCGGCATTAAACCTTTGGCGCCGGAGCTGAAATCCGTCGCCGACCTGGCGCGCTACAAGGACGTGTTCCGTGACCCGGAAGACCCAAGCCGCGGACGTTTCCTCAACAGCCCGACCGGTTGGACGTCGGAGATCGTCAACAGCCAGAAACTCAAGGCTTATGACCTGACTGCCAGCTACGTCAACTTCCGCACCGGTTCCGGCGCCGCGCTGGATGCCGAGGTCGCTTCATCGATCCGCCGTGGCAAACCGGTGCTGTTTTACTACTGGTCGCCGACGCCACTGTTGGGCCGCTTCAAGCTGGTGAAACTCGAAGAACCGCCATTCGATGCGCAAGCCTGGAAGACCCTGGCCGATGCCAGCAACCCGAACCCCAAGGGCACGCGATCGATGCCGGCCAGCCTGGCCATCGGTGTGTCGGCACCGTTCAAGGCGCAGTACCCGGACCTGGTGGCGTTCTTCGAAAAGGTCGATTTACCGATTGATCTGCTGAACCAGACCCTCGGGCAGATGAGCGAAAAACGCCAGCAACCGCGTCAGGTGGCCGAAGCGTTTTTGCGCGATCAGCCGCAGGTGTGGAAGGTTTGGGTGCCGGGGGAGGTGGCTACGAAGGTGAGTGAGAGTTTGTAAGTTCGCCTGGTATTTCTATGGTGCATGAACCACCGCTATCGCGAGCAGGCTCGCTCCCACATTGGGTAAATGTCGGTCACAAATGGGTGGGCTGACATAAATTCCCTGTGGGAGCGAGCCTGCTCGCGATTGATCTGACGCCTTATACCAATTCCGCAGCCAACGCCGGCCACTGATTCAAATCGATGCCAAACACCTGCGTCCAGCGCAACACCGTAAACAGATACGCATCAGCGATCCGAACCCGCCAGTCATCAAGTAATCCAATTAGATGTTTCAGATAATCAGCAGGTTAATCCCCCCTCGGGTAAGTTTCCTTGTTTGAGGGGGGATTGGTATTGACGACATTCATGTTTTTATTTGTGCAATTCTCCTTTTAAGAAAAATGACAGGTGAGACGTTATCTTAAATGTTAGTTTTCTTAAGCGGGAGTTTGAATTCACTGTTTGGTGGGAGTGGTAGTGAAGTCGAAGTTGCCAGTGATCGTCACTTCTCTTCCCTGTTGGTCCGATGAAATGAACTTGAAGTCACCTTTGTATTCTCCCTTTTCCTTAAAGGCGCCATTATCGACAGTAATATTGAGAGTGTTAGGTTTCTCGCTATTGATAAGGTAGCGATAGTTTAGGAAGATGATATATGTGTCGCTATTAGTTGGTGTTATGGGGTGCTGGCCATTGTCAAGTGCAGTTGGAAAGTTAAAAATCATATAATTGTTATAGTCGGCGGAGAAAGCTTGTATTTGTGTAGTCAGGAGGGGTGGTGCATTAGGGGCTGCGCTCAACTCTTTGCCTGTGAAGTCGGGTAAGGTCGGCGCACCAGGTGGTCGTTCGAACTTTGCGGTAAACGTACCGGTTCCATTGGCAGGTTTAATTGCAGATGACTCGTTTTTTGTCGGTACTGTACTTGTTGACATGTTAGCCTCCATTCTCTTGAAAGTGTCTCGCGACAATCGTGGCGCGAGTCACTTCATGATTCGGCAGGACAGCTATTCTGTCTACTATCAGAATTTACAGGTTATCGTTCCAATGAAAGGGATTCCGACGGGTGGTCATAAATAAAAAAAGCTCCGAAAATTAAGCCTTTTAGTTGTTGCAACGAAGTCAAAATGAAGCAAGAAACTTGTCAACAACCTGATTGCTACCGTTATTGCTATTGCCGCCGGGCGGCAGAGGTCGGCCGCCGGGCGAGTCAGGTAAGCGTGCACGTAAAATTCAAGGCACGCCATTGCAAGCATGCGCCATAAACCCCGGTCGCAACGCCAGGCGTTGGCAATAGGCGTCGACGGCGGGGTAGTTCGGGCGTTCCATCGGGGTCATCCGCCAGCGGTTGACCGACAATCCGATGAGGATATCGGCCAGTGTGAACTGCGGTCCGGCAACATATGCACCGGTCGCCGCGAGTTGCTGTTCGAGGATGCCCATTTTTGCGTTCCAGCCGCGAACGCCATCGGCAATCCGCTGCGAGTCCTGGAAGTTCGGCAATTGCCGGACCAGCGCAAAAAATGCGTAGCCCCACGACGGATTGAGCTCGGTGGCTTGCCAGTCCATCCACTGCTCCACGCGAGCGCGGGCCGCCGGTTCGCTGGGCAACAGGTCAGTGTTCTGGTGTTTACCGGCCAGGTACCGGCAAATGGTATTGGACTCCCACAGCACGCCGGCTTCGTCGATGAGCACCGGCACCTGTGCGTTGGGGTTGAGCTGGAGAAATTCCGGGCTCTGGGTTGATGCGAAGCCGCTGCCCCAGTCTTCGCGTTCGTAGGAAACACCCAGTTCGTCGCAGGTCCACAGGACTTTTCTGACGTTGATTGACGAGGCCCTACCCAAAATCTTCAGCGCATATCCCATTGAGCTACTCCGTTTGCTGTTCCAGGTATCGGGAATCTAGCACGCGGAGCATGGGAATGGTCGTGCTTCAGGTGCTCTCGCGCACCTTCAATTCAAACCCCATATCCTGCACCGGTTTGGTCACTGAATTGCCGGCCAGCAAGGTCAGCATCAGCTCCGCGGAGCGACGGCCAATGGCTTCGCGCGGAGTATTGATGCTGCTCAGGCGCGGGACCATGTGTTCGGACATGGGCAAGTCGTTGAATCCGAGAATCGCCACTTGTTCGGGGATCTTGATCCCGCAGCGCAACGCTTCGAGCAACGCGCCCTGGGCCAGGTCGTCGTTGCCGAAGAAGATCGCATCGACGTCCGGATGGGCAGCGAGCAGTTGCAGGAACAATTCGCCGCCCAGACCGACTGACGAGGCTCGTGGTGTCAGCACTTCCAGGTCCGGATCGTACAAGCCAGCCTTTTGCAGCGCGCGGCGGAAACCTTCGCCGCGCAGCAGCGTGCGCTGGTCCAGTTGAGCGCCGATGTAGGCCAGGCGCTTGCGACCGCGTGACAGCAAATGCCCAGCCGCCGTTTCGCCGGCAGCGACTTGCGAAAAGCCGACGCAATTGAGCCCGGCCGCGCTGTCCAGTTCCATCATGTAAACGCAGGGAATGTTGCTGGCCTCGATCATTCGCCGCGAACTTTCGGTGCGGTCGAAACCGGTCAACAGCAAGCCGCGAGGCTGATAAGCCATGTAATTGCGCAGCAGGTTTTCTTCTTCATCACGCGAGTAATGGAAGTTGCCGATCAGCACTTCGAAGCCCTTTGGTCGCAAAACCTGATGAATGGCTTCCAGCGTGTCGATGAACAGCAGGTTGGACAATGACGGCACCAAAACCACGACGGAATGGCTCTGGGCCGAGGCCAGGGCGCGGGCGGCGGGGTTGACCACGTAGTTCAGGTCGAGGGCGGCCTTCTGGACTTTTTCCACCAGTTCGGTGGCCACCGTGCTGACGCCACGGAGGGCGCGGGACGCGGTAATCGGGCTGACACCGGCCAGGCGCGCGACTTCGTTGAGGGTAGGGCGGCCAGTGGTGCGAGTATTTTTATCGTTTTTAGGGGTAATCATCGGACGGCTTGCCAAACAAAATTCAAGGCACTAAGGTAGCGCTGTCTCGATGCAGCTGCAAATGCGTGAACGAGGTTTGCCTGATCCTCGCTTTTTTGGCATCGAGAACGAACATGCTGCAACCCACAAAAATGACAAGAAGGCGTCGGCAACTTCTGCTTTTGCACTAGAGTTTTACGTAGCAAAGGTAGCGCTGTCTGCGCGCTGAGGTGTTACATGAATCATCCCATCACCGCCCTGGTCATCATGGGCGTTGCCGGTTGCGGCAAGACGTGCGTCAGCCAGTCCCTGTGCCAGCTTAGCGGCGCGACCGCCATTGAAGGCGACACTTTCCACCCTGCCGCCAATATCGAAAAGATGAGCGCGGGTATCCCCCTGAACGATGAAGACCGTGCCGGCTGGCTCGACAGCCTGTGCGATGAACTGCGCCGCGTCGATGCCAAGGGCGAGCGCCCGGTGCTGACTTGCTCGGCCCTCAAACACAGTTACCGTGAACGCTTGCGCAGTGCCTTGCCGGGCCTGGGCTTCGTTTTCCTTGAGCTGACCCCCGAAGTCGCCGCCGATCGTGTGTCTCATCGGCCGGGCCACTTCATGCCGTCGACCTTGATCGACAGCCAGTTCGCCACACTTGAATCGCCCGTTGGTGAGCCCCTGACCCTGGCTCTGGATGCGTCCAGCCACAGCGTCGATGAGTTGGCGAAGCTGGCTCATGCCTGGTGGCTCGATCATGGCTTGAAACTCGCCAGTTGAGTTTTGCTCCAAGAGATAGCGCTGTCCTGACGGCCTCTGAATAACCGCTTCAATAACAACAACAACCAGGAGACACCCCTAATGTTTGGCATGTCCCACGAGACGTTTCTGCTGCTCGATGCAGTGGTCACGGTGATCGGGCTTATCGTCCTGATCACCAAGTTCAAGTTTCACCCCTTCATTGCATTGATCATCGCCGCGGCCTTTCTCGGGCTGACTTCCGGCATGCCGATCGGCACCGTCATCAAGGCGTTCCAGGACGGCTTTGGCGGCGTTCTCGGTTTCGTCGGGATCATCCTGGCGCTGGGCACCATGCTCGGCAAAATGATGGCCGAATCGGGCGGGGCGGATCAGATTGCCCAGACGCTGATTCGTGCGTTCGGCAAGGACAAGGTGCAATGGGCCATGATGTTCGCGGCCTTCCTGGTCGGCATCCCGCTGTTCTTCGAAATCGGCTTCGTGCTGCTGATTCCACTGGTGTTCATCGTCGCCCGGCGTACCGGTGTGTCGATCATCAAGATCGGTATCCCGCTGCTGGCCGGTCTGTCTGCGGTACACGGTCTGGTTCCGCCACACCCGGGCCCGCTGCTGGCCATCGGCGTGTTCGGTGCCGACATCGGTAAAACCATTCTGTACGGCCTGATCGTTGCGCTGCCGACCGCCATCATCGCCGGTCCGATCTACGGCACCTTCATTGCCAAATACATTCCCGGCCATCCCAATCAGGAACTGGTTGATCAGTTGGCCCACAAATCGGAGTCGCAAGACCTGCCGAGCTTCAACATCACTCTGATCACCGTGCTGCTGCCGGTGTTCCTGATGCTGCTCAAGACCTTTGCTGACGTGGTGCTGCCGGACGGTAATTTCTTCCGCACCTTCATGGACTTGATCGGTCACCCGATTTCGGCGCTGCTGCTGGCGTTGCTGCTGTCGCTGTACACCTTTGGCCACAAGCAGGGCATGGGGTCCAGCAAGATTTTGAAGTTGCTGGATGCGAGCCTTGCGCCGACCGCCGCGATCATTCTGATCATCGGTGCCGGTGGTGGCTTCAAGCAGATGCTGGTGACCAGCGGTGTGGGTGATGTGATCGGCCACATGGCGGTGAATGCACAGATCTCGCCAATCCTGCTGGCCTGGCTGGTGGCGGCGGTGATTCGCATCGCGACCGGTTCGGCGACCGTGGCGACCATTACTGGCGCGGGCATCGTGGTGCCGGTGGTGGGGATGATTCCGGGTGTGAACCGTGAGCTGCTGGTGCTGGCCACCGGTGCCGGTTCGTTGATCCTGTCCCACGTCAACGACGCAGGTTTCTGGCTGGTGAAGCAGTACTTCAACATGACCGTGGCGGAAACCTTCAAGACCTGGACCGCGATGGAAACCATCCTGTCCGTGGTGGGCCTGGGCTTCATCCTGCTGTTGTCGTTGTTCGTCTAAAAGCTTCGCGGGCAAGC
>NZ_AKJK01000055.1 GCF_000282375.1 Pseudomonas sp. GM50
CCATCGATACGGTGCTGCCGACAGCCACCATCGTGGTGGCCGACAATTCGCTGAAAATCGGTGAAACGTCGCTGGTGACCATTACCTTCAGCGAAGCGGTCAGCGGTTTCAGCAACGCCGACCTGACCATCGCCAACGGCACGCTGAGCGCCGTCAGCAGCAGCGACGGCGGCATCACCTGGACCGCCACCTTCACGCCGACCGTCAGCATTACCGACGCGACCAACCTGATCACCCTGGATAACAGCGGTGTGCAAAATGCTTCGGGCAATGCCGGTAGCGGCACCACCGATTCCAACAACTACGCGATCGACACCGTGCGGCCTACGGCAACCATCGTGGTCGCGGATGCGGCGCTGGGGGTAGGGCAAACATCGGTGGTGACCATCACGTTCTCCGAGGCGGTGACCGGTTTTACCACGGCCGACCTGACGGTGAGCAACGGTACCCTGAGCAGTCTGAGCACCAGCGATAACATCACCTGGACCGCCACCTTGACGCCGACGGCGAGCATCACCGATTCGACCAACCTGATCACCCTCGACAACACCGGGGTCCTGGATGGGGCCGGAAACGCGGGTGCCGGCACCACGGATTCGAATAATTACGCAATCGACAGCCAACGGCCGACCGCCACTATCGTGTTGAGCGACACGACCCTGAAACCGGGGGAGACGGCGCTGGTGACCATCACCTTCAGTGAAGCGGTGACAGGTTTTGACAACAGTGATTTGAGCGTCGCCAACGGCACCTTGAGCGCGGTCAGCAGCAGCGACGGTGGCATCACCTGGACCGCGACCTTCACCCCGACTATCGGGATTACCGACGCCAGCAACATCATCACGCTGAACAACAGCGGCGTCTCGGACCTGGCCGGCAATACCGGGGCAGGCACCACCAACTCGGCCAATTATGTGGTGGAAACCGAGGTGCCGACCGCCACCATCGTAGTTGCCGACAATGCCCTCAAGGCCGGTGAAACCTCGCTGGTCACTATCACCTTCAGCGAAGCAGTCAGCGGTTTCAGCAACGCCGACCTGACCGTTGCCAACGGCACCCTCAGTAACGTTTCGTCCAGCGATGGCGGCGTGACCTGGACCGCGACCTTCACGCCTACGGTCAGTGTGACAGACACCACCAACCTGATCAGCCTGGACAACAGTGGAGTAACCAACGCTTCGGGCAACAGTGGCGTCGGCGTGACCAATTCCAACAACTACGCGATCGACACCGCTCGCCCGACCGCGACCATTGTGGTCGCGGACAATAAACTGGGCATCGGCGAGACCACCACGGTGACCATTACCTTCAGCGAAGCGGTGTCCGGTTTCGACCTGTCGGACCTCAGCGTGGCCAATGGCGTGCTGTCCAACCTTGCCAGCAGCAACGGCGGTGTGACCTGGACTGCCACGCTCACGCCGACCGCGAGCCTTAATGATGCGACCAACCTGATCATACTCGACACCGGCAATGTGCTCGACGCCGCGGGCAATGCCGGCGCCAGCATCGCCATCTCCAACAACTACGCGCTGGATGCGACCCGCCCGACCGTCACCATTGTGGTTGCCAACCCGAACCTGAGCATTGGCCAGACGACACTGGTGACTTTCACCTTCAGCGAGGCGGTCAGCGACTTCGATTTGTCGGACTTGAGCGTTACCAATGGCGAGCTGACCAACCTGGCCAGCAGCGACGGCGGCAAGACCTGGACCGGGACCTTCACACCCACCGCGAACATCACCGATCCGAGTAACTTCATTGCGCTGGACACCAGCAATGTGACGGACCTGGCGGGCAACGTGGGCGCCAGCGTCGCTGTATCCAATAACTACGCGATTGATACCGCTCCGGCGCCGCCCCTGGTTTTGACACCGGTGGTCGTAGTCGATCAACCGAACGTGCCATTGCAACCGATCATCTTCACCCCACCCACTGGCGATCTTGGCTCGCCGCTGACGTTTGCCCCGCTGTTTGAACAACGGGTGATAGGCAATGGCATTCGGCCTCTGGGCGACATTTTCATGAACCACGGGGCGCTGGCGCCAAGTTTTATCGCGCAGGTATTCAGCAGCAGTGAGAGCGGTGGCGATGGCTCAGGCCAAGGCTTCCTGGGTTTTGGCGGGGGCGATGGCGGGGTCTTCGGCAGCAGCACTCTGTCGAGTCTGTTCAATCAGGACACCAGTAGCGAGGGGGATTCGCTGAACACCTTCGGTAATCAGTCAATCAGGGCGGGGGATGTTTCCCAAGGGCTGCGTGGCGTGTTTGGCGCACCGACTCTTGGCCAACAATTGCAACAACTCAAAGACACCGAGCAACGGCAGGTCGAAAGCCTGGCCGCAGCTTTGCAACAGGTCGGCATCAGCGAAATGCAGGCCTGAAAAAAACATTAAAGCAGTGAGGCACCGGGGGCTCCAAGGATGAAGAGAAGTCAGAAGTTGTTCGGCGCCAGCCTGCTGGCGCTGGCGATCAGCGGATGTGCAGTCACCAGTGAACCGATCGAACGCAGCGTCAGCCAACAGCGCGCCAAAAGCGATCTGCAAAAGATGTACACGGGTCAGGAGCCCCTCAGCGGCCCACTGACCCTGCACCAGGCCATGGCCCGCGCGGTGAAGTACAACCTCGAAGGCCGGCTCAAGATCATGGAAGAGGCCTTGGCCAAGCGCCAACTCGACCTCGCCAGTTTCGACATGTTGCCGCGTATGGCGCTGGATGCCGGTTACGTGGGGCGTAACAACGTCAACGCATCCAGCAGTCAGAGCGTGCTCACCGGCACCCAGTCCCTGGAACCGTCGACCTCCCAGGACCGCGACCGTGAAGTGGCGGACCTGACCATGGTCTGGAACGTGCTCGACTTCGGTGTCAGTTACATCAGCGCCAAACAGCAGGGCGACCAGCGGCTGATCGTGCAGGAGCGCCGGCGCAAGGTGATCAATACCATCGTCCAGGACGTACGCTCGGCCTATTGGCGAGCCATGGCCGCCGAACGTTTGCTCAAGCAAATCGACAGCCTGATGGCCCGGGTCGAAACCGCCCGCAACAATAGCCAGAGCATGAGCGAGCAGCGTATCGGCGATCCGATTCAGGCGTTGGGTTATCAGCGCTCGCTGATCGAAGCCACTCGGCAACTGGAAGAGCAACGCCGCGCGCTGTCGCTGGCGAAAACCGAACTGGCGACCCTGATCAACCTGCCTCCGAGCACCGAGCTGACGCTGGCGACCCAGGACGACTACGTCATTCCGGAACTCAAAGTCGACCTCGCCAGCCTGGAACAGGAAGCCCTGACCAGTCGGCCAGAGTTGCGTGAGCAGGATTACCAGACCCGCATCAGCGCCGCCGAAACCCGCAAAGCCATGCTGCGCCTGCTGCCGGGGCTGGAGTTTTCCGCCGGTGGGCATTACGACAGCAACTCGTTTCTGGTGGAGCAGGGCTGGGCGGATTACGGGGTGAAAGTCACCTGGAACCTGTTCAATGTGATTTCCGCACCCGCCGCGATCGACGTTGCCAAGGCTGGTGAAGAAGTCGCCACGGCGCGCCGGCAGGCGATGTCGATTGCCGTACTGGCGCAGCTTTACGTGGCCAACGCCAACTATCGCGAGGCGATGCGGCAGTTCAAGACCAATCAGCAACTGTCAGACATCGATGGGCAAATCGTCGGCCAACTGCGCAATCGCTATCAGGCGGCCGGGCTGGGCGAACTGGATCTGATCCAGGGCGAGCTGAACACGTTGCAGGCCGATCTGCGTCGCGACCTGTCTTACGCTGACTTGCGCAACGCTTATGGGCAAATCTTCGCCAGCGCCGGTCTCGATCCGCTGCCGGACGAGGTGCAATCGACGCAAGTCCAGTCCATCGCCACCGCCCTGGCCAATCGCGAAGAGGCGTGGGCGGCGGGAAACATCTCAGTGCCGGTGGCCCATGCTCCGGTCCAGTAACCTGCTGGCGCCGACGGCGAGCATCAGCCGTGTCCAACGGGAGACCCGCAACGGCCATCGTGGCGCGGCGATTCTGCTGACCGGTTTACCGGCCGCGGGCAAGTCGACATTGGCCCAGGCACTGCACGTCGAGTTGTTCGAACACGGCGTGCAAAGTGTGGTGCTTGATGGCGACGGATTGCGGGTGGGGCTCAATCGCGACCTGGGGTTCAGCGACAGCGATCGCCTGGAAAACATCCGCCGCGCCAGCGAACTCGCGGCGCTGTTGGTGGACAACGGGCAGATCGTGATCCTCGCGATGATCGCGCCCTTGGTGGAGTTGCGTGAATTGTTCGTCCAACGGTTGGGCGAGGACTACCGCGAAGTCTGGTGCAGCGCCTCGTTGGCGGTGTGTGAGCAGCGTGATCCCAAAGGTCATTACGCCCGTGCTCGACGGGGTGAGTTGGCGGGGTTTACCGGTATTTCGGCGCCGTATGAACCACCGCCGTGCGCGTCGCTGGTGCTCGACACGGGCGCGCAGTCGGTCGAGGCCTGTCTCGACCGTTTGCTGACCTGGCTCGGCGAGTGCGCGGTGCTGCCGAAACGATGAGTCGGCCGGCCTTCTCCCGCTTGCCGGTAACGGTGGATTTGCCGTTGCTGTTGCAGGCGCTGGGGGCGATTGGCGAGGACGACTGGCACAGCCACTTCAATAGCGATTATTACGCGGGCGACTGGAGTGGCGTGGCGCTGATTTCCGCCGCCGATGCCTTGACTGAGCTATCGCCCGGTCGCGGCGAAACTCTTTTGCGTGAGCCCTGGCGGCGGGACGTTCGATGGCAGCAAGGGCTGCGGGATCTGCCGCTGCAGATCGTTTGCGCGCGCCTGTTGCGGCTCGGCCCGGGCGGGCGCATTCACGAGCATCGCGACTATGACCTGGGCGAGCCGGACGCTGATTTGCGTCTGCACATTCCGCTGCTCAGCCCACCCCAAGTGGACTTCCTGCTGGATGGCCAACGCATGCCGATGACCGCTGGCGAATGCTGGTATCTCGATTTGTCGCGGCCGCATCGCGTGGACAATCACGATACCCAGGCACGGGTTCATCTGGTACTCGATTGCCGGCCCGGTGCCTGGCTGGAGCAGGCGATTATCGACGGTGTATCGACCACGCCGCCGCCCGGTGTCGCTGATGGGGCTTTGCTCCAGTTTCAGCGTTTAGTGGCCAGTGATTCGCAGCTTTCGAAGACGTTGCAGGGCTTGCCGGACACCGAAGCTTTTATCACCCGCACTCTGGAACTGGCGGCTGGGCGAGGCTTGCTGTTCACCCGTGAAGAACTGCGCGCAGCGATGCGCGACGGTCGCCGCCAATGGAATGAACAATGGAGCGCCTGAACCTCGAAGGCTGGTTGCCGATTCGTGTCTGGCAAGAGGCCGGGCAATGGCAAGTCGACTGGTGCTGGTTCGGTGACACGCGGCTGCATCAACCGTTTTTTCGTGACGCCGTAGAGGATGCGCTGCGGCTGCCGTTCAATCAGGCGTTTCGCCGCACAACTGGATTGTTGACCCTCGCGGACTGGCAGGTTTGCAGCCCTGGTCTGACGCCGAGTGCGTTTATCTTTCACGCCTCGCGCTGCGGCTCGACGCTGATCAGCCAGATGCTCGCCCGCCTCGATAACCACATTGTCATCAGCGAACCGCCGCCGCTGGATGCGCTGCTGCGCAGTGATTTACCCGCCGTCGAGCGCCGTGCCGCCATCAAAGGGTTGTTGTCTGCCTATGGCCAGCGTCGGCTCGGTTCGGAGCAACGACTGGTCATTAAGCTCGATGCCTGGAACATCACTGAATTGCCTGTGTTGCACGAGTGTTTTCCCGAAACGCCTTGGTTGTTTGTGTACCGCGATCCGCTGGAAATCGCCGTTTCGCATCTGCGTCGTCCGGGCATGCACATGGTGCCGGGGATGATCGGGGCGAGCGGGCTGGACGACGAATTGCCGTTCGATAGCCGTGAGGATTACATCGCCCGGCGGGTGGGACGGTTGCTGGCGTCGGGGTTGGCGCAATGCCGGGCGTTTGGCGGCCAGGCGGTGAACTACAGCGAACTGCCACAGGCCATGGCGGGGCGATTGGCTGAGTTTTTCGGGTTGGATGAATTGCAGCGTGAGCAAGTGTTCGCGGCAGTGGGGCAGCATGCCAAACAGCCGTCGGACGTGTTTGTTGGTGACAGCGATGACAAGCGTCGCGAGGCCACGGCCCTGTTGCTCGAGCGGGTAGAGCGTTGGGCGCGAGCGCCGTATGAGGCGCTAGTTGCCAAGTCATGTATCGACGGCCCTGACGCCATCGCGAGCAAGCCCGCTCCCACAGTAGTCCTGGGGTGCACACAGCATTTGTGAACGCCCAAGATCAAATGTGGGAGCGGGCTTGCTCGCGAAAGCGATCTTCAATTCACCACAAATCTACCGAGCTAAACCTTGGCCCGAGCCTGCATCTGTGACTTCTCCCAATGATCCAGCGAGTAGGAAGGCTGCGATCTGTTCAAGGCTTGGACGACAAATCCGCCATCCCCTTGAGCAATTCGATCGGCAGCGGAAAGACGATGGTCGAACTCTTGTCCCCGGCGATCGAACTCAGCGTCTGCATGTAACGCAGTTGCATGGCCCCCGGCTGGCGGCCGAGCATTTCGGCGGCCTGCATGAGTTTTTCCGAGGCCTGCAATTCACCTTCGGCGTGGATCACCTTGGCCCGACGTTCCCGTTCGGCTTCGGCCTGTTTGGCGATGGCGCGAATCATCGATTCGTTGAGGTCCACGTGCTTGATCTCGACGTTGGCCACCTTGATGCCCCAGGCATCGGTCTGCGCATCGAGTACTTGCTGGATATCGACGTTCAGCCGTTCCCGTTCGGCCAGCAGTTCATCGAGTTCATGTTTACCGAGCACCGCTCGCAACGTGGTCTGGGCCAGTTGGCTGGTGGCCATGAGAAAGTCTTCGACCTGAATGATCGCCCTTTGCGGATCGAGCACGCGGAAATACAACACTGCATTGACCTTGACCGAAACGTTGTCCCGGGTGATCACGTCTTGCGGCGGTACGTCGAGCACCACGGTACGCAGGTCGACGCGAACCATTTGCTGGACCACCGGAATCAGCAGGATCAGGCCAGGGCCCTTGACCTGCCAGAAGCGCCCGAGTTGGAACACCACGCCGCGTTCGTACTCGCGCAGGATGCGGAAGGTCGACCCCGCCAGTGCAATCAGCAATAACAGGAGCGCGGCAAAACCCAGTTGCAGACCCATGACTATTCTCCGCCATCATTGTTCATGCGGGCGCCGCGTCAGCCGCGACCACTTCCAGCAGTAAACCCTTGCGTGCCACCACCCGGACCTGCTGGCCCGGTTGCAGCGGTGTTTCGCTCATTACTTGCCATTGCTCGCCTTGCAGGTGCACCCAGCCGATAAAGGCATTACCAGCCTGCAACGACGTTATCGGCGTCACGCTGCCCAGTAATTCGTCGTCGCCGCTGACGTTGCGGCGCGGTCGGGTTTTCAAGGCGCGGATCAGCAGGAACGTCAGCAGCAGTGCGCTAATCAGCCCCAAGCCGATCATCAAGGGAACGGGGACTTCGGCATTGGTCAGAATCACCGCGCCAATCACAAACATTACAAGACCGCCCAGACCGACCACGCCGTAATTGGGCAAGGCCGCCTCGGCGATCAGAAACGCAATGCCGAACGTGATCAGCCAGAGCCCGATGGGATCGGGAACCAGCACCACGAGAGTATCCGCCGCGAAAACCGATCCGCTCAAGGCCAGCAGCAGCGCAATTGCCCAGCAACGAGTGTTCACTTGACCCTCCGGGAGAGTCATCCGTCCGCGAGCCGTTTGTGGCTCTGGGTACAAGTCTAGTTGAGCCTGTAGTTGTATGAATTTTGACCAGTGTCGACAGCGTCCGACGGGCGGATTTCCCGCCGGATCCCACCAGCGGGCCTAGACTTTTAAGGGAGACAAAAGTTAACCATCGTCCGCGATTCGTTGCTGCGGACACCGAGGTGCATCATGCGTATGGCAAAAACCGTGCAGAACAGCCTGGACAAGGCCCACTGCGAATATGACATCGTTTCCCACCCGCACTCGGCCAGCAGCCTTGAAACGGCTCGGCTCGCGGGCATCCCTGCCGAACGGGTCGCCAAATCGGTGATCCTCGACGACCGCCACGGGCATTACTTGATGGCCGTGCTGCCCGCCAGCCGTCACCTGGACCTGAGCAAAGTCCGTGGCAGCAGCGAATGGCAAGTCACCCGTGAAAGCAACCTGCCGCACCTGTTCGACGATTGCGAACGCGGCGCCGTGCCTGCATTGGGCGAATCCTACGGGATGGACATGGTCATCGACCCACAGCTGACCCGGCAGAAAGACATCTACCTGGAAGCCGGCAACCACAACAACCTGGTACACATGAGCGTGCCGGAATTCTTGAAAATGGTGCCGCATGCCGAAGTGTGCGAGTTGAGTCTTTCGGCATAACAGTCGCCCCGACTGACGTAATCGCGGGCAACCCTCGTCTCTACATCCCTGTAGGAGCGAGGCTTGCCCGCGAATAGCCGCACCGCGGTTACCCATCCAATACGCGATCACGAAGGAACCAGACATGGAATCCCCCACCCACAGCCTCCCGTCCCTGTTCAAACAACTCGGCCTGCCGGACGACGCCGAAAGCATCGATAAATTCATCGCCACCCATTCACCGCTCAAACCCGAACTGCACCTTGCCGACGCGTTCTTCTGGAGCGAGAGCCAGGCAGAACTGCTGCGTCAGGAGATTCTGGATGATGCTGATTGGGCTGAGGTGGTGGATCAGCTGGATGTAATGCTGAGAAAGGGGCGGGGGGTGTAAAAAACGACACGAAAAACCTCGTCACAGGTTTCTTCTGGGCCTCAAAAACCTGGTTGAAGTAGCTTCCATGGCTACAAATCCGGAGATGAGACTGACTTATGCAATGTGTTTTGGCCGAAAGGATCATCAGCATCTCCGAGCTTGCAAAAAACGTGGGTGCTGCCATGCGGGATACACAAGCTGGACCTATCGCGGTACTGGATAACGATCGAATCACGGCGTATCTGGTTTCGGCAGATCTCTATGAAGCAATGCTGGAGCGCCTGGATGATTTCGACCTTGCGATTCTCATACGCGCTCGCAGTCAGGAAATTGCCGAACCAATCAGTCTTGATGATCTGTGAAAAATCATCTGCCAGCATGAGAATTGTTTCAAAACTTGACCAACTTTCCCCTCGAATGCCATATTGATAGTTAGCAAACTAACAGTGTGTGTATTCCCTCGTGCCGAACCTCGCCGCTCTCCAGATGAACATCAGCAGCTCCATGGTGGTGGCCGCCCGGCATTGGCGGAAGATCTGTCAGACCACGCTGGTCAACTATGGAATCTCCGAAGCCTGCGCCGTGCCGTTGTTGATGATCGGGCGTTTGGGCGAGGGTGTGCGGCAGGTGACGGTCGCGCAGGCGGCGGGGATGGAGAGTCCGTCACTGGTGCGGCTGCTGGATCAGTTGTGCCATGCCGGTTACGTTTGCCGGACCGAAGACGTCCATGACCGACGCGCCAAGTGCCTGAGCCTGACCGAGACCGGTCGCGAGTTGGTGCAAGCGGTCGAAATCGAGTTGGTGCGCTTGCGCCATGAAGTGCTCGAAGGGATCGACCAGGGTGATCTGGAAGCGGCGCTGCGGGTATTGCGAGCCTTCGAAGCGGCCAACCATCCAGCGGTGGCTCAGCCTTGAGCGGATTTTTCACCGGCGTACCCCCGGCGCGGGACTGGTTCTACGGTGTGCGCACGTTCGCGGCATCGATGATCGCGCTGTACATCGCCATGCTCATGCAAATGCCCCGTCCGTATTGGGCGATGGCCACGGTGTATATCGTTTCCAGTCCTTTCGTCGGCCCTACCAGCTCCAAGGCGTTGTACCGCGCCGTTGGCACTTTGCTCGGTGCGGCGGCGGCGGTTTTTTTTGTGCCGATGTTCGTGCAGAGCCCTTATGTGCTGGTGGTGGTCATCGCGCTGTGGACCGGGATTTTGCTGTTCCTGTCCTTGCACCTGCGCACCGCCAACAGCTACGCCTTGATGCTCGCCGGTTACACCTTGCCGCTGATCGCATTGCCGGTGGTGGATAACCCGCTGGCGGTGTGGGACGTGGCCGAGGCGCGCACTGAAGAGATCTTCCTCGGCATCGCCTGCGCGGCGGTGGTCGGCGCCATGTTCTGGCCACGGCGGCTGGCGCCGGTGTTCAACGATTCGGTGAGTAAATGGTTCGCCGATGCCTCGACCTACAGCCTGCGCTTCCTCAGTCGCAACGTGCAGCCGGACGAAGTCAGCGCCTTGCGTTCATCGATGGTGGCGAACTTCAACAGCCTGGAATTGATGATCGGTCAATTGCCCCACGAGGGCGCGCGACCGCAAACGGTGCGTAATACCAAGGAACTGCGCGGGCGAATGATTCATTTGCTGCCGGTGATCGACGACCTCGACGATGCGCTTTACGCCCTCGAGCGGCGCACGCCGGAGCTTGTGGATAAGTTCGCGCCGCTGCTGGCCGCGACCACCGAATGGCTCGATCACAAAGACGCTGACCTCGAACGCTGGCAGGCCCTGAAAAACCGGCTCGAAGCGCTGCAACCGAGTGCCGAGGCGCTGGACGACCGCAAGCAGTTGTTGTTCTCCAACGCCCTGTATCGCCTCGGCGAATGGATCGATGTGTGGCAAGACTGCCGCAGCCTGCAATACGCCATCCAGTGCGATAGCCAGGACAGTTGGCGCGCGGTGTATCGGCACTGGCGCCTCGGTCGGCTGTCGCCGTTTCTCGACCGTGGGTTGATGCTCTATTCGGCGGCGTCCACGGTCACCGCCATTATCGTTGCCTCGGTGCTGTGGATTCTGCTCGGTTGGACTGACGGCGGCAGCGCGGTGATCCTGGCGGCGGTGGCGTGCAGTTTCTTCGCGTCGATGGACGACCCGGCGCCGCAGATCTACCGGTTCTTTTTCTGGACCGCGATGTCGGTGCTGTTCGCCAGCCTTTATCTGTTTCTGATCCTGCCGAACCTGCATGACTTCCCGATGCTGGTGCTGGCGTTCGCCATCCCGTTCATCTGCGTCGGCACCCTGACGGTGCAGCCGCGTTTTTATCTGGGCATGCTGCTGACCATCGTCAACACCTCGTCTTTCATCAGCATTCAAGGTGCCTACGACGCGGATTTTCTCAGCTTCGCCAACTCCAACCTGGCCGGGCCCATGGGTTTACTGTTCGCTTTCATCTGGACCCTGATCGCCCGGCCATTCGGTGCGGAACTGGCGGCCAAACGCCTGACCCGTTTCAGCTGGCGCGACATCGTCAGCCTGACCGCGCCGGCTTCATTGGCCGAACACCGGCAATTGGGCGTGCAGATCCTCGATCGCCTGATGCAGCACTTGCCGCGGCTGGCCATGACCGGCCAGGACACCGGGATCGCCCTGCGGGAAGTGCGCGTGGCGTTGAATCTTCTCGACCTGCTGGCTTATACGCCGCGTGTGGTTGGCGTGCCGCAGGTGCTGTTGCAGCAAGTGGTGGCCGAAGTCGGCGAGTACTTCAAGGCCTGTCTCAAGGCGGGCGAACGTCTGCCGGCGCCCGGCCCGTTGCTGATGACCCTCGATCGCACCCGTCGCGCCCTCGGCGGCCAACGTGATGACCAAACCCGTCTGCACCTGCTGCATGCCTTGAGCGGCCTGCGTCTGGCGCTGTTGCCGGGGGTCGAATTTGTCGGCACGGGCGAACGTGAAGAACCGCTTCCCCATGGCATCGATGGAGCGCCTTTATGATCGGTGATCTGGATATCAGCGGGGTGTTCCTGCCCACGTTGCTGGTGCTGATGGGCATTACTTACGTGTTGTACCTGTTGGTGCACGGGTTGCTGACGCGCCTGCACTTTTACCGTCTGGTCTGGCACCGGGCATTGTTCAACGTGGCTCTCTACGCCGTGCTGCTCGGCGCCGTGGACTCACTCAGTCGATACCTGATGACATGAAAAAACCTTTTTTGACCCTCGGCCGCGTGGTCCTGACGCTGTTGATCGTGACCTTCGCCGTTGTCGTGGTCTGGCGCATGGTCATGTATTACATGTTCGCGCCCTGGACCCGAGACGGGCACATCCGCGCCGACATCGTGCAGATCGCCCCGGACGTCTCCGGGCTGATCCAGCAAGTGGAGGTGCGCGATAACCAGTGGGTGAAACGCGGCCAGGTGCTGTTCAGCATTGATCAGGACCGTTTCAAACTGGCGCTGCGCCAGGCGAAAGCAGCGGTGGCCGACCGCCAGGAAACCCTGGCCCAGGCCCAGCGCGAGGCCAAGCGTAACCGTGGCCTCGGCAATCTGGTCCCGGCTGAACAACTGGAAGAAAGCCAGTCCCGTGTCGCCCGCGCCGAAGTTGCATTAATGGAGGCGCAGGTGACGGTGGACAGCGCTCAGCTCAACCTCGACCGTTCAGTGATTCGCAGCCCGGTGGATGGCTACGTCAACGACCGTGCGCCGCGTTCCCAGGAGTTCGTCACCGCCGGGCGGCCGGTGTTGTCGGTGGTGGACAGCAATTCCTTCCACATCGACGGCTATTTCGAAGAAACCAAACTGGACGGCATTCATGTCGGCCAAGGCGTCGACATTAGGGTGGTCGGCGACCGTGCCCGCCTGCGCGGGCACGTGGAAAGCATCGTCGCCGGCATCGAAGACCGCGACCGCAGCAGTGGCAGCAATCTGTTGCCCAACGTCAATCCGGCGTTCAGCTGGGTGCGGCTGGCGCAGCGAATTCCGGTGCGAATCGCCTTCGACGAGGTGCCGGCGGATTTCCGCATGATTGCCGGCCGTACGGCCACGGTGTCGATCATTGGCGAGCAAACCCGGGAGCCGGCGAAATGAGCAGGGCGTCGGGTTTGGCGGTTGCCGGATTAGGCTTGCTGCTGTCGGCCTGTCAGGTGGTCGGGCCGGATTATCATTTGCCGGACGAGGCTGCCGTGCACCGTGAAGATTTTCAGGGCGATCTGGCGGTGAACGGTAAAAATGTCATCTCGGCACCGGTGCCCAGTGATTGGTGGCGGCTGTATCAGGATCCGCGTCTGGACCAATTGGTGCAGCAGGCCATGGCCTCCAACACCGATTTGCGGGTGGCGGCGGCGAATCTTTCGCGGGCTCGCGCCCAGGTCGACGAAGCGCAGGCAGCGGGCGGTTGGAGCGGTGGCGTGAAGGTCGGCGCCCAGCGTTTGCAGGAATCCGGCGAGGCGTTCTTGCTACCGGAGAAAGTGCCGGTGGCCAACGTTGGTGACATCGGCATCACCACCTCGTATCAGTTCGACCTGTTCGGCACCTTGCAGCGCGGTATTGAAGCGGCCAAAGCCAATGCCGATGCGACCCAGGCGGCAGCGGATACCGCGCGGATCACACTGGTGGCCGATGTGGTGCGGGCTTACACCCAGGTTTGTGCGGCCAATGAAGAACGGGAAATCGCCCAGCATTCCCTCGATCTGCAAGCCCAGAGCACCACGCTGACCCAGCGCTTGCGCGATGCCGGGCGCGGCGATGAAACCCAGGTCACCCGTTCGCAAACCCAATTCAAATCCTTGCGCGCCGATATGCCGCGTTATGAAGCGGCGCGTCAGGCCGGGTTGTTCCGTTTGTCGATGCTGCTGGCCAAACCGGTCGAGCAATTGCCGTCGGGCACCAGCGACTGCGCCGAGTTGCCAAAAATTACGCAATTGTTGCCGGTGGGTGACGGCGCCACGCTGCTCAAGCGTCGACCCGACGTGCGGCAGGCCGAGCGCAGATTGGCGGCCGCGACCGCCGGCATCGGCATTGCAACCGGCGAGTTGTACCCGGACATCAGCATCGGCGCGAGCATTGGCACGGTCGGCATTCTGGAAAACCTCGGCAAACCATCGACCAATCGCTGGGGCTTCGGCCCGTTGCTGAGCTGGACCGTGCCATCCAACGGCTCCCGCGCGCGGATCCGTGAGGCCGAAGCCGCGACCCAAGGCGCGCTGGCGCATTTCGATGGCGTGGTACTCAACGCCATTCGTGAGACTCAGACCGGGCTGGCGCAATATGCAGCGCAACTTCAACGCCGCGATGCGTTGGCTGACGCCGAGCAATCGGCGCAACTGGCGGCAGACCAGACCCACCGCTTCTTCCAGGCCGGTCGCGCGTCGTTTTTGGCGGACCTGCAAGCCACCCGCACCTACACCGATGTACGGGCGCAACTGGCCTCGGCCAACACCCAAGTCGCCATGAGCCAGATCGATTTGTTCCTCGCTTTGGGTGGCGGCTGGGAAAGCGGACGAACGCAAGGCTCACAACCCGGCAAACCCTGAGGCCGTTGCTATGCTTTGATTTGATGGGGGCGCGCGGCGAACCCGTCGATCAAGGCTTGCGTTGGTCATGGGGATCTAATAATGAAAAACCCTTACGCTCCCGGCTTCTGGTGCGCCATTGCGGCATTGGTTTTGCTGTCGGCCACCTATTTCTACGGCGTCATGCTGGCCCACCAGCTCGACACGGCGCTGATATTCCTCGACAGCGCGGCGGCGTTGATCGCCGTGATGGCTATCGTGGTGGTCGCCTGGGCTTCACTCCAGGGCCAGCGCATCAAGAAACGACAACTCGAACAAGGCAAGACCCTGGTGCTGATCTGGGACACCAAGGTGGCTTTGCGTCGCGTCGAAACGGTGTTCGACCGGTATTTCTGGGGCAGTTACTGGCAACCGGGGCGCACCTTCCAGGAAGTCATGGGCGAACTCACCGGCACGCCGCTGGAAAAAAGCCTCGAAACCTTGAAAAAGCAATGCCTGGCGCTGGACAAGCAAGTGGCCGACGAGGGGTGGCACTGGCTGAACAATGCGCTAGAGCTGTCGGATGTCGCCAACGCCATGGCCCGCGAGCGCTATCAACTGGACTTCTGTGACCCGCGCGCGGAAGTGACTGGCGGGGCGGTGATCAATCGGGATTTTGAAGTGCTGGTGTATACGTGGACTGCGCGGCTCAAGAGCTTTGATCATCAATTGGATGAGATTGAGGTTCAGTATTCCTGAAATGATGTTGGCTGGACTGATGCCTTCGCGGGCAAGCCTCGCTCCTACAGGATTTGTGTCATTTGCGAAATTTGCACACGACACAAATCCTGTAGGAGCGAGGCTTGCCCGCGAAGGCGATCTCATGACCACTGAAACTCTCGACCCCATGCGCGAGCCATAGACACTCTTTCACCTTTAATCATTGGGCCGCTTTGCGGCGCAAATGCTAATCTCCATCCCACTTTCAGCGCAGTCGTGACCGCAACCCGTCATGGGTTCAGGGAAGACGACCATACTTTCAACAACGGACATTGAACGGGTACTTCATGAATAAATCAGCAGGCGTGCTTCTAGGAATTGTCGTGGCCATCGGTGCAATCAGCGCCGGCGGTGCGTGGTACACCGGCAGCAAGCTCGACGGGGTGCTGAACACCTCGATCGCCGACGCCAACAAAGAGCTGCAAGCCGCGCTGGCAGGTTCCAATGGTACGGCGTCGCTGGAGCTGGTGTCGCTGGACCGCCATGTGTTCAGCAGTACCGCGCACTATCGCCTCAAGGGCGAAGGCGAGATGTTTGGTGAAGCGCCGGTCGAGTTGCTGTTCGCCGACCGCATCGAACACGGCCCGCTGCCGTTCTCGCGCCTGGTATCGCTGAAGTGGCTGCCGGTCCTGGCCACCAGTCACTACGAGCTGGAAAAGACCCCGCTGACCGAAAAGTGGTTCGCCGCCGCCAAGGACAAATCCCCGGTCAAAGGCGTGGTCAACATCGGCTACGACAACTCCACCAAGGGCACCCTCGAGTTTCTGCCGCTGGAAACAGCGCTGGATGACAAGTCCAACCTGACATTCTCCGGGTTGAAACTCGACGTGGCCGCCAGCGCCCAGGCGCAAAAGGTCAAGGCCGACGGTTACATGGACAGCCTGAAACTGACCACCGTGGCTGAAGATCAGACCCCGGTGCAAGTCGAGCTCAATGGCTTGACCGTGGCCAGTAACCTGAACAAAAGCACCTACGGCTATTACACCGGCGAAAACACCGTCGTGCTGACCAGCAGCAAAACCACCTTCGGCGCCAAGCAATCGGTACTCGGCGTCAAGAACTTTGAAATGAAGAACCAGACCGAGGAAACGGGTACCAACGCTTCGGGGCGTGCCGATTACAAAGTCGGTGAAGTGTCCTTGAACGGCAAGGTTATCGGTTCTGCGCAGATGGCCATGAGCCTGAAAAACCTCGACATCCCGTCAACGATGTCGCTGATGCAGATCTACCAGACCAAACTGCAACCCTACGAAAGGGCCGCCGCTGAAGCCGCTGCCGCCGGTGAACCGGCGCCGCAGCTGAACCTGACCCCGGCCGAAGAGGCGCAGGTCAAGACCGGTCTGGAGAAACTGCTGGCCGCCGGCCCGCATGTGGCCCTGGAAAACCTGTCGTTCAACACCAGCAACGGCGAAAGCCGCGCCAACCTGGTGCTGGACCTGACCAAACCGCAATCCATGGACCTGCCGCCAGACCAGTTGGTCAAGCAGTTGATCGCATTGCTGGAGTTCAACGTACTGGTGTCCAAGCCAATGCTGGTTGACGTGCTCACCCTGCAGTCGCAAATCGACGGCCAGACCGACGCCAAGCTCATTGCCGATCAGGCCAGCGCAACCGCCGACATGTTCAGCAGCATGGCGGTCGGCACACAATTGGCGAAACTGGACGGTAACAATGTCGTCACCAAACTGCACTACGCCAACAATCAGGTGGACTTCAACGGCCAGAAAATGACCCTCGAAGAATTTGTCGGCTTCGTGATGAGCAAACTCGGTGGCACTGGCAACGTCACCCTCCAGTAAAACCGCAGGCTTCAACGCAACGCCCGGCCTCTGCAACACGCAGACGCCGGGCGTTTTGCTGTCTGGTGTCAGCCAAGCACTCCCCTGTGGGAGCGAGCCTGCTCGCGATAGCGGCGGTACATTCAAAATCAATGTCGGCTGACCCATCGCTATCGCGAGCAGGCTCGCTCCCACATGGGTTTGCACCTGGCTGAATGGCATTGAGAGAAGGCCCTAGCGTCACGAATCTGAATAATTATTGTGCGCTGAATAGTCGACTACGCTTGCATGCAAGACTGTTTCGATAAAGCTTGGCTGGGTCTTTCGATCCGGCTTTCCGCTACGAATGGGCAAGGGACATTGTGACCCGGCTGGCCATGTAAGGATGCTGACGAATGCCGTGTATTGCTGGTCCCTTTATTCATCGTGGGTTGCGCCCCTTGTTTCGCGTTGCGCTGTGCGGCCAGTTGTTGTGGCCGATGCAGGCGTTCGCCGACACCCCCTACGACCAAATGGTTCGCGATGCACGGGCCGGCAACTACACGCCTGCGCTGACGGTATTGCGCCAGGTGCCAGTCAACCAGGCCAGCACCGGCCAGATCAGCGATCACTTGCAGATCGCCAGCTGGGCCGGTCTGGACGCCGAAGTGGTCCAGGTCTATGAAACCCAGGGGCACAATCGGGCGTTGCCGGTTCAGGCCCTGACCGCCACCGCGCGTGCCTATCGCAACCTCAAGCGTTGGGACTCGGCGACCCAGGTGTACAACAAGGCTTTGGCCCTTGAACCGCAAAATCCCGACCTGCAGCTGGGGTTGGCGATGACCCAGGCCGACGCCGGTAAGCCTGACGAGGCGGTTGCCCGCGCCAGGGCGCTGGTGGCGGCGAAACCGGATGATCCTTCCCGCCGCTTGGCCCTGGCCTACGCCTTGACCCGCGCCGGTGCCACCTACGACGCATTGTTTGAATACGACCAGGCTTTCATCCGCGCCGGCAGCAAGCCCGACGTCGCTCGGGAATACGTGATTGCCCTGCAACGCGCCCGTCTGCCAGAACCGGCCTTGCGCCTGGCCCGTCAGCGGCCGGGGCTGCTGGATCCGGTTACGCTGCGACGCCTCGAAGGTGACCTGGCCGCGGAACGCGTGCGCCTGGCCGAGCTGGCCACGCGCAGCGAAAAAGAACGTTATGTGATCGCTGATCGGGCTCTGGCCGATTACGACCAGTTGTTGACGACCTGGACGCCGGATCCTCAGGCCCACGATGACGTCATTCGCTGGCGAATCGATCGCATGGGCGCCCTTAAGGCCCGTGCACGCACCGCCGATGTGATCGCCGAATACCAGAAGCTGCTCGCCGAAGGTGTGAAGATTCCGACCTACGCCCTGCGTTGGGTGGCGTCGTCCTATCTGGACCAGCGTCAGCCAGAAATCGCCACCGATTTGTATCGTCAGGTGCTGGTGGCACCGGATGCCGATGTCGGCGACCGCCTGGAAGACAGCACCGCGCTCTATTACGCCTTGCTCGAAAGCGATAAGGCCGATGAAGCGCGCCAGGTCGCCGAGGACCAGGCCAAGTCTCAGAAACCGCGTATCGAGCTCAAGGGTTTGCCGGTGGGCAATCCCAACGATGAATGGATGGACGCGCAGCAACTCGCCGCCCAGGCCGGCACCTACGGCGCTGATCTGCCGTCGGGTGAGCAGCGTTTGCAGACGCTGGTGGATCAGGCCCCGGGCAACCTCGGCCTGCGTCTGGCCCAAGCCGATCTGTACCTGGCCCGGGACTGGCCACGGCGTGCCGAAAATCAGCTCAAGGAAACCGAGAGCATGGCGCCACGGGACATCGGCCTGGAAGTTGCGCAAGGCCACACCGCCATGGATCTGCAGGAATGGCGGCAGATGGATGCGCTGACCGACGATGTGGTCGCGCGTTTTCCGGACAACCGTCAGGTCCAGCGTTTGCAGCGTCAGCGTGCAGTCCACGACATGGCCGAGCTGCGGGTGGAGGCCTACGGCGGCAAGAGTTATGGCGGTGGCGACGGCGATGTCGGGGCGGTTAACGGCAGTCGCGATTTTGGCATCGAAACCACGCTGTACAGCCCGCCCATCGATGAAGACTGGCGCGTATTCGCCGGTGCCGGTTACGCCACCGGCGACTTCCAGGAAGGCACCGGCCACCATCGTTTTCAGCGCGTCGGGCTAGAGCGCCGGACCCGCGACATGACCCTGGAGGCGGAAGTCTCCAACCATTCCTACGGCTTCGGTAACAAACAGGGCGCGCGCCTGGCGATTGCCCGAGACATCGACGATCACTGGCAGTACGGCGGCAGCCTCGAATACCTGTCGGCGCAAACGCCGTTGCGGGCCTTGAACAGCGACATCACCGCCAACGGCGGCAGCGGTTTCATCCGTTGGCGCGCCAATGAGAGCCGTGAGTGGAGACTGGCGGTCAGCCCCTCGCACTTCAGTGACGGCAACAACCGTGTCGAAGCCTTGCTCACCGGTCGCGAGGGTGTTTACCGCGCGCCGGGGTTGCAGGTCGACCTTGGCCTTGAGGTCGGCACCAGCCATAACTCCAAGTCCGATGACGTGCCGTACTTCAACCCCAAATCCGACTTCAGCGTGCTGCCGACGGTGAACGTCAACCACGTGCTCTATCACCGCTACGAAACTTCCTGGAGCCAGCAGTTCCAGGCCGGTGCGGGCACCTATAGCCAGCGCGATCACGGGACCGGCGGCGTCGGCCTGCTGGGTTACGGCCAGCGCTACAGCTGGAACGACGTATTCGAGGTGGGCGGCCTGCTGAGCGTGATCAACCGGCCTTATGACGGCGACCGCGAAACCGATCTGCGCCTGCTCGTCGACCTCACTTACCGCTTCTAGAAGAGTTTGAAGATGCCTTTTATTTCGCGTTTCATCCTTCTGCTGGGAGCGCTGTTGATCAGCGCCTGCGCCCAGCAAGCCCCGGCCTTCGCACCGCCGTCCGAACGCCCGGTGTCGGCCAATGAAAAGCCGTGGCCAAAAAACCACGTGCTCGGGATCGCTTACCACGATGTCGAAGACCGTGACCCCGATCAGGCGGTAGTGGCCGTGCGCACCGAGCGTCTGCTCGAGCAACTGGCGTGGCTGCGGGAGAACAACTACAAGCCGGTCACCATCGACCAGATCATGGCCGCTCGCAACGGTGGCCCCGAGCTACCGCCACGGGCGATCGTGCTGAGTTTCGACGACGGTTATTCGAGCTTCTACACCCGTGTGTTGCCAGTACTGCGCGCCTATAACTGGCATGCCTTGCTGGCGCCGGTCGGGGTGTGGATCGATACGCCGCTGAATCAGCCGGTGGATTTCGCCGGTACACCGCGCAAGCGTTCGGACTTCCTGACCTGGGAGCAGATCCGCGAGATTTCCCGATCCGGCCTGGTGGAAATCGCTGCCCACACCGATGCCAGTCACAAAGGCGTGTTGGCCAACCCGCAAGGCAACCTGCAACCGGCGGCCGCAACCCGGCGCTATGACGCCGCTACCGGTCGCTATGAAACCGAAGCCCAATTCCAGGCCCGGATGCGCGCCGACGTGGCGGCCATCTCGGAGAAGATCCGCAAGGTCACCGGTTACAAACCGCGTGTCTGGGTCTGGCCGTACGGCGCGGCGGACGGCACCTCGCTGCAAGTGATCAACGAACAGGGTTATCAGATGGCCCTGACTCTGGAAGACGGCCTTGATGCCCTCGACAACCTGATGAGCAGCCCGCGCTTTTTGGTGGCCTCGGACCCGGATGGCGAACACTTCGCCAACAGCATCGTCTCGGTGCAGACCGAATCGCCGATGCGCGTGGTGCATGTGGACCTGGACAACGTCTACGATCCGGACCCGGCCCAACAGGAAATCAACCTCGGCAAACTGATCCAGCGCATGGCCGACATGGGCGCCAATACGGTGTTCCTGCAAGCCTTCGCCGACCCTGCGGGCGATGGCCTGGTGCACTCGCTGTACTTTCCTAACCGGCACCTGCCGATGCGCGCCGATATCTTCGACCGCGTAGCCTGGCAGTTGCGCACTCGGGCTCAGGTCAAAGTCTATGCCTGGATGCCGGTGCTGAGTTTTGCCCTGGATTCGAAGCTGCCACGAGTCACTCGCTGGGACCCGAAAACCGCTACCACCTCGATCGATCCGGACCAGTACAAGCGCTTGTCGCCATTCGATCCGAACGTACGGCGCATCATCGGTGAAATCTACGAAGACATAGCGCGCCTGACCTCGGTCGACGGCATCCTCTATCACGATGACGCGGTGCTGTCGGACTTCGAAGACGCCGGCCCTGAAGCCCTGAAGGTTTATGCCGCCAACGGTCTGCCCGGTTCGATTGCCAGCCTGCGTGCGGATCCGGCCACCCTGCAACGCTGGACGCGATTCAAGAGCCGCTACCTGATCGATTTCACTCACGAACTGACCGCCAAGGTCCGCGCCATTCGCGGTCCGCAAGTGCAGACAGCGCGCAATATTTTCGCCGAGCCAATGCTCAACCCCGAGAGCGAAGCCTGGTTCGCGCAGAACCTCGATGACTTCCTGGGCGCCTACGACTGGACGGCGCCGATGGCCATGCCACTCATGGAAAAACAGAGCCGCAAACAATCCGGCCCCTGGCTCGAAACGCTGGTGGCAACGGTGAAATCGCGCCCCGGCGCACTCGACCGCACGGTGTTCGAATTGCAGGCCCGTGACTGGACGAAAAACGCCGACGCCGACATCGACGGCGAACAGTTGGCTGACTGGATGGGCCGTCTCAAGCGTCAGGGCGCCACCAGTTTTGGCTACTACCCGGACAACTTCCTCGAGAACCAGCCGGACTTGAAAACCGTGCGGCCCGCGCTCTCCAACAAGTGGAATCCATAACATGCTGGACAGACTTTTAGCCCTGCTGGTTCTGGCGATCGTCCTTGGGGTTCCCCTCGGGCTGATCTTTCTGCTCACCGGGCAGTTCCTGATGGACTTCGTGTTCTTCTATCCACTGTTCATGTCGGGACTGTGGATTGCCGGCGGCCTGTATTTCTGGTTGCACTGGGAGCGGCACTGGCCGTGGCAGGACGACACTTTGCCGCCACCGCTGGCTGGCGAACCGCTGATCTCGATCCTCATCCCTTGCTACAACGAAGGCGACAACGCGGCCGATACCATCCATGCGGCGCTGGCCCAGCATTACCCGAACATCGAAGTGATCGCGATCAACGACGGCTCCAAGGACAACACCGCCGCGGTGCTCGATACACTGGCGGCGCAGGATCCGCGTCTGCGGGTGCTGCACCTGGCGGAGAACCAGGGCAAGGCCGTGGCCCTGCGCATGGGCGCTATTGCGGCGCGCAGCGAGTATCTGGTGTGCATCGACGGCGATGCGCTGCTGGCGCCGAACACCGCGGCGTATCTGGTTGCGCCGATGCTCGACAATGCGCGACTGGGCGCCGTGACCGGCAACCCGCGAATCCGCACCCGTTCGACCTTGATCGGACGCGTGCAGGTCGGCGAGTTCTCGTCGATCATCGGCCTGATCAAGCGCACCCAACGGGTGTTCGGGCGGATCTTTACCGTCTCCGGGGTGATCGTCGCCTTCCGTCGCACGGCCCTGAACCGGGTCGGCTACTGGAGCCCGGACATGATCACCGAAGACATCGACATCAGCTGGAAGCTGCAACTGGATCACTGGAGCATTTTCTACGAGCCCCGGGCGTTGTGCTGGATTCTGATGCCGGAAACCCTCGGTGGCCTGTGGAAGCAGCGTCTGCGCTGGGCCCAGGGTGGCGCCGAGGTGCTGTTCAAGAACATCCGTGGCATCTGGCAATACCGCCATCGTTACCTCTGGCCGCTGCTGTTCGAATATTGCCTGTCCACTGGTTGGGCCTTCACGTTCCTGCTGTCGGTGATTTTCTGGGGCGTCGGCAAATTCGTTGAAATGCCGGCAGCCATTGCCGTCGATCACCTGATGCCTCCGGCCTTTACCGGGCTGCTGTTGGCAGTGGTCTGCCTGGTGCAATTCGCGGTCAGCATCCTGATCGACCGCCGTTATGAGAAGGGCCTCGGCAAGACCATGTTCTGGGTGGTCTGGTATCCGCTGGTGTTCTGGTTCATCAGCTTGCTCACCACCTTGGTCAGCTTCCCCAAAGTGCTGTTCGGCCAACATCAGAAGCGCGCGCGCTGGGTCAGTCCGGACCGGGGCATCAAACCGCTGAATGATGATGAAGAGGAGGTCATCAAATGAAAATCATCAGAACCCGGCAGCGGCCCTTTCTGGTCGTGATCGATGTTTTTCTCACCGTGCTCGCCTGGGTCGGTCTGCTGTATTTACTGGCGCGGGGGGTGTGGCCGTTGTTCGATACCCATGACGGCCCGCGCATCGATGCGTCATTTTTCGACGCCCTCGGCACGCTGCAGATTTACCTGTGGGTGGCGTTGTTGAACGCGGTGATCCTGATCTCGTGGGCGCGTTATCAACAGCGCAAAAGCAAGAGCTTCGCCCAGCGCCGTTTGCCGGCGCCGGTGGTGGATGATCAGGGGCTCAGCAAAAGCTTCAAGCTGAGCGGCGACCGGCTGGCGAAACTGCGCACGCCGGGCTCGATGACCATTCATAACGATCAGGATGGCGATGTCAGCCATGTCGTTACGCACTTCTTCCCGGTCGACCCGGCTGACCTGCCGCCGCCCTTGGCGCCGCTGGAGCATCCGCTGGTGATCCGCCTGTCAGCCGAAGATGACGACAATCGCGAGCCAATGAGCCACGTCTAGATCGCATTCCCCGTGGCGAGGGGGCTTGCCTCCGTTTGAGTGCGTAGCACTCACAAGATCGTTGGTAAATTAGAGATTTTGCGTCTGCTGCGCAGACGAACGGGGGCAAGCCCCCTCGCCACAGATTTGCGCCTTGCCCCAGAGGTTGACGTGATTGGCGGGAAAACAGCCGTCAACTCATGTCCCGAACCAAGCGCCACGCCTCATCCACCGACAACGGCTGTTTCATCCGTTCAGCGAGCATCGCCATCGCCCGCTCTTCATCGCAGGCCACGGCCGCCGCCACCACGCCGTTCTTGCCGAACAGGCCAATAAACGGTGGATGGTCAGGATCACCCTTGAACTCAACCTCGTCCCAAGCCTGGGCGTGACCGAGGTAGTCGTAGTTTTTGCCGAAGTGCCAGGTCCAGAAATACGGCACGTCGAGGTAGCGTTCGTCGCCGTCGAGCATATTCGCCGCCGCAATCCGCGCCTGTTGCTGAGCCAGGCGCCAATGCTCGATCCGTTGGGGCTGGCCGTTGAGCGGGAAGGTCGCAATGTCGCCGACGGCCCAGAGCCCGTCGGTTATGCGCATCCCGCCGTCGACCTTCAACGACAGGTCCTTTTCTTTGGGCAAATCGGCAAACGGGGTTGTTGCCGGGGTGACGCCGATGCCGACCAGCACCAGATCCGCCGGCAAGCGCTGACCATTGTCCAGCAGCACTGCTTCGACTTTGCCTGCGCCTTCGATCCGGGCCGCTTCGCCATCGGTATGAAACACCACGCCGTTGGCCTCGTGCAGGGCACGAATCGCTTTGCCGACGGCATCGCCGAAGTGCGCCTCGAACGGGATGGCATGGCGGGCCAGGACGGTGACATCCAGGCCGTACTGACGCAGGGATGAAGCGGATTCCAGAGCAATGAAACTGTCGCCAACGATCACTGCCCGCTGACCGGGTTTTGCGCTCGTCAGAATCTGCTGCGCCTGGGCCTTCGAGCGCAGCACGAATACCTGCGGCAGGTCGGCGCCAGGCAGCGACAGGGTTTTGGGGATGCCGCCGGTGGCAATCACGGCGGCGTCATAGTTCAACGATTGACCATCGGCCAGGCGCAGAGTCCGATTCGCTGCATCCAGGCCCATCACATCACTGTTTATCCGTTCAATGCGCTGTTCTTGATAAAAATTTTCATCGCGCAGAGGTGGCACTTCGTCCGGCGGCATCTCGCCTGCAATCACGAATTTGCTCAACACCGTACGGTCGTAGCCGGCCTCGGGCTCACGGTCGATCAGCAATACCCGGCCGCCGAAGCCTTTCTCCCGTAGCGCTGCGGCACAAGCCGTACCGGCGGCACCGGCGCCGATGATGACAAAAGTCCGCTTATCATCAGCCGGCGGTGTGCTGGCGGTGGGCATCGGCTGGTCGTCGACCCAGACCTCATCGTCGCGGATTTCCAGCGGGTAGCGTCGCAGGCTGTCCAGGGACGGCGGCTCGCACAACGCACCGTCTTCGAGCCGGTAAGCCGCCTTGTGCCATGGGCAGATCAGCCGTCCCTCACACAGCGCACCTTTGGCCAGCGGTGCCCCGGCGTGGGGACATTTTCCTTGATAGGCGCGCAATTGATCGCCGACCCGCAGCAAGACGATTTTTGTCTTGTCGATCCGGACTTCAAGGCCACGGTCTTGGGGCACATCGGCGAAACGGGCGACGCGGTGCAGTGCCATGATCGCTCTCCAGGCAGGTGTTTCACTTAGGAGTTTGGCGCTTATTCCCAGGTTCAGCCAATTCTGCTGCCACCGCACGAACGGTCCGGCTATAGTTTGCGAGCCGACGACGGCCCCACCCGCACAAGGTGCTCCGGTATGACCCGATTGACCTCTTTGAACCCTTGGCTGGCGGCCGTTGCAGTCGCCCTTTGCGTGCAGTTTCCGGCGCAGGCCCAGGAGCGTTTCACCCTCAGCATTCCCGGTGTTTCGGACAATCGCCTGTTCACGGTGGCCGAGGCCAGCGATGCCAGCGGTTGCGGCGGCAAGAACCTGTCCCCGGCCCTGAGCTGGAACGCCGGCCCACCAGGCACTCTCAGCTACGCCATCGTCATGCACGACCCGGACGGCCAGAAAGGCCTGGGCGTCGATCACTGGATTCGTTACGGCATCAAGGCCACGACGCGCCAGATCCCGGCCGGCGTTGGCACCAAATCCACCCTCGAAGGCGTGGGCGGCACCAATATCAAAGGCACCACCACCTACATTGGTCCTTGCCCGCCCGTCGGCGACAGCTCCCATCACTACATCATCCAGCTCTACGCCCTGGACCTGGCGCCAGAAGCCTTGCCCGCCGGCCTGACCCGCGCGCAGCTGATGGAACAGATCAAAGGCCATGTGCTGAAAAACAGCAGCGTGGTGCGGCGTTATCATCGCTGAAGATTTTTCACTTCGGCTTAACCCGAACTGATCGGGCTGTCCGTCTCAGAGGATGAATGAGTCAATTTCCTCCTGAGGTCAGCCCCCATGTCCCTCCCTCTGCATTTCCTCCGCCCGGCCGCCCAGGGTTTCGCCGCCGGGTTGTTGTTGGCCGTTGCCGGTTGCGGCGCGTCATCCACGCCAGATTCTGAGACGGACAGCCCGGCAGTGGTTGCGCCTCCGGCTCAAAGTGAATCGAAAACTGAAGCGTTGGTGCATCGCGAAGCAGTCATGGCGGACACCTCGATGGCCAAGCACAACGCGCGACCGGCACCGTCGGTCGCTTTCGCGCCCATGCCGGCCGGCGAGGCTTATCCACAGGGCTATCGGGATGAGCAGCGGGAGCAATATCAGGCGCTGGCCGATAACCCGATCCACAGCGTGGCCGAAGCACCGGTCTCGACCTTCAGTGCCGATGTTGATACTGGCGCTTACGCCAACGTCCGCCGCTTGCTCAATCAGGGGCGTTTGCCTCCCGAAGGGGCGGTGCGCCTGGAAGAAATGGTCAATTACTTCCCCTACGACTACGCCTTGCCCACCGATGGCTCGCCGTTCGGCGTGACCACCGAGCTGGCGCCGTCACCCTGGAACCCGCATACCCGCTTGCTGCGTATCGGCATCAAGGCATCCGATCGCGCGGTAGCGGAACTGGCCCCGGCAAACCTGGTGTTTCTGGTGGACGTGTCCGGTTCCATGGACCGTCGCGAAGGCTTGCCCATGGTCAAAAGCACCCTGAAATTGCTGGTCGATCAACTGCGCGAGCAGGACCGGGTTTCGCTGGTGGTGTATGCCGGAGAATCTCGCGTGGTGCTGGAGCCGACTTCCGGACGGGAAAAAGCGAAAATTCGTACCGCCATCGATCAATTGACTGCGGGCGGCTCGACCGCCGGCGCGTCGGGTATCGAACTGGCTTATCAAATGGCCCAACAGGCGTTTATCCCCAAAGGCATCAACCGCATCCTGCTGGCCACCGACGGTGACTTCAACGTCGGCATCAGCGACTTCGACAGCCTCAAACAAATGGCTGTGGATAAACGCAAGACTGGCGTGTCCCTGACCACCCTGGGTTTTGGTGTGGATAACTACAATGAACACCTGATGGAACAACTGGCCGACGCGGGTGACGGCAACTACGCCTACATCGACAACCTGCGCGAGGCGCGCAAAGTGCTGGTGGATCAGCTCGGTTCGACTTTGGCGGTGGTGGCGAAAAACGTGAAGCTGCAAGTGGAGTTCAACCCGGCGCAGGTCAGCGAGTATCGGCTGTTGGGTTATGAGAATCGCGCCTTGAAGCGTGAGGATTTCAGCAACGACAAAGTCGACGCCGGAGAAATCGGCGCAGGGCATACGGTGACCGCGTTGTATGAAATTGTCCCCAAGGGCGAGAAGGGCTGGCTGGAACCGCTGCGCTATGGCAATGCTGCGGCCGATGTTTCCGCAAACACCGGGGAAATGGCGATGTTGCGAGTGCGTTATCAGTTGCCGGAAGGTGGGAATAGTCGCTTGATCGAGCGGCCAATCCTGAGGGGTGAGGCCAGAAAACTGTCGGCAGCCAGTGATGATCTGAGATTCGCCGCTGCCGTCGCCGCATTTTCCCAGCAACTCAAGGACGGGCGTTATACCGGTGAGTTCAGCCTGAAGGACACCGAAGCCCTGGCCCGTTGCGCACGAGGCGATGATCAATTCGGCCTGCGCGGTGAATTCGTGCAATTGGTGGAGTTGGCGCAGAGCCTGCGAACCCCGACGGCCTCGAATCAACAGCCCAATGACAACCGGATAGAGTGAAAGAGGCCAGCACTGACATGTCCGATTCTGAAATCAGCTCAGCCGCCGGCAGCGACGAATCGCTGCTGGCGCGTTATCGTTCGGGCGACGGGCCGGCGTTCGAAGTTTTGTACGCCCGCCATCGCCAGGGCCTTTATCGATTCCTCCTCGGCCTCAGCGGCAAGCCCGAACTGGCCGAAGAGGTGTATCAGGAAACCTGGCTGAGCCTGATCCGCAGCACCAGTCAGCCACAAGGTCGGGCGAACTTTCGTACCTGGCTCTACCAGATTGCCCGCAACCGACTGATCGATCACTGGCGCAAACACGGAATCCACAACCCGTTGCACGACAGCTATGACGAGCAAACCCATGCACTGATCGATGACGCGGCCGACCCCGAACAACTGCTAAGCCTGAGCCGCGACGGTCAACGCCTCGAAACCGCCCTGCAAACCTTGCCCGCCGACCAGCGCGAAGTGTTCCTGCTGCGCGCCCACGGCGACCTCGACCTGCCGCAGATCGCCACCCTTACCGAAACACCGCTGGAAACCGTTAAAAGCCGCTTGCGCTACGCCCAGCAAAAACTGCGTCGGCTGCTGGCCGAGGAGGTACTGACATGACTGACGCCCGACAAACACCGCCATCGCCCGACGATGAAGTGCTCAAGCATTTTCGCGATCACAGCAGCGGTGAACCACCGGCGCATCTCGACGCCTTCATCCTCGCAACGGCCCATCGCGAAGCTCCCGCGCCGAAGCCGAACCTGTGGCAGCGCTGGCTCCGCGCCTGTCAGCAACCCCGTTGGCAAGTGGCATTCGCCAGCCTCGTTGGCGTGGCCCTGATGCTGGCGCTGGTACAGCGCACGCCGGAGCAACTGCCGAGTTATGACTTCGCCCCTGCGCCCAAAACGTCCGCACCGCTCTCCAAGCAGGAAGCGGCTGAAGTGGATGAACCCGTTGCTCGCCCCCAGCCTGCACCGGCCGGAGCAATGTCCGCGCCCGCTGCGCCAATGGCGGAGTTTTCTGCACCGATGCAGCGTGAGTCGATCAATAGTGAAATGGCTGACGAAGCAAAACTCAGCAAACGCGCCGCCGCGCCGACCAAGTCATTGGATGATCAATTACGTGAAGTGATACGCCTGCAAGACGCCGGTCAGACCCAAGCCGCCGAGGCGCTGATGACGACACTGCACAAGCGCTTTCCCAAGGAAAACCTTGCGGCCCGACTCAAGGATTTGCAGAAGAAATGAAGTGAACAGCGGTCGGCAAATTTGGCATCGACACCCGAAAGCGCGCACTATCGACCCATAGCCGATGCGTTGGAGGATGCCGTGGCACAAAAAATCGACCGCATCGCCCAAATGCTCAACTGCCCGGTGAAGGGTGAGGAATTACGGCGAGCAGTGACTGAGAGTCGTAAGGAGTTTCTTCTGGCGAAGCAGGCAGAAGAAGCGCTTGAGGAAGACGTTCTTGATGATGAGTTGATCGAGGACGAAGAAGACGATGATGACTACGACGAGTTTGACTGGACGACAGAATGAAAAAACCGCTTTGGCGGTTTTTTTATTAGCACTAGCCGTATTTCTGATTGCGATGGCTTCCGACCACGTTGCTTATGTTTACATGAAGAGCGGCGCATTCGATGACGCAGTCAACGCCTATTTTCATACGCAGGTAGCAACCACTTTTTAGAGTAGTTGTGACGCTCTAGCGAAAAACAATCTCAAGCCGAGCCAAGTTCCAATGCATAGTTTTTTTCAACCCGGGGAAAGAGCGGCACGGTCAACAGTGCACAAAAGGCAGCGGCCAGCCACACCACGCCCCAGGAGAAATGAGTCATGAGGGCGGACGCCGCGATAGGAGTCGCGAACAGCACGACAAAGACGCAGGTGTTGCCCATGGCCAAGGCCGTGCCCGCCCGACTGGCCCCTGCCAGTGTGGCAAGTTCTGTGTAGGCAACGCCGTGCCAGGCGGACACGCTGATCCCGGCGATGATCATCACACCAATGATCAGGGCGCTCGCCAGCGGGGTTTCGCTCATGCCGTAGAAGCTGGCTGCCGAAACCGTACCACCCAGCACCAGAAAGGTCAGAGCACTCAACCAGGCACAGGTTTTAAGGTAACTGCGACGATTTTTGTTTTTATCGGTCCAGCGTCCGCTCCAGATTCTGCTGACGATCGCACCAATTTGTATGACGGCCAACGTAGCGGAGATCAGCGTGATATTGATGTTGCCAAAGTCATGAAAAAATACGGCTGCATAAGTGAGAATGGCGAATTGCGGTGCGCAGAGCAGGCCAATGGCCAAAACGATTCGCCAGACTCTCGAGTCCTTCAACGGGCTGGTGCTTGCCTCCTGGCTTTGTTTTTTCGCTGCATTGCCGGAGAAATCGGGCTCATACAACCAGAACCACGCAAACAGGCCTGCGACGAGACAGAACAGGGCTGAGGCAGTGAAGACTTCAACAAATCCGTACGTGTGAGCGAGATAGGGCAGCACCACCGCGCCCAAGGCATACCCCCCCGGCACAGCCGTTTGCCGAATGCTCATGGCCAAGCCTCGCTCACCCTCTTTGAACCAGGCCATGATGGCTCGACCACTGGCGCCGTTGACGCTGCTTCCGAGCAAGCCCACCACGAACAGGCCTATCGCCAGCAACATCGCCGTGGGTGCAGACAAGGCAAGCATCGCCAGTATCAGCAAGGCGATCCCGGAAGTGAGAAGCCCCGTCAGCAACACAGGACGATCCCCCCAGCGATCAGTCAGTAGCCCCCATGGGATCTCGCTGACGGCGATGCCCAGACCTAGAACCCCCAAAACAAGTCCCAATTGGGTGTTATCAAGTTGGTACGTCGCTCTCATATAGACCGCTGTCGCGGGTAGTCCCCCCACTACACTGGAAAAGCTTGCATTGGCCGCAACGCCGACGCCAAGCACTTTCCAGCGGTGACCGTTATCTACAGGCATAAGAATCCCACCAGTTCAATAGTTGTGGGTCGAAAGATTCTCATGAGAGTATCGTTTCGAATATCAAATAATTTTGCGTGTTCGTCCCGAAAAACAGGATTGTCATGAGACCAATAAACTTCGACTTAGATGTCATGCGCAGTTTCGTCACCGGGGTCGAACTGGGCAGCTTTGCCAAGGCGGCACAAAAGCTCGCTCGTTCAACATCAGCCATCAGCGCCCAATTGAAGAAACTGGAAGCCCAGGCGGGATCGCCTTTGTTTAAGAAGGCAGGTCGCAGGCTGGCTCTGACGGACACCGGCGAGGTGCTGCTCAATTACTCCCGACGGCTTTTAAGCCTCAACGATGAGACGATCACGGCCGTTTCCGAGCTCAAGCTAAAGGGATGGGTACGTCTCGGGCTTCAAGAGGACCTGAGCAGCTTCTTGCCAACTGTGCTCGGCCGGTTCGCCAGGGCTCATCCCGATGTTCGAGTTGAAGCCCGGATTGCACGCAATGCGGATCTGCTGAGCCGGATCGAAAATGGCTCGCTTGACCTCGCGGTAGTGTGGGGAGATGTAAATAGAGCCGGGTATCAGGAACGGGTGGCGGAGCTGCCCATGCAATGGATCGGTTCTTCTCACCAATACCTTGACTGGCGCATCGAATCAGGAACCCCGCTGCCCATCATCGCGTTCGACGCGCCCTGTCCGTTTCATTCGATGGCCACCGAAGCGCTGACCCGCGAAGGGATTCCTTGGTTACTTTCGTTCACCAGCTCCAGTCTCAATGGTTTGTCTGCAGCGACCGAGGCTGGCTTGGGTTACACGATCAGAACGGCCCTGGGTTTGCAGCCTGGCACCGAGCTATTGATTGCCGGCGAGCGGGGGTTACCGCCATTACCCTCTATCGCACTGACGTTGCACAGGCGAGAGGCTAATCCGGATCCACTGACTGAGCGATTGTCGAGTATTGTCATACAAGCAATTCGAGGTGAAATTTTTTACTGAGTGACAGTTCGAATAGAAGGCTTTGCCAAGTAAGGTCTTCTTTGATTTTTGCCGGATTCAGGACGCAAAAAAGCCCCAGACCTTAAGATCTGAGGCTTTTTCATTTCTGCGTATGGTGCACCAGGCGGGATTCGAACCCACGACCCCTGCCTTCGGAGGGCAGTACTCTATCCAGCTGAGCTACTGGTGCAATGCGGGCGCCATGATACTCATATGCACTGCGGGCGTCCATGCTGCTGAATCGTCTGCCTTTTTCAAAAGCGTAACCTGCGTTTGCTACGCTGATCCGAAAAAATAGGCAAATGCGGCGTTTTCGTTCTTTTTTTCGAACAGCCTATTGTCCTTTACCCCCTTTGATCCTAGGATTCGTTTGAGATTTCAAACGCTCTTGTCTGGGTGCTGAACCGCACGAGTTCGATTTGTGCGCTATTTATGTGCTTCAGCCCGGTGAATGATTTCCCTGACGGCAGCCTATAAGGCGCCTTTCTACAATCATAATTCGCTCCGCGTTTGCCGCGGTGCTGTTAAGGAAAGCCGACATGCAGCTTAAAGACACCCAGTTGTTCCGCCAGCAAGCCTTTATCGATGGCGCTTGGGTCGATGCGGACAACGGTCAGACGATCAAGGTCAATAACCCGGCAACGGGCGAAATTCTGGGCACTGTGCCGAAAATGGGCGCTGCCGAAACCCGCCGTGCGATCGAAGCCGCTGATAAAGCGCTGCCGGCCTGGCGTGGCCTGACCGCCAAGGAGCGCGCGAACAAGCTGCGTCGCTGGTTCGAGCTGATCATCGAGAACCAGGACGACCTGGCTCGCCTGATGACTCTGGAGCAGGGCAAGCCATTGGCTGAAGCCAAGGGCGAGATCGTTTACGCCGCTTCCTTTATCGAGTGGTTCGCTGAAGAAGCCAAGCGTGTCTACGGTGACGTGATTCCGGGCCACCAGCCAGACAAGCGCCTGATCGTGATCAAGCAGCCGATCGGTGTGACCGCTGCGATTACTCCGTGGAACTTCCCGGCCGCGATGATCACCCGTAAAGCCGGCCCGGCCCTGGCCGCCGGTTGCACCATGGTGCTCAAGCCGGCTTCGCAAACGCCTTTCTCGGCATTCGCGCTGGCTGAACTGGCCCAGCGTGCCGGTATTCCGAACGGCGTGTTCAGTGTGGTGACCGGTAGCGCTGGCGATATCGGCAGCGAGCTGACCGGCAATCCGATCGTGCGCAAACTGTCCTTCACCGGCTCGACCGAAATCGGTCGTCAGTTGATGACCGAGTGCGCCAAGGACATCAAGAAAGTTTCGCTGGAACTGGGCGGCAACGCTCCGTTCATCGTGTTCGACGACGCGGACCTGGATAAGGCCGTCGAAGGCGCGATCATTTCCAAGTACCGCAACAATGGCCAGACCTGCGTCTGCGCCAACCGTCTGTACATTCAGGATTCGGTCTACGACGCGTTCGCCGAAAAACTGAAAGTGGCCGTGGCCAAGCTCAAGATCGGTAACGGTCTGGAAGAAGGCACCACCACTGGTCCGCTGATCGACGAAAAAGCCGTGGCCAAGGTGCAAGAGCACATTGCTGACGCCGTGAGCAAAGGCGCGACCGTACTGTCCGGTGGCAAGAGCATGCAAGGCAACTTCTTCGAGCCGACCATCCTGACCAACGTGCCGAACAACGCTGCCGTGGCCAAGGAAGAAACCTTCGGTCCATTGGCGCCACTGTTCCGCTTCAAAGATGAAGCCGACGTGATCGCGATGTCTAACGACACCGAGTTCGGTCTGGCCTCGTACTTCTATGCTCGCGACCTGGGTCGTGTGTTCCGTGTGGCTGAAGCCCTGGAATACGGCATGGTCGGCGTCAACACCGGGTTGATCTCCAACGAAGTCGCGCCGTTCGGCGGCATCAAGGCGTCGGGCCTGGGCCGTGAAGGCTCCAAGTACGGCATCGAAGATTACCTGGAAATCAAATACCTCTGCCTGGGCATCTAAGGCAAGGCATTGCTTCAAGCGCAAAGGGCACGAGAGCGCTGTCCCTTTGCGCGCTTCAAACGGAATTTTCTCTGTGGCCGGGAAAGCTGTGGCAGTCGATCATCGCATGCTGCCGTAGTTGCCTCCCCGCCGCATTTTCCTTGAACCACGCCGCCCGATGAGCGGTGACTGAGGACACTATGAGCAAGACTAACGCATCCCTGATGAAACGCCGCGAAGCCGCTGTACCGCGCGGTGTTGGCCAGATTCACCCGATCTTCGCCGAGTCCGCGAAGAACGCCACCGTGACCGACGTTGAAGGTCGCGAGTTCATCGACTTCGCCGGCGGTATCGCCGTGCTGAACACCGGTCACGTGCACCCGAAAATCATCGCCGCCGTGACCGAACAGCTGAACAAGCTGACCCACACCTGCTTCCAGGTACTGGCCTACGAGCCGTATGTGGAAGTGTGCGAAAAAATCAACGCCAAGGTGCCGGGTGATTTCGCCAAGAAAACCCTGCTGGTGACCACCGGCTCCGAAGCTGTGGAAAACTCCATCAAGATCGCCCGTGCCGCCACTGGCCGTGCCGGCGTGATCGCGTTCACCGGCGCTTACCACGGTCGCACCATGATGACCCTGGGCCTGACCGGTAAAGTCGTGCCTTACTCGGCCGGCATGGGCCTGATGCCAGGCGGCATCTTCCGCGCGCTGTACCCGAACGAACTGCACGGTGTGAGCATCGACGATTCGATCGCCAGCATCGAGCGCATCTTCAAGAACGACGCAGAGCCGCGTGACATCGCTGCCATCATCATCGAGCCGGTTCAGGGCGAAGGTGGTTTCTACGTCGCGCCTAAAGAGTTCATGAAGCGTCTGCGCGCTTTGTGCGACCAGCACGGCATTCTGTTGATCGCTGACGAAGTACAGACTGGCGCTGGCCGTACCGGCACTTTCTTCGCCATGGAACAGATGGGCGTTGCTGCCGACCTGACCACCTTCGCCAAATCCATCGCTGGCGGTTTCCCGCTGGCCGGTGTGTGCGGCAAGGCCGAATACATGGACGCCATCGCTCCAGGCGGCCTGGGCGGCACTTACGCCGGTAGCCCGATCGCTTGCGCCGCGGCCCTGGCCGTGATGGAAGTGTTCGAAGAAGAGCACCTGCTGGATCGCTGCAAAGCGGTCGGCGAGCGTCTGGTGACTGGCCTGAAAGCCATCCAGGCCAAGTACCCGGTCATCGGCGAAGTGCGTGCCCTGGGCGCGATGATCGCGGTCGAGCTGTTCGTCGACGGCGACAGCCACAAGCCGAACGCTGCTGCTGTGGCATCGGTTGTGGCCAAGGCGCGCGACAAGGGCCTGATCCTGCTGTCGTGCGGCACCTACGGCAACGTTCTGCGCGTACTGGTACCGCTGACCTCGCCGGACGAGCAACTGGACAAAGGCTTGGCGATCATCGAAGAGTGCTTCTCTGAGCTGTGATCCGAGTGCTCTGATTCATTTGTGATCTGATCGACAAAAAACCCGCTTCGGCGGGTTTTTTGATGCCGCTTGAAACACATCAGGGGCAATTGAGCTGTATCGAATAGCCATCATTGACTAAGGTGCAAGCATTGCCGTTGGAGTGTGCGATGACTGCTGTGGTGTTACCCGCTGTACCGCGTGTGCTGATTGCCGAGGCCGACCCTTGGTCCCGCGATCTGCTCAAGCAGGTGTTGTTGAATGTGCGCTGCGACGCGCGGCTGGACTTGTGTGCCGATGGCCAGGAGACACTGCACCTGTTGGCGGAAAATCCTTACGATCTGGTGATCGTTGACTGGGAGTTGCCTGGCGTCGATGGCCTGAACGTCTTGCGCAGTGTCCGTCAGCGCAAACGTAATCCGCCGCAGCCCTTCATTCTGATGAGCAGCCGCAACGACAGCACCAGCGTGCATGAAGTCTTGCCCCTGGCGCCCACGGCGTACCTGACCAAACCCTTGAACATGGAAAGCCTGACCCAGCGCCTGCAGGATTTGTTGCTGAACGCCGGCGAAGAGGTGTCCTGTGAGGCGCCGTCATTGGCGCCGGGCATGACCTTGTCGGTGTACCTGGAGCGGCGGCGCGAGCTGGCGGACGGTGCGCCGTTGATGACTGACGTGCAGGTGGCGATCAAGCGTAGCCTCAATCCTGATGGCCTTGATCTGACACGGCTGGAAGACGAGATTCGCACCGATCCGCAAATCACCGCTGTCTTGATCGCCGCCGCCAACAGCGCGGCCCAGCACCATGGCACCGCCGTGCAAACCCTGTCTCAGGCGCTGCATCGCTTGGGCACCGGGCAAAGCATGAACCTGATTCTGGGCCTCGCCCTCAAGCGCAGTGCCCGGCTCAGCGATCCGCAGCTGGCGGACTATGCCGAGCGTTATTGGGAGTTGTCGCTGCACACCGCCGAATACGCGCGGACGCTGGCGCGCTTGCTGGATCTGGATCAGGAGCGCTGTTATTGCGCGGGCATGCTGCATCGCCTCGGCGATCTGGCCTTGCTGCGCTGTTTGCAGGAGTGGAAGCAGGCCGGCGGTGAGCTGGATGAATGGGAGGAAGTCGGCGATGCCCTGGCCGAATTCGGCGCGGCCTATGGTTCGGCGCTACGGACCCGCTGGCGTCTGCCTCTGGAACTACGAGAGCTGATTGCGGCGGTTTACCAGCTCGGTGGCGGGGTTTACTCCCGCGAAGCGCTGGTGATGAGCATGGCCGCCCAGTTGGCGCGCCTGACCGAGCATGAGGGGATCGAAGCGTTGTCCAAGAGCCGTACAGCGCGGTTGCTCAAGATCGGATTGCCGGAATTGATGCGTTTGCGCAAGAAGTGAATCTGACACGAAACCCTGTGGGAGCGAGGCTCTGTGGCGAGGGGGCTTGCCCCCGTTGGGCTGCGAAGCAGTCCTGAACCCCGACAACCTGGCTCTGTCAGAAATACCGCGTGCTCTGATTTTACGGCTGCTGCGCAACCGAACGGGGGCGAGCCCCCTCGCCACAGGTAAGTGTCAGCGTCAGACAATTTCTCAGCCAGAAATGATGCGGTTCTTGCCCTGGCGCTTGGCCTGGTACATCGCAGCGTCGGCGCGGGCGAACAGGCTGTCGATGCTTTCATCCTCGGGCGTGAGGCTGGTCAGGCCCTGGCTGACGGTGATGCCGAACGTCTGGTCGTCGTGGCTGAAGCTTAACCGCTGAATTTCCCGTTGCAGGCGCTCGGCCACCTGCATGGCCATGTCCGGTGCGCAACCGGGAAACACCGCCGCGAATTCCTCACCGCCGATCCGTCCGAACAGATCACCACGCCGCAGGGCCGCACGACCGCTCTCGGCGATGCGTTGCAGCACCTTGTCGCCTTCCTGATGGCCGTAGGTGTCATTGACCACTTTGAAGTCATCGATGTCCAGCAGCAGGAACGCCATTGGTGCACCGTTCAACCGCGCCTCCTCGAATTCGCGATGGGCGCATTCGAAGAAGTGCCGGCGGTTGCTGCTTTGGGTCAATGCGTCGGTGCTGGCCAGATGTTGCAGCTGGGCTTCCATCTGCTTTTTTTCGGTGATGTCTTCGGCAATGCCGACGATGATCACCGGTTGGCCCGGCTCGGCCTGACGGTTGATGAAGCACTTGTCGCTGAGCCAGCGCACTTGGCCGTCGGCGGCGATGATGCGGTACTCGCGGTCTTCAACGGCGCCTTTGACCAGCACTTGCGCCAGGCTGCGCTCGGCGTAGTCCAGATCATCGGGATAGACGCTGTCGCGCCAGTGGTTGTAGTCGGACAGCAACAGGCCGGCGGGGCGGCCGAAAATCCGCTCATAGGCCGGACTGACGTAGAGCACCTGACGGGTTTCCCAGTTGAATGCCCAAAGCACGGCGTTGACGCTGACCAGCAGCGAGCTGAACAGCTGTTCGCGTTCGCTCAGGCGTGCCACTTCACCCTGGGCATGCATCAGCGCCATCAGGGTTTGCGCGGCCTCGGGCCACTGTGGAAGGGATGTGTCTTGTAGGCTTTTATTAACCATCGGCACAAATCTCAAAGGGCGTGCCGCTATGTCGACAGCGGCCAAGAACAAAGCCCGCCTGGATGGCGAAGTGTCTTTGAGATAGGGGATTTGGAGCGAAGTTCCCGCCTTGGGTGGCGAGAGAGCATGCTCCCGCCGGGCGGTTAAAACACGTCGCTGGTTTGCGATGGCTTCGCCATCAAGCGGGTGGGGGCAAGCCCGAAGGGCGGATCGGATACGTAGGAGCCAGGCTTGCCGGCGAAGGCGTCTTTAAGAGCGCCTTCGCCGGCAAGCCTGGCTCCTACGAAAAGCCTCTTCTGTGGAGGATCAGGCGTTGGCAGGGCGCAGGGAGTAGGTTTTCAACTGGTCGGCGAAGTCACGCAGGGATTGAATCCCGCTGGCCTCGGCCTCGTGTACCCAATCCTTGATGGCGGCCAGCATGTCGTGACCATTTGAGCTCGTCTTGACCCAGATCTGTTGCAAGGCCAGGCGTTTTTCGTAAATTACTTTCAGCGCTTGGCTGTGCTCGAGCATGGTCTGGATGCGCATATGGTGTTTGTCGTCCAGCAAGCTGGTTTCCCGCGAGAGCAAACGCTTGGCCCGATGGAACTGGTGGCGGACCGAGTGATCGACCTTTTCCAGCTCTTGCTTGACCAGCGGCGCGATCACCAGCTTGCGGTACTGGGCCATGATCTGGAAGCGGTTGTTGAGGATCGCCATGGCGGTGTCCATGTCCAGGCTGCCTTTGCCTTCAACGCGGTGGGCGATGGGTGCAACCCGCTGGACCTTGGCCAGACGCAGGAAGCTGAAGACCTGGATCCAGGCCCAGCCGAGGTCGAACTCCCATTTCTTCACCGACAGTTTGGCGGAGTTAGGGTAGGTGTGATGGTTGTTATGCAGTTCTTCGCCGCCGATCAGGATGCCCCAGGGCACCAGATTAGTGGCCGCATCGCGGCATTCGAAGTTGCGGTAGCCGATGGCGTGACCCAGGCCATTGACCACGCCTGCGGCCCACACCGGGATCCACATCATCTGGATGGCCCAGATGGTGATGCCGATGGTGCCGAACAGCAGCAGGTCGATGACGCCCATGATCGCCACGCCCAACAGCGGGAAGCGGCTGTAAAGGTTGCGTTCGATCCAGTCTTCGGGGCAGTTCTTGCCGTAGATGCGCAGGGTCTCGGGGTTTTCCGCTTCTGCACGGTACAGCTCGGCGCCTTTGCGCAGAACGGTGGACAGACCCTTGATGACCGGGCTGTGCGGGTCATCGACGGTTTCGCATTTGGCGTGATGCTTGCGGTGGATAGCTGTCCACTCGCGAGTGTTCTGTGCCGTGGTCAACCACAGCCAGAAGCGGAAAAAATGTTTCAGGCCGGCATTGAGCTCAAGCGAGCGATGGGCTGAATAGCGATGCAGATAAACCGTGACGCCGACGATCGTCACGTGGGTCATCAGTAGGGTGACTGCCACCAGTGACCAGGGCGATAAGCCAAGAAAACCTTCGTACCACATAGCCTATAGGACCCTCGATAAAGAAAAAAACAGCCGTTGCATTATCACTTAGCCCACGGATAAAACCAGTCGCCCTTTCAGATAAGAGTGGCTGGATGTTTCTTTAATCTATAATTCCAGCCTTTTTGTAGGGACATGGACGCTCTAATGCCAGCCACCTATCGCGATGCTTTGCGTGCAGCGCTGCTCTATCTGGTGCTTTCCGTAGCCTGGTTCCAGTTTAGTGGTTATTTATTGAACAGGTTCTTCGATAGTTCCGCCGACCTGCTGCGCTGGCAGCTGATCAACGGTTATGCCTGGGTGGCGTTCAGTGCCGGGCTGATTTTCATTGCGCGGGCGCGATTGTTTCGCTGCCTGGGTGTCGGCGCCAAGTTGCGTGAGCGCAATACAGACAGGGAACGTTTGCGTCAGGCGGCAGCGGTGTTCGATTGCACCTGTGAAGGGGTGCTGGTCACTAATAGCAACGGGTTGATCGTCCATGTGAACCGGGCGTTCATGGAAATCACCGGCTACCAGCGCGAGGAAGTGCTGGGGCAGCGACCGAACATGTTCAAGTCGGGCCATCACCCGCCGGGTTTCTACCAGGTGATGTTCGCGGCACTCGACAGCCTTGGTGAGTGGAGCGGAGAAATCTGGAACCGCCGTAAAAACGGCGAGATCTACCCGCAATGGCAGACGATCCGCCTCATTCGCGACGATCAGGGGCGGCTCAGCCAGTACGTTGCGGTGTTTTCCGACATCAGCGCGATCAAGAGCTCCGAGCATGAATTGGCGCATCTGGCCCATCACGATCCGTTGACCGATCTGCCCAATCGCCTTCTGCTAACCGACCGTGCCGGGCAGGCCGTGGCCTCGGCGCAGGTCCACAAGCGTGGTTGCGCGTTGCTGATGATCGACCTCGATCATTTCAAGTTGATCAATGACAGTCTCGGTCACAGTGTTGGTGACCAATTGCTCAAGGCTGTGGCTGAGCGCCTGAATACCTTGTTCGGCCCGGGCAACACGCTGGCGCGGCTCAGCGGCGACGAATTTGCGGTATTGACTGAAAACTGCCCGCAACCGGGGCATGCCGCGGCGCTGGCTCAGCGAGTCATCGATGGCCTTAAAGAACCGTTCCAGATCGACGGGCATCCGCTATTTATCAACGCCAGCATCGGCATCAGTCTGTTTCCAAGCGATGCCTTGAGTGCCGAGCAACTGTTGCGCAACGCCGACTCGGCGCTGTTCAAGGCCAAGAGCGCTGGCCGCGACGGCTACGCCCTCTACACCGAAGAGTTGACTGCGCACGCCCAGCAGCGCGTCGAGATCGCATTCCAATTGCGCCGAGCGCTGGAGCAGCAGCAATTGCGGGTTTATTACCAGCCCGTGCATGACCTCAAAACCAGTCGCCTGATCGGCGTCGAGGCCTTGGTGCGCTGGGAGCATCCGCAACGTGGGTTGGTGTCGCCGGCTGAATTCATCCCCATCGCCGAACGCACCGGGCTGATTGCCGAGATCGATGCCTGGATCATGCGCCAGGCCTGCCAGCAGATGTGCCAGTGGCAAGCGGCGGGCGTGGAGTTGTCGTTTGTCGCGGTGAACGTTTCTTCTCGCCTGTTTGCCCGCCGCGAGTTGTATCAGCAAGTGGCTCAGGTGCTGCACGACACCGGCCTGGATCCAGCGTATCTGGAGCTGGAAGTCACTGAAAGCGCGGTGATGGAAGACCCGGAAGTGGCGCTGGAGCAGATGCATCGCTTGCGTGAGTTGGGTGTGCGGCTGGCCATCGATGACTTCGGCACGGGCTATTCATCGTTGCTGCGGCTCAAGCGTTTGCCGGTGCAAAAGCTCAAGATCGATCAGGGGTTTGTCGCAGGCTTGCCGGGTGATGAGGATGACGCGGCGATCGCGCGGGTAATCATTGCGCTGGCGCAGAGCATGGGGATGCAAGTGCACGCCGAGGGGATCGAGCAGGTCGAGCAGGCAAGTTTCCTGTTCGAGCATGACTGCGATTTGGGGCAGGGCTACTGGTTTGGGCGGCCAGTGCCGGCGGCGTCATTGGATTGGGCTCGGGCGCCAGTGATCGGATGAGCGGCTGATCTGCTTTTTGTGGCGAGGGGGCAAGCCCCCTCGCCACAGGGTTTTGTGCGCCCTTGAAAGTAGTGGGTCCTCCGCAACCCCTTGCTCCATCAAATAATTCTTTTTAGTTATATAAACATTCTTAAATAGTCTTTTTAAGAATATCCGCGCCTATCTACTATTGCCCCTACGCCGTAAGCAGTGCCCGCCACTGCCAGGCATATCTCATTAAAGGAGCAGCACCATGAGCGCATCCCTACGTAGTGTTGACGGGCAGGACGAAGCCACCATTTTGCGTGAGATTCAGAGCGCCTTGCGCGATCTGCGCTTTGGTGCGGTGGAAATCACCGTGCATAACGCCCAGGTGGTTCAGATCGAACGCAAAGAGAAATTCCGTTTGCAGAGCCCGGGCAACAAGCCGAGCTAAAACGCAAAAGATCAAAGATTGCAGCCTTCGGCAGCTCCTACGGGAGCCTGATGTAAAGGCTGCGATCTTCGAACAGGCAACCCGTTCCAGACCATAAGAAAAAGCCAACACATCAAGAATTCCAGGAGCTTTCACCATGTCGTCGATTCGTCATTTTGCTTTGGCCGCCCTGGCCAGTGCCCTTTTTGCTGGTTCCGCGGTTGCCAAGGATTACGAGCTGCTCAACGTGTCGTATGACCCGACTCGTGAGCTGTACCAGGAGTACAACGCCGAGTTCATCAACTTCTGGAAAAAGGACCACGCTGGCGACAACGTGAAAATTCAGCAGTCCCACGGTGGTTCGGGCAAGCAGGGCCGGGCGGTGATCGACGGTCTGCGGGCCGACGTGGTGACCCTGGCCCTGGCTGGTGATATCGATGAAGTGGCCAAGCTCGGCAAGAGCCTGCCGGTCGACTGGCAGAAGCGTCTTCCGGACGCGAGCACACCTTACACCTCGACCATCGTGTTCCTGGTGCGCAAGGGCAACCCGAAAGGCATCAAGGACTGGGGCGACCTGACCAAAAACGGCGTGGAAGTCATCACCCCGAATCCGAAAACCTCCGGCGGCGCACGCTGGAACTTCCTCGCGGCCTGGGCTTATGGCCTGAAAGCCAACGGTGGTAATGAAGCCAAGGCCAAAGAGTACGTGCAGACCCTGTTCAAACACGTGCCTGTGCTGGACACCGGTGCTCGCGGCTCGACCATCACCTTCGTCAACAACGGTCAGGGCGACGTGTTGTTGGCCTGGGAAAACGAGGCCTTCCTGGCGTTGAAGGAAGACGGTGGCGCCGACAAGTTCGACATCGTTGTACCGTCGCTGTCGATCCTTGCCGAACCACCGGTGGCCGTGGTCGACAAGAACGCCGAGAAAAAGGGCAACACCGACATTGCTGAAGCGTATCTCAAGCACCTGTACAGCCCGGCCGGCCAGGAAATCGCGGCGAAAAACTTCTATCGTCCACGTGACAAAGAGGTGGCCGCCAAGTACGCCAAACAGTTCCCGACACTGGAGCTGGTGACCATCGACAAGGACTTCGGCGGCTGGAAAACCGCGCAACCGAAATTCTTCAATGACGGTGGCGTGTTCGACCAGATTTATCAGGCGCAGTAACCTGAAATAGATCAGCCAATGCGCAATCCATGTGGGAGCGGGTTTGCTCGCGAAGACAGCGGCACAGTCAACATTGATGTCGCCTGACACACCGCCTTCGCGAGCAAGCCCGCTCCCACAGGTTTAGCACTTAAGTGGCTGGCATTGGCTAACAGGCCCCGATTTCACCGTCGGGGCTTAGCGCGTTCTCAACCAAGGACTTTTATGTCGCGTCGTATCTCCCCCGTCATACCCGGCTTCGGGCTGACGCTGGGCTACACCTTGGTGTACCTCAGCCTGATTGTGCTCATTCCACTGGCGGCGATGTTCGTGCATGCCGCTCAACTCACCTGGGACCAGTTCTGGGCGATTATCTCGGCGCCACGGGTGCTGGCGGCGTTGAAGCTCAGCTTCGGCACCGCGCTCTATGCCGCAATCATCAACGGCATCATCGGCACGCTGCTGGCCTGGGTGCTGGTGCGCTATACCTTCCCTGGGCGCAAAGTCATCGATGCAATGATCGACTTACCCTTCGCATTGCCCACCGCCGTGGCCGGTATCGCGCTGACCGCGCTATACGCGCCCAATGGTTGGGTGGGTCAGTTTGCAGCGGACCTGGGTTTCAAGATCGCGTATACCCCCCTCGGCATCACCCTTGCCCTCACTTTTGTGACACTTCCATTCGTAGTACGTACCGTACAGCCAGTATTGGCCGATATCCCGCGTGAAGTGGAAGAAGCGGCGGCGTGCCTCGGTGCAAAACCGCTACAGGTTTTCCGCCATATTCTGGTGCCCGCGCTGCTGCCCGCGTGGCTGACCGGTTTCGCGTTGGCCTTTGCCCGTGGGGTTGGCGAGTACGGTTCGGTGATTTTCATCGCCGGCAACATGCCGATGAAAACCGAGATCCTGCCGCTGCTGATCATGGTCAAACTCGACCAGTACGATTACACCGGCGCCACGTCCATTGGTGTACTGATGCTGGTGGTTTCCTTCGTCCTGTTGCTGCTGATCAACTTGCTGCAACGACGCATCGAAACCCCATAAGGAGGCGCAAAAATGTCCCAATCGTCTATTGCTGCTGCTTCCTCGAACGCCGCCCGCCGTGGCAGTGCTTCATCGCGGCGAATCCTGATCGGCCTTGGCTGGCTGGTGTTCGCCCTGTTCCTGTTGCTGCCGCTGGTGATCGTGGTGTCTCAGGGCCTGAAGCTCGGAATCGGTGCGTTCTTCACCGCGATCTTCGAGCCAGACGCCTTGTCGGCGTTGAAACTCACCGTGATCGCGGTGCTGATTTCGGTGCCGCTGAACCTGGTGTTCGGTGTCAGCGCAGCGTGGTGCGTGAGCAAATACTCGTTCCGCGGCAAGAGCATGCTGGTGACCCTGATCGACCTGCCGTTCTCGGTGTCGCCGGTGATTGCCGGTCTGGTCTATGTATTGATGTTCGGCGCCCAGGGCCTGTTCGGCCCGTGGTTGCAGGATCACGACATCCAGATCGTCTTCGCCTTGCCGGGCATCGTGTTGGCGACGATTTTCGTCACCGTGCCGTTCGTGGCACGTGAGCTGATCCCGCTGATGCAGGAACAAGGCACTCAGGAGGAAGAGGCCGCGCGCCTGCTTGGCGCCAATGGCTGGCAGATGTTCTGGCACGTCACCGTTCCCAATATCAAATGGGGCCTGATCTATGGCGTGGTGCTGTGTACGGCCCGGGCCATGGGTGAGTTCGGTGCGGTGTCGGTGGTTTCCGGGCACATTCGCGGGGTGACCAACACCCTGCCGCTGCACGTCGAGATCCTCTACAACGAATACAACCACGTGGCCGCGTTCGCCGTGGCGAGCCTGTTGCTGATCCTGGCGCTCTTCATCCTGCTGCTCAAGCAGTGGAGCGAAAACCGTATTAACCGCCTGCGCGCCAGCGCCGCGGAGGAATAAGTCATGTCGATCGAAGTGCGTAACGTCAGCAAGAACTTCCACGCGTTCAAGGCGCTGGACAACATCAGCCTGGACATTCAAAGCGGCGAGCTGGTGGCGCTGCTCGGCCCGTCCGGTTGCGGCAAGACCACGCTGTTGCGAATCATCGCCGGCCTGGAAACCCCGGACCAGGGCAACATCGTGTTCCATGGCGAAGACGTCTCCGGCCACGATGTGCGTGATCGCAATGTCGGTTTCGTGTTCCAGCACTACGCCTTGTTCCGCCACATGACGGTGTTCGACAACGTCGCGTTCGGCCTGCGCATGAAGCCGAAAAACCAGCGCCCGAATGAAAGCCAGATCGCGGTAAAAGTCCACGAACTGCTGAACATGGTGCAGCTGGATTGGTTGGCCGATCGCTACCCGGAACAACTCTCCGGCGGCCAGCGTCAACGCATTGCGTTGGCTCGTGCCTTGGCGGTGGAACCGAAAGTCCTGCTGCTCGACGAACCCTTCGGCGCCCTCGACGCCAAGGTCCGTAAAGAGCTGCGTCGCTGGCTCGCACGGCTGCACGAAGACATCAACCTGACCTCGGTGTTCGTGACCCACGACCAGGAAGAGGCGATGGAAGTCGCCGACCGTATCGTGGTGATGAACAAGGGCGTGATCGAGCAGATCGGCTCACCGGGTGACGTCTACGAAAACCCGGCCAGCGATTTCGTCTATCACTTCCTTGGCGACTCGAACCGTCTGCATTTGGGCGAAGACCGACACGTGCTGTTCCGTCCCCACGAAGTGTCGCTGTCGCGTCATGAACTGGAAGACCACCACGCCGCTGAAGTGCGGGACATTCGTCCACTGGGCGCGACTACGCGGGTGACGCTGAAGGTAGAAGGCCAGAGCGAGTTGATCGAGGCTGAAGTGGTGAAAGACCACGACAGCCTGGTCGGATTGGCCAAGGGTGAGACGCTGTTCTTCAAGCCGAAGGTCTGGCAGAAAGTCGCCAACATTTAAAATCAAAAGCATCGCGAGCAAGCCCGCTCCCACAGTGATTTGTGTCGTTCACAAATCCCCTGTGGGAGCGAGCCTGCTCGCGATGGCGTCTTACGTCGCTGCGTTTTTCTGACGCAAACGCACACCACCCACCCGCGCCTCGATCTGCTCTTTCAGCTCACGCCGCATCCCGAGCAAAAACGCCAACTCAACCACCACAAACAACGGCCCGACAATCAACCCCGTCACATCATCGACAAACGCCGGTTTGCGCCCTTCGTAATGATGCCCGACAAACTGAATCGCCCACCCCACCACAAACATCCCGATGCCGCTGGCCAGCCAGACCAGCGTACTTTGCTGCGCGAGAACCTGACCTGCCCAAATGCACAGACCGAGCAACACGGTCATCAACACCCCAAGACGAATCTCCAGGCGCAGGTAAAACCACGCCGACGCCATCGCGACCAGCACCGCTGGCGAAATCCAGCCTGCGCCCCATTGCGGCCGTGACAGCAACACCGAGACCGCCACTACAATCAGCGGGATACCGATAAAGTGGCTGGCAATATTGCGCGGGTCACGGTGGTAGGCGGCGTATTGACTGAGATGGTCAACGAGGCTTTTCATTGTTATTCCTCCTGTAGGGTGATGGATGATGCCCCGGGTTTCATCTCTCGCTCTGTCAGCCAGGCGACAATCTCCAGGAGTTTTCATGGACATGCAGGTTTGGCGTTCGCGCCTGGATACGGGGCAGTGGTTCAGTCATTTACCTGTTCCCTTACAGGATAGTTTGCTGGCTGCGGCCCGAGTTCGGCGCCTGCCGTCGGGGCAACTGCTATTCAAACGCGGTGATCCGCCGTGCGGGCTGTATGCAGTGCTTGAAGGGGCGGTGCGCATTGGCACGGTGAGCGAGCAGGGCAAGGAGGCGCTACTGAGCCTGGTGGAAGCGCCGCACTGGTTCGGCGAAATCTGCCTGTTCGATGGCCAGCCGCGAACCCACGATGCCTATGCCGTTGGCCAGTGCATCCTGTTGCACATTCCGCAGGCGACGCTGCTGAAGTTGCTCGACCAACAACCGGTTTACTGGCGGCAACTGGCGTTACTGATGAGCCACAAACTGCGCCTGACCTTCATCAACCTCGAACAGCTGAGCCTGATGCCAGCTCCGGCACGCTTGGCTCATCGCTTGCTGATGATTGCCGAGGGTTACGGTGAAATCGATCCGCCGCGCCGTGTTCTGCAACTGCCTCAGGAGCAACTGGCATCGATGCTGTCGCTGTCGCGCCAGACCACCAACCAGCTCCTCAAGGATTTGCAGGGGCAAGGAATATTGAATCTCAAGTATGGCGAAATCGAGATTCTGGATGCCGAGCGGTTGCGGGCGTTGGCGGTGATTTGACGTGCACCTGTAGGAACTGCCGAAGGCTGCCATCTTTTGAAATCACCACGGTATTGGTGGGCTTTATCCGCGAACGCGCCTAGCCTGTGACGACGACAATCGAGGTGTGCCATGCGTGTGTTGCTAGTGGAAGACGAACCCGAGACCGCCAGTCTCCTGGCCAAAGGCCTGAGCGAAGCGAGTTACGCGGTAGATGTGGCGCTCAATGGCATGGACGGCCGGCGCTTTATCGAATCCGGCGAATACGAACTGATCATCCTCGACGTGATGCTACCGGGGCTCAACGGCTGGCAGTTGCTGCAACAGATCCGCAAGCTCGGCGACACGCCGGTGCTGCTCCTCACCACCACGGACGGTATCGAGGACCGACTGCGCGGGCTGGAGTTGCATGAGGATGATTACCTGCTCAAACCGTTTGCCGTCAGTGAGCTGGTGAAGCGGGTGCGCAAGGTATTGCGGCGTAAACGTTGATGGCATGCGCTGAATTGATTGACGCCTTCGCGGGCAAGCCTCGCTCCTACAGGGGATCTGTGACCGTCAGAACGACATAAATCCCGTAGGAGCGAGGCTTGCCCGCGAAGAGGCCGGAAAATTCAATACACCTTCTGGATCTGTCACCGCAACCCATCCCGAAACTGCCCCGGCGTCATCCCGGTCCAGCGTTTGAATGCGCGGCTGAAGCTGCTGGTGTCGGCGAAACCCAGCAGATAACTGATTTCGCCCAACGAGCACAGCGGGTCGCGCAGGTGCAGCAGCGCCAGGTTTTCCCGACTTTCGTTGAGCAGCGTATCGAACCGACAACCCTCGTCCGCCAGGTGCCGTTGCAGGCTGCGCAGACTCAAGTGCAGAGCTTGAGCGATGCATTCGGCCGACGGTTCACCTTCGGGTAATTGCTCTTCAATGGCGTCGCGAACCTTGCGCTCCCAGGTCAGGGGCTTGAGCTGCGCCAGGGTGCGTTTGAGCACGGTTTCGTTGTGTTCGGCCAGTTCCGGGTTGGCGTCGTCCAGATGGCTGTCGAAATCCACCAGGGAGAATTCCAGTCGGTCTTCATCGGCGTTGAAATACACCGGCGAGCGGAACACTTTGTGCCATTGATGCGGGTCGGCAGGTTCCGGGCGGCGCAGGTAAACCGCCAGCGGGGCGTAGTCACGGCCCAGGCGATTGCGACAGGTGCGCACGTAAATTGCCGCGAAGGCATCGATGGCTTCGAAGGCTGGCGCGGGGTTGCCTTGGGGGATTTTCAGGTGGAAGCGGTAACGATCCTCAGCGCGGATCAACTCCAGATCCAGCGCGTTGCTGACCACTTGGTGATAACGCACGATGCGCTCGAAGACTTCCCGCAGGCTGCCGCTGGCCACCAACGCATAACCCAGCGCATGAAACGTGGTGGGGCTGACGAAACGCGACACCCGCAAGCCAATCGCCGGGTCACCGCTGACCTGCACCGCGATGTGCCACAGGCGCGTGGTGCCGGACAGCGGGTAACGGGCGTTCGGGTCGTCCATCAACTGCGGGTCGAGCCCCGCCTGTTGGCACAGGGCTGTGCTGTCGAGCCCCAGCGCATCGAGCTGCTTGCGCAGGGCGCGGGTCCAGCTGGCGAGGGAGGTCGGTTCAGTCATGTTGATTGGCGCGTCCGGTCAACAGGTTGGCGTTCACGGCTACCGCTCCGTAAATCATCACAGGGCAGGATGCGAACATCAATAACCAGAGGATGGAAGCATGGACGGTACTTCTGCAAGTCCCCAGCGACTGAATGCAGCACAGCGATCAGCGCATATTCGCGAGGTGGTATTGGCCAAAGGTGTCGAACTGCGTCAGCGCTACCCGATTCTCAACCATCAGGACGCCTTGGGCGCGGGTATTCTGGCCTTCGCGTTGGCCGGGATGATCGGTTCCGCAGCGCTGTACATCACCGGGTACATGGCCTGGTGGGTATGCCTGTTGCTCAACGCGTTTTTCGCCTCGCTGACCCATGAGCTGGAGCATGACCTGATCCATAGCATGTATTTCCGCAAACAGCGCGTTCCGCACAACCTGATGATGGGCCTGGTGTGGCTGGCGCGGCCGAGCACCATCAACCCCTGGATTCGCCGCCATTTGCACCTCAATCACCACAAGGTGTCTGGCACCGAAAGCGACATGGAAGAGCGGGCGATCACCAACGGTGAGCCCTGGGGGATCGCGCGGTTGTTGATGGTCGGCGACAACGTGATGTCGGCGTTCATCCGCATGCTGCGGGCCAAGACCCGGGCGCACAAAGTCAGCATCATCAAGCGTTCTCTGAAAGTTTATGCGCCACTGGCGCTGGTGCATTGGGGGGCGTGGTACGTGTTCCTCGGTTTTCACTCCACCAACGGCATCGCGCATCTGCTGGGGGCGCCCATCGAATGGTCGGCAACTACTTTGGCGGTGATGCAGGTGATCGACGTCGCGGCCATAGTGATCATCGGCCCGAACGTGTTGCGTACGTTCTGCCTGCACTTTGTCAGCTCGAACATGCACTACTACGGTGACGTGGAGCCAGGGAATGTGATTCAGCAGACCCAGGTGCTGAACCCTTGGTGGATGTGGCCGTTGCAAGCATTCTGCTTCAACTTTGGCAGCAGCCACGGGATCCATCATTTTGTGGTAAAGGAGCCGTTTTACATCCGGCAGATGACCGTCCCGGTGGCGCACAAGGTGATGCGCGAGATGGGGGTGCGGTTCAATGATTTCGGGACGTTCGGGCGGGCGAACCGGTTTGTGCGCAAGGAAACCACCGAGACGCAAGAGGTGCGTGCCGCTCAGGTTTGATGATGTAACCGGAAACTCAAATGCTGGTCATCAATTTGACCCAAAGGGACGATACGGTGTGACGCAAGCAGTGATTCGTATATGCGATTCAGGTCTATTAAAGTAATTAAATATTCCTTTATCGGATAACCGTTTCAGCCAATTATCGCGTCACAGCGATGTTGATCAGCGCTAACAGATTTCGAGTTTCCGGGGCCGTCTCCTTGGCAGGGTGCGGTCCCTTTTTTTATCCCGGATAAAGTGCCAGCCAGTGAACCCTGTGGGAGCGGGCTTGCTCGCGAAGGCGCCGTGTCAGTCAATATTAATATCTACTGACAGACCGCCTTCGCGAGCAAGTCCGCTCCTACATTGATTGCGTCGTATATTCGATATAGGTCTTAATAAATAGCTTCTTATTCCTTAACGAATATAACTCTCCTCCCTATACTCGATCAGGAACAGACACGCAGCAGGAGAGCTCCCCATGCGCAACGAATCAATTCGCTACCTGATTGTGCCGGGCTGGCAAGGATCGCCAGAAGATCATTGGCAAACCCATTGGCAGAACAGCCTGCCAAACAGCGCGCGGGTGGAGCAGGCCGACTGGCTGACGCCTCGTCGCGAAGACTGGGTCGCGGCACTGGCCGAGGCGATTGCCGCCGACAGCACGCCCGTGATTCTGATCGCCCATAGCTTGGGCTGCATCACCGTTGCCCATTGGGCGGCCACGGCCCCACTGAATTTTCTGCGTCAGGTGCGCGGCGCCCTGCTGGTCGCGCCAGCGGACGTCGAACGCCCGGCCTGCGCACCGGCCCTGCGCAACTTTGCGCCGATCCCGACTCATTTGCTGCCCTTCCCGAGTCAGGTCGTGAGTTCTGACAACGACAGTGCCGTGAGTGCACCGCGTGCTCTGGAGCTGGCACGTAACTGGGGCGCCGAGGCGGGGATTTTATCGGGGGCCGGGCACATCAACGTGAAGTCCGGTCACCAGCGTTGGGAGCAGGGTTTTGCGTACCTCTATCGTCTGCAAAACCGCATGGAACAACACGCCCTGCGTCGCGCTTGAACCCTTTATTTTTTTTAAAAACGCCCCCGTCTGCCGGCGGTTTTGGGCGGGAGTCTGCCATGAGCTTGCATGAAACATTCGGTCAGCCGCTGCTGACCTTTCCCGACGCGGAAAAAAGTCCGCTGAGCATTCGCGCCAAGGCGTTGGTGTTTGTCGACCCGCGCTCCCGGCAGTTGCGCCAGGAGCTGGAACAGCTGGCGCCACGTTCGATTTCGGTGTTGATTCGCGGTGAAACCGGCAGCGGTAAAGAACTGCTGGCGCGACATATCCATCGCGCCAGTGACCGTGGTGGATTGTTCGTGTCAGTCAATTGCGGGGCGATCAGCCCGACCTACGCCGACGCTGAACTGTTTGGCTATGCCGCTGGCAGCTACAGCGGTTCGGCCAGCAGTCGCGCTGGCTGGTTTGGTTCGGCCAATGGCGGCACGCTCTATCTGGACGAGATCGGCGACTTGCCGTTGCCAATCCAGATCAAGTTGCTCGCGGCCCTGGAAAATCACGAAGTCACTCGCGTCGGCGCTCAGCAGCCAAGTCCGGTGGACGTACGTCTGGTGGCCGCCACCAGCATCGATCTGGCTCAGGCCGTGGCTGCCGGAAAATTCCATGAGCGGCTCTATCACTACCTCAGCGAAGGCCAACTCGAACTGCCGGCCTTGCGTGAACGGGTGGGCGATATCTTGTCGCTGGCCGAATACTTCCTCGGCATCTACAGCCAACGCCTCGACCTGCCGGTGCCATTGATCAGCGAAGCCGCGCAGCATCTGCTGGAGCGGCACAGTTGGCCGGGCAACACACGGGAGTTGGAGAACGTCATCCACTTTGCGTTGTTGGTGAGTACGGGCGATGAGATTTTGCCGGAGCATTTGAATTTGCCCGAGGCATCGGTGTCGCTGGTGACGATCGAGCAGCAACTCAAAAAAATCCTCGGCAACGGTTCCGCCGCCGAGAAAGAGGCCTTGAAACAACTGCTCAAAGCCACCGGCCTTCTGTAGGAGCGAAGCTTGCTCGCGAAGCCGGCGGCTCGGTCTGTCTGGAAGGACGCCTTCGCGGGCACCTCGCTCCTACAGAGGTCATGTTCCGGGCTTTTTGTAGGAGCGAAGCTTGCTCGCGAAGCAGGCGACTCGGTCTGTCTGGAAGGATGCCTTCGCGGGCAAGCCTCGCTCCTACAGGGCTTTGTGTAAGTTAGATATGTATGAACAAAATGGAATATGAAAGTGAATAAAAGATATTATTCGGGAATAAAAAATCCCGGTATTGTCCGCGTCACGCCAGCGATAGCACATCACTGGCACTCGTACTAATCAGCCGTCGTCGATGATGGCCGCGAATTTCGATAAGGACACTGCATGAAAAAGGTTCTGTTGTTCACCGCATTGGCGGCTGCCCTGACTGCGGGCCTGGCCCAGGCTGGCGAGAAACTGGTGGTTGCAGCGACCCCGATTCCACATGCCGAGATTCTTGAATTGATCAAGCCAACCCTCGCCAAAGAAGGCGTGGACCTGGAGATCAAAGTCTTCACCGACTACGTTCAGCCGAACGTGCAGGTCGACCAGAAGCGTTTGGACGCCAACTACTTCCAGACCCTGCCGTACCTGAAAAACTTCAACGAAGGCAAAGGCACTAACCTGGTGACCGTGATCGGTGTGCATGTCGAACCCTTCGGCGGCTACTCGAAGAAAGTCAAAAGCCTGGCTGAGCTGAAAGACGGCGCAACCATTGCCATCCCGAACGAAGGCAGCAACAGCGGCCGTGCCCTGATCCTGCTGCAGAAGGCTGGCCTGATCGAGTTGAAAGACCCGAAAAACGCTGTGGCCACACCGAAAGACATCGCCAAGAACCCGCACAACTTCAAGTTCAAGGAGCTGGAATCGGCCATGCTGCCGCGTGTTCTGGACCAGGTCGACCTGGACATGATCAACACCAACTACGCGCTGGATGCGGGCCTGAACCCGGCTAAAGATGCGCTAGTGATTGAAGGTGCCGATTCGCCGTACGTGAACTTCCTGGTAGCTCGTCCGGACAACAAGGACAGCGTTGCCATCCAGAAACTGGCCAAGGCGTTGACCAGTCCTGAAGTGAAAGCATTCATCGCCAAGAAGTACAGCGGCGCGGTACTGCCGGCGTTCTGATCGACCGCAGTATCAAACCCCTTCAAGGTTTCAAACGCCGACGGCTTTCGATAGCGTCGGCGTTTTTTATTGCTCAACCTTTGGTGAGGGGCTTTTGTGGCGAGGGGGCTTGCCCCCGTTCGACTGCGCAGCAGTCGCCGATCAGTCGATGAGGTGTGTCAGAGGGAATTGGAGTGCAGGTTTCAGGGCCGCTTCGCCGCCCAACGGGGGCAAGCCCCCTCGCCACAACAAGCTCCAGCCACAGGGAACCTGCTTACCTCAAGATCGTTCAGGCCACTCTGGTCTTCAACGCCTTGCGCAACGCCACCAGCAATTTCACGATGTCTTGCGGATCCAGCCGCTGCGGCACGTTTACGTCAGCCATTTTTCTCTTCCTTGTGATAGTTCGGCCGGAGTCTGGCCAAAAGCTGTACGTCCTTGGAGGGGCTTTTTGAAAAAAAGATCCGTCCTACGGCTGAAAGAAAAATAGTCGTCTTCCCCAGTCTCGGCAAATCCGCAGGATAGTCTTTTGCGTGATATCAATATGCTTTAACGGTATTTAAATTCTTCTTTTTATACCTTTAAAGTCGGTGCCTGCCGGGTGGTTATCCACTGCCCATGGACTGCGCCATCGTCGCTTACCGAGCGGCGTACAGGATGTTCAATGACTTTCGATTACGCGTTTATCCTCAGCACCCTGCCGGCGTTTCTCAAAGCCGTGGGTGTGACGCTGCAGGTCGGCTTTATCGCCATCGGCACTTCGTTGCTGGTGGCGCTGATCAACGCGACGATTCTGGTGTTTCGCACACCCTATCTACAACGCCTGGTCGGGCTGTACGTGGAGCTGGCGCGCAACACGCCACTGCTGATCCAGTTGTTCTTCGTCTACTTCGCCTTGCCGGCCCTGGGCATCAAAGTCTCGGGCTTCGCGGCGGCGATCATCACCATGACTTTCCTTGGCGGCGCCTACCTCACCGAAGTCCTGCGTGCCGGCGTGGATGCGGTGCCCCAGGCGCAACTTGAGTCCGGTCGCTCCATCGGCCTGTCCCACGGGCAATTGCTGCGCTACGTGATCCTGCCGCAAGCCGGCATCCTCAGCCTGCCGTCGCTGTTTGCCAATTTCATTTTCCTGCTCAAGGAAACCACCGTGGTCTCGGCGGTGGCGGTGCCGGAGATTCTCTACACCACCAAAAGCTACATCGCGCTCTACTACAAAACCTACGAAATGCTCGCCGTGCTGACACTGATTTGCGTGCTGCTGTTTTTGCCGTTGTCGCTGCTGCTCAGCCGTCTGGAAAGGAGGCTCCAGCATGGCCAGTTCGGGTCTTGAGTTGCTCTGGGTGTCGTTGCCGCAACTGGGCAAAGGCGCTGCGCAAACCCTGTCGATCTCTTTTCTGAGCATCGTCATCAGCACAGTGGGCGGCGTGCTTTACGGCGTGTTGCGCACGCTGAATTCGAAATGGCTGAACGCGATTCTGCGGGTCTATCTGGAACTGTTCCGGGCGATCCCGGTGCTGGTCTGGTTGTATTTGCTGTTCTTCGGCCTGCCGATCTTTTTTGGGCTGAGCATTCCGAGCTTCTGGTGTGCGGTGCTGGTGTTGTCGCTATGGGGCGCCAGCGAAGTCGGTGAAGTGGTGCGCGGCGCGTTGCATTCGTTGCCACGCGGCCAACGTGAGGCCGGGCTGTCGATTGGCCTGGATGGCCCGCAACTCTACGGCTACGTGCTGCTACCTCAAGCGCTGAAACGCATGACGCCGCCGACCATCAACGTTTACACGCGCATCATCAAGACCAGCTCGCTGGCGGTGCTGATCGGCGTGGTGGACGTGATCAAAGTCGGCCAGCAGATTATCGAACGTACCTACGAATCAGTGCTGATCTACGGCGCGCTGTTTCTGTTTTTCTTTTTCATCTGCTACCCGCTGTCGGCCGCCTCGCGCGTGCTGGAGCGGCGCTGGACGCAAGCATGAGTGCATTGATCGAGTTCAAGGGTTTCAACAAGTTTTTCGGCGAGCAGCAGGTGCTCAACGGCATCGACCTGCAGGTGAAACAGGGCGAGGTGATCGTCATCCTCGGCCCCAGCGGCTGTGGCAAAAGCACCTTGCTGCGCTGCCTCAACGGCCTGGAAGTCGCGCACAGCGGCAGCTTGAATTTTGCCGGAGGCGAGTTGCTGGACAAGGGCACCGATTGGCGCGAAGTGCGTCAGCAGATCGGCATGGTATTCCAGAGCTACCACCTGTTCCCGCACATGAGCGTGCTCGACAACCTGTTGCTCGGACCACTCAAGGTGCAGAAACGCGAACGCCGTGAAGCCCGCGCGCAGGCCGAGGCTTTGCTGGAGCGCGTGGGCCTTTTGGACAAGCGCGACGCCTTCCCGCGCCAGCTCTCCGGCGGCCAGCAGCAACGCATCGCTATCGTCCGTTCGCTGTGCATGAACCCCAAGGTCATGCTCTTCGACGAAGTCACCGCCGCCCTCGATCCGGAAATGGTCAAGGAAGTGCTCGAAGTGATTCAGGGCCTGGCCCGCGAGGGCATGACCCTGCTGATCGTCACTCACGAAATGGCCTTCGCCCGCGCGGTGGCCGACCGCATCGTGTTCATGGACGCCGGGCGCATTCTTGAGCAACACCCCCCCGAGATTTTCTTTACGAACCCGCAAACCGCACGAGCGCAGCAGTTCCTGGAGAAGTTCTCCTACGTCGCCGCACTACCCAAAACGACTCAAACAAAGGAACTGGAACTGTCATGAAAACTGCCAAGTCTTCTCTGCTGCTACTCCCTCTATTCGGCCTGGCGCTGCTCGCCGGCTGCAACAAAACCGAAGAACCGGCCAAGCCAAAAGCCGCCAGCGTCAGCACCGCACCGGCCGGGTACCTGGAAAAAATCAAAGCCCGGGACAAGCTGATCGTCGGCGTCTTCACCGATAAACCGCCGTTCGGTTTTGTCGATGAGGCCGGGCGCTACGTGGGGTTTGATACCGACATCGGTCGTCAATTTGCCAAGGATCTGCTGGGTGATGAGAACAAGGTCGAGTTCGTTGCGGTGGAGCCGGCGAGCCGGATTCCGTTCCTGCAAAGCGACAAGGTCGACCTGATCCTGGCCAACATGACCGTCACCCCGGAGCGCAAGGAAGCCGTGGACTTCACCAACCCGAACCTCAAGGTCGCGGTGCAGGCACTGGTGCCGCAGGCGAGTTCGGTGAAGAACCTTGATGACCTGGCGACCCGCACCACCATCGTGACCACGGGCACCACGGCGGATATCTGGCTGACCAAGAATCATCCGGACTGGAAACTGCTGAAGTTCGAGAAAAACTCCGAGTCTTTGCAAGCCCTGGCCAACGGTCGCGGCGACGCATATGCGCAGGACAACCTGGTGCTGTTCAGCTGGGCCAAGCAGAACCCCGGCTACCGTGTGCTGGAGGAAAAACTGGGTGCCGAAGCACCGATCGCACCGGCGGTGAAGAAGGGCAATATCGAACTGCGCGACTGGGTGAATGTGGAGTTGGCGAAGTTGGGTGAGGAGAAGTTTTTGCTCAAGCTGTACGACCAGTATGTGCGTAAAGAATTGAGCGATGACACCAAGCCTGAGAGCGTGATTGTCGAGGGTGGGAAGTGGCAGGGGTGAGTCTCTGACCTTTGCGGTGACTTTCCGATCGCTATCGCGAGCAGGCTCGCTCCCACAGGGGGATCTTCGATGAACACAACTTTTGTGTCAGTCGCCGATCCAGTGTGGGAGCGAGCCTGCTCGCGATTCGGTTGTTCAAGCGCCGATCAATCCGGCCAATACCACGCCGGCTCATCCAGCATCCGCTGCCCGACCATCCCGGTCTGGCCGAAATTCTTCTCCAGCACAATGCAATTGCATTCCGGGTCTTGCTGCAGCGCCGAGATCAACCGCCGCGCATGGGACACCACCCACACCTGACACTGTTCGGAAGCTCGAATAATCAAGCGCGCCAACGCCGGCAGCAGGTCTGGATGCAGACTGGTTTCCGGCTCGTTCAATACCATCAACGTCGGCGGTCGAGGGGTCAACAACGCCGCGACCAGCAGTAGATAGCGCAACGTCCCGTCCGACAACTCGGCGGCGGATAACGGTCGCAACAATCCTTCCTGATAAAACTCGATCGCAAACCGTCCACCCTGCAGCGGTGCGATATTCAGTGTCGCGCCGGGGAATGCATCGCTGATCGCCGCCTGCAAGGCTTCGGGATCGCCGATTTCGCGGATGGTCTGTAACGCTGCGGCGAGGTCGCGACCGTCGTGGTGCAATACTGGCGTGCGGGTGCCCAGTTGCGGTTGGCGCACTGGCGCATCGGCGTCGCTGCGAAAGTGATCGTAGAAGCGCCAGCGGCGGATGAACTCACGCAATTGCATGACCTCCGGCGAGGTGCGAAAACTGCCGACCTGATCGAACAGGCTGTCGAAGTTCGGTGTGTGCTGCGCCAGTACTTCCCAGCCGCGACCGACCCGAGCGCGAATCATCGGGCCGTCGCGATCCACCAGCAAACTGGCCGGGCGATAGAACGGCCCGGACCAGATGCATTCCTTTTTGATTTCCGGGTCTAGGGAGAACTCCGACAGACTCGGCTCCGGAAGGCCCAACGCGATCGAGTAGCTGAAATCTTCACCGGCAAACCCCAGGCGCAGGCGTTTGACGCCGTGTCGCACGCTTGCCTCGACCGGCACTTCGCCGTTACGCATACGCCGGCTGATGTTTTCCGGCCCGGCCCAGAACGTCGAATCCAGTCCACCCTCGCGTGCCAGCGCATTGACCACGCCACCTTGAGCGGTTTCCGCCAGCAGGCGCAAGGCGCGGTAGAGGTTGGATTTGCCGCTGCCGTTGGGGCCGGTGATCAGGTTCAACCGGCCAAGCGGAATCACCAATTTATTGATCGAGCGGTAATTGGCCACCGCTAGGGTTTTGAGCATGGGTAGCTTCCTGCTGCATGGTTCGTCATTCTGCCTTATTGTCGGCAACACAATGATCCCTGTGGCGAGCGAGCTTGCTCGCGCTGGGCTGCGAAGCGGCCCCAAAGCCATTCAATGAGGCGTGTCAGGCAAAACGAGATAGCAGATTTTGCGTCTGCTGCGCAGCCGAACGGGGGCAAGCCCCCTCGCCACAGGTAAGCCCCAAGCCACAAGGTGTGCAGCAAACCCGTGCACCTGTTGAACCCTGTTCTAAGCTCACAGTCGTATCGTCACTGGCACGTTCGTACAACGCAAAGGAGTCTGCATGGCGGGTCCCGGATTGAAATTAATGGTTGGCCTGAGCCTCATCGCCTTGCTGACCGCCTGTGGCGATAAAAAGCCTGTCGAGAAGGACCGCCCGCGAGTCTTTGTGCAAGAGGTCAAGCCATCGGATTACGCCGCCGCAGTGACACTCACCGGCGACGTCCAGGCGCGAGTACAAACCGAACTGTCGTTCCGCGTGGGCGGCAAGATCATCCAGCGTATGGTCGATGTCGGTGACCGGGTTTCGGCCAAACAAGTGCTGGCCAAGCTCGATCCCAAGGACCTGCAAACCAATGTCGACTCAGCCCAGGCCCAAGTGGTTGCCGAACAGGCCCGGGTCAAACAAACCGCTGCGGCCTTCGTTCGCCAACAAAAACTCCTGCCCAAGGGCTACACCAGCCAGAGCGAATACGATTCCGCTCAAGCCGCCTTGCGCAGCAGTCAAAGCGCATTGGCCGCCGCTCAAGCGCAATTGGCCAACGCCCGTGATCAACTGAGCTACACCGCGCTGATTGCCGATGCGCCGGGGGTGATTACCGCGCGCCAGGCCGAAGTTGGCCAGGTGGTGCAGGCCACGGTGCCGATTTTCAGCCTGGCCCGGGACGGCGAGCGTGACGCGGTGTTCAACGTGTATGAGTCGCTGCTGGCCGAGCCGCCGTCGGATAGATCGATTGTGGTCAGCCTGCTCGACAACCCGAAGATCAAGACCACGGGCACCGTTCGGGAGGTCACGCCGGCAGTCTCGGCGCAGACCGGCACAGTGCAAGTCAAAGTCAGCCTCGACCGTCTTCCCGAGGGCATGCAACTCGGGTCGGTGGTGAGCGCCACCGCAAAACCAGTCGGTAAAATCGCAGTGGAGCTGCCTTGGTCGGCCCTGACCAAAAACCTCAGTGACCCGGCCGTGTGGCTGGTGGACGCCGAGGGCAAGGCGCAGTTGCACACGGTCACCGTCGGCCGTTACCTGACCGGCAAAGTCATTGTCAGCGCTGGCCTCAACGGTGGCGAAAAAGTTGTCACCGCAGGCGGTCAATTACTGCATCCGGGCGTGAGGGTGGAGATCGTCGAAAACACCTATAAGACGCCAATGACAGGAGCCCAGCCATGAAGCGCCTGTTGCTGTTGTCCGCCGCTGTGCTGCTGGTCGCCTGTTCCAAGGAGGAAGCACCGCCAGAACCGGTTCGGCCGGTGTTGTCCGTGGAAGTGAAAGCGCTCAATCAAGAAGACCTCGGCCGGTTTGCCGGCAGCATTCAGGCCCGTTACGAAAGCAACATCGGTTTCCGGGTGCCGGGGCGTATCGCCAGCCGTAACGTCGATGTCGGCGCCGAAGTGCAGAAGGGCGCCTTGCTTGCCACCCTCGACCCCACCGATCAGCAGAACCAGTTGCGCTCGGCTCAGGGTGATCTGGCGCGCGTTCAGGCGCAGCTCATCAACGCTCAGGCCAACGCTCGGCGTCAGCAGGAACTGTTCAACCGCGGGGTTGGCGCGCAGGCGCAACTGGACATCGCCCAGACCGACCTGAAAACCACCCAGGCGTCCCTCGATCAAGCCAGGGCCGCCGTCGATCAGGCGAAGGACCAACTCAACTACGTTGAGCTGCGCGCCGATCACAAAGCCATCGTCACCGCGTGGAACGCCGAAGCCGGGCAAGTGGTCACGGCCGGCCAGCAAGTGGTGACCCTGGCGCAGCCGGACATCAAGGAAGCGGTGATCGACCTGCCCGATACCCTGGTCGATCAATTGCCAGCCGACGTGGTGTTCCAGGTCACCTCACAACTGGACCCGAGCATCACCAGCACCGCCATCGTGCGCGAAATCGAACCCCAGGCGCAAAGTGCGACCCGCACCCGTCGCGCCCGCCTGAGCCTGGCCGATACGCCACCGGGCTTTCGCCTCGGTACGGCGATCAGCGTGACCCTCAGTTCCGCGATCAAGCCGCGCCTCGAACTGCCGGTGAGCGCGCTGCAGGAGGTCGATGGAAAGCTGCGCATCTGGGTCGTTGATCCACAGACGCAAACCGTTTCGCCACGGGACGTCAGCCTGATCAGCCGGACTGATGCCACGGTGGTCCTGGCCAACGGCGTGAAAACCGGCGAGCGGGTGGTCAGCGCGGGTGTGAACAGCCTCAAACCGGGGCAGAAAGTGAAAATCGACGAGGGCCGCCCGCAATGAAAGGGAGTTTCAACTTATCCGAGTGGGCCCTCAAACATCAGTCGTTTGTCTGGTATTTGATGTTCGTCGCGCTGCTGATGGGCGTGTTCTCGTACCTGAACCTCGGTCGCGAAGAAGACCCCTCGTTCACCATCAAAACCATGGTGATCCAGACTCGCTGGCCCGGCGCGACACAGGAACAGACCCTCAAGCAGGTCACCGACCGGATCGAGAAAAAACTCGAAGAACTCGACTCGCTCGACTATGTGAAAAGCTACACCCGCCCCGGCGAATCAACGGTCTTCGTTAACCTGCTCGACACCACCAGCGCCAAGGACATCCCGCAAATCTGGTACCAGGTGCGCAAGAAGATCAACGACATTCGCGGTGACTTCCCGAAGGGCCTGCAAGGGCCGGGTTTCAACGACGAGTTCGGCGACGTGTTCGGTTCGGTGTACGCCTTTACCGCCGATGGCCTGTCGATGCGCCAGTTGCGCGATTACGTGGAGCAGGTGCGTGCCGAAATCCGTGAAGTCCCGGGGTTGGGCAAGGTAGAGATGGTCGGCGAGCAGGATGAAGTCCTTTATCTGAACTTCTCCACTCGCAAACTCGCCGCCCTCGGCATCGATCAGCGTCAGGTGGTGCAGAGCCTGCAATCACAGAACGCCGTGACCCCGGCCGGGGTGATCGAGGCCGGTCCGGAGCGGATTTCGGTGCGGACCTCGGGGCAATTTGCCTCTGAGAAAGACCTGGCCAACGTCAACCTGAAGCTCAATGATCGCTTCTACCGACTGGCCGACATCGCCAACATCAGCCGTGGCTACGTCGATCCGTCGACCCCGGAGTTTCGCTTCAACGGCCAGCCGGCCATCGGCCTGGCGATCGCCATGAAAAAGGGCGGCAACATTCAGGACTTCGGCAAGGCGCTGCACCTGCGCATGGATGAGCTGACGGCCGACCTGCCGGTGGGCGTCGGCGTGCACAACGTGTCCGACCAGGCCGAAGTGGTGGAAGAGGCCGTCGGCGGTTTCACCAGTGCGTTGTTCGAAGCGGTGGTGATCGTGCTGATCGTCAGCTTCGTCAGCCTTGGCGTGCGCGCCGGGCTGGTGGTGGCGTGTTCGATTCCGTTGGTGCTGGCGATGGTCTTCCTCTTCATGGAATACAGCGGCATCACCATGCAGCGGATTTCCCTCGGTGCGCTGATCATCGCCCTCGGCCTGCTGGTGGACGACGCGATGATCACGGTGGAGATGATGGTCACGCGCCTGGAAATGGGTGAAACCAAGGAGCAAGCGGCGACCTTCGCCTACACCTCGACCGCATTCCCGATGCTCACCGGCACGTTAGTCACCGTCGCCGGTTTCGTGCCGATCGGCTTGAACGCCAGCTCGGCCGGTGAGTACACCTTCACGCTATTTGCCGTGATCGCAGTGGCGATGCTGGTGTCGTGGATCGTCGCCGTGCTGTTCGCCCCGGTACTCGGTGTGCACATTCTGAGCGCCAATGTGAAACCTCACGACGCGGAGCCTGGGCGCATCGGTCGGGCGTTCAATGGCGGCCTGCTCTGGGCCATGCGCAATCGCTGGTGGGCCATCGGCATCACCGTGGCGCTGTTTGTGCTCTCGGTGTTTTCCATGCAGTTCGTGCAGAACCAGTTCTTCCCGTCCTCCGACCGCCCGGAAATTCTCGTCGACCTGAACCTGCCGCAAAACGCCTCGATCGCCGAAACCCGCAAGGTGGTGGACAAGCTCGAAGCGACGTTCAAGGACGACCCGGACATCGTGCGCTGGAGCACTTACATCGGCGAGGGGGCGATCCGTTTCTACCTGCCCCTCGACCAGCAATTGCAAAACCCGTACTACGCGCAACTGGTGATCGTCAGCAAAGGCCTGGAATCGCGCACGGCCCTGACGGCGCGACTGCAAAAGCGCCTGCGCGAAGAATTCGTCGGTGTCGGCAGTTACGTCCAGGCGCTGGAAATGGGCCCGCCGGTGGGGCGGCCGATTCAGTACCGGGTCAGCGGCAAAGACATCGATCAGGTGCGCAAACACGCCATCGCCCTGGCCACCGAACTGGATAAGAACACCCACATCGGCGAGATCATTTACGACTGGAACGAGCCGGGCAAAGTCTTGCGCATCGACATCGCCCAAGACCGGGCGCGGCAACTGGGGCTGTCGTCGGAGGATGTGGCGAACCTGATGAACAGCATCGTCGTCGGCTTGCCGGTCACGCAGGTCGATGATGATATCTACCTGATCAACGTGGTGGGTCGTGCCGAGGATGCCGAGCGCGGCAGTCCGAAAACCTTGGAGAACTTGCAGATCGTCACCCCGAGTGGCACGTCGATTCCGCTGCTGGCGTTTGCCACGGTGCGTTATGAACTCGAACAGCCGCTGGTCTGGCGTCGTGATCGCAAACCGACCATCACCATCAAGGCGGCGGTGCGTGACGAGATTCAACCGACCGACCTGGTGCAACAACTGCAACCGGATATCGACAAATTCGCCGCCAGTTTGCCGGTGGGCTACAAAGTCGCCACCGGCGGTACGGTGGAGGAAAGCGGCAAGGCTCAAGGGCCGATTGCCAAAGTCGTGCCGTTGATGCTGTTTTTGATGGCGACCTTCCTGATGATCCAGTTGCACAGCGTGCAGAAGCTGTTTCTGGTGGCCAGCGTCGCGCCGCTTGGGTTGATCGGCGTGGTGCTGGCGCTGATTCCGACGGGCACGCCGATGGGCTTCGTGGCGATCCTCGGCATTCTGGCGCTGATCGGCATCATTATCCGCAACTCGGTGATTCTGGTGACCCAGATCGACTCTTTCGAGAAGAGCGGCTACACGCCGTGGGACGCGGTGGTCCAGGCCACGGAACACCGTCGCCGACCGATTTTGTTGACGGCGGCGGCAGCGAGCCTGGGGATGATCCCGATCGCGCGGGAAGTGTTCTGGGGGCCGATGGCCTACGCGATGATTGGCGGGATCATCATCGCGACGTTGCTGACACTGCTGTTTTTGCCGGCGCTGTACGTGGCCTGGTACAAGGTTCGCGAGCCGAAGAAAGAGGTGCAGTGAGGCGAGCGCTTTGCGCTCATCGCGAGCAGGCTCGCTCCCACAGTTGACCGAGTTGTTCAGGCAGACTCGATCTCCTGTGGGAGCGAGCCTGCTCGCGATTGGCGTCCTGACAGCCTACACAGGCTTACGCCAGACACTCGCCAACCAAGGCTGCTGTTCCCGCGGCAGCCCCGCCGGCCGGTAATAATGCTCAAGCTCCACAAACCCCGCCTCGGTCAGCATTTCCTGCCACACCTGAAGATCGTAATAAGCCCCATAACGCGGCCCGTTCCAGCCTTCCTGATTCTCGCCACGAGGATTGGAACTGAACAACACACCACCCGGTTTCAACGCCCCGCGCAGTTCCTTCAGCACCCGAGGCAACTCCTGACTCGGAATGTGAAACAGCACCGCATTGGCGAATATCCCGTCGAAGCGTTCGGCCGGCAGGTCGAGCTTCAGAAAGTCTTGCTGCCAGACTTCGCAACCACTGTCCTCCCGGGCCATCTGTGCAAGCTTTTCAGAACCATCGAGCCCGACGGCGCTGTGGCCCAGGCGGGTGAAGGTTTTCAGATCACGGCCAGGGCCACAGCCAAAGTCGAGAATGCTGAACGGTGCCTCACCCTGAATATGCCGCAACAGGGCATCGATGTTCTGGCTGACATCGTGATCGCGAGTGCCTTCACGGAAGTCCTCGGCCACCGAGTTGTAATGACCCAGGGTGGTGGAAGTGATCTGCTCCAGGTCGGCGGGAGTCTGTTTCATGGTTGGCTGCGCAGGTAATTGGGATTAGCCGAATATACGCCATGACGCCGGGGCCTGCTGCGCAGCCATTCGCGGGCAAGCCTCGCTCCTACAGAATTTAGTCGTTCGGACGATCACCGATCTCTGTAGGAGCGAGGCTTGCCCGCGAAGGCGATATCACTAACAACAAATTCCCCAAGGCCAGACTCAGCCCTGTTTCATCCCCAGACATTCAATGGACCGATCAACCATCGCCTTGGCAATCTCCAGCAAATGCCAGACGGAGAACACCAATGCCCGATCGGCCCCCTTGAGTTGATCACCACACTGATACGCCGTGACCGAGGCGCAGCGCAGTAGATCAGCCACATAAAGCTGGGCGTCTTCGAAGCTCACGTCTTTGCTGACGTTGTAGAAGCGCAATTCATCGGGTGCCGAAGGTTGCTTGCCGGTGAGGTGGAAATCGATCGCACGGTAAAGCGCGGAACGGTCTTTGAGCAGGTCGTCGGTGAAGGCTTTGTTGGAGGATGTATCTTCGGGTGGATCGGGGATGGATTTTTCCATGAGTGTTGCTCCTATTGCTGCATGGGAGCCGTCACTTTTCGCCTACTAAACGAGGGGTGGCGGCTGTACGCAGGTTAGTAGGCCGGTCAATAGGAAAACCGGTGCACCCGAGGGCGCCCCACGCACAGCCACCATATTCAACATCCGGCAAAAAGTGCCGGACATGAGCATGAAACGCTATGCGCCTATTGATCCGGGCTACTAAACCCGATCACTGATATGCAGTGATGAACCGAGACTAGCCACCAGATTCTGTCGGCGCAAGCGAGCGGAATGATCTAGGAAATGTCCTGCAAATGAAAGGGATCGGGCCTGCTGGCACTCTGATTTTCCTGTGCGAAATGTTCCCTCCGCAGGTCGGTGATTACCTGTGGTAATGGAGCTTTTGTGGCGAGGGGGCTTGCCCCCGTTGGGTTGCGAAGCGGCCCTAAAACCAGTCACCGCGTTTCTTCAGGATTGCTGCGTCAGCCGGTTTACGACTGCTGCGCAG